>NZ_LR214938.2 GCF_900660445.2 Metamycoplasma salivarium
ATGAAAATAGATGATAAATACAATGGCTTTAAAAGCTTTGATGAACTTGTTTCCGAATCTAAAAATTTAAACCAAACTAATAGAACTAATTTCGCTTTTAGTCAAAACAATTTTGATGATAGAAAAGAAACATTACAAAATCGTAAACATAAAAAAACATTAAGACATCTATTTGATATAGGTTCAATTATAAGTATTCAAGCATTTAAATACGACGGAACATTATATCGTCAATATGAAGGTGCAAAAATCATTGCAAATTTAAAAGATTTTGTTGTCTTACTTTTATTAAAAAGTAAAGTTGCAGAACAACAAATTAATTGAATTGCACGAGATCCAATTCTATTTTTCTTTGCAAAAAATAAATTCTATAATGCAACAGTTACATTAAAAGAAAACAAACACAATTATATTTACGTTAATTTATCGAGCCCCTTCTATATTAACAACAATGTTATTCAATATATTGATTTTGACATTGATGTCAAAAGTTATATTGATGAAGAATTTAATGTCATTGATTGACAAGACTTTAAAGAATCAATTACAAAATATCATTATTCATTTCAGTTAATTCATAGACTATACGACGAACTTGATTATTTATTTGACCAGTTTAAAACAAAAAATGGTGTTTTTTCAACTAAATTAGTTAATAACATAGAAAAAATGTTGAAAGAGCAAGGAGACATATAAAATTCAATTTGATTAATCTAATTTAAATAAAAAACTTTATATTATAATTAGTAAATTATTTAGTATGTAAAGGAGACATAAATAGCAATGACACCAAAGGATTTTGCTGGCGTTCAATTAAAGTTAGGCCCAATCTATGTTTATTCTTTAACTATGATGTTGGGGATGCTAACTGCAATTTTGACTATTTGATATTTTTGAAAAAGAGAAAAATATCCATTTGAACAATTAGCAATTTTAATTTTCATTGCTTTGCCAACTGCACTTTTAGGTGCTAGATTAGTCTTTATTATTCAACAAGCTATTGATAAACAATGAGAGACAGTTAAACGATTTTGAGCTATCTGAGAAGGTGGGCTTTCAATCCATGGTGGAGTAATTACGGCTACTATTTGTTGTGTGGTTTATTTGATGTTTTCAAAAGGTGGAAGAAAAATCAACTTACGAAAAGCATTTACCATTATTTTACCAGCTGTTTTAATAGGTCAATCAATTGGACGGTGAGGAAACTTTGCAAACCACGAAATTTATGGTTACGAAATGACTCCTGATTCATTAGCGTTTAAGATTTTACCTGAACTTATTAGGAAACATATGTACATTGGTGGCAAGTATCATTTACCATTGTTCTTGTATGAATCTATGGCAAACTTGGTTGCTTATATTCTAATTGTTTGAGTATTAAATTACTATAATTGACTACGCCCTGGAACAACTGCTGGAATTTATGTTCTATACTATGGAATTATTCGTGAAGGTATGGAACCATTGCGTGATGGAAATAGTTATACAATTTATAAAGTAATTGCTGCGTTTTACATTGTTACTGGTGTCTTTATGATTGCATTATTCGAATTTATTTTAAAATTAGATTTTAGTGTTTATAAGATTCCTGCATTTAGAAATGATAAATTAGCAAAAGTATTTTATTTCATTATTTATGAAGAAAAAAATAAATATGTTGAACCAGTTAATATTTTAGAAGACAAAAAAGCTAAAAAAGGAAATTGATTTTTAAATTTATTTAAGTTTAAGAAGAAAAATAAGGACCAACAAGAAACCATTTCAACTAACTAGTTGGAATTTTTTATTCAAGGAGAGATATTATGAAGGAGAAAATGATTCAGGACTTTGATGTTCTAATTATTGGTGCAGGCCCTGCAGGTCTTACTGCAGCAATTTATTTAGCACGAAATAATGTGAAAGTTTTAGTAATAGAAGGAACAAACCCAGGTGGAAAATTAGCAGAACAATCAAAGATTGAAAATTATCCAGGATTTAATAGTATAAGCGGTGTTGATTTAGCATTTTCTATGTATAATCAAGCTAAATTGCAAGGTACATCCTTTGTTTTTTCAAAAGTTACTAGTTTAGAATCTGATGAAAAGAATTGAAAAATTTTGACATTGGAAAATGGCAAAATTTATTATGCTCCATTTGCAATCGTTGCAACAGGTATGCAAAATTTAGTTCCTACACAAGTTAAAAACATTGAAAAATTTAATCATAAAGGTGTTTCATATTGTGTAGTTTGCGATGGTACATTGTATAAAGACAAGCCAACTGCAATTATTGGTGGAGGAAACTCTGCTTTTGAAGAAGGTTTATATTTGTCTGCATTAGCTAGTGAAGTGCATATTTTTGTTCGTGATGGAATTATTGCTGAAAAATCAATTGTTGAAAAAGTTAGGGCTCAAAAAAATATGTTCATCCATGAAAATTCAGTGATTTTAGAAATATTAGGAACTAATAAAGTTGAAAAAATTAAAGCTAGTATTGATAACAAAATTGTTGAAATGAAAATTGATGCAGTTTTTCCATACATTGGATTTAAACCTGCAACGTCATTTATTAGCAACAAAACACTATTAGATAGTAAAGGTTTTATTGTTGTTAATAAAAATATGGAAACTAAAGAACCTAATTTATTTGCAATTGGAGATGTTATTGAAAAAACTGTTCGTCAAATCACAACAGCAACAAATGATGGAACAATTGCAGCCAAATTAATCAACCTAAAAATTTCTTAATTTTAAAAGTTTTAGTATATAATACTTATCGTAAATTGTGGAGGGGTAGCGAAGCGGCCAAACGCGGGTGGCTGTAACCCACTTCCTAACGGTTCGGGGGTTCGAATCCCTCCCCCTCCACCATTTTGCCCCATAGCCAAGTGGAAAGGCAGTGGTTTTTGGTGCCATCATCCGTTAGTTCGAATCTAACTGGGGCAGCCATTTCATAAAAATGACTTTAAAAGTGACCAAAATTGGTTGCTTTTTTTAATTTTTGTTTTCAATTAATTTACATTAATAGAAAAAAATGTTTATATAATTTAATGTTATGTATAACCATAAAGAAATAGAAAAAAAATGACAGTCATTTTGAGAAACAAATAAGACTTTCAAAACGACAAATATTCATAATAAAAAAGCATATATTCTTGATATGTTTCCATATCCATCAGGTGCTGGATTACATGTTGGGCATTTAGAAGGATATACTGCAACAGATATTATTAGTAGATACAAAAGGCTACAAGGATATGATGTTTTGCATCCAATTGGATGAGATGCTTTTGGACTTCCTGCTGAACAATATGCTTTAAAAACTGGTAACAATCCAAATGAATTTACAATCAAAAACATTGATAATTTCAGAAGACAATTAAAGTCTTTGGGTTTTTCATATGATTATGATAAAGAAATAAACACAACTGATCCAAAATACTATTACTGAACGCAATGAATTTTTAAAGAATTTTACAAGGCAGGATTAGCAAGCATTGAATCAATTGATGTTAATTGATGTGAAGGACTTGGCACTGTTTTAGCTAACGAAGAAGTTGTTGAAGTTGATGGAATTAGAGTTAGTGAACGTGGACATTTTCCTGTTGTTAAAAAGCCAATGGATCAATGAGTTTTAAAAATTACTAAGTATGCAAATGAACTTTTAGATGGTTTAAAAGAAGTAAACTGACCTAATAGTGTTGTTCAATTGCAGAAAAATTGAATTGGCAAATCTGCAGGATACAATGTTTTTTGAAAAATAAAAAATTCAACCACTACAATCACAACCTATACCACTAGATTAGATACGATTTATGGTGTTAGTGCAATCATTTTAAGTCCGGAACATCCTTTAGTTTCAAAAATAACCACTTCAACTTTTAGAAGCTTGGTTAACAAATATATTTCTCAAATGAAACTTAAAACCGATTTAGAAAGAACAAATCCTTCAAAAGAAAAAACTGGTGTTTTTACAGGTTCATATGTAACTCATCCACTAACCAAAAAAGATATTCCTATTTGAATTTCGGAATACATTCTAAAAAGTTATGGTTCAGGTGCAATCATGGCTGTTCCTGCACATGATGAAAGAGATTATAAATTTGCTAGAAAATACAATTTAGAGATTAATTCAATTATTGAAACAAATGAACCCTTACCTTATGTTGGGGATGGCAAACACATTAATAGTGATATTGCAAACAAATTGCTAAATAATGATGCTAGTGAAAAAATCTTTGAAGCTTTATCTAAATTAAGACAAGCTAGAAAATCAGTTAATTACAAACTACATGATTGAGTGTTTTCTAGACAAAGATATTGGGGTGAACCATTTCCTGTTATTTACGATGAGAACAATAATATTTATTTGGTTAAAGAACTTGTTGAACTTCCAAAAATTAATAACATCAAACCTTCAAATGATGGCAAAGGCCCTTTAGCAAATGTAAAAGAATGAACAAGATTTAAAATTGGCAAGCAATATTTCTCACATGACACAAATGTTATGCCACAATGAGCAGGGTCTAGTTGATATTATTTAGCTTATATTCTTAAAAACGATGATGGCACATATCTTCCATTAGATAGCGAAGAAGCTAAAAAGCGTTTTGAACAATGACTTCCTGTTGATTTATACATAGGTGGTCAAGAACATGCTGTATTGCATTTACTTTATGCTAGATTTTGACATAGATTTTTGTTTGATAAAGGTTTAGTTCCTACTAAAGAACCATTTATGAAATTAATTAACCAAGGTTTAATATTAGGAACTGATGGTCAAAAAATGTCTAAATCATTAGGAAATGTAATAAATCCTGATGAATATGTTGAATCGCATGGTGCTGATGCTTTAAGAACTTATGAAATGTTTATGGGTCCTTTAGTTGATAGCAAATCTTGGAATGTTGATTCTCTTGATGGGATAAGAAGATGATTAGATAGAGTTTATAATCAAATTTCTTATTTTATTCAGCCCCAAAACCAAGACCCTTTATTAGAATCTAATGAACTTGAAAGCGAAATCAATAAACTAATTGTTGATGTTGAAGAAAATTTATCACAATACAAATTCAATGTAATTATTAGTAAAATGATGGTATTTATTAATTTCTTAACTACTTTAGAAAAAATAAACACATTATCTGCACTTAAAAAATTTGTTGTAATGTTTAGTTTATTTGCTCCACATTTAGCTGAAGAATTATTATTTTTAATGCATGAAAAACCATTAGATCAACAAATATGACCTTATGCTGATAAACAAAAAATAATTGCAAAAAATCCTGTGATTGGAATTCAAGTTAATGGGAAAGTTCGTGGCGAAATTGAGATTTTACCTAACTGAAAAGAAATAGATGTTTTAAATAATGCAAAGGCTATTAATTCTGTTTCAAAATGACTTGAAGGCAAAAAAATTATTAAAGAAATTTATAAAGAAGGCAAGATTATTAGTTTTATAACTAATTAGTAACCTTCTTTTTTACTTTCACAAATGTTTCTCATTTTTAATTTGTTATTTTCTTTCAATATTAAGATTATAGTAAAGGAGGAAAATGAACAAATTTGTAAAAGTTGATGATAACAAATTAAAAACCCTGGAAGGTGGATTTGCGATTTCTTCAGTAATTGCGGCAATAACTTCACTAGTTCCAGCAGGAATTAGTTTAATTAGTTCAATTATTGGAACAGTTAAAGCAACTACTGCACCAAAAGGTGAAATCAAAACTAAAGACCAAACTTATAAATGGGACAATAGTGAAACTACAACTTATAATGTTGGCTTTAGTTATTGCATTTAAAATATAAAAAATAGGTCTTAAATTCAGGCCTATTTTTCAAAAACTTTTTCCACATATTTGGAATTAAACAAATAAAGAAGTGATGTTCAATCTAGATCAAAAGTAACAATATCGCCAACTTTATAATTAATTTTTGAATCATTTGCATTAATGATTAAATGATCAGTTGATCCGCCCAAAATTTTAAGATCTTGGTCTCTAGGATACATCGCATCAAAAGCAGTATCTAATTTTCCAATGTTTAAGATAATTCTTTTTATATCACCAATATCGTCAAAATGAGGTTTATGACCAAAAGCATCAATTCCAGCTTCACCTACAGGCATTGAACTTTTATAGTCAACCTCAATAACTTCTGCTTCACATCTAAAGCAATCACGATACATACCAGGAATTGTTTTGCGATACATATCTTCAGTCCCAAAAATCATTGCAAAACCCATTCTCAAAAAGTTTATTTCTTTAGGCATTCTATTTTCTCAAACTAAATGTAAACTTAATGAATTTCCACCAGACATATGTGTTAATTTTAGGTTATATTTGTTTTCTATATTATGTTGTAAATCAACAAATTCTTTCATAGCTCAATCTGATGGAATTCTTGCCCCATAACATCCAAAATTACAACCCAAACCAATTAATTCAACACCTTTTAATTTAATGATTTCATCAACTACTTTCATAGTTTCATTAGGTAACACGCCTTCTCTACGATCACCTAAATCAATCATCAAAACAATTTTGTGAGGTTTTAATTTATTTAAAATGCAATATTCACTAATTGTTTTAATTGTTTGAATATCACCATTTAAACTAGAATCACATTTTTTAACAACATCAGGAATTTCAGAAAGCGATGGAATTCTTAATAATTGTTTATGTCCTTTGATGTCGCTATAAACATCAAAATTTTCAAGTCTTGAATCACCAAAATATTTAATTCCAGCTTTTGCATACAATTCAGCCATTTTTTTATTTCCACAAAAACCTTTAGTAACGGCCAATACTTCAATCTTTTTTTCTTTGCAAATTTGCATTGCAACTTTTATGTTATTTAAAAATTTAGTTTCGTTAATTATTATCTTTGGATATTTCATTTCTTCACCTTATACACTTAAATTCTACTTCATATTTTGGTTTTTAAAAAGCATGTGAGAGAAATTAATAAAAAACCTATGCTTAACACATAGGCCTTTTGATTTAATAAATAATTATTTTTTTGTATTTGATTTTTCAAGAATTTTGTTAAATCTTTCAACACGTCCTCTAGCTTTAGCAGTTGAACGATTTCCTGTGTAAAATGGATGACAATTTGAGCAAATATCTACACTAATTTTTTCAGCGGTTGAGCCAAAAACATGTTCTGTGTTACATGAAGTACATACTGCCTTAACTTCACCATATTTTGGGTGTATATCTTTCTTCATAATTTTCCTTTACTACTTTACAAATTGATTTTCATATTTTAACATAAATTAATTAATATTTTTTCATTTCCAGTTAATAATTTCAGACATATCATAGCCATATTCTCTAACATATGCAGTATGTGTAGACATTTTTTGTTTTAATGTTTTTAAAAATTCATTTGCTTTATCTTGATATACTGCTTTTGCGGCATCGTAAGCAATATGGAAACGATCCATTTCTGATAAAAATCTAATATCAAAACTTGTTGTAATATCACCATTTTCACGATATCCATGAACAATTAGATTGTGATTTTTTCTTGAAAATAAAATATCTCTAATTAATCCCTCATAACCATGAAATGCAAAAACAATTGGTTTATCCTTAGTAAATACTTTATCAAATTCTTCATCACTTATGCCTCTAGGGTCTAATGAAGGTGATTTCAATCTTAATAGATCAAGTACATAAACATATCTAATTTTCAAATTAGGGAATGCATTGTGTAAATAAGAAATTGCAACTAATGATTCTAAATTAGGTTCAACTCCAGAAGCTACCATAACTAAATCAGGTTCATCATTATCTTTGACATTAGAAGCTCAATTAATTATTTTATAGCCTTTTTCAACTAATTCTTTAGCTTCATTTATATTGTAAAATTGGTCACGTGGTTGTTTTGAAGCAACAATTAAATTAATGACATTTTTTTCTGTAAACGCTTTATTCATTACTGCTAGTAAAGTATTTGTATCAGCAGGTAAATATTCTCTAATTAATTCCGGACGTTTATCAGCTAAATGACCTAAAAGGCCAGGATCTTGATGTGTATAACCATTATGATCTTGTTGAAATGAGGTCGATGTTGCAATTACATTTAATGAAGGATAAGGCTTTCTTCATTTAAGTTCACTTGCTTTTTTAAGTCATTTCATATGTTGAGTTAACATAGAATCAATAACTCTCAAAAAAGCTTCGTAACTTGCAAAAATTCCATGTCTTCCGGTTAAGACATAACCTTCTAAAAATCCTTCAACTTGATGTTCAGATAATTGTGAATCAATAACTCTACCTTCAGGAGACATCCATTCATCATATTTTGCTGAAATTGGTTCAAGTCATTGGCGATTTGTTACCTTAAAAATTGCATTCAAACGATTTGATTTGGTTTCATCAGGACCAAAAATTCTAAAATTATGTGGATTTAAAGAAATTAATGAAGCTAAATATTTACCAAGTTCAACCATATCTTGTGCCTTAATTTCGCCTGGATTTTTAATATCTAAGGCAAATTTTGTTCAATCATCTAATGCTAAAGGCTTAGGGTTAATTCCACCATTAGTAATCGGATTTTTACCCATTCTTTTAGCACCTTTTGGAGCTAATTCTAGAATATCTTTAATAGGTTTTCCACTTAAATCAAATAACTCTTGTGGTTTGTATGATTTAAGTCATTTTTCTAGTTCTTTAATATATTTTGGATCTAATGCAGAAACAGGAATAGGTACTTGATGCGCTCTAAAACTACCTTGAATAGCTTCACCATTTCAAGTTTTAGGACAAGTTCAACCTTTTGGAGTTCTTAATACAATCATTGGTCATTTAGGCATTAACGCTTCATTTGCAGGTTTTTTCCTTGCTTCTTTTTGAATTGACAAAATTTTTTCAATTGCTAAATCTAATTTTTTAGCCATTAAAGCATGCATTTTTTTAGGATTATCACCTTCAACAAAAATAGGTTCTCAACCCATACCATTAAAATATTCCCTTAATTCCTTATTAGTTTTACGGCATAAAATAGTTGGATTTGAGATTTTACCTCCATTTAAATGTAAAATAGGCAAAATTGCACCATCATTAACAGGATTTATAAAGACATTCGAAAATCATCCAGCACATAAAGGCCCAGTTTCAGCTTCGCCATCACCAATCACGGTTGCTGCAATTACATCTGGATTATCTAAAATAGCACCTAATGCATGACTTAATGAATATCCAAGTTCACCCCCTTCATGAATAGAACCTGGAGTTTCAGGAGCAGCATGAGAAGCTGACCCTCCTGGAAATGAAAAACGTTTGCAAAGTTTTTTAATTCCTTCTTCTGACATAGGAATTTCTGGATAAATTTCAGAATATGAACCATCTAAATATGAATTTGAAATCATAACTTGGCCGCCATGTCCTGGGCCTTCAATATAAAACATATTAAGGTTATATTTATTAATAACTCTATTTAAATGTACATATGCAAAATTTTGGCCAGGAATTGTTCCTCAGTGTCCTATTGGATATAACTTAATATCATCTTTTTTTAGTTTAGTTCTTAGTAATGGATTATTTCTCAAATAAATTTGTGCAACAGATAAATAATTTGCCGCTCTAAATCATTTATCCATATTTTGCAAATATGTAGGTTCGTCATATTTTTTATCGATCATTATTATCTCCTTGATTATTAAAATGAAGTTACTGTATAACTATTTTACTATATTAATTTTTAGGTTTTAATTTATTAAAAATAAAAGCAAATTTTACAAGTTATAAAACTCAATTAAATCATTAAGTCCAATCTTTTTTGTTGCAGAAACTAGAAAAATTTCAACATCATTACTTAATGACATTGCTTGATTTTTAACCTTATATTTTTGTGATTGATTTGCTTTATCAATTTTGGTAATGATAATGCTAAATTTAATGTTTAATGATTTTAGATACTCAATCATTTCAACATCTATTGGCATAAAGCCAATTTTGGCATCAATTAAGATGCAAACTTCTTTATTATTTTGACCATTTTTAAAGTAAAAGTCAATGATTCCAACAATCTTATTTTGTTGTTTTTTGTTTAGTGATGCATAACCATAACCTGGTAAATCAACAATAATTTTATTATTGTTAGTTTGAAAATAATTGATTAATTTAGTGTGGCCTGGTGTTGCTGAAGTTTTAGCAATTTTTGTCTCACTTAAAGCATTAATTAAACTTGATTTTCCAACATTAGAACGACCTCAAAAAACAAGTTCTTTACCAGCATGTTTTAGCCAACTATTTTGGTCTGCAGCAGATTTTAAATATTTTCACATTGCAGTTGAAATTATAACTAAAATTTGTGAAAACTTTAATATGAAACAGCATAGTTTTAGGCGCATTTTTATGCTAAAATTGTTCTAAAATTTCACTATTTTATTTATAAAATAAATTTTTATGTAAGTTTGTGAAAAAAAATATTTTTAGTATAAAATTACTAATGCAACTATAACTTTGAAACATAAGATTACGGGACACCAAGCTTAGTTGTTCATCTTTGTGACCGAGAACTTATGCGGAGTTAGTTCAAAAATATGGACAAGGAGAACACATTTATGAAATTAGAAATTAAAATTAAATCTTTTGACGCTTATCTAGTTGATGAAGCTGCTAAGAAAATTGTCACATTAGCAAAATCAGAAAAGGCCAAAGTATCTGGTCCTATTCCTTTACCAACTAAAAAAGAAATTATTACTATTTTAAGATCAGTTCACATTAATAAAAAATCTCGTGAACAATTCGAAAGTAGGACACACAAACGTCTAATTGTTCTACAAGCAGTTAATGCAACTCTTGTAGACAAAATGAAAAGATTAGAACTTCCAGCTGGAGTTCAAGTTAATTTGAAATCTGTTAATTAATCATTAGCAGACTTTTGTTTTTTATAGAAAGGAAAAATATGAAAGGAATCTTAGGAAGAAAAGTTGGAATGACTCAACTATTTACCTCAAATGGTAACTTAATACCGGTAACTATTGTTGAAGTTAAACCAAATGTTGTTACTAATGTTCTAACCAATGAAAAAAATGGGTATGTTGCAACCCAACTTGCATTGGAAGACAAAAAAAGATCACAAATCAAAAAACCTGAAATTAACCATTTCAAAAAAGCAAGCACAACACCTAAGCGCTTCGTAAAAGAAATCCGGAACATGTCTGGATATAAGCTTGGTGATACTATTGATGCTTCATTATTTAGTGGAGGAGAAATAGTTGATGTTACAGCTATATCTAAAGGTAAAGGATTTGCTGGGACTATTAAAAGATATAACCAACACATTGGTCCTAAATCTCATGGTGGTGGTGGTGGATCACAACCGATTAGACAAACTGGATCAATTGGTGATATTATGGGAAACCGTGTATGACCTGGAATGACAATGCCTGGACATATGGGTCATGAACAAGTAACAATTCAAAATCTTGAAATCATTAAAGTTGACATTGAAAAAAATCTTATTTTAATCAAAGGTTCAACTCCTGGTGCTAAAGGTGCATTAGTGGTTATTAGAAAAGCTAAAAAGACTTCAGTTAAGAAACAAGAAATCACACTTCTTAATCTTAAAGAAGCTTTGATCAAAAATGAACTTTTTGAACAAGCTAAAAAATACAACCTTGATTTTAATATGAAAATGACAGTTGCTGAAATGAAATCAAAAATAAAAGAAGCACAAAAAGCTGAAGAAGAAGCTAAAAATGCTGCAAATACATCAGAAGGAGATAAATAATGGCTGAAACTACTAAAAAAACTGTAGCTAAAGAAACTACAAAACCAGCAGTTAAGAAACCTACTTCAAAACTTGCAAAAACAACTTCTGATGCTAAAAAACCTGTTACTGTTAAAGTTCAAACTCCTAAAATTGCTAAAAAAGTTAGTTTTGATGTAACTTTGCCTAAATCAGTTTTTGGTTTAACTAAAGTTTATCCACAAGCAGTTTTTGACACAATATTATCAGAAAGAGCTTCAAAACGTTTTGCAACTCACAAAGTTAAAAATCGTGGCGAAGTTAGTGGAACTGGTAAAAAACCATGAGCACAAAAAGGTACTGGTAATGCCCGTGCTGGATCTATGAGATCACCTATCTTTGTTGGTGGTGGACGTGTATTTGGTCCAACAACAGCAAGAAATTACAATTTAAAAGTAAATAAAAAAGTTAGAAGAAATGCTTTACTATCAGTTCTAAGTCAATTAGCTTCTGATAAAGCAGTATTAGTTCATGAATTTGAATTAAAAGCACCTTCTACTAGAGACTTACTAATTCAACTTGCAAAGAAAAATCTTGCCGAATTAAACAATGTATTAGTTGTTACAAACGATGAAAACATTTATTTATCAGCTAGAAACTTACCAAATGTACATGTAACTAAAATTACAAGTTTATCGGTTGAAAGTTTACTTGCAGCTGATGTATTAGTATTATCTGCAGCAGATGTTAAATATTTAGAAGGGATGGTTAAATAATGAATTTCAATCAAGTTATTAAATATCCAATTCTTACAGAAAAAACTGAAAATTTAAGATCAGCTAAAAACTTATACACATTTGCAGTCGATGTTAGATCGAATAAAGTTGAAATTAGACAAGCAATTGAATTTATCTTTGATGTTAAAGTATTAGACGTTAGAGTTGTTAATTATGACAAAAAAGCCGCAAGTTTAGGTCGTTCAAAAGGATTTAAACCTGCTGTTAAAAAAGCATATGTTCAACTTGATGAAAAATCAAAGATTATTCTATACCAAGAAGAAGCAGAAGCCGCTAAGAAACAAGCTAAATTAGCTGAAAAAGAAGCTAAAAAAGCTCAATCTAGCGAAATGTCAGAAGCTGAAAAGAAAGCGGCTAAAAAAATTGCAAAAGCAGCTGAAGCAAAAACTAAAAAAGTAGAAAATAAACCAAAATCAGAAACTAAAGTAAAAGAAGTTAAAGAAACTAAAGTAGTATCTGAAAAGAAAGAAGAACCTAAAAAAGCTTCTGAACCTGCTAAAAAAACAGCAACTTCAAAAGCAAAAACAAATAGTTCTGAAACGCCTAAAAAACAAGCAGTTAAAAAACCTGCTACTAAAAAAGAAACAAAATAAAGCCGAAAAGCATTCTTAAAAGAAAACAATATTTTTAAGAAAAGGAGAAATTATGGCAATTAAAAAATTTAAAGCTTATACAAATGGTCGCCGTAATATGTCTTCTCTTGATTATCAAGCAAATTTATCAGGCCATGCACCTGAAAAATCATTGCTTGTACAACTTCCAACACATGCGGGAAGAAATAATCAAGGTAAAATCACAACTCGTCATCATGGTGGAAGATTAAAAAGGTTCTACCGGATTGTAGACTTTAAAAGAAACAAAGATGACATTGTAGCAACAGTAAAAACAATTGAATATGATCCAAATAGATCAGCAAACATTTCTCTTGTTGCTTACAAAGATGGTGAAAAAAGATATATTATTGCACCTAAAGGTATTAAAGTTGGTCAACAAATTATTTCAGGAGAACATGTTGACATTCAAATTGGAAATTCACTTCCATTAAAAAATATTCCTGAAGGTACTTATGTACACAACATTGAACTTCAACCTAAACAAGGTGGAATCATTGCTCGTTCAGCTGGTTCTTCTGCACAAATTTTAGGTAAAGACGAATCTGGAAAATATATTATCCTAAGACTTAAATCTGGTGAAGTTAGAAAAGTGTTAGGTATTTGCCGTGCTACCGTTGGCGAAGTTGGTAATGAAGAACATTCACTAGTTAATCTAGGAAAAGCCGGAAGAAATAGACTTATGGGAATTAGACCTACTGTTAGAGGTAGTGCTATGAACCCAAATGATCACCCACATGGTGGTGGTGAAGGCCACCAACCTATTGGACGTAAAAGTCCAATGACACCTTGAGGTAAAAAAGCTCTTGGTGTGAAAACTAGAAGAACCAAAAAAGCATCAAATAAACTTATTATTAGAAGAAGAAAGGATACTAAATAATGTCTCGTTCATTAAAAAAACCTCCATTTGTTGATGATCATTTAATGAAAAAAGTTATGGCAATCGTTGAAGGCAAAAACCCTAAACGTCCAATTAAAACTTGATCAAGACGTTCAACAATCTATCCTGAATTTATTGGACTTACATTCCAAGTTCATAATGGTCATGCTTTTATTGATGTATTTGTATCAAATGATATGGTAGGACACAAATTGGGTGAATTTGCACCAACACGTACCTTTAATGGCCATGGTGCAGATAAAGGAAAGAAGTAAAATCATGTCTTTAAAAGAAATTCTTACTAAATCTGCTAATGCATCTGTAAAAATGCAAAGAGTGAGCCCTAGAAAAGCTAGACTTGTTGCTGATCTAATTCGTTACAGAAAAGTTACTGATGCATTGAATATCCTACGTAATACTTACAAAAAAACTTCTTCTATCTTATTAAAATTGTTAAATTCAGCAATTGCTAATGCAACAAACAATGCTGGGCTTGATGCAACAAAATTATATATTTCAAAACTTCTAGTAAACGATGGACCAACACTAAAAAGATTCCAACCTCATGCAAGAGGAAGAGCATTCGCAATATTAAAAAGAACCTCACATTTCTATATTGAAGTAGCAGAAATTGGTTCAGTTAACGACATTATTGCTGAAGAAGCTAAAGAAATTAACAAAGCTAAAGCAACTGAAGCCAAAAAAGAAGCAAAAGCAACTTTAAAATCAACTAAAGAAGTTGCAAAAGAGCCTAAAAAGCAAGAAGCTACTACTAAAAAAGTAGTTGCTGATAAAAAAGCATCACCAAAACCTGCTGCAAAGAAACCAGCAACTACAAAAACTACATCTGTAGACAAAAAAACTGATAAACCTAAAGAAACCGCAAAAGTTTCTAAACCAGCAAATGTTAAAAAACCTGCAACAAAAAAGGTAACTAAAAAAGAAGGAGACAAATAATGGGACAAAAAGTTAATCCAAATGGTTTTCGTTATGGTATTACCAAACCTCATAATACTGTTTGATATGCTGATAAAGCTCAATTTGCAACTTCTTTATTAGAAGATCAAAAGATTTATGATTTCTTTGATAAAAAAGTTCGTGAATTTTTAATTGGAAAAGTTGAAATTCAAAGATCTCAATCAAATGATATTGTTGTTACTTTATATACAGCAAAACCTGCTGCAGTATTAGGAACAAACGGTGAAAACATTAAAACTTGAAATACTTTATTAAAGAAATTTATTAGGAACAAGAAAGCTAATATTACTATTAATGTATTAGAGTTAAAACGTCCTGATTTAAATGCAAGATTATTAGCTGAAGGAATTGCTATTAAATTAGAAAATCGTGGTAATTTCCGTTTAGCACAAAAATTTGCAATTAGAGCTGCATTAAAAGCTGGAGCTAGAGGAATTAAAACCTCAGTTGCTGGTCGTTTAAACGGTGTTGATATGGCTAGAACTGAAGGTTATACCGAAGGTGAAATGAAACTTCACACACTAAGACAAAATGTTGATTATGCAGTAACTACTGCTAAAACAACTTATGGTATCTTGGGCGTCAAAGTATGAGTTTCTCTTGGTGAAAATAATTCTAAAGAAGATTTATTAGAATCAAAAGAAGAAAAACCAAGAAGACAATTTAATAGAAAAGGCGGTGAAAAACATGCTTCAACCGAAAAGAACTAAACATAGAAAAATGTTTCGTATTCGTCATGACAAAGTTAAAGCCGCAAGAAACAATACAGTAACATTTGGTGAATTTGGAATTAAATCAACTTCATCAGCATGAATTACTGCAAGACAAATTGAAGCTGCCCGTATTGCAATTACTCGTCATATGGGTCGTGAAGGTAAAGTTATTATTAAAATTTACCCAAATATGTCAAAAACTTCTAAACCAATCGGTGTTCGGATGGGATCTGGTAAAGGTAGTCCCGAAGAATGAGTAGCAGTTGTTAAAGAAGGGACAGTAATGTTTGAAGTATTAGGAAATACTGAAGATGTTATGAAAGAAGCTTTAAGATTAGGCGGTCATAAACTTCCTGTAACATGAAAGATTGTTGCTAAGGAACAAAAACCTGCTCAAATTAAGGAAGGAGAATAATATGAAATATTCTGAATTAGTTAATAAATCAGTTAAAGAACTTGAAGAATTAGTTGCTGAATATCGTGCTGAATTATTCTCGCTTCGTTTCAAAAATGCAACTCGTCAATTAGACAAAACACACCGTATTGATATTATTAGAAAATCAATTGCTAGAGCATTAACTGCTCTAAACCAAAAAACTACTAATGAATATTTAAACGATATTAAAAAAGTTGCTGAATTAAAAGAAACTAAAAAAACATTAGTAGAAAAACCTAAAAAAGTTGAAGTTAAAGAAGAAAAACCAAAAACTTCTGAACCTAAATTAGATAAAAAAGCAACTGTGGCAAAGAAAGAAACTCCTAAAGTTGAAAGACAACAAAAAGAAACTAAAGAAGAATCTTCAAAACCTACAGTTAAAAAACAAACTACAACTAAAACAACTAAAAAAGAAGTAAAACCTGAAGCTAAAAAACAAGCAACTACTAAAAAAGGAGATAAATAATGGCTGAAGAAACAAAGAAAGTTGCTGCTAAAAAACCTGCAGCCGCTAAAAAAACTACAACTACCAAAAGACAAACAGCTAAGGTAGAAGCAAAATCTGCTAGCGCTGAAGTTAAAAAACCAGTAGTTAAAAAATCTACACCTAAAAAAGCTCCTAAGGTTGAAAAGAAAGCTTCTGTGGCTAGAGAAAATCATAGAAAAATTTTAGTTGGTACAGTTATTAGTATTAAAAATGCAAAAACTGCAACCGTTTTAGTTGAAACATATGAAAAACACCCACTTTATGCAAAAAGATTTAAAAAATCTAAAAAATTCGCTGTTCATGACGAAAATAACATTGCAAAAATTGGTGATGTTGTAAAAATTCAAGAAACTCGTCCTTTATCTAAAACCAAACATTTTAGATTAGTAGAAGTTAGATCACATGCTATTGGAGGTAATGATAATGCTTAGTGAATTTTCAAGATGCAATGTGGCTGACAACTCAGGTGCTAAAGAAGTTATGATCATCAAAAACTTCGGAGGTTCGATTGTTAGAAGTACAAACATTGGAGATGTTGTTCTAGTTACAGTTAAAAAAGCAATTCCTACTGGGATTGTTAAAGAAGGACAAGTTGTTAAAGCTGTGATTGTTAGAACTAGACGTGGCTTAGAACGTCCTGATGGTTCATACATTAGATTTGATGATAATGCTGTTGTTTTGATTAAAGAAGATGGTTCATTAAGAGGCACACGGGTATTTGGTCCCGTTGCTAGAGAACTACGTGAAAAAGGTTATTTAAAAATCATTTCACTTGCACCGGAGGTTTTATAATGTCTGCTGCTAAATTAAGAAAAAATGATATGGTTGTTGTTTTAACTGGCGAAGATAAAGGAAAAGTAGCACCTATTATTGAAATTAATTATTCAAAACAATCAGTTATTCTAAAAGGAATTAACAAAAAAACCAAGCATCACAAACCTTCTCAAGAAAATCAAGAAGGTCGAATTGAAAAGAAAGAATTTCCAATTCACATTTCAAATGTAGCTTACATGGTTAAAAAAGGAGATGCAAATAATAAAAATGCAGTATCTTCTAAAGTAGGATGAAATGTTGATAAAAAAACCGGTAAAAAACAAAGATTTTTAAGAAAAATTAAAAAGAATGTCTCAGGAGATAAATAATGGCTAAAACTAAAAAATTAGAACTTGAAAAGAAGTATTTAAAAGACGTTAAGCCTGCATTAATGAAAGAATTTAACTATTCTTCAATTATGCAAGTTCCTAGACTTGAAAAAATTGTTGTTAATATGACAGCCGGTAATGAAGTATCAAACTCAAAAGCAATTGAGGAAGTTATGGTTGAACTTGCTCAAATTGCAGGTCAAAAACCATTTCAAACAACTGCTAAAAAATCATTGGCTTCTTGAAAATTAAGAGAAGGAATGCCAATGGGTGGAAAAGTAACTTTAAGACGTGAACGAATGTGATCATTTTTAACTAAATTAATTGAAGTTGCTTTACCTCGTGTTCGTGATTTTAACGGACTTAACCCTAAAAGTTTTGATGGTCGTGGAAACTATGCTTTAGGTGTTAAAGAAGAAATTATTTTCCCAGAAATAAGTTTCGATAAAATTCGTAAATTGAAAGGGATGGACGTAATTTTAGTAACCAATGCTAAAACAAATGAAGAAGCTTTAGCATTACTAAAACATTTAGGCGTACCATTTGCAAAATAAGGAGTACTAGATGGCTAGAAAATCATTAATTGCAAAAGCAAAACGTGTACCTAAATTTAAAGTAAGAAAATATACAAGATGTGAAATTTGTGGTCGTGTGCATGCTGTATTGCGTAAATATAAAATTTGTAGAATTTGCTTCAGAGAATTAGCTCATGAAGGTAAAATTCCTGGTATGAAGAAAGCGAGCTGATAATTATGGCGATTATTATAGACCCAATTGCAGATATGTTTGTACGTATCAAAAACGCAATTGCCCGTAAATATCATGAAGTTAATGTTCCTTCTTCTCAAAAGAAAATGAAAATCTTAGAAATTTTCAAAAAAGAAGGTTACATCACTGATTTTGAAGAATTCAAAAATCCAAAAAATCATGATTTTAAAGAAATTAAAATCACTTTAAAATATAAGGGAATTAATCAAAATCAATCTGCTATTTCAGGACTTAAAAGAATTTCAAAACCAGGTCTAAAAGTTTATTCTCCAGCAACTTCATTACCTAAAGTTTTAAGTGGTTATGGAACTGTTATTGTTTCAACTTCAAAAGGTTTACTAACAGATAAAGAAGCTAGAAAGGCAAATGTTGGTGGTGAAGTACTAGCATTTATTTGATAGGTATTTATTATGTCTAGAATCGGAAAAAGAATCTTAAATGTTCCAAATGGTGTTGAACTTACAATTGAAAATTCTAATGTTACTGTTAAAGGAAAATTAGGACAATTATCATTTCAATTCTCACCATTAATTAAAATTACTTATGAAAATAATGAAGTTAAAACTGAAAGATTAAATGAAGAAAAAACTACAAAACAATTGCATGGTACAACAAACGCATTAATTCACAACATGATCATCGGTGTTTCTAAAGGTTACAAAAAAGAAATCGAAATTAAAGGGGTTGGTTATAAAGCAACTCTTATGGGAAATAAAATTGAAATTATTGCTGGATATTCACATCCTATTCAAATTGAAATTCCAGTAGGGCTTAAAGCAGAATTACCAAAACCTACAAATATTATTATTTCAGGGATTGATAAACAACTTGTTGGTGAATTTGCTGCAAATATAAGAAAAATTCGTCGTCCAAGCCCATATTCAGGAAAAGGAATTATGTACAAAGGTGAAATTATTCGTCGTAAGGAAGGGAAAACTGCTGCTAAGTAGTTTTAAAAGGAAAATTACATGGAATCAAGAAATCAAAAACGTGTTAAAAAACACCTTAAAATTACTAACAAGCTTTCAAAAGGTACAGCAAAAGTTCCTAGAGTTTGTGTCTTTAAATCATTACATCATTTTTATGCACAAGCTATTAACGACGATAAACATATTACAATTGCATCATATTCAACTCAACAACTTTCAAAACATGCAAACAATATAGAAGCTGCAAAAGCAGTTGCTAAAGGTTTTGCAAAAGCATTATCAGATGCTAAAATTAAACAAATTGTTTTTGATAGATCAGGTTATATTTACCATGGCAAAATCAAAGCTTTTTGTGAAACATTAAGAGCAGAAGGGATTAAATTCTAATGGCAGATCAAGATATTAAAAAGATTTTAAAAGATGCAGAAAAGAATGATTCTACTGCTAAAGTTAAAACTATAAACGAAGAAAAAACTGCTAATCCTACAAAAATAGTATCAGCAGAACCTAAAAAAACTCGTCCTACTAGATTACAAAATAAAGACAATAGAACACAAGAACATTCTGAACGTGACAAAAAACCATTTAGACATCAAAAAGATACGCAATCATTTAACGTTGAACAAGAATATGAAGAAAAAGTTATTGATGTAGCTAGAGTTACAACTGTTGTTAAAGGTGGAAGAAGATTTTCATTCTCAGCATATGTTGTTGTAGGAAATAAAAAAGGTAAAGTTGGCTTTGGTCATGGAAAAGCTAACGAAGTGCAAGATGCAATTAAAAAAGCAGTTAGAGATGCACAAAAAAATATTATTAATGTTCCAATTGTTAAAGGAACAATACCTCATGAAGTTTATGCTAAATTTTTAGCTTCAAAAGTGCAACTTCGCCCTGCGCCTAAAGGAGCTGGAATTATTGCATCAGGAACTGTTAGAGCTGTTGTTGAACTTGCGGGATGTACTGATATTTCAACAAAAACTTATGGTTCTAGAACTAAACAAAACATTGTTCGTGCAACTATTAATGCATTATTACAACTAAAAACAGTTGAAGAAATTGCTAAACTACGTGACATTGATGTTAAACATCTAACTAAATAAGGCAAAAGGAGAAAAACTAATGGAATTACATACATTAAAACCCACTGCTGGTTCAAGAAAAGATAAACATCGTGTTGGTAGAGGACATGCAGCCGGAAAAGGAAAACAGGCTGGTCGTGGACAAAGTGGGCAAACAAAAAGAAGTACAGTTCGTTTAGGCTTTGAAGGTGGACAAAACCCATTATTCAGAAGAATTCCTAAACGTGGATTTAATAATGTTAATCATGTTGAATACCAAATTGTTAATTTAGATGATTTAGAAAAAACATTTAAAGCTAACTCAGTAGTTTCTTATGAAACATTATTTGAACATGGTCTTGTTAAAAGATCTATGCCTGTTAAAATTTTAGGTAGAGGTCAATTAACGAAAAAACTAACTGTTAAAATTCCAGCACTTTCAGAAACAGCTAGATTAGCAATTGAAAAAGCTGGGGGCAAAATTGAGGTTGAATAATGGCTAAAAAGAATAAGAAAGACCTTAATAAAGAAAATGCTCTTCTTAATGAAAACGATGCATTGCAAAAAGATTTGAATTCTGAAACTAATTCAGAATCTTTAAATGTGCAAAATGTAAAACAAGAAGAGCAAATTGAAGAATTTGATGCTAAAAAAACTGAGAGAAAACTTTCAATCAACAAGTTTTTTAATGAAAAGACAAAAGCTTGGCAAGATTGATGAGCAAACCACTCACTTTTCAAAAAAATTCTTTTTACTTTATTAATTCTTACATTATTTATAGCCGCTGGAACAATTACTATTCCAGGTGTTAACCTTGTAAACAAAAATCAAATATCACAACAAAGTGATTTTGTTGCGATCTTAAATTTAGTTGGTGGTGGAGGCCTTAGAAACTTTTCTATTGTGGCCTTAGGAATTTCTCCATTTATTTCTGCAAGTTTAGTTATGATGATTTTGCAGACTAAAGCATTCCCAGCTATTCATAGGTTAAGTCAATCAGGACCGCAAGGCCGGATTAAGATTAACTTTATAACATACTTTCTAACAATTATTTTTTCAATTTTTCAAGCATTTTTAATTACCAAAGCATTAGTAAACCCAAAAAGTGGTGGCTTTGGAATTACATTTGCTAGTTCTGTTACTAAAGCATTTGGTGCAAATGGTAATGTGGTTTATGGATATTTCATCCTACCAGTAATTTTGATTGCAGGTTCATTCTTTGCATTGTTCTTATCAGAACAAATTACTAATAAAGGTGTTGGAAATGGGACAAGCTTATTAATTTTTATTGGGATTGCAAATTCATTAATTCCAACATTTAGATCTGCTTTTTCATTTTTAGTACCTTCCGCTGCAAAACATGCAATCTTAGTTAAACAATTAATTAACTTTATAATTTATTTATTAGGTTATATGCTAACAATTTTAATTGTTATTATCTTTACAATTGCTGAAAGAAGAGTTCCAATTCAACAAGTTGGTGCTGGTCTTTCTAAATCAGAAAAAGAATTAAGTTTCTTACCTATTAAAGCTAACCCTGCAGGGATAATGAGTATCATTTTTGCACTAATGATTTTATCAGTACCAACAATGATTGCTAATTTAACAGATCAAGGTAGCAAATATTATTATTGAGTTTATGCTAATTTTCAATTAACTAAACCACTTGCATTCTTCTTATTTATTCTAATTACCTTTGGACTTACCATTTTAATGGGAATTCAACAATCTAGAATTGATAAGATAAGTGAAGACTTTGCAAAATCTTCTACATTTATTCCGGGAATTAGACCTGGCGATCAAACAGAAGATTATTTATTAAATATTGTGTTAAGATTATCATTTTTCTCATCATTTTATTTAATAATCTTAGGTGCTATGCAATATGTTCAACAAATGTTTGGTATGCCTGCAAATATTGCATTTGGTGGTACTACTATTATGATTTTAGTATCGACTGCATATGAAACTATCGAACAAATTAAAGCAAGATACAAATCACAAGAACTTGCAAGAAAAAGAAGAAACATTAGAGAACTTAAAGAAGTTTATGGCGAAGAAGAAGAGGATTTAATATGATAGATTCATATAAGCACATCAAACCAAATTTGTTGTTTTTAGGAGCACCAGGTGCTGGAAAAGGCTCGGTTGCAACAAAATTGGTTGAAAAATATGGATATTATCAACTTTCTACTGGTGATATGTTTCGCCAAGAAATTAAAAACAAAACTGACCTTGGCCTTAAGATTCAATCAATTTTAGATGCTGGCAATTATGTTAGTGATGATATTACTAATGAACTTGTTAAGAAAACGTTAATTAATTTGCATACACAACATAAACCATTTATTTTAGATGGATATCCTAGAACTTTAGATCAAGCAAAATTTCTAAAATCATTAGAATCATTAGACATCAAAATCGATTATGTTGTTTTACTAGAAATTACTGACGAACAAGTCATTAAAAGACTTGAAAAAAGAAGAATTTGTCCTAAATGCAAAACAATTTATCATATGCAATTTAATCCTCCAAAAGATTTAATTCATTGTGATAACATTTCACATGAATTAACAGAAGTTATTAAAAGACCTGATGATGATTCAGAAGTTATTAAAAAACGTTTGAATATTTATAATACACAAACAGCACCTCTAATTAAATATTATGAGAAAAATGCTAGGGTCGTGAAAATTAATAGTTATCAAGCATTTGATAAGGTTCTATCACAAACTATAAAAGCAATTGGAGAGTTAAATGATAATTATTAAAACTGATCAAGAAATTGAAAAAATTAAAAAAGCATGTGTCATCTTGGCAGAAGTTAAAACAATTGTTTATGATTTCATAAGTCCAGGAGTTTCTTTAAAAGAAATTGATAGCGTTGCTTTTAAAGAAATTAAAAAACGCGGTGGAAAACCAGCCTTTCTAGGTCAATATGGTTTTCCTAATACTTGTTGTATCTCAGTAAATGAACAACTAATTCATGGTATTCCATCAAACTATATTGTTAAAGATGGTGATATTGTGAAAGTTGATTTAGGTGCGATTTGAGAAGGATATTATTCTGATTCTGCATTTACCAAGGGAATTGGAAATATTACAGAACAAGATAAGAAATTAATTTCAACCGCAAAAAACGCTTTCTATGCAGGTTTCAATGCAATTAAAGTTGGTAAACGGATTGGTGATATTTCATATGCTATTGGTTCTTATATTAAATCACAAGGCTTTTATACCCCAGATGAATATACAGGGCATGGCATTGGAAGATCATTACATGAAGATCCATATGTTTATAATGATGGTATTCCTAACGCAGGGCCTTTAATTAGAAACAATATGGTTATTTGTATTGAACCTATGATTTTACAAAAATCAAAAAATGTAAAAGTTGCTGATGATGACTGAACTGTGATAGACCCATTAGGATATAACACAGCACATTATGAGCAAACTGTGCTTATTAAAGATAATAAAGCATACATTTTATCGGGAGATAATATTTAAATGGCAAAAGACGCAATTAAAATGTCTGGAAAAATAACAAAAGTTTTCTCTACTAAAGATTATGAAGTGCTTTTAGATAATGGAATTTCTATTAAAGCATTTACCTCAGGAAAAATGACATTACATAATATTAAAATGATTCCTGGCGATATAGTAGATGTCGAACTAAGTCCTTATGATATGACAAAAGGACGCATTGTTTATAGACAAAAATAAGGAGAAAATATGAAAGTTAGAGCTTCAATTAAGCGTATTTGCAAAGATTGCAAATTAATTAAAAGACATGGCATCAATCGAATTATTTGTATTAACCCAAAACACAAACAAAGACAAGGATAAAAAATGGCTAGAGTTTTAAACATTGAAATTCCCAACAATAAAAGAGTAGTTATTTCATTAACTTACATTTATGGAATTGGTAGAACATTAGCTGCAAAAATTTGTGCTGATGCTAAAATTTCTGAAGATAAAAGAGTTAAAGATCTAACAGATGACGAATTAACTCGTATTCGTGAAGAAGCTAAAAAATACACCACCGAAGGTGATTTAAGACGTGAAGTTAACCTAAATATTAAAAGATTAATGGAAATTAAATCATATCGTGGTATTAGACATCGTAAAGGCTTACCTGTACGTGGTCAATGTACTCAAAAAAATGCAAGAACAAGAAAAGGTCCTAGAAAGACAATCGCTGGTAAGAAGGGAACAACTAAATAATGGCTAAAAAAGTTAAAAAGACAATTACTCAAGGTATTGCTCACATTTATTCAACTTACCAAAATACAATTGTTTCATTCTCAGATTTAAAAGGTAATGTTTTTGCATGAAGCTCATCAGGAGCTATTGGTTATAAAGGAACCAAGAAAAAAACTCCTTATGCTGCTGGCTTAGCTGCAGCTGCTGCTTTAGAAAAAGCAAAAGAATTTGGACTTAAAGAAGTTTCAATTTTAGTTAAAGGGATAGGCCCTGGAAAATCAACTGCACGTAAACAAATTGAAACTAGTGGACTTGTAATTAAAGAAGTAAAAGACGTAACTCCAACTCCTCACAATGGTACTCGTCCTCCTAAAAAGATTCTTAACAGAGAATAACATAACATCATTAAATTAAGGAAATTATTAAATATGGAAAAATTTCAAAAAATTACATATAAAGAATTATTAGCTGAAAAAATTAATGATTTTGAAACAACATTTGTCATTGAACCTTTAATGAGAGGTTATGGAAATACTTTAGGAACAGTTATTAGAAGAACATTACTATCTTCAATTACATCAGTAGCTCCATTTGCAATTAAAATCAACAATGTTGAACATGAATTTGAAATCATTAGTGGTATTAGAGAAGATGTTATCAACATCATTGCAAATATAAGAGCAATTCATTTTACTTACAATCCAGAATTATTTGGTAAAGATAATTTAGCAAAAATTTCATTTAAATCAACTAAAGAAGGCGAAATTTTAGCTTCTGATATTGCTGATACTAATGGACTTGAAATTGTAAATAAAGATCAATATATTTGTACTATCGCTAAAGGTGGATCATTAGAATTTGATTTATTTCTAAGAACTGGTCGTGGATATATTGATTTTGAAGAAAATAAATCTGTAATCCAAGAATATGGTCCAAAACTTGCTTCAAAAATTAAAAATGGTAAGTTTTTAGCAATTGATAGTGACTTTTCACCAGTCACAAACTGTGCAATTCATATTGAAGAATTAAATACAGGTTCAACAATTGAACATGAACGTTTAAAGATTACATTAAAAACAAATGGCACAATTTATGCTAAAGATGCAATGGAACAGGCAGCAAAAATTATTATTGCTCATTTCCAAATTATAGGAAACATTGATGCCTTGCAAACCATTGATTTATTTGAAGAAATAACCAATAAGAAAGAAAATGTTACTTTAAATGAAATTTCAATTGACAAATTGAATTTAACAATTAGAAGTTTAAATGCATTGCGTAGAGCAAATTACAATACCATTGATGAACTTTCTAAATTAACAGAAGAAGAACTTTCAAACATTAAAAACTTAGGTAAGAAATCTGTTGAAGATATTATTGAAAAATTAGCTGTTTGAAAAGAAAAGAAAGCTGCCAGTGAAGAAGTAAGTTCTGAAGCTAATAATGATAATGACGAAGGAGATAAATAATGGCTAATCCAAAACAATTATTTAGAAGAAACTCTGAATGATGAAATCATGTTGAGAGATCTTTAGTTACTGATGTTATTATTCATTCTGAAATTACAACTACATTAGAACGTGCAAAAAGAATTAAATCAAAAATTGACAAAATGATTGCATTAGGAAAAATCAATACCTTGTCATCAAGACGTCAAGCAATCAAATACTTAATTAATAAACCTTCAAAAGATCCTAAAAAAGATGCAGTACAATATCTATTTTCAGTTGTTGCACCTAAATATAAAGACCGTAATGGTGGATATACAAGAATAATTAAAGTTGCAAACCGTAAAGGCGATAATGCAAAGATGGCAATTATTCAATTAGTTTAATATTTATTAATAAACTTACATATTACTAAACTAAAATAAATTAAGGAGATAAAAATGGCTATAACCCCAAAAAGAAAAACATCTAAGCAAAGAAAACATCTACGTAGATCACATCATGCATTAGATGAAGTTACCTTAACAGAATGCCCTCAATGTAAACAACCAATTATTCCTCACCAAGCATGTAAATATTGTGGTTTTTATAAGGCAAAAAAGGTTATTAAAAAAGCAATTAACGATAAAATTAAATAATTTAAGTTCAATTTTAATAAATAAGAAAGACTATCATTACTAATTTGATAGTTTTTTTATTTACTTTAAAAATAAATAAAAAAAAGACTCCGCAGAATCTTTTAAAGATTATGTAGAGAAATAAGTATTGCTACTCGGATAAGATATTAACTATGTTAATCCACAAAATTTCTTTTATGAATTAATTAAATAATACAACTTTTTTGTATTTTTTTCAAAAAATTAATGTAATATTTAAGGTGTAAAGGAAAAAAATGACACAACCTAATTTGCATACAATGTACAATACAAAGACATTTGCAGCTTATGATTCTGGCATTTTTTCACATGCATTTTTTAACTTAATTATTAAGAATCTAGTTATTATTTGCGACAACAATATGTCAATTTTTGCAAATGAAAACTATATTGAAGGAGAAGTTAAAAATGCCCAAACCGTTTCAGCATAAGCTATATCAAGCTTATAAAAATAATAAAATAGTTAAATATCTGGCTTTTAGAGGAACTTAAACTCAAATTTTGTTGTCCTAAAGTTGCAGCAAAATCAAACAACTAAGGAAAAATTTCTCTATTAAGAAACATATTTTTAACTAAAAAAATTCCCAAAAAGCCAATTATTAATGAAAACAAATAAAAAATAAATTCAAAACCAATCCAAAACATTAAACTAACTTATAATATAAACTATATTATAAAAATAATTATAGACATATTATGTCTATGTAAAAATATATAAAAAAAGGAAACAATACAATGGAAAAAACCAAAAGAACAAAAGTGTTATTTGGAACATTAGCACCTATTGTTGGAATATTAGGTGTTGCACCAGTATTATTAAGCGCTGGATGTAAACGGTTACCTGATAACGTTAAGTCAAATCGTTTTGTGTATGAATATAACTCACCATATACACCAAAAGAATTTGATGAAGATGCAAGTAGATCATATGGTAGTTTTTTAGAAACTTCTAAATGACAATTTACACATTCAACATTTTTAAGTAAAACAGGATTAAATGCTGCAAACATCAATGCCAAAAAGCAAATTTTAGAACCTACTTTTTGAAAATATCGTCTTGAATTAGCAAAAGAAGTTATTTTAACTTTAAAAAATGGCACAACCAAAGTTTATGATAATGATAATGCAGAAGTAAGGCCTGCTGCTGATAAATCAGATGGAACTTATTCAAAATCATCAATTAAAGCTACATCAAAAGATTCAAAATCAATTAACAGTGAAGCATTTTGAAATGACTTATTAAATACTGTAAAGATGCAATTTACAATTAAGGATAACATTTATTATACAAACCACAAAGGCGAA
This sequence comes from Metamycoplasma salivarium, assembly GCF_900660445.2. Classification (GTDB taxonomy): domain Bacteria; phylum Bacillota_I; class Bacilli_A; order Mycoplasmatales; family Metamycoplasmataceae; genus Metamycoplasma; species Metamycoplasma salivarium. The sequence continues at coordinate 28,096 of NZ_LR214938.2, forward strand.
AAAACTCCTTATAAAGTTGTTGCACGTGACTTTTACTACACTTGATTAAGAACCAAATTAATCACTCAAAAAGAAAGAATTGCTAATGGTGGAACTAAAGAACTTGACGAATTAGCTAATAAACAATTATGTGAACCTAGCTCAAAAACTTTTACTGACAATGATAGTTATGGTAATGAATATTTATACAAAGTATTCAACCTAAATTCTAGTGATTTTTCAGATGAAAGTAAATTTATTACCAAATATAATGGTGAAGATGCTGTAACATTTGATGCTAAAGATAAGAATGCAAATACAAAAAGTCAATTTAGAAACTTTTGAGATAAATGTTTATTTTCTAACTACGATTGAATGACAGTATCATCACAATATATTGATGATATGAATGAACATCCTGAAAAATTTAAATTCTATAGCTATTTGAATGAAGAAGTAAGTTCAGATCTTAAGACAAAATTAGGTCCCGGTAAAACTCATACTGGTAAATTCTGACAAACCGGTGGTTACTGATATGGTGTATCAACAATGACAACATTATTTGCTGGACCATATTATGCAGAAACATATGATGCAACTAACTACTGAAGATCATATAAGAAAAATTCAAATTACTGGGACACTGAATGAGTTAATGCAGATAATAATCTGAAAGAAATAAGAATGAAATATGCAAAATCATCTGAAATCGACAAAGAACAATTTTACAAAAATCAATTTACATTCTATAAAAATGGTGATGTGACTTCATTCCCTTATTCACAATTAAGTGACATTCAAAAAGCAGAAATTTTAAAAGATAAAGCTAGATTTGGATATAGATTTACTATGGATATAAATGAAGCAAATGCAAACTACATTTTTAACACCCAACCATTGGTAAAAACTCCTCCAAAAGGAACGGATTTAAATAATTGATTCTTATTTAATGATGCTTATGCAAAAATGCTATATGGTTCAACAAGACAAGAAATTGCAGACGGAAAACAAACTTTAGATGCATATGTGAGAGGTACAGGTCTTTCATTTAGAACAATTTTAGATGCTGCTGTTAACTGAAACTTTTTTGAATATTTAAGAAAAAATGGTGCAACTAAACCATGAGTTGCAAAATTAGCTGAAGATGGATATGTAGGTGGTTCTGAAGAAAACACTCAAACCATTAATGATTTCTACCAAAGAGTTAATGCATTATCTGCATATGATAAAGATGGTAATTTAATTAAATATATTAAAAATGGAAATGAATTTAGTGCAATAACTCCAGAAATGAATGCAGATGTTACTGGAACAACTGATTTAGAAAAAATGAGATCTGCTGGATTTGACGTTTTAAAACAAAAACTTACAGAGTTGATTGCTAAATTTGATACTGAAAATCCATCATTAGCTGGCCAAGACTTTACTATTGAAACTTACTTTCCATGACAAAACTTAGATGCAAAATACAAGAATGCATTAGACACTTTAGCTACTTTTTATAGTCAATTAAATCCAAGATTGAAATTTAAATATACTCCATATACTCAAGACAAAGAAACACAATGAAAAAACTTTAGATATAATGGAACAGCCGGAATCGATTTTACAGGCTGAGGCTATGACTATAACTCTTCCGCATCTGGATTTGATGGTTTAACTTCAGGAGTTCAATTACTTCAAACATTGGTATCAATTAAAAATGCTAATAATGCAACATTTGATAAGAATTTCCCAATGCTCAAGAAATTAGCAGAAGCTATATTTACTTATCAAACAGCACATCCTGTAAATAGCCCAGTGCCATTCGCAGACTTAGACAAAATTAGCAACGCAGATTCATATAGATTCTTAAGATATGGTTTTTATGAATATACATTTGAAAAGAATACAACTACTGGTAGATATGAAATGAAATATGATGCTGATGGAAACCCTATTCCATTTGCAAATGCAACTGACTTTTCAGAATTTATTTCACTATTTTGACGTGACTATATTTCTAAAGAAAAAAATGAAGATATCATTAAATTAACTACCGAACTTTCAACATATCTAAATGTTGATCCATATAACAACAGAATTGGTGTTTTAAATGAGAAATTAACACCTTCTTTACTAAACAAGTATTACAAAATGCCTACAATATTTGGTTCTACTACCCCTTACCGTGATATTACCATTGATAAAAAGTAGTGTCTTATGTTTAAATACATTTGACAAAGAATAGCATTTGCTATTCTTGCTTTATTTATTATATCGATATTAACTTTCAATTTGGTAGCATTATTTGCTCCTGATCCGCTCTCAAAAGTGGCTCAAAGGGAAGTTGAAGGAGCAACAGGACATATTAAACCAACTTATGATGCTGTCCTGCTGCGCCTTAGAATCGAGCACGGTATTATGTATAGTAAAGACCATCCAGTGCCAATAATTGTAAGATACTTTAGATATATTGGTAATATTTTGACTAAAGGTGACTTTGGATTTCTATATGATCCAAAGAATAACCCCAATTCAATCATATTTACCAATATGACAAAATTATTCTTTAATCCATTAATTTACACTCTTGTGGTTTCGGTGCCTGCATTTGTTATAAGTGCAATACTTGGAACAGTGCTTGGTGTTGTAGCTGGATACAAACGTGGTACTTGGCATGATACGAGCATAAATATTTTTGTTTTAATATTTATTGCTTTACCATCATTTGTTATTGCTCCTTTAGTAATTGCAATAGCAACTAAATTAAAAATTTCACCTATTGTACCATCATTTTCTGAAGGTAAACCAATTGGTGAAGTAATAGTAGCATATTTACCTCCAATTTTAGTTATGACTTTAGGTTCTCTTGCTGTTTATACAACTTATTCAAGAAACCAAGTTATTACTGTTTTAACTTCAAATTATGTTTTGATTGCTAAAACAAAAGGATTAAGTAAAAAACAAATATTTACAAAATATGTTTTAAGAAATATATCAATTCCTTTGTTTGCCATTGTCTTTCCATCATTTGTTTTCTTATTAGCTGGAAGTATTGTTGTAGAAAGATATTGAAGTATTCCGGGAACTAGTCAAACAATAACTTATGCCTTTCCTAATGGTGAATTATTTGTAGTTATGTTCTCTACATTCTTCTTCTCTGCAATTTCATTTGGTTCTGAAATAATTGTCGATATTATGTATGCAATTTTGGACCCTAGAATTACATATGGAGCTAAAAGTAAGAAAAATTACATTTTATTTATCAAAATGTTAAATCATAGAAACAAATTAGTAAGAGAATTAAAAAATGCTAATGAATTAGAATTTGACTATTTGAAAGACAATTTAGAATACAAACTTTCTGAACTTGCAGCAAATTTAAAGGATCAGAATCCTAATGAATTTGAACAAGGAAAACAAAATTTATTGCAACAATATGAAAATGATGTAAAAACTTTAAAAGAAAAAATTGAAATCGAGAAAGAACAATACTTTAAAGAAAAAGAAGAAAAACAAAATCAACTAATTAGAAATTCCATTTTTGCAAATGCAAATATAACTGTTGAAAAGGTTAATACTAATGACTAAATTAACACCCAAAGAATTTAATAAAAAATATAAAATTAGTCAGGAACTTCAAGATAAGTTTGATTTTGTTGCTCAATCTAAAAGACAAAATTTAACATCAATTGCAGGAAAGCCTAAAAAACTTGCATTTGAAATTGTAAAAAGGTTTTTTACAAATCCCGCTGTTGTGATTGCTCTATTGGTTTTTATTGCATTAGTTTTGTGTTCAATATTAATACCTTTCTTTGCAAGAATTAGATATGGCATTATTCCTAATAAGCCTCTTAGTGAATTATCATATACTGATGGGTTACCTCCTATAAATTCACCATATGTTCTTAAAGCATATGATGGAACAAACAACCCGTTCGCTAAATTAGTTAAAGCAATTGCGGCAATGCCTTCTAACCAAAGAAAATATTTTGATTTCTTTATTAGCACTTTAACCATTGAAGGTGAAGTTCCTGATTTGGATGCTATTAAAAATTCTGGAAATTTCGGACCATATAGTTATGTAGCAAATTACAATGCTTATGCATACTATCAAGCCCAATATTTATGAGATAGAATGACAAATGCGAAAAATGAAGGTTTGCCTATTACTGATGCTTTAATTGAATCAATTAAGAGTAAACTTCCTAATCTTAGACCTCTTTTGGGGACTTTCTCAGTAGGTAGTGATGTTGCAAAGGCTATTAAAAAAGGATCAGATGTTTGAATAACAACATGATATGCAACATGACGTGCTATTAAAATTGCCTTAATTGTTGCCACAATTCAAACTGTTATTGGGGTTTCAATTGGTGCATATTTAGGTTTCCATGCAGGTAAAAAGCTAGACACTATTTTAATGAGGGTTATTGATATTTTCTTAGCATTGCCTGAACTTATTTGATTATTATTGTTCATCTCAATTTTTGGAACAACACAATGAGCATTAATTGGAGCATTAATAATTACTGGTTGAGCAGGACCTGTTTCTGCAACAAGAATGTTTATCATCACTGTTAAAGATGAAGAATATATAGTAGCTGCTAAATCAATCGGCGCTTCTACAACTAGACAAGTATTTTCACATGCATTACCAGCGATTATTGGAAAAGTTGCAACTAACTTTGTTAGAAGAATTCCATCAATTATTGTTAGTGTTGCATCATTAGCATTCTTAGGATTTTTCCAAGAAACCGAAGATGTTAACTTAGGGCAATTGTTAATTGCTTCAATTGAATATGTTTCAACTAACTTATGAATTTTACTTTTACCAGCAATAATATTATTATCATTATCATTATCACTACACTTTATAGCTGTAGGTGTTCATGATGCACTTGACCCTAAAGTTATTAGAATGTCTAATAGAAAGAGATAGTTATGAATCAAGAACAAGATATTGAATTAAAAAATAATGAAAATGTAAAAGTAAGATCAAAAAAACAAAAAACAAGTGTTTTAAAAACTAAAATAGATGAAAAAAAATATGCAAAAATAAAACAACTTCAAAATTCATGAGCTGCTCCTGATTTTGAAGAACCAAATAAGTTATTAGAGGTTAGAAACTTACATGTTAGTTTTCCAATAGGAAGGAACAAAATTATTCACATTGTTCGTGGTGTAGATATAGATGTTTACCGTGGACAAATTATTGGATTGGTTGGTGAATCTGGTTCTGGAAAATCTGTTACTTCAAAAACATTAATTAATGTTAATGAACATGGAATTATCTCTGCAGATAAGATGCAAATTAATAATTGGGAACTTACAAAGATTAAAAAAGAAAAATACTGACAATACATTAGAGGTTCAAAAATTGGATATATTCCGCAAGATCCTTTAACAAGCTTAAATCCTACAAGAATTATTGGAAAACAATTACTTGATGCATTAAATAATAATCTTGAATGGTCACATAAACCATTATCTGAAAAGAAAAATTATTTAATTGGTTTAATGAAACAATTTGGTTTGAGAGATGCGGAAAAAATCTTTTTTGCATATCCTCATACACTTTCTGGCGGTATGAAACAAAGAATTGTTATTACAATGGTTGTTGCTTTAAAACCTGAAATTATTATCGCTGATGAACCAACTACAGCGTTAGACCCTACAGTTCAAGCATCAGTCCTTGCTTTATTTGAAGATATTAGACAAAAAATGGGCATTTCTATTATTTTAATTAGTCATAATATTTCAGTTATTGCTAAATTCTGTGATTTCATTTACGTTATGTATGCTGGTAAAATTGTTGAAAAAGGTACTAAAGAAGAAATTTTTACAGCACCAGCACATCCTTATACATGAGCTTTGATTTCAGCAATACCTGAGAATAAAGATGAAAGGTTATATACCATTCAGGGAACTCCACCTGATATGGCCAATTTACCATTAGGTGATCCATTTGCTCCTAGAAATGAATATGCAATTGAAATCGACTATTTAAAAGAGCCTCCATTAATTCAAATTACTAAGACTCACTATGCAGCAACGTGATTGTTACATCCAAAAGCACCAAAAGTTACACCTTCAGAAGAATTACAAAAACGTTTAGACGCATTTAAAAAGGCATTAAAACATGGAACAAGAAAATAAAAAGAGAACAATTTTATCCCTTGATAATTTAAAAAAATATTTTGTTAATCAAGGATATATTAACAAAGCTGTTGATGGTGTTTCTTTTGATGTTCATGAAGGTGAAATTGTTGGACTTATTGGGGAATCTGGTTCTGGAAAAACCACTGTTGGTCGTACATTATTAAGACTATATGAAGATTACAATGGATTTGTTAGATTAAATGACAAAATTATTTCTGGTAAACATATTACAAACAAACGTAGAAAATTTTTGCGCAGAAATATTCAAATGATTTTCCAGGATCCACATGCTTCATTAAACGGACAAAAAACAGTTTATTCTATTCTAAAAGAACCATTATTAGTTAATGGTGTTATGAAAGAAAAACTAGACGATTTATTTAGTGACTGATCAAATGTTAAGAATAGCTTTAAATATACTTTTCAAATTAATGCAATGGCGTTAGATAATCAAAACTATCGTGAAATTAATAAAGCTGCAAAACCATTTTTTGATAAATGAGTTGAAAAATTAAGTAATTTTGAATTTTCAGTAAATTATTCAAACGAAGATAACTTTACACATTTCTTTGGATATTTAGAAGAAAAGCAAAATATGGAAAGTACTATTATTAACAATATGTATTCTAATACAAGTAAACTTTTAGAACTTTACTATGATTGTCAACAAAAATATCGTAATGAAATGCTATCTGCTCCTGAAGTTGCATTTGTTAAAGCTAAAAAACAATATGCTAGAAAATTAGAATTAGCAAAATATAGTGCTGAAGCATATGCTGCAAAAGAAGAACTTCAAGAACTTAAAAAACTATTGAAGCATAAAAAAGAAGCAAGATATGATTTAATGGTTGAAGCCAATAATACATTTGTTAACTTTGTTCAAGAATATCGTAATGAAATGTTAATGGCAAATATTTCTCGTTTAGCTGCTTCTGATTTAGATTACTATCTGTATAATTTCAAAATGGAAAAGCTTTATGCTAAACGGATTGAAGCATTTAAAGAAATTAGAAAGAAATGTAAATTTCTAGAGTTTGAACAAATTAAAGATATTTCTAATGAACTTGATAAATATGTTAAAGAGTTTTATCATGTATTTTTAGAAAATATTCATTTTAACAAATACGAACTTGATGTTAAAAAACAAGTTGTTCAACAAATTAACAAATATTTCAATTATTTTCCAACTGAATATATTCAAATTTCTACTGATTTGAAGAATAAATTTGATAATGAAATTTTGGATATTCAAAATAGGATCGATGGACTTAATGAAATTATTGTTAAAGGAAGACGTCCAGTTGATAAAGAACTTGTTAATAAAATAGAAGCAGAATTTAAAAAGATTGAAGACAATTATATTTTAGGAATGGATGAATTTTTAAAATCATATCGTAATAAAATTGAAAAATTTTATGCTGAATCTATAGAACTTAAAGCTCAATATCATGAACTTGTTAATGCGCAAACTTTATGTAATCAAAAATATGAAGAAATTAAGAAGAAGTTTTGAGATTTTCTAAAATTCCAAATTAAAGATGAAAAATCTAAAAAGGAAATTGAGTCTTTAATCAAAATTTATAAAGGCGATTTAGAACTTAAAGAAGAGACATTAAAATCATTTAATATTGAAAAAAAATATCTAAATAAAGATATTAAAAATCTTTATATTTTATTGGGTATTGATAATAAATGAGTAGAATTAAACATCAAAAATGCTAAGAAAGTCAAAACTGAAACTGGTGAAAAACCAAGTAGTTGAAAACATAGAAAAAACATTTTCAACTTTAAATTTTTTGAACCTTTAGCTAGATGAAAAATTGGTGAACTTTTATATAAAACAATTATTTATAAATCTTTAGAAGATGTTGGTTTGTTAAAACAATTTGCTTATCGTTATCCTCATGAATTTAGTGGTGGTCAATTACAAAGAATTGTTATTGCGCGTGCATTAATTTCAGAACCTAAAGTAGTTGTAGCTGATGAACCTATTGCATCATTAGATATTTCTATTCAAGCACAAGTTGTTAACTTGCTTAAAGATTTATGTGTTAAGAAAAACATTGGTCTTATCTTTATTGCCCATGATTTAAGTATGGTTGAATATGTAGCTGATAATATTCAAATAATGCATTTAGGAAAAATTGTTGAATTTGGAAAAACTGAAGCTATTTATGAACATCCAATTCATCCATATACAATTAACTTATTCAAAGCTGTGCCTAAGATTTCTAACTCTAATGAAAAGTTCCAAAATGTTTCATTTGAATTAGATTATTTAGAAGCTCAAAAGTTTCCAAATATTCCAGAGGTCTTCAATGTTGGACCTAACCATTATGTTTATGGTACAAGAGAACAAGTAAATGAATGAACTGCAATTAGAAATCAAACTGAAAAAGAGAAATCTTTAAATGATGATAGTAATGATGAAACTGTTTTAGAATATACTTTGATTATGACAAATGATAAGGTTAAAAAATCAAAAGTCAAACCAAGAAAGAAAACTAAATAATTATGTAAAATAATATATGTGTTGTAATAGCACATATATTTTTTATAATAGGATTTTAAAATGAAAGAGAAAAGAGCTTTTAAAGAGTATTGGAATGATAGTTGAAATTTATTTACATTACTATATTTATTTTTTTCTTTAGCTATAACTTTTATTTTAGCTATTTGTTTAATATATGCTGCTAAGAAACCTACAATAGATTCAATTACTTTTGCTTCAATATTTTTATTTTCTATCAATATAGTGGTTCTTCTTTTTAAATGGGGATTTGCTAAAGGAATTATTAGTGGGATTAAATCTAGTCATGCTGAACGTATCATTAGAAAACGTGCAAAGGCAAGATATGGAAAAAATGCTTCTATTAATGAACAAAATAGAATCATTGTTGAAGAACGTGAAAAATATGAGCAAGAAGCTAACAAAAAATCAGTAATGAGTGATGCTAAGAAAACTACCAATTTAGTGTTTTATATTTTGTTAGGTGTTTCTTTGCTAACAATTATTATTTTAGTTCCATATATGGTTAAAGTAGCGAGAGGATAATAGAAAGGATAAAATATGAAATATATTATAGGAAATTTAAAAATGGAACTTTCATATAATGAATCTATAAAGTATCTAAACGAAATTAATGATTTAACAAAAAATAAAGAAATTAATTTAGAAAGAATATATTTAGGAATTGCTTTAAGTCATGATGCATTGTCATTATCTTTAAATTATCCTAATCGAAAATTTCATATTGGAGCGCAAAATATATTTCATTTGGAAAAAGGACCATATACTGGAGAGGTTTCTATTAAAAGCGCGCAAGAATTAAAATTAGACTTTATTATTTTAGGCCATTCACTAAGAAGACAAATGTTTAACGAAACTAATCAAATTATTAATGATAAATTGCTTGCTTTTGAAAAATATAATATTATGCCTATTATTTGCATTGGCGAAACTTTAAAAGAATTTACGGAAGAAAAAACTAAGCAAACTATTAAAAGACAATTAAAAAAATGCTTGCAAAATGTCAAGCATCATAGATTTTTAATTTCTTATGAGCCTATTTATGCAATTGGAAATGGTATGGTTCCTGAAATTAGTCATATTGAAAATATAATTAAGATTATTAAAGATTATGTAGGATATGATATTCCAGTTTTATATGGTGGTAGTGTTTCAAATTCAAACATTAACACTTTAAAAAATATGAAAAATATTGATGGTTTTTTAGTAGGAACAGCTGCTATAGACCCAAGCAATTTCATTGCAATGTGTAAAAAGGTGAATGATTAATTTTCTTTACTAGATTCAATGCTTTCAAGAATTTTTTGAGTTGTTTTAAATGAAATTTTGGCAACTTTTTTTAATTCTTCAAATCCATATTTTTTAACAAAAGATATGCCTTGTTCAATAACTAAATTAGAAGCGCCTAATCTAAATTCAAAATTATATTTTTTAGTTTGTTCATCCATATAATCAAGTAATAAACTTCTTGAAATAATAGATGCAGTAGCAACTGACAAAGAAATTTGTTCGGCTTTTGTTTTAAGCACTATTAAATTTTTAGGTTTTTCAATATTAATTCAAGAAATACTTTCTAATTTTTTATAGTGATTTTGAAAAATATTTTCATTAGCTACATATTGGTCAATTAAAACTGGAAATTGGTTAGCATCTCCCAAATATTTTTTTAAATGATTAATAGAATTAGTGTGAATCAATGTTTTAATTTCATTGTTATTAATCCCGGCATTAATTAAATTGTTATATCCAGTTTGTGACAAAACATTTTTTCTTCAAATCACTAGTGATTTTATTTCATTAGCATTTTTTCTAATAAAACTTGCTGATAAGGTTTTGCTATCAGCAACTCCTAATGCTATTAATCTATCAATGTTTTTAAAAGGAATATAGCAAGCTACGGAAATTACAGGACTAAAATAATCTCCAACGCCTGTTTCATCGACACCAATGTAAGAATTATATTGTTCATCAAACATAGTTTTGCTACTCATTATTTTTTATCATTTTCTGAAAAGAAATTATCAGCTCTTACAATTTGCAATTCATCTTCTTCTTCTTTTCTCTTTTTTAATCCCATTTTAATGTATTTTTCTGGATTATTCAAAAATGCATCTATAAAATAACCTACTGCACCTTCTTTGTTGGTTTGTTTCATTACGACAGTTGATAATTGTTTAATATAAGGCTCCGCATTTGCAGGTGCTACACCAACATTTGCTACTTCATACATACTACCATCATTAAATGAATCGCCAATTGCAACTGTATCATTAATATGGATATTGTAATATCTCATTATTAATGAGATTACTTTCCCTTTACTTACACCAATTGATGTTATATCAAAAATAGGACTTAATCCTTTACCTTTTGACCATGAAGAAAATTCTCCTAGATCTCCATATCTTCTTTTTAAGTAAGTTAATAATTCAACAACATTTGTATCTAATTTTGCATCAAAAACTATTCCTGTAGGTTTTAACGGTAATTTTTGTAAATCAATATTTACTCTAAATTTTGTTGCTTGATCAAAACCAAAGACTTTTTCCAAATTAGCATCACGATGTGCCAATTGAACTCAGTCAGGTCCTTCAATTGCATAATTAGTAACTTCCTTTTTAACTTTTTCATCTCCCAGAATATATAAAACTTCATTTAAATCTAAATATGAAATTGTTGGTATGAAAAATGGATCACTAGGGTTATGAATATGAGCACCATTGTAGTTGCCTACCAAAGCATTTAAACCTAATTTTTCATAAATAGGTTTTGTGCTTCTTCAAGGACGACCTGTGATTATTGAAACAATATGTCCTTCAGCAACTGCTCTTTTGATAGCAGATTCAGTTTTGGGATGAATTGTGCCTTCAGCAGAATCTGCTAACAAGGTACCATCTAAATCAATTGCAAATAGAAATCTTCTTTGATCAGAATCCTTATTAAAAGCCATTATAATTACCTCATTGTAAATAAATATATGTTTAATTTTAACATAATTTTACTATGTTTCAAATAACCACTTTTGCTAAAGCCAAATTAAGAAATAAAAAAAGTAGAGTTTCTACTTTCCTTTAGTTCCAAATATTCTATCTCCAGCATCGCCTAATCCTGGAAGAATATAATTATGCTCATCTAATTTCTCATCTCTTGCTGCTAAGAAAATGTCAACATCAGGATGAACTTTTTCTATTTGATTGATTCCTTCTTTTACACCAACTAAACATACAAGTTTAATATTTTTTCAGCCCTCAACTTTTAATTTTGTAATAGCATCGGTTGCTGTATTACCAGTAGCTAACATTGGATCAACAACTAAAACATAACTATTCTTTTTGTTGATTTCTTGCGGTGTTTTGTAAAAATATTCTTTAGGTTCGAATGTCTTTTCATCGCGACTCATACCAATGTGACCAATTCTAGCTTGTGGAACCAAATTTAATATTCCTTCAGTCATTCCAAGTCCAGCACGTAAAATTGAGATAATAACAATTTCATTGTCAAATGTTTGTCCAATAGTTTCAGTCATTGGTGTTTTCACTTTGATAGGCTTAGTTTTATAATCTCTTAAGATTTCATAAACCATAAGTGATGCAATTTCATTTAAATTTCTTCTAAATTCATCATGCAATGTTTCAACTGAACGCATTTTTGTAAGTTTTGTTTCTATTAATGGGTGTTTAATTATATGCAGCATATTAGATAAGACCTTTATTTTAATTTATTAAGTTATTCAATAATTTGTACAGTTTTAGAAGTTCCAAGCCTACTTGCACCTAATTTAATCATTTTTAACGCATCTTCACCTGTTTTAATACCGCCAGATGCTTTAATTAATAATTTATCTTGAGCAATAGACTTCATAATTTCAACATCTTCAAAAGATGCTCCTCTAAATGAGAATCCAGTTGAAGTTTTTATAAAATCAGCATCAGATTTTAGAACAATTTCAGTAATAGTTTTAATTTCTTGGTTGGTCAATAATGCGGTTTCAACAATAACTTTTAATACTTTATTGCCACAAACTTCTTTGATTGCTTTTATTTCATTTAAAACATATTCATATTCCTTGTTTTTGAATCTTCCTATGTTAATTACCATATCAATTTCATCAGCACCGTGGTCTAATGCAATTTTTGTTTCATATACTTTTACACTTGTTGCATTATATCCCAAAGGAAAACCAATAACAGTGCATATTAAAACATCAGTTTTTGCTAGTTGTTCTTTAGCATATTTAATATATGATGGAGCAATACATACTGATTTAAAATCATATTTTATTGCTTCTTTAATCAATTTATCAATATCAGTGCTTGTTGCTTGAGGTGCTAACATAGTATGGTCAAAATATTTATTATAATTCATTAAATTTCTCCTATAAGTTCACTCAATTTATTATTATTGTAAAGAAATTATGATAATTTTGCAAAAACTGATTCAATTAAATGAGGTTTTTGCGCAAATTCAATTGCTTCTAATAATTCATTTTCATATGAAGAATCAATTGGTTTAGATGAATATAAAGTAAACAATACATCATTTTTTTTCACATAATCATTACTAGTTTTATTTAAGTAAATACCCGCTTCATAATCAATTGAATCTTCTTTACTTTTTCTACCTGCTCCTAATTTCATTGCGACAAGCCCAAAAGCAATAGCGGAATTTATTTTTAAATATCCTTCATTTTTTGATTTCACTTCATATTTAAATTTAGGATTAAACCAATTAGGATTATCAAAAATTGATATATCACCATTTTGTGATTCGATTCATTCCAAAAATTTTTCATATGCTTTGTTAGAATCAATAGCTTTTTTAATAAGCTTTTTAGCTTCTTCTTCATTTTTCACCTTATTAGCTAGCATTAACAAAGTGGCTCCTGATGAATAAATTATTTCAGTAAAATCTTTTGGTCCTTTTCCTTTTAAAGTATCAATTGCTTCTAAAATTTCTATTTTATTACCAATAGTTCTTCCAAGTGGTTGTTCCATATTTGTAATTTCTACAGCAATGTTGCGATTAAGTTTTCTTCCAATAGAAATCATTAAATTTCCAAGTTTTTTTGCATCATTTATGTTTTTCATAAATGCACCATTACCACATTTAACATCTAACAATATGCAATTTGAGCCAGTTGCTAATTTTTTTGACATTATTGAGCTTGCAATTAAAGGCATTGATTGAACAGTTCCAGTTACATCACGTAATGCATATAATTTTTTATCTGCGGGAACTAATTTCTCATTTTGTCCAATAATAGCAATGTTATATTTTTTAACATTTTCTTTAAATTGTTTTTCACTAAGAAAAACATTAAATCCCTTTATAGATTCTAATTTATCTAATGTTCCACCAGTATGTCCTAATCCACGACCAGACATTTTAGCAATTGTTAATCCCAATGATGCTAATAAAGGACATAAAACTATACTTACTTTATCTCCAACACCGCCAGTAGAATGTTTATCAACTATTGTTCTATGTAAAAAATCTCAATTAATTACTTCTCCAGAATTCATCATAGCTTCAGTTAAGTAAGCAGTTTCTTCATCATTCATATTATTTAAACGGATTGCCATTAAAAGCGCAGAAATTTGATAATCTGGAATATTGTTTGCAACGTATTCATTAACAATAAAGAAAATTTCCTCTTTTGTTAGAGGCTTTTTTTCAACTTTTTTGTTAATAATATCAACAACGCGCATATTATTGGAAATCCTTAGCGACTTCTAATGCAATTTCCATCATTTCATGGAAAGCAGTTTGTCTTTCTTCAGCAGTTGTATATTCGTGAGTTATTAAATTGTCTGAAATTGTTAGTAAGCAAGCTGCTTTTTTATTTAATGCTTCTGCAACTGTAAATAATCCATATGATTCCATTTCAACACAAACAGCACCATTAGATAAATCAATTCTTTGTTGTGGAGTTTTTTTGCAATAAAATGCTTCTTCGGTATAGACTCTATCAACTTTAATTTCCTTACCTAATTCTTTAGCATGTTTAATAATTAAATTGTTTAATTCTTTATCTGGATAAACAATAGTATCTTTATTTCCAGGGAAAAATCCATCTCTAAAAAATAAATTTTCTCCAAAAGCATCTTTAGCTAAAATTGTGTCATAGTTTTTAATTTCGGCTTTAAAAGAACCAGCACTTCCAATTCTAATAATAGCTTCAACTCCATATTCTTTAAATAGTTCATATGAATAAATTCCAATTGAAGGAACTCCCATGCCTGAAGCACAAATAGAAACTTTATTTCCTTTATATTCGCCAGTATACATTAACACATTTCTAACTGATGAAACAAGTCTAGCATTTGTTAAGTATTTTTCAGCAATATATTTTGCTCTTAAAGGGTCTCCTGGCATTAAAACTAATTTTGCAAAGTCATTTGGTTTTGCATTAATATGTGGTGTCATAATTTTTTCTCCTTAATAAAATAAATTAGTAAATATGACTATATTTTACCCCTTATTTTTTTAAATTAAATAGTTATCTGCTAATGGCAAAGAAAAATTATTAATTAACTTGGCACCTGCATTTATTAAATTAGAATTGTCATTATTAACATCATTAATTTCTGGCCCAAAACAATAAATTTCTTTTCCAACATTTAAAAAGCTATCAATTAAACCATACAAAAATTTATCTTGTGAAGCTAAAATTATCATTGAATTTGACAATGCAGAAATTAATCTATTTCTTGCTAGTAATGTCTTTTTAGAAATATGATAGTCATTTGGATATTCCGATAAAATCAAAATATTGTTGCTTTTCATATAATGTTCTAATTTCTCAAATGTCTCACATGAAATTCCACATGATAAAATAACAATAATTTTCTTATCATTTTGGATACATGTATTTAGTATTTTTTCATCTAATCCTTTTCAATTAGCATTTACTATGACACAATCATTTGGCAAGTCTTTAATTAATGCTAGATACTTACATATATATTCAGGTTCATAGTTTCCTGTTATGTGTATTTTCTTGTAATATTCAAGTAATTTTATATTTCCTCGATAATACATTACAAATGGTGGTTTTTTCAAAATATTAAACATTTTAGGATAATTTTCATCCAAAATTGTAATGCACTTAGTTTCTGTTTCATTTTTCTTATCTTGCAAATCAATAAGAGATTTTTTCTCAACATACTCAACTGTTTTAAGAGCATAATAGATTTTGTCTCAATCACCATTATATTTGTCACTAAAATATATTAAATAATCATTCATTTTCATCTTCTTTCACATACTCATTTTAATAAGATGCGTTAAAGAATTTTTAAAATTTGAGAAACATTTGTGAAAGTTTTGAGAAAGTTAAATAAAAAAATGGAGAGTTACCTCTCCAGTACTATAAACCGCTTTCTGTACCATTGCTGGCGCTAACTATTTATCTAAACAAATAATTTGTTTTCAAGTTTAGGTTCTGATTCCCCTCGCCTAATTCCCCTACCGAAATTTGGGTTTCTAGCTTATGGAGTTTACATCGTTGCATACTTAATTTAATAAGCTCGTCTCTGTTGCACTAGTCGTCAATCTTCATTGCCTAGATTTATTAGATCTAGCATAAACACTACTTCCATCACAGGAAGTGCTAGAGCGGATTTTCCTCTATTAAAAAATAGCAGTTAGCTGTACGACATTATTATATTAAAATTATTAATTATTAATTTATAATTTAACAATTATGATAGAAGTTAAGAAGTTGTTTTATAAATATCCACAAAGTACAACATATGCATTAAATGATATAAATTTAAACATTCAAGATGGTCAATATATTGCTATTTTGGGACATAATGGATCTGGAAAATCGACTTTTTCTAAGTTGCTTTCTGCAATTTATAAAGCATCAAGCGGGAAAATCATTGTTGACGGAATTGAAATAAATTCCGAAAATATTAAAGAGATTAGGAAAAAGATTGGAATTGTTTTCCAAAACCCAGATAATCAATTTATAGGTGCTACAGTCGAAGATGACATTGCTTTTGGACTTGAAAATAAAATGTTAGATTACAATGTAATGTCTGAAATTATTAAAAAATTTGCTACTCAAGTTGGAATGCAAGATTTCTTGGATCGTGAACCACAAAATTTATCTGGTGGTCAAAAACAAAGAGTTGCAATTGCATCAACTTTGGCATTAGATCCACAAATTATTATTTTTGATGAAATAACTTCAATGTTAGATCCAAAAGGAAAAGTTGATATTTATAAAATTATTCATAATTTACATAAAACAACATCTAAAACTTTAATTTCAATCACTCACGATATGGATGAAGCGCTGTTGGCTGATACATTGATTGTCTTTGCAGGCGGTAAAGTAATTGCTACTGGAAGCCCAATAGAAATTTTAAATAACAAAGAAATCATTGATATAGCTAAGATTGATTCGCCTTTTATTTATAAATTATCTGAAAAAATTAAAGGTATAAAACCAACATATGATGAAAAGGAGTTAATAAATATTCTATGCAAATTAAAGTAAAAAATATTTCTAAAGAATATGACAAAGGACTTCCTTCATATATTAAAGTTTTAAATGATGTTTCTTTAGAAATTAGTCCAGGTGAGAGAATTTCTATTATAGGACCAACAGGTTCTGGAAAAACAACGTTAATTGAGCATTTAAATGCATTGATTATTCCTGATAAGGGAACAATTTCTTATCAAGGAGTTCCTTTAAAAGTCAAAATGACTGCCGGCAAAAAATTAAAGATTAAAAAAAATATGACTGATCAAGAAATTTTGGAAGTTAAAGCTCATAATGAGTTAGTCGATCAAAAAAAGCAAGAAATTAAGAAACTAAAGAGAAAAGATCGTATTGAGATTATTGAAACTGACATTGATATTTCTAAAACAGTTAGAAAAATAAAACATATTAAGAGTATTCGCAAGCAAGTTGGTGTTGTTTTTCAATTTGCTGAATATCAACTTTTTGAATCAACAATTGAAAAAGACATTATTTTTGGCCCAGTTTCAATGGGCGTTAATAAAGAAAAAGCTAAAGAACTTGCAAAAAAATACATAAAAATTGTTGGACTTCCTGAAGATTATTTACAACGTTCACCTTTTAATTTGTCTGGCGGTCAAAAAAGAAGAGTTGCATTAGCGGGAATATTAGCTATGGAACCAGCATTTTTGATTTTAGATGAACCAACTGCAGGGCTTGACCCTTACGGTGTTAATGAAATGTTGCAACTTTTTTATGATATTAATCAAAAATCAAATACAACAATTATTATAGTTACACATGATTTGGATAATGCTTTAAGATGAACTACTCGGACAATTTTTGTTAAAGAGGGTCAAATAATTTATGATGGAAACACTTATAATTTATTAAACAATGATAAATTTCTAGAAGAAAACAATTTAATTCCAACTAGATTATTATCATTTGTTAACAAACTTAAAGCAAAAGGTTTTGCATTAGGTAAAATTTCTTCTATTGAAGAACTTGCTGAAGCAATTAATAAAATTATTAGCAAAAACAAAAAGAAATAGAGAATAAAATGAATCGGACAATTATTGGTAAATATGTTAATTTAAATACATTTTTTCATAAATTAGATCCAAGATTAAAATTCTTGGGCAATATTTTGTTCGTTGTTTTATTTTTTATGACTGATCATTTTATTACTTTAAGCGTTTTGATTTTAGTTGTTGTTGCTTCATATATGGTGGCAACAAAATCATTAAAATCATGGTTTTTTAAACTAAAAATGCCATTTTGAATTTCGGTTTGCTTATTGCTTGTAAATATGCTAACAATTAAAGGGGCTTATCAAGGAGCTAATGTAGATATTCCATATATTCCAATTACTGGAAAAGAAAATATTGATGCATATGTGATTCATAGAGGTGTTACTATCGTCAATGATATTTATTGAGCTCCATTTGGAGGAAATAAAGTTTTCCAATTAACTAAATTTAGTTTGATAAGGACAGCTTCAATTTTCTTAAGAATATACGGTGTTATTTTAACAACAACAATTTTAACAATCTCAACAAAACCCATTTTATTAACTAGAGCTATTAGTGATATTTTATATCCTTTAAAACTAATAAAAATTCCAACTGAAATTATTACAATGATAATTTCTATAGCATTAAGATTTATTCCAACATTATTAGATGAAGCTAATCGTATTATGAAGGCACAAGCTAGTCGTGGAGTTGATTTTAAATATGGAAAATTGAGGGATAAAACAAAAGCATTTTTAGTTCTAATTATTCCCTTATTTGTTGCATCGTTTTCAAAAGCCAATGATCTATCAGATGCAATGACTTCGAGAGGATATGAACCTTACGCAAAAAGAAGTCAATACCGTCAACTTTATATTAAATGACAAGACATTTTAACAATTTTTGTTATTTTATTATGTACTGCATTTGTTATTGTTTGCAAAATTGATAGCATTGCATTACCAAATTGATGAATTCAAACATTCCAAAGAGTATAAAATTAAGGAATTAATATGACCAAAGAAGAAATTAGAAATAAAGTATTTGAATTGCAAAAGAAAATTAGCGAATGAGACAATGCTTATTATAATTTAGACAATCCCTTGGTTGAAGATGCAGTTTATGATATTGAAATCTTAAAATTAATTAAATTAGAACAACAATATGCATCATATTTTACTTATGAAGAATTAAAAAACTCACCAACGCAAAGAATTAATGCAAGTTCTTTAACCCAATTTGAAAAAGTTAGACATGAAATTCCAATGCTTTCTTTAAATAAAGCATATTCGCTTTCTGAAATATCAAAATTTATTGATAATATTAAAAAAGTTGCAAATAGCTTTTCTTTTTTTGTTGAACCAAAAATTGATGGGCTTTCAATTTCATTAAAATATAAGAATGGAAAATTAATTCAAGCTGCTACAAGAGGCGATGGGCTTGTTGGCGAAAACGTCACAGAAAATGTTATGCAAATTGCATCAATTCCCAAACAAATTTCATATTTAAAAGATTTAGAAGTTAGAGGCGAAGTTTATTTACCTATTTCACAATTTTTAAAATTAAATAAAACCTTAGAAAAAGGTAAATTTAATACTTTTGCAAACCCCAGAAATGCGGCGGCTGGAACTTTAAGACAACTTGATTCTGCAATTGTTTATGAAAGAAAATTATCAGCATTTTTATATTATGTAGTTTCGCCACAAGAGCATAATATAAGCACTATGGAACAAGCATTTGATTTTTTGCAAAAGCATAATTTTCCCATTACAAATGTTTTTAAAGTTGTTAATTCAATTGATGAAATTCAAAAATTTATTGACGATTTTGCTACAGAAAAATTAACTCTTGATTATGAAACCGATGGAATTGTTATTAAATTAAATGAATTAGAATTTTACAATGCTTTGGGTCAAACACAAAAATTTCCTCATTCAGCAATTGCTTTTAAATATGAACCCAATGTTGCAAAAACAATTATTAAGGATATTTTTATTACAATTGGAAGAACAGGGCTTGTTACTTATAATGCAAAATTAGAACCCACCGAATTATCAGGAAGTTTGATTTCATTTGCAACATTAAATAATTTTAATTATGTTAGAGACTTGAATTTAAATATAAATGACATGGTTTATATTAAAAAAGCTGGTGAAATTATTCCATGTGTTATCGGTCTTGCAAATCAAAAAAATACTATTGATTATTTTAAAAGAATTGAAAATTGTCCATATTGTAATTCAAAATTAATAGCTAATGAAACATTTTTGGAAGAATATTGTGAAAATGAAAATTGTCCTGAAATAAATAGAAAAAAATTAATACATTTTGCTTCAAAAGAATGTATGAATTTTTTCTCTGTTGGTGAAAAAATTATTAACAAATTTATTGAACTTAAACTGTTATATACTCCTTTGGATTTTTATAAATTGAAAGATAAAATCGAATTATTGGTTAATTTAGAAAATTTTGGTCATAAATCTATCATGAAAATGCTTACTACAATTGAAGAATCTAAAAATGTTAGTTTAGATCGCGTGATTTTTGCATTATC
Source organism: Metamycoplasma salivarium (assembly GCF_900660445.2). GTDB lineage: Bacteria > Bacillota_I > Bacilli_A > Mycoplasmatales > Metamycoplasmataceae > Metamycoplasma > Metamycoplasma salivarium. Next base: position 48,789 of record NZ_LR214938.2, read on the forward strand.
AATTAAACACATTGGCACCAAAGTGGCAAATTTTATTGCTTCTAAAGTTTTGGAACTTAAAAATTTTCTTTCTTTCGATTTTGCTTCACTAATTAATTACAATGAAATTGGCGAAAAAATTACTAGTTCATTAATTGATTGAGTTTCAAAAGATAGTAATAAAGATTTTGTTAATAAATTATTAGAAATTGGTATTAATGCAAAATATGTTTCGAATGTCAAATCTAAATTATTTGAAAATAAAACATTCGTTATCACAGGTACTTTATCAAAACCAAGAACATATTTCGAAAATTTAATTTTAGAAAATGGCGGTAAAGTTGTTAATACAGTTTCTCAAAAAACCTCGTATTTATTAGTTGGAGAAAATCCCGGATCAAAATTGCAAAAAGCCAATTCTCTAAAAATTGAAATTATTAATGAACAAACATTTGATGATATTTTAAAAAGTGATTTTTAATTACAAAGTTAGTATAAATTCTTTTTTGTTCAATGATTATTGAAAGAAAAATAAACATTAAATGCAAAGCAAATATCAAACCATATGCTTGCTTTTTTATTTCCACTAAATAATTTGTTTTGTCTAAAAATATTATTATTTCATTTAGAAAATTAAAGTAAGCGTTACACATATCTATTTGTCAAAAGAATATTATTGAAATTAAATAAGATAAATAAAATATTGGAGTAAATATCATTTGATATAGAAAGCCAAAAATTGAAATTGTTGGATTAATTGTAATTGAAATTAATTGCGATGAAATAAATGCTAATATTACAATAAATATTTGCGTTAGCCATTTTCTTTTAACAAATTTGAATATATTATTTGACAGCAAAATTATTGTAGATAATGTAAATGAAAAAATAAAACTTAAGTTGTAAATTATGCTCGGATTAAACAGTATGAAACAATATGCTAAAAACGCAAGAATATCAACGTTTTTAAATTTAGAGTTTAAGTATTTTTTATTGAAATATACTAGTGCCAAAAATATAAATGCTCTAAATGCAGATATTTGAAATTTTAAGAGAATAAGATAGCAAAAAAGTATTATAAATGAGATAAAAATTGAAAATTTAGAAATATATTTAATTTTGCTAATTATTAAATTAATTGTTAAAAATAAAATGGCAAAATGAAATCCACTAACTACAAAGAAATGACTAAGATTTAAATTTTGCAATGTTTTTAGTATTTCTTTAGATGATGATATTTTTGTAGAAAGCAAAATTAAATTTAAGAATATTTTTGCATTTAAATTGTAATTATCAAATTTCTGTACAAGTAAATTTTTCTCAACAATTTCTATAACAGGTTTTTGCAAAACTAAATAAATGTTATTTGATTTATAAAATGAGTTTGAATTTTCTAATTTTTTAATAATTCCTTGCAATGAAACTAAATCGCCTCTTGAATAAATTTTGTTTTCTGTAAATGCATAAATATTAACATTGTTGTATTTAAAAACAAAACCATTTTTAAAGGTATTTTCTATAACATAATTTCCATTTAGGTTTTGACCTACGAAATTACTAATTCACAAATTTGTGATTTCTTTTGACATAATTAACAAACTTCCTAATAGCAAACTTAAAATCAATATTTTTCAATTACTAATATGAATTAAAGTCATAAAAATCAAAGAAAAAATAATAATTCAATTTGAGTTTTCAACATATGTTAAAAAGATTAATATAGCTATAGAAAAAATACTGAATAAGTTTTTTAAAGGGTTAGTTTTTGCTTGAGAAGTTGCATAGTTCTTAAACCAACACCATCAATTTTTTCAATTTGCTCTCATGTTATGTTGTAGTTATTTTTTATAATAAAATTGAATATTTTAATAGCTATATTTTTTCTAATTCCTAAATTAACAATGTGCTGATATTTTTTAATTTCTCTAATGTTAATTTTGTAAGTTTCATTATATGAAATATTTAATGTCATATTTTTAGTGATTTCTTGATCAAAATTTAAGTTTTTGACATTAGCATTTTGTTTTAATTTAACATGTTTTAAGACCTCATAAAGTTTAATGCCTTTATTAAAAGTATATTGACCTGGATAATAAACAGCACCAGTAATTTTTATGGTGATATATTCATTTTCATTTTGTTTTTTGTTGTCTAACTCATTTTTCTTAGTTTTTCTAATTATTGCATATGAGGATAAAAGAAAAATTGAAGCACCTAAGAAAGATGCTCCAATAAACAATAAACGTTTGTGTCTTGCTTGCATTTTCTTCTCTCCTAATTTAAGAATAATGCAAGATGTATTAAAAATTAATAAATTTGAGAAACATTTGTGAAAGCTAATTATAATTCGGCATTATGATAGACATCTTGAACATCTTCATCATCTTCTAAAAGATCGATAAATTTTTCAAGTTGTGCAACTTTATCTTCAGAAATTTCTACATATGAATTTGGAACATATGTAACTTCAGAAGTTGAATAATTTTCAATTTTGAAAGCATCATCTAAAGCTTGTTTAACATTTGAAAATTGTGAAGGCTCAGTAGTAATTACATAGTTTTCTTCTTCAACTTCAAAATCACTTGCACCTGAATCTAAAGCAACTGTCATTACATCATCTTCATTAGCAACAGTTTTTGGAAATTCTAAAATACCTTTTTGTTCAAAAACATATGGAATTGAACCTTGTTTGCCCAATGAACCATTTGCATGCAAGAAATGATGTTTAATGTTTGAAGACAAACGATTAAAATTATCTGTTAAACAACTTACTAAAAAAGTTACTCCACCGAATGCGGTTCCTGAATATAAATAACTTTGAAAATTATTTCCATCTTTTGCACCACCTGCAACTTTTGCAATTGCTTTATCAATATTCGCTTTTGGCATACTTCTAGATTTCGCTCTTGCAATTGCTAATTTTAATGCTGGATTAGAATCTGGATCTGGCCCACCGATTGTTGCAGCAACCATAATTTCTTTTGAAAATTTTTGAAACATTTGGCTTCTTTTAGCATCTTGCGCAAATTTATGTGCTTTAGTTGTTGCTCATTTTGAATGTCCTGACATATTAATACCTTCTTTATATAAGTGAATAAAAAACTTAACACATTATAACAAATTTTAATTTTGTATAAGTGCTATTTTCACTTTTTAATATAATATTAGTATGATAGATTTTAAAGAATTAAAGAAAAAATTAGATTATGCATATGCCCCATATTCTAAAGTTAAAGTAGCATGTTGTGCAATTACAGAAGATAATAAAATGTTTTTTGGAGTAAATGTAGAAAATCCTGCTTTTCCTAGTGGACTTTGTGCTGAAAGATCATGTTTATTTGGTTCGGTTGCTTATGGTGCAAAAATTGGAAGTTTTAAAGAGTTGCATGTTATTTCAAATTCAAAAAATATTTTATATTGTTGTTCTGCATGCTTGCAAGTTATGACGCATTTTATGACAAGAGATGGAGTTGTACATTTTTACAATATTGATAATACAAAACAAGAAACAAGAAAAATTACTGAATTAGTACCTTTTCAAGTTAGAGAAGAGGATATAAAATTTTAAAAAATCACTATAGAAACTATAGTGACTAAATGTTATAAAACTTAAATATTTATTTGCTTTCAAAGCAAATTTTTATTTTCTTCTATTTCTTTTCAGTTAGTTTTCTCATCTATTTTGATAGTTAAATTAATAAGGCCATTGTCATAATCCAATAATGGCTTATTAATTATTTTGTTAGTTTCAATTAATTTTTCTTTTCCATTTTTTGCATCTAATTTATCTAATAAAGTGTAATTAATTTTAAGATTGCCAAAAAAAGTTGGTGAAATATGAAAACCTAAATTACCTTTATCATTTTCTTTTCATTCTTTTGTTTTTACATCATAGTTAAATTTTTTATTCGCATTATAATTAACAACCCATTTATTTGATGATTCTTTTAATATTTCTTCTTCTAAATTAAATTCATGAAATTTTCCGTCAATTAATTGCAATTTCCTAAATTTAAATAAATCACGAACCTTTTCCAATAAATTTGTTGGTTTATTGTCATGATATTTATATGTTTGATATGCAATTTTTGCAAAAGTATTTGTTGCTTTCAAATTTGTTGGTGAAAAAATATCAACATTAACTTCTAAAAAAGATACATTTGAATTTCGATCTTCAGCTAAACTTCCTGCCCTTAATGAATCTACAGTAATTTTATAATCAATTTCATATACATATTTGAATTTAAACTTATTGCTAGCATTATTTTGATTTTCAACTTTTGTTTGAATTGATGGATTTATGATTGAAAATGCTATTGTGCCAAATGATGCTCTTGTAAAGCGACATAATTGTCAAAAGCTTATACTTTTAATATCTTCGAAATAAATCTTATTATTAAATCCATCATGTGTTATGTGATAGTGCATTTTACTTTCATTTTTGTTGTAATTAATCAAAAATTTATTAAGCGGAAATTCTTTTTGATTTAGAATCATCTTGTTAGTTACATTATTTGAATAATATTGGCCATGTGGAATTTCAATATCTAAAATAGCACTTCCATCAGTTTCATCTTTTGAAATTTTAAGAAGTAAAGGTTCTTTTGCAATATTGCTATTTCCATAATCAAAAAAATATTGGCCTTTTTTATTGTGCTTATGAGTTATGTACTTTGCATTTACACTTTGCGTAAGTGTTTTAATTTGCTCACTTTCTAGCAAATTAGGATTAGTTAATGTCAAAAACATTGACACCTTCTTTGTCCTTATTGCTTTTGGTAGCTTGTAATTTCTCTATAAAATATTCTTTCATTGCTAAAAGATATTTAACAAAATTATTACCATTATCCATTTTTTCTCCTGTGTCCAAAATTAAATTTAGACACAATCAAATTAAAAACCATTATATGGTAATAATGTATAAAAATGAAACTTATCAAAACCTTATTTATAAATAAATAAATTTCATCGAAGTCCTAATTTTAAATAGTAATTAGCAAAATTAAATCCAATAACTGTCCTAATTTTCGATAATATGTCGATTTTGAAAAATATTTCAAATACCACTTGCTATCGACTTTCTTGTTCGGAAATAAATTCATATAGATTAATTTAAAATCATCTGGCAATGAATTTATAAAAGCTTGATATAGCATTTTCTTCGTATTACTATATAAAGCACATATTTTTGAGAGCTTTTCATTTCTTGTTAAAAAGGTAATTTTTTTCGCGTTATATTCATCATCGCGATAAATTTTTTGTACCAAAATCATCACTTGTTGATACTTAATTACCATTTCAAATTTTTCTTTGAAGGTCATATATTTATCAGCAACTTTATATTTTTTAACAACTTAATTTTATCTTAATTTTCCTTATAAAAATTAAAAAATATCTTGCTTAAAATCTTATATATTTAACTTTCAATTAAATATATAAAAAATGCAAAATATTTCTTGTATATAGTGTTTTTTTGAAAAATTATAAATATTTTTCAGGATGTTCTTTTTTCATTAATGATATAAATTTGTCTTTATCCATTGAACCATATTTATTCATAAGTTTAACACATTCCTTATATTCATTTTCAGCTCATTTAATATCTTCAAAACCGCTAACTTTAGTAATGTTTTCGCCTTTAAAGTTTTTGTATGTGCTAAAAAAGTTTTTTACAAGTTGAAGTCACATTTGATCAACATCTTTTAATGATTTAATGTGATCTAAGCGATAATCATCGGCATGAACTCCAATCAATTTAGTATCAGTTTCACCTGAATCTATCATTTTCATAGCACCAATAATTCTTACATTTAACGATGTATTTGGCAAAAATGTTTCTGATGAATAAACTAATACATCGAGTTCATCGCCATCTCAATCTAAAGCTTCTGCAATGTAGCCGTAATTACATGGATATTTAAATTCTCCTCTCAAAATTCTATCCACTTTAATTCTTTTGGTTTTTCTATCAAATTCATATTTAATTTTTGAATCTTTAGAAATCTCAATATTTACTTCTATTTCTTTCATAGTTTTTAATTATAAACTTTTTTATATAGCAAAATTTTGTAAATATTAGTTTCTCAAAACTTTCACAAATGTTTCACAAATTCAACTAATTTTATGTGTTTCAAAAATATAATGAGATTATGCAAAAGAACAAGAAAGGAAGAAAAAAATGTTAATTTACAAATATGGAAAAATAATGCATGTTAATACAAATTATTTAATTTTAGATCACAATGGAGAAGGTGAACTAATTTATGTACCTAATATAGAAAGATTTAAAAAAGATGAGGTTAGAAAAATCTTTATTTCACATATTCAAAATGAATATAACAATACAACATATGGATTTGATAATTTTAAGGAATTAGTAATTTTTGAGGATTTAATTTCTTTACAAGGAATCGGACCAAAAATTGCTATTTCTATTTTAAACGAAGGTTGAGAAAAAATTATTGCTATGGTTGCAAATGAAGATAAAGAAGCGTTACAAGAAATTAATTATGTTAGTGGAAAAATTGCAAATAATATTATTTTTAATTTCAAAGATAAATATGCAAAATTTTTAGAAAAATTAGAAGGTTTTGAAACTTATAAAATGAAGAAAGTTACAAATAATTTTGTTACACAATTTGAGGATACTATGAAAATGCTTGGATTTAAAAATCCACAAATTCAATATGCTTTAGATAAAATGGAGATTAATGAAAACATTGAAAAATGTGTTGAAGATGCAATTAAACTAATTAGTCAAAACCAAAATGAAATCAGAATTTAGAGTTCATACTTTTCAAGATTTTATTGGCCAAGAAAAGATTAAAGAAACATTAAAAATTATGATTTCTGCATCTTCACAGCTACATAAACCAATCGATCATATTTTATTTTATGGGCCACCAGGTCTTGGAAAAACAAGTTTAGCTAAAATAATTGCCTTTGAAACAAATAGAAACATAATTTATGCACAAGGACCTTTGCTTGAGAAAAAAAGCGATCTTTTAACATTACTTTCATCAATTAAAGAAAACGATATTGTTTTTATTGATGAAATACATAGCATTAATAAAAACATTGAAGAGCTTTTATATTCAGCTTTAGAAGATGGGGTTGTTGATGTAGCGATTGGTGTTAGCGGTGATAAGAAAATTATGAGAATGAAATTAAATAAATTTTCATTAATAGGAGCAACAACAAAATTTAATTTAATTTCAAAGCCTTTAAAAGATCGATTTGGATTTATTGGAAAATTGGTTAATTATCGTGATGATGAAATAACAAAAATTGTTGAAAATTCAGCATTAAGAAATAAAATCAAAATTTCAAATGAATGTATTAAAGAGATTGCTGAACATTCAAGGCAAACACCAAGAATTGCAAATAATTTGCTAAAAAGAACATATGATTTTGCTTTGTATGAAAATCTAAAAGAAATTAATATAGAAATAGTTAAAAAGACATTTGATTTTTTAGGTATTTACAAATTTGGATTATTTAATTCACAAATAGAATATTTAAAAGCTTTACACAATGTTTTTAATGATTCATATGGTTCACTTGATACAATTGGAACTATTACAAAAGATGATCGATACACTATAATGAATGAAATAGAACCTGCTCTTTTATATTATAAATTGATTGAAAAAACCGCACGAGGGAGAAAAATTACGCCAATTGGTATTAACTATTTAATTAATTATGTGGATAGTTCAAAAGGTTTAATTGAAAAATAATATTTTTAATGCTTTTGTAACAAAATAAATATATTATAATAGTAACTATTATGGAAAAAGCAAGGACTACAAACACTAAAATTCGTTGATTTATTAACATATTTTTAATCATTGTTATGTTATTAACAACTATTTTTGTATCCATTTTTTACCTAAAACCGCAATTAAAAACCGAATCTAGCACAAGAATTCAAGGGACAAATACTACTTTAAAAGTTAATGAAACTTCAAATCAAAATTTAGCAAACAAAAATTTACCTTCCAAAAAAGAAATTTTGGAAAAAGTTAAAAGGTATTTGCAAAATACTAACAATTCACTTTCAACTTATGACATTTCTTCAAATGGTAAGAATTTATTGTCAATTAAAAATTACAACGCTAAAACCGATGAAGAAAAAATTAATTTTATTAAGTCATTAATTAATAAACCTTATTTGACATTTACCGATAGTGATGGAAATCCAATCTTTTATCGTGGCAAATTTCAATCTAAACTTGATCCTAATAGAAAAACTTTGCAAGATTTTCTAAATGGTGACCCCGCTGATTTTATGCCAGATTTAGTGCAAAATCCTGCAAGTGCAACTAATAATCAAGGTTATACTAATCGTGTATCTTTAAAATTCACTGAAGATGGGTGAAAAGAATACATTAAATATGGTACCGAAGCATATTATTTATATTTATATAGAGGCCTTGCGGCTTCAAATATGTATGCTTGACTAAACCTAAAAGAATTTATTCAAAAACACAAAAATGATGAAGGTTGAGATGGCAATCCCGTTAAGTTTGCATATGCTGATGGTAGATTGGCACCTGAAGAAAAAAGCGATGGAAAAGATAAAAATAAAAAAAATGCACCAAAATATAAAATAAATCCTTATCTTAAAGAAATTGCAAGAAACTATTTAATTGCATCAGGACATCCTCTATCATTTGTTCCATCAAATTCATCATTATCATCACACATTTTCTTACCTAATGAAAATAAAAATGGTTATAGTGATGAACAAGTTGCTTCCGCAATTAATTATGCAATGTCTCCTTTTGAACTAACCGAAGAATATACATATTACATAACAACCTCATTTGCAGCTACTAATAAATATTTAATTGTATTAGGTGCATTATATGCTATGTTTGCTGTGTTCTTGCTTGTTAGATATAGATTTTTTGGTTTGATTGCAGCTATTTCTATCGCATTCTTTATAGTCATTGTTTTAACAACTTTTGTTACATTAGGAATTTTAATTACACCAATTATTGCTATTACTATTATTGTTGCATTGATTTTAGCATTTGATTTAATCCACAATTTCTTAGACAACATAAAACGTGATATACAAGAAGGTGGAAATGCTATTAAAGCAATTAATAAAAGTACAAAAACTTCACTAATTACTTCGCTTGATGCAATAGTCTCATTAATTATTATGGCTATTTTTGCAACATATATAAGTGTTTCATATAGCAATGCGATAGGTGTTTCACTATTTATTGTGATATTCTCATGCTTCTTTATTGCATCAATTCTCAATACTTTATTGTTGCATTCGTTTGCAAAGATTGAAACTTTTGATAAAGCTGCAAAATATATTTTATGGTCCAATAAGTATTCTCAAGTTGCATATACAAAAGTCAATTTGATATCTAAAGCTAAATTCTTTTTAATTGGCTTTGCAATCTTTTTATTAATTGTCATTATTGTTCCTACAAGTGTTGGTCTTGCATCCTCGCAAATGAAAAACGGAATAAATTTAAGTCCAGAATTAAAAGGCGGATTTGATTATTTCTTAAAACCAAATCTTTATTGAACTGAATCAGAAACGCAAAGCATTATTGATCAAATTAATTCAACATTGTCTACATCAACTAAAAACCTTACTATTTCTAAAGTATTATTTGGAACCGGAATTAAACAAAATTATGGTATTTTGATTAATTCACCTGTTGATATTATGGATCAACTTAATAACATTAAATCTAGTGTTAATTCAACATCGCCACTATATTCACTATGACAAAATTCTAACATTATTAAAAATGAAATAATAGCAGGTGGATTATCGGCCGATATATCATTTAGTGCACTTATTATTCTATGTTCATTATTAGTAGTTGGAATTTATCAAATGATTAGATATTCTTGAGTAACATTAGTGATTTTATTTGTTAAAGCTATAAGCATTATTGTGTTAACCTTAGGATTTTTATTAATCACTTATTCTCAATTAAATATCAATGTTTTAGATGCTTTAATATTAGCAAACGTCTTTGTTGCATATGATACTGCAATTAATAATTCAATGCTAAATTTCGAACTTAAAAAAGATTTGAATACTAAAAACTTTGTTTACACTGATAGTAAACTTGAAGAAATATTTAAAAAACATACTATTGATATGTTTTCAAGACAAATTGCTTTGCTTGCTATTGGAATAGTTTTAATTCCATTGATATTAACTTTAATGACTACAACCAATAAAACATTAGTTTTAACATTATCATATTCAATAATTTCATTATTCTTTGTAAATATGTTCTTAATTCCAATGATTAAATTAAGCATTTTTAAAGCAAAATATAGATTAAAAGCTAAAAGAATTGAAAATAAATATTGACAAAGCAAATCTGTTGAAGAACAAATGTTTATTGGCATAAATGACTATGCTATGTAGATAGTCATTTTTTATTGGAGGTAAAATGTTAATAAATAAAATAAAAGGTACAAGAGATATTTTTGGAAAACAAGCCCAAATTTTTAACTATATAAAAGATAGATTTTTTGATTGTGCTAAAAAATATACTTATGAGTTTATTGAAACTCCAATAATAGAAAATGTGAATTTGTTTATTCACTCCGCTGGAGAAACTAGTGATATTGTTTCTAAGGAAATGTATGTTTTTAAAGACAATAATAACAATGAAATTGCATTAAGACCTGAAGCTACTGCGTCAACTATTAGATTTTATGTGGAAAATAAGATAAATAATTTTTCAGGAGATGGTAAATTCTTCTATTTTGGCCCTATGTTTCGTTATGAACGCCCACAAAAAGGTAGATATAGACAATTTTACCAAGGTGGCATTGAATTACTTGCTCCAAAAACTGATTTAAGTGATTTTGAAGTTATCAAACTAGCATATGATTTTTTAACTGATATAAAAATTTCAGATTTTATTTTGGAAATAAACCATTTAGGTTCCTTTGAAAGTAGAAATAAATACATAAACCACCTAAAAAGATACTTTAAGCAATATGAAAATGAATTGTCTGATATTTCAAAAACAAGAATTGAGAAAAATGTTCTTAGAATATTAGATGATAAGACTGAAAATGATAAAGATTTTGTTAAAAATGCTCCTAAACTCTGAGATTTTTTAACAGAGCAAGAAAAACTTGAATTTAATAATTTATTGCAATTACTTGATGAATTTAATATTAAATACAAAATAAACTACTATTTGGTTAGAGGTCTAGACTATTATAACGATGTAGTTTTTGAATTTGTATCAACTTCTGATGCACTAGGTTCTAAATCAACTATTTTAGCTGGTGGAAGATATAATGGTATGGTTGAGCAATTTGGCGGACCAAAAATCGATTCAATTGGGTTTGCATTTGGCGTTGATAGATTAATGGAAATCGTTGAATATAACATTGATAAATATCCTGAACTAAATAACCAAGTAGATATTTTAATTGGCTATATGAATAATGCAGAAAAAGACATAATTTTAAAAGTTGCATATGATTTGCGAAAAAAATATTCTGTTATGTTAATTAATAGAAAAATCTCACTTAAAGATTTTTTTAAAAAACAATTTTTTTTAAAACCTAGATTTATTGTTTTTAAAGAATTAAATTCTAAACCAAATGAGATTAAAATAAAAAATAGTCAAAATGAAATTATCACAAAATATACCAATATTAATGATTTTGAAAAAGCAATCAAAGCCTTAGAAAAGGAAAAATAATGAAAAAAACATATTGTGGACAATTAAACTTAAAAAATGTAGGGCAAAAAGTTGATTTGTATGGTTGAATTTCTAACAAGAGAAAATTCAAAAATCAAACTTTTGTTGATTTAAGAGATTCAACCGGAATTTGTCAACTAATATTTATTAATATTTCTGACCCTTCATTAACTAAAGAAAGCTGTATTTGAGTAAAAGGGCAAGTGAATAAAAGACTTGAGGCTAACAAAGAATTAGCATCAGGAGAAATAGAAGTTTTAGTAGAAGATTACAAAATATTAAATACTGCTAAGCAAATTCCTTTTGAAATTAATAAATACGATTCTGCAAATGAAGACTTAAGATTAGAATATCGTTTTTTAGACTTGCGTAATGAAAAAATGCTTGATAGACTAAGACTACGCCATAAATTATTCTTGAATTTAAGAAACTTTTTTGACAAAGAAGGTTTTGTTGAATTTGAAACTCCTATTTTATCAAAATCTACTCCAGAAGGTGCAAGAGATTACTTAGTCCCTACAAGAAGAAAAGGTAAATTTTTTGCTTTACCACAATCTCCACAATTATACAAACAATTATTAATGGCTTCAGGTGTAGAAAAATACTTCCAAATTGCAAGAGTGTTTAGAGATGAAGATTTAAGAAAAGATAGGCAACCAGAGTTTGTACAATTAGATGTTGAAATGTCTTTTGCAACAATGGAGGATGTTTTTGAACTTTGCGAAAAAATGTGAAAAACTACTCTTGAACCCCTAGGATTTAAAGTTAAAACTCCTTTTCCACATATGAAATATTATGATGCATTAGCATATTATGGAACTGATAAACCTGATACTAGATTTGAATACTTAATTAGTGATATTTCAACAAATGTTAAGAGCAATTATAAATATGCAAAAGCTATCTTTTTTGATAAGAATGTTGATGAACATATTTCAGCAATTAATGAAATTTTTTCAAAAAACGCTGGTGAAAAACTTGAAATCGCAAATGTTAATTCACATGTTTTTCAAGAATTAAAAAATATTAAAGAACTTGCAAAAATTGAAAATCCAACAATTTTTATTTCTTATGGTAATAATGAAGAAAATACATTGAAATCATTAGGAGCAATTAGAACTCATCTTAACTCAATATTTCAACTTGCAGATCCAAATAAAATGAATTTTTTATGAATTGTTGACTGACCTATGTTTGAATGAAATGAAATGGAAAAAAAATATGATGCTGCACACCATCCATTCACACAATTTGAAGAATCAACATTGAAATATCTAAAAACTGGTGAATTAGAAAAAGTTAGAGCAAAATCATATGATAATGTTTTGAATGGTTTTGAATTAGCTTCAGGTTCAATTAGAATTTATGATCCAAAGGTTCAAGAAATGATGTTTGATGTTTTAAAAATTTCTAAAGCAGAACAAAAAAGTAAATTTGGTTTCTTTTTAAAAGCGTTTGATTATGGACTTCCTCCACATTGTGGAATTGGATTTGGCTTAGAGAGATTATTAATGATTTTGACTAATTCAATGTCAATTAGAGATGTTATTGCATTTCCAAAAAATGCAAAAGGTATTGACTTAATGTCACAAGCACCTTCTGAAATTACAGAAGATCAACTAAATGAATATGGATTGAAACTACAAAAATAAGTATTTTTACTTTATAATGGTATAGATAAGTTAAAGAAAGGATTAATATGAAAACAACTAGTGTTATATTAACGGCAATATTGATGATTGTTTCTTTTCTTATAATTTTTATTTCTTTACTTTTAGCCCCTGATTCAAATAGTTTTAGTGGTGCATTAGTTGGTAGTGGTGATTTGGATTTATTTAAGGTTTCTAAAGAAAGAGGAATTAAGAAACTTCTTAAATGATCAATGTATTCATTAGGCATATTACTTTTCATATTTTCAATAGTATTAAGAATTTCACTGCAAAAAGGTTAGTGAAATGTCTTTTTATAAACACAACAAATATCGTGATAAAAAAATTTATAGTTTTGATGAAAACAAAATTTTAAATTTTATTATTAATTTAAAAAAAGCCAATTTTATAGAAATTGCAAAACATTTGAAAATTAAGCCTAATGAGAATAAACAATTAACTTTTTTACTAAAAGAGTTAATAAGTAACAAAAAAATACAAATAAATAAGGATGATGAATATTATCCTATATTTTTTGTTCAAGAATTTACTGGTCCTATAACAATTACTGCAAAACGTTTAGGTTTTCTTGATTTTGGAAGCGAAGAAGAGTTAAGGAGCGCTTTTGTTCCTCCATATATGTTAAAAGCTATTTTAGATCAGGATGTTGTTAAAGCAAATATTTATAGTTATGAACAAAATAATGAAACAAAATACTTTGGTGACATTACTGAAATTGTTTCGCATAGCGTTAAAACAATTATTGGTGAACTAATTAGGGTTAAAAATAGGATATATTTTAATGCATTTGATGAAAAAAATCAAGCGAACTTTTTAATTGAAGATTTAACTAAATTTTCACATCAAAACATTGAAAATAATCTTTATAAATTTAATATTTTAGATGACAAAAATTTAGATTCAATCAAGGTTACATTTAATTCTAAAGTTGCTTCAAAATCAGAAAAAGACTATGTTGTTAAAAAGATTCTTTCAGCTAATGAAGTTCAACAAAATTTTCCCAAAGAAGTAGTTGATGACGCATTAAAAATTCCTCAATTTGTTTCAAAGGAAGAAATTAAAAAACGAAGAAATTTAATTGATTTGCCAACTGTTACAATTGACGGATTAGACACTAAAGATTTTGATGATGCAATTTCATGCTATAAAATTAATGACAATTACAAATTGTTTATACACATCGCTGATGTTTCATATTACGTAACCGAAGGTAGTGAGATTGATAAAGAGGCATTACTACGTGGTACAAGTATATATTTACCAAATAAAGTGATTCCAATGTTGCCTTTTGAACTTTCAAATGGAATTTGTTCTCTAAATCCAAACGAGATTAGAAATTGCATTACTTTAGAACTTGAAATTGATAAATTAGGAAATACTATTAAAAGTGATATATATGAAAGCGTAATAAAATCTAACTATAGATTAACATACAATGAAGTTAATGATTTTTTAGATAATAAGATAAATTCACTTCCACAAGAAATCAAAGAAAATATTTTTCATGCTTATGAATTATCAAAAATCATTTTAAAATGCAAAGAACAAGAAGGTTACATTGATTTTGAAATTGAAGAGCCAAAGCTTGTGATGGATAATTTAGATGTTATAGACATTGAAGTTTTAAAGGAAGGTAAAGCGGAAAAATTAATTGAAGCTTTCATGGTTAAAGCTAATGAAACTGTTGCCACAATGATGGAAAAACACAATTTGCCTTCAATTTATCGCGTGCATGACAAACCAAGCGATGAAAAACTATTTGCTTTGCAAGAATTATTGTCATTTTCAAAATTAAATGTGAATGTTCCATTTGATGGTAATCCAAAATCTTTTGCTAATATGGTTCTAAAACTAAAAGAAATTGATTTTAGTGATTATATAAAATCAGCATTATTAAGAACTATGCAAAAAGCAATTTATTCTACAAAAAATATTGGTCACTTTGGGTTGGGTTCAAAAGCATATTCACATTTTACAAGTCCGATAAGAAGATATCCTGATTTAATTTTGCATAGATTAATAAGAAAATTTATCTTTAATAAAAAATTTGATGTAAATAAATATGATGAATATGAAAATCAAATAGCTTTAGTTGCATTATCAAATTCAAATTCGGAAAAAACTGCAATGCAAGTTGAACGTGATGTAGTAGACTTTTGAAAATCACAATTTTTTAAACAGTTTATTAATAAGGAATTTGAAGCTATCGCAATTAGTATTGAAAAATATGGGGTTTTTTTCAATATTGAAAAATTTCAAACAAGTGTTTTGGTAAGATTTGAATCTATTACTAACGACAGTATTTTAAAAGTTTCGAATTTCCAAACAATAGGCAAAAAACATAAAATTTTAGTAGGTTCAAAATACAAAATATTAATTGATTCAATTGACGATGTAAAAGGCAAAATAAATGCTAAGTTGGTTGTTTAGATTATAATAATTTCAATATGACAAAATTAATTATTAAAAATAAATTTGCAAAATCCGATTATGACATTCATAGCACCTATGAATGTGGTATTTCGTTGTTTGGTTGAGAAGTAAAAAGCCTGCGTAGCAATAATGGGAATTTAAATAATTCATTTTGTTCTATTACTAATAAAAATGAACTTTGATTAAATAATTTATATATTGCACAATATATGTTAGTAAAAGGTGACTCATATCGTTCTCGTAAATTATTAATGCATAAACGCGAGATTATCAAAATGAGAACGATAATGGATAAATTATCTTTACAAATATTACCTGTTTCAATCTATTGAAAAAATAATCATATTAAAGTTGAAATTGCATTAGCTAAAAGACTTAAAAAATATGATAAACGTGAAAAAATCAAAGAACTAGAAGTCAAAAAGAGAATAAAGAATATAATTTATTAGCGTAATGGGGATGTAATGGCTTCGACAGGCATTCGATTCATTATGTTGCAGTGGTTTGCAAACCATAAGGCACTAGGCTTTTTTAAACGCAAAAGACCAAAAAACAGAAGATCAAGCAGTTGATCTAGCATTTATGAATAATTCACAAATGCAATCAAATCTAGTTTTCGCTTAGTAAAATTAGTCAATTTATTATGGTGCTCAACATAATAAATGGTAGTATGAGCTTAATATCATATGATTTTAGTTAATATGATAGGATTTGTAACTAAACTATGTTATAGAAATTTGTAAATTATATATATGACATAGGAAATTTAATTTACTAAACTGTAGATGCATAATGTTGAAGATGTGTGGACCGGGGTTCAACTCCCCGCATCTCCACCATTTTTTTATTTTAATTTTTTGCTAGAGTATAATTTTTAAAAATAAGGTAAATGATATGTATAAACTTTTGGATGGAAAATCATATTCTTTAGTTTTGAAAGAAAAATTAAATTTAGTTTTTAAAAATATTGCAAACGAAAATATTCCAACTTTGGGCATTTTACAAGTTGGTAATTTAGAAGAATCTAATATTTATATTAAACATAAAATTACAATGGCTAATAGTTTGGGTATTAAGGCAGAATTTATAAAATTGCATGAAAATGCAAATTATGATGAAATTGCAAATGGAATTAAAAGACTTTCAAACACAACAAATGGTTTAATAATACAATTACCAATGCAAACTACTAATTTAACAAGTGATGAAAAAAACAAGTTACTAAATTTAATCCCTAATGAAAAAGATATTGATGGATTGAATGATTTTAATTTAAATTCAAAATATACTAATAATAATTTTTTGCCAGCAACAGCTAAAGGTATTATTTTATTATTAAAAAAATATGACATTGCAATTGATAATCAAAATATTGCAATTGTTGGATTTTCAAATATTGTTGGTCGCCCACTTTATAATTTTTTTCTTAATCAAAGAAACAATATAGTTACAAAGTATTTAAAAAATACTTCTAGAAAACCATTGAAAGATGCACATATTATTATTGTTGCAACTGGCCAAAAAAATCCAATTTTTGCAAATGAAGTTGCTAATAATACTGTAATTGTTGATGTTGGAATTCATCGTGATGAGAACAAAAAAATATCTGGTGATTTAGATTTTGATGCTTTTTCTAAAAAAGCTAGCTATATTACTCCTGTTCCTGGCGGGGTTGGACCTATGACAGTTATTTCTTTAGTTTTAAATCTGATTAAAGCATATCTATTACAATTTCCTGAAAAAACTCTATTTTACAATGATATTTTAAATTTATTATAAATAAAAAAGCTATGCTTTAATCTAAATCATAGCTTTCATTCATGTAGTATTCTTTTAATTTTTTACGTTTTTGAGGATGTTTTAGCTTTCTTAAAATTTTTGTTTCCATTTGACGAATTTTTTCTTTAGATTTTCCCATTTCTTCAGCTAATTCATCTAATGTGTGTGGACGATATGGATTACCATTTTCATCATTACCAATTCCATATCTTTTTCTAATTAAGATTTTGTCATCATGATCTAAAGTATCTTCGATCATTTCGTTCAAAATAGTACTTAATTCTTGATGTGAAGCATAATCTGTTGGACTAACAACTGATTCATCTTTAACAAAATCTGAAAAGCTTGAGTTTTCTTCTTTTCCAATGTTTTTATCTAAACTAATTGGGTCAATATTAATTTTTCTAATATATCTAACCTTTTCTGCAGTATAGTCATTACCATATTTTTGAGCAATTTGTTCATCTGTTGGAGGATAGCCTAATTCTTGTTGTAGTTCACGCTCTATTTTAAGGATTTTATTAATTGTTTCAACCATATGAACTGGTACTCTAACTGTTCTTGCTTGGTCAGCAACTGCTCTTGTAATTGCTTGTCTTATTCATCAAGTTGCATAAGTTGAAAATTTAAATCCCTTTTTATAATCATATTTAGAAACAGCTTTCATAATTCCTGAATTTCCTTCAGAAATTAAATCAATAAAAGTAAGTCCTCTATTTTTATATCTTTTTGCATTATTAATAACTAAACGTAAATTACGTTTTACAAGCATATCTCTTGCACGCTTGAAGCGATAGTAATTTCCAGCTTTTTTAGCTTCTTCCATTTTAATTGCTAAGTCGCGTTCTTCTTTAGGCGTTAAAAGCTTTCCATATTTGCCAATTCAACGCATATATCATTTTACAATGTCGTTGGTTTCAGTTAATTTGTTATTAAGTTCATCATTTTTTAAAGTATATTGAGATTCATCAATTTTAATTTCATAAGTATCATAGTCTTTTAAAAGCGAATCAGCATCAAACTCATCTTCTTCTTCATTGCTAGGTCTTGCGATTTTTTCAATATATTCATCATCTTCAGCATTTTCAGATTCTTCATCATCTAACTCATCAATATCATCATGCTTACGAACAGAACTATCATCAAATTCTTCATCAACATCCAATTCTTTATCATTCTCTTTTTCTTCTTCATCTTCAATTTCTTGTAACTTATGTTCATCGAAATCTTCATCTTCGTCAAAGTCATCGACATCTAAATCATCTTCATCGCTATCTATATTTTTCTTACTATCTTTAGTTTGAATAGTGTCAAAAAAATCGGTTTCACTAACATCTTCATCGTCACCAAAGTCAACTTCCATATTTAATAAATTGGCATCTATTAATTTATCGAACACTTGATCAGCACTTTGTTCGTCTAAAACTAAATTTTTCTTATTTAAGATATCAAAAATTTCACTTTGTGTAAAGCTTGATTTCTTTTGCAATTTCTTTTCATTTTTAATTAATTGAACAATTCCATCAATTGACATATTAGCATCTTCTTTTGAAACTTTTAACGTTTCAAGTGCTTTGCTAGTACTATTTTTTTTAGTTTTTTTAGCGTCATTTAATTTTGTAGGCATTAGTGTTTGTCCCCTTTTTGTTTTGAGATTGAAGTATTTATTAATAATGTTTTTGGTGATGTTTTTACTTCATTTACTAGTTCTGCAAATAATTTATTAAATTTAGATTCATCTAGGATTTGCATTTCGCTTGTAGAATAATTAATTTTTTCTATGATATTTATATATCTTTTTTTGTCTTCAATGTTTAAGTTATTATCATTAAGAATTAAACTAAATAAAGATTTTACATTATTTGTTTGAATTTTCTTTAAATGTGTCGCAGTATATATAATTAATTCTCTTAAAATTTCAGGATCGCCACCATTTTGATTAAAAGACAAGATATCAACATCACTTCATTTTTCTAAATATGAAGGTTGAGCTAATATTGCTTTAAAAATAAGTGCCATGTCCAACCCTCTACCTAATAATGGAGTTTTTTTCTTTAATGTATTATCTTGATTTAAAGTCTTTGAGTAATAATCATTCTCATTTACTAAGAAATTAGCATTATCTATATCAAAATCATATGGTGATTTGTTAAATTGTTTTTTAGGTTGAGTTTCAACATTATTTTTATAATCATCAACTTTAAAAGTCTTATCTGATGGGAAATTTGGCTTCAAATATTGATTTTCAAAAACAATATATTCATCATTAGTTAAAATTTTTTTAGCAATAATTTCATTTTTGAATAATGTATATATACTAGGCTGCATATAATATGCAATTTCAAAAACTTGTTTTAATCTAAGATTTTTTTGTTCATTATTTAAGTTAAAAAATGTTTGATTTAAATAATTATTTAGCAAAAACTGAGATAAATCAATTTTGTTATTCAAAATTTTAGTTAATGTTTTTCCATTGTCAATTTTATAAACTTCATCAGGATCTTTTTGCAATGTATTGTTTATAAAGTTTATTTTAAGATTTAATTCATTTGCATAATACAAAATGATTTTCATATTTTTATATGTTGCATTAATACCAGCATTGTCATTGTCGAAAAACAAATTTATTGTGTTTCCTTTTAAAAGTTCTAAATGAGATTTTGTTAAATTAGTTCCCATTAATGCAATTGCATTTTTAACATCAATACGATACAATGCAACAACATCAAATTGTCCTTCAACTAGATATACTTCATTTGTATCTTTAATATACTGTTTAGCATTATAAAAATTAAATAAAACCTTACTTTTTTTGAAAACAATTGTCTCGGCACTATTTAAATATTTAGGTGATGCTAAATTTGTAATATCTCTTGCAGAAAATGCAACCACATTTCCTTGCTCATCTTTTATAGGAAATGTAATTCTATTATTAAAGAAGTTTTTATTTTCAACATTTGATGTTACAAGAGATGAATTATTTATTGCAAAATCATCAAAATTCTTGTTTTTTAAAAAAACATAGATGCTATTATCTTGTGGTGCATATCCAATTTCGAAGTAATTAATTAATTTTTTATCAAGCAATCTTTGCTTAAAAAAATCATTTAGTTTCTCATTTTTATCATTAACAATTAGTTGATATTTAAAGTAATTATTTGCCTCTTTTAAGACATCAAGAATCTTAATTTGCTCATAATTTTTAGCATTGTTTTTCTCATGAGCTAACAAATATGTACTAATATCAATATTATTTTTCTTAGCTAAAATTTTTAATGCTTCTAATGGACTAATGTTTTTATAATATTCTAAAAATTTAATAGCATTTCCACTTTTTCCACAGCCAAAGCATCTAAATATTTGTTTATTCAAACTAACTATAAAAGAAGGAGTTTTTTCTCCATGAAATGGACAACAAGCACGAAAGTTTTTCCCTTGTTTGGTTAATGGAACATATTCAGAAATAACATTAACAATGTCTGTTTTGGCTAAAACTTCTTCTCAAACATTTTGTTTCTCCATTTAACTCCCTTATTTTTTATATTTATTCAAATAATTTTCAATTTCTGAGATTTTGATTACATCTTGTTCCATAGTGTCACGATTTCTAATTGTAATTGTGTCTTTTTCAAGCGTGTCAAAATCAATTGTAATAGCAAAAGGCGTTCCTATTGCATCTTGACGACGATATCTTTTACCAATTGAACCACTTTCATCATAGGTTAGTCGAATGTTTGACTTTGCACTTAAAATATCAAATATTTCTTTTGCTTTTTCAGCTTGTTTTTTCATCAAAGGCAAAATTGCTAGTTGGATTGGAGCAATGTTGTAATCTAAACGCAAAACAATTCTTTCATCATTTTCAAGCTTTTCAACATCATAACTATCAATTAATAATGCCAATAATAATCTATCAACACCAATTGAAGGTTCAATAACAAAAGGAATAATTTTTTTGCCTTCATCAGTTAAATACTCAAGTGAATTATTTGAGAATTTCATATGTTGAGTTAAATCATAATTGCCACGATTAGCAATTCCTAAAAGTTCGCCCCAACCAAATGGAAATAAATATTCAATATCACTAGTTCCTTTTGAATAATGGCTTAATTCTTCTTTACTATGTGGTCTAATCCGAATATTTTTTTCATTTAAGCCTAACATTGAAACAAAATTTTTACATTTGTTAATTCAATATTTATAAAATTTATCAGCATCTTTTTCTTCACAAAAGAATTCAAGTTCCATTTGTTCAAATTCTCTTGTTCTAAAAATAAAATCACGAGGTGTAATTTCGTTTCGGAAACTCTTTCCGATTTGACCAATTCCAAAAGGCAATTTAGCTCTTGTAGTTCTTAAAACATTTTTAAAGTTAATAAAAATTCCTTGTGCAGTTTCAGGCCTTAAATATGTTTTTGCATTGTCACTTTCAATTGCACCCATTCAAGTTTTAAACATCAAATTAAATGGTTTAATTTCTCCTCAATCACATTTAGAACCATCATATTCTTTAACATTTTCTTTAACAAGTCTTTCCAACTCATTAATTTTTAATTCTTCAACATTAATATTTGGCATCACATCTTTTAAGATATGATCAGCACGGTAGCGTTTATTATTAATTTTATTTTCAATTAAATAATCCGAAAAATTACCTAAATGACCACTTGCTTTTCAAACTAATGGGCTCATAATAATTTTTGAATCAAGTAAGTAATTCTTTTCACGACTAACAAATTCTCTAATTCAAAAACTTTTAATTGCATTTAACATTGCAACTGCATAAGGGCCATAGTCTCAAGTGTTTACAACCCCACCATAAATTTCAGAGTTTTGATACACAAACCCTGATGTTTTTAAATGATTAATTATTTCTTGAATATTTTTAGTTTTCAATTTGCCCTCCGCAAAAATAAAATATTACTATATTTTACCACAAAAAATTATTTAATTAATTTATTTTATATTCATATATAATAGTGAATTATGTTAGATTTTATACAAAAAAGAATGCAACGTTCAATGGACAAAATTAACAAAAAAGTGTCCATTACCGAAGAAGATATTATTGAAATTTTAAGAGAAGTAAAATTGTCGCTTTTAGAAGCTGACGTTAACCTAGAAGTTGTTAAATCATTTACTAAGCAAGTTAAAGAGAAAGCTTTAGAAAGTAGAATTATTGGTAAACTTAACCAACAACAAACGTTTTTAAAAATTTTTAAGGATGAACTTGTTGCTATTTTAGGTAAGAATAGTTGTGAAGTTAAAATGAAAAAAGTTCCGACTTCAATTATGCTAATAGGACTTCAAGGTTCTGGTAAGACTACAACTGCTGCTAAATTAAGCACTTTTTTAAAAAAGAAAAAAATTTGTCAAAATCCTTTACTTGTTGCAGATGATATTTATAGGCCTGCTGCTAGAGAACAACTAGCTCAACTTGCAAAACAAATTCAAACAGATTATTTTACTTTGCAAGAAAATGATGCAGTTAAGATTGCAAAGCAAGCTTTTGAACATGCAGAACAAAATCACAATGATTTTATAATTATAGATACTGCTGGTCGTTTGTCAATTGACGAAAATTTAATGACTGAACTTAAAAATATAAAAAAATATGTTCATCCTGATTATATTTTCTTAGTTATCGACGCAATGAGCGGTCAAGATGTAATTAATGTTGCAAAAACTTTCAATGAAAATCTAGAACTAGATGGAACTATTATTACAAAATTGGATTCTGATGCTAGAGGTGGGGCCGCATTATCAATTTCTTATTTGTTAAATGTCCCAATTGTTTTCATTGGTGTTGGTGAAAAACTTTCAGGCTTAGAATTATTCCATTCAGATCGGATGGCAGATAGAATTTTAGGAATGGGAGATGTCATGTCTCTTATTGAAAAAGCATCTGAAGAAGTCGATGAAAAAATGATGAAAAAAATTGGCTATAAGATGCTTACTGGAAAATTTGATTTAATGGACTTAATGAATAGTTTAGACCAAATTAAAAGACTTGGCAAAATGAAAACAATTTTAAAAATGATTCCAGGACTTGCTGGGAAAATTGATGAACAAAAAATTGAAGAAGCTGAACAAAAATTTAAAATCTATACAATCCTAATTAATTCAATGACTGAACAAGAAAAGAAAATGCCTAAATTATTAAAAAATGTTAGTCGTAAAGAAAGAATCTTAAGAGGCAGTGGTCGTACTGCACATGAATATAATATGTTGCTTGCTGATTTTGAAAGAATGGCAAAGCAAATGAAAGAAATGGCTGCTGGAAAATTACAATTAAAACCCGGTATGATTTAATTAAAAAAGCTCTACTATAGAGCTTTATTTTAATTTTGGACCTTTTGGGATTAATTCTCTTTTATGTTCAGTGATTTTATGCAATGTTTGAATACGTTCAGAAATTTTTTCATCAACTAAATGAGCATCATATTTTCATTTTTCGAACTCATCATAACTAAAACCTAAATCTTTTTCATCAGATTGATTTTTATACAAATCAGCGGATGGTTTTCTTTTAATAATTTCTTTTGGAACATTTAAAATATTTGCAAGAATATAAACATCGGATTTATCAATGTTAGCAAATGGCAATAAATCACAACCTCCATCTCCGTATTTTGTAAAATAACCTAAGTAATATTCAGCATAATTGTCAGTTCCTAATACTAAAGTATTATTTTTTTGACTCAAAGCATAAAGCGAAGACATAAATAGTCTCGATTTTAGATTTGCTAAAACCATTTTATTTTTAATTTTTAATGTTGATTTTAATCTTAAATAAGTATCTGATAAATCAACAATTTTTATTTTTGAATAAAGTCTTTTTTCGAGTTTTTTAACATATGATTCAACTTTTTTATTTTCATCAATTTTAAAATAATAGAAAAATGCATTATCTCTAAAAATATTTGAACTAATAATAGCTAATGTTGCTGAATCAATACCACCAGAAATGCCTAAGGAAATTCCATTTGCATGTGCTGAGGATACTTTTTGAATTAATCAAGTAGTAATTTTCTTAATTAAAATGTTATAAATTTTTTGTTCTTTATTAGTCAAAATATTAGTTTTTTTGTAATTTTCATAATTAATGTAATTCATATTTACTATTTTAGCAAAAACTATAGTTGTTCATTTCTAAATTACAACAAATATTAGGCAAAATAATTTCAATTTTTTTCAACTTATTAGTAAAATATTAAATATTAATAATTACTATATTTAAATGCTTAGGAGATATTATGATAAGTGTTAATGATTTACGTCCCGGGACTACGTTCCAATTTGAAAATAATATATATGTTGTTTTAGAAGCCTCACATTCTAAACAAGGTAGAGGTCAAGCTAATGTTAAAGTTAAAGCAAAAGATCTAAGAACTGGTGCGATTACAGTTAAATCTTTCACTGGTGGTGAAAAAGTTGAAAAAGCTATGATTGAAAAAATTTCGATGGATTATTTATACAATTCTGGTGAAGGAATTGTACTAATGGATCAAGAAACTTTTGAACAAATTGAAATTCCTAATGCTAAAGTTGAATGAGAAAGAAACTTTCTAAAAGAAGGAGATAAAGTTTTAGTTAGAAAATTTGACCAAGAAATTTTAGACATTGAGCTTGCAGCAAATGTTGCATTAAAAGTTGTATCTGCTCCTGAAGCAGTTAGAGGAAATACTGCTCAAACTGCACAAAAGAAAGTTACATTAGAAACTGGTTTTGAAGTTGAAACTCCTTTATTTATTAAGGAAGGTGAAGTTGTTTTAGTTTCGACTGAAACTGGCAAATATGTAGGAAGAGCATAAAAATGTTAGAAAATAATACTAATTTTATTAAAGTAAATACTAAACAAAATTTATATTATATTGTTGAACAAGATGTTTTGGAAACCGAAATTAAAAACACATTATCTAAAATTAAATTTTTGGTTTTACTTAAACCTATCCAAATTAAGATCAATGAAGCAAAAAGTAATTTAAGCATTTTTATTAATTGCAAATTTAGTCGGGAATCAGATTGACATTTTACTCACGATACAAAAATGTTGATTTTTGAAATTGAACAAAAGGTTTTCTCATTAATTAATACTAAACCCACAAACATTAATTTAGTTTTTGGAGAATAATATGTCGAAGAAAAGTAAACAATTTGACGCAGTTTGTGTTGATCAAATTAAAATAAATTCTTGTGCAATGGTTGAGAGCATACAAAAAGGTAATTTTAGTGTTGCAATGAGCGCAGCTCCTATTTTGTATGCTTTATTCAAAGATCATTTGGTATTTAATTTGCATGATCCTAGATGAATTAATCGTGATCGTTTTATTTTATCTGATTTAGATGCGACTGTTGCTTATTACTCAATATTAAGAATGTTAGGTGTATTGCAACAAGAAGATTTAGAAAGATATGCTAAATCAAATGGTCTTCCTATTTTTCCTCAATATGATCTAACAAAATTAATCGAAGCAACAATTAATCCCTCAATTTCTGGAGTTGCAAATGCAGTTGGTATTGCAATTTCGCAAGCAATTTTAGCAAAAAAATTTAATGAAATTAACCATATGACTTATGTTTTGTGTAATAATGCTGAACTTCAATCTGGGAACGCTTTAGAAGCTTTATCGCTTGCAGGAACATTGAAATTAAATAAATTAGTTGTTTTATACAATGCATATGAAGTTATGCGTGATAGTTTTGTAAATTCTGTAAATAAAGATAATGAAGCTAAAAAATTTGCTGCAATGGGATTTAATTACATTAAGACCTCAAGCAATTTCAGAAAGATTAGCAAAGCTATTGCAAAAGCAAAACATTCAATTAAACCAACAATTATTCAAATAAATACAACCGTTGCAAAAAATACACCATTTGAAAATAGCATTCAGTCATATAGCCACATGATTTCATTTGAAGAAATTTCTGATTTAAAAGACGTTTCAAAATTTAAGAAAACTGATAATTTTGCAATTTATCCTGAAGCTACTGATAATTTTGTTAAATGTATTGAAAAAAGAAACACAAAAATTTATCAAGCTTTCAATTTGTCAAATAAATTGGAGCGTTTTATTAATCAAAACATCAAAATAAATTTAAACGATTTAGAAGACATTAACATTAAAAAGGACTCTGAACTTTATAGTCAAATCATAAATAGTATTTCAGATAAATATGAAAATTTAGTTTTCTGTTCAGCTAATTTAACTAACCTAGTCAACATAAATGTTGATGGAAGTGTTTTTGCTTCAAATAATAGAAGTGGAAGAACATTATTATTTGGTCAAAGACATTATTGTATTGGTGATGTTGCAAATGGAATTGCATTACATTCAAATTTTAGACCTATAGTATCAACAATTATTGATTATATTGATTTTAGCAAGCATGCTATTACTTATGCAAATGATATGCATTTGCCAGTTATTTATTTAGCATCAAGAAATAATAATTTAGAAAATTCAAATAATATTTTTAATATTTCAATGCTTAGAACAATTCCAAATATTTTAGTTTTAAATCCATATAATCAAAGCGAAACTAAAGCATTATTTAGTAATGTGTTTAATGCTAATTTGAAAACTCCTGTTATTTTTATGCCTGATGATACCAAAAATGATTCATTTTCTAAACAACTTTCTAAAAATGATAAAGAGGCATATTATGTTTTACGTGGAAAAAACCCAATAACTATTTTAACATCTGGAAAAGACTTAGAGCTTTGTTATCCATTAGCTAAAAAACTAAGTTTATCTTTAGTTTTTGCTTCCAATTTAAACAAACTAAATGATTTGGAATATAAAAAACAACTTGCAATTTCAATTGAAAATACACATAGTTTTTCTTGAACAAAATATGCTAAATATAATATTGCATCAGACACTCTTTCAGATATATTAGCAATAAAAAATCATATTGATTTTAGCTCTTCAAACATCGAAAAAGCATTGAAAAAAATTCTTCAATCACTCAACAATAAAATTAAGTCATCGAAGAAATCTTAACATAGCAATTTGCTATGTTTTTTTTATCCAAAAAGACCATTTGTTAAAACTAACTCTTTAGTATCAAAGTTAATTTCTAACTCTTTATTATATGGCAAAATTATATGAGGGAGTGCGTGCCCAAAGTTTAAGTTATAAACTATTGGTAAATTAAATTCTTTTGTTTCATCTAGCAAAATTTGCTTATATTCATCATAATATATTTCATCAATAGGCTTTCCAACAATAATAGCTTTAATATTGTTGAAAACATGTTTTTCTTTTAAAGATTGAATCATTTTTCTATACAAATTTGGATTCGATTTAGTTTCAGCAGTTTCTATAAATAGAATTTTGTTTTTTCAATCTAACTCTGTTGGAAAAATGTCATATTTTTCAAATATTTCTCTTTGCTTTTCATCTTGAACTTCTTTGCAAATAATTGAATATAAACTTTCTAAACATCCGCCTAATAATTTACCTTTATAAATTCCTTTCCCTCTTAAAAATTCAAAGCCTTTTATGTCTTTATGAGAGATTCTTTTAACATAATTTTGTTTAGCGGAATAGTCTTTACGATCTTCATATCATATGTTGCTATGTGCAATTTTTAAAGTGTTAGTTTCATTAGACAAATTTTCAATATTTTGCTTTGTGAAAGGTAAAATTTGGTTTTCTTGTTCACAAAAATCAACAATAAAATTCATACCATAATAAGTATCTACACCAATTTTGTGAAAAAACATATGATTAATAGTTGTATCAGAATAGCCTAAAAAGAATTTTGGATTTTTCTTTGCAAATTCTAAAAATTTTTTATCTTCAAATAAGTATGGCAAGATTTTGTAAGTATCAAACCCACCAATGGCACATAATATGCCTTTAATATTTGGATTATAAAACGATTCTTTTAAATCATTAGCCCTAGCTTCTGGATTATTTTTAATAAATTCAATGCCTTTCAAACTATTAGGCATAAATATAGGGTTAAAACCTAAATTTTTCATTGCATTAATTCCAAAATTTAATTGCTCTTTAGAAATTTCTCCTAAAATTCCTGAAGATAAACTAACAATTGCAATTTCATCACCTTTTTCAAATTTTTGCATGTATTATTCCCCCTTCAATTTATCTTTTATAGCATTTATTTTGTTTATGTTGATTTCTTTCCACTTACCAATAGGCAAATTTTCATCGCTAAATTCGCCATATCTTTTACGATGTAAATTAATAACATAATTATTGACTAAAGCAAACAAATTTTTAACGTGGTGATTTCGACCTTCATATAAAATTACTGAATATATTAAATTATTAAGTTTTGTAACTTTTTGTTTACTTTTTTTGCCTTCTAAAATCGCATTATCACTATTTAAAAATTTGATATCTTCATCTGACAATGGCTTTTCTAATTTAACTATATATTCTCTTAAAATATTTGAAGAAGGGTGTGCCATTAAATTGGCGAACTCGCCATCGTTTGTTACTATGATGATTCCAGTTGTATTAAAATCTAATCGACCAATTGAGTATGTATATTCTTTTAAACCTAAATAATCAAAAATAGTTTTACGTTTTTGAGGATCATTATTTGTACAAATTAAATTTTTAGGTTTATTAAACAAAATATATTTTTTAGTTGTAATGTTTTTTTGATTTATTAACTTATTCTTATAAATAATTTTGCTATTTTCATCAACAAGTTGACCTAAAATTGCAAGTTTATCATCAACATAAACTTCATTATTTTTAATAGCTTCTTCAACATGCCTTCTTGAATCTATTCCTAATGCACTTAGCAGTTTTTGTATACGAATTTTTTCCATATTTATGGAACTAATTATAAATTATATTTATTTTATAAATATGCAAATTTTGTTGTTTCAATTTTTATCAAATTCTTCAAATTTTGCATGTAATTAAGATGCATAAGCACAATAAAGGAGAAAAAATGGAGAAAAACAATGTATTTAAAAATGAAAATGACATTGAAATTTTATCTTTGTATCAAAAAAGAAAATTTATCAATGATTTTTGCCGTTTTGCTAAATTAGAAATTAAAAATCATAAAAATAAGTTCAATAAGAAATCATTATTGGAAATATTTGTTTCATCACTAGACAAGGATTCGTCAAAAATCTTTTTAGAAGAATTTATTGTTGGTGATAAAGAATCTGAATGATATTTAGAACATTGATCAAAGGGAACATATTACAAGAAATTAAATTTGTTAGTTAATCAATTTATAAGGTTTGTTAATGTTAATTAGCCAAGAAATATATCAATATGTTCAAAATAATCAACAAATAAACCAAAATACATATGCTGAAAAATTAAATTGCGAAATTGATCGAATTGTTCATGACAACACATATCAAAATGATAATGAGTATTTTGATTTAAAAATTAGACGATTAATTCAATCTAACAAAGTTGCATTAGAATTCGCCTATAGAAATTTAGATTGAAGAATTAACAAACAAATAATTAAATCAACAATCGCAAATAAAGAATTTAAGTTTAATTTAGTTAAGAAACGTGATGGTCTTTACTATTATCAAGCAATTTTGGAGCTTCAAAATGATTGAAAACAATTTACTTTTGACAAATTAAGAAATATTTGTATTGACATTTTTAACCAAGAAAGTAACAAAGGGCCCTTAAGACATTTATACACTATAAATTACAAATTTCAATATGCACAAATACAACAACAAATTAGAATCACCTCAGAAAATGCATATTTTAAATTCTTTACTCTAGCACATTATAAATTTTTTAATAGCATTGATTTTAAAGAATCACTTTTTGCTAATAGTGATATGCAATTTTTGCATGTAAATTTTATTCCTACTAAATTTGAGCATGCAAAATATATTGATAAACTTTACAAAATACAAATGTATAAAAAGTGAGAAAAAAGCAGTGCATACATTGAAAATTTTGATCAAACTGATTTTAATGGATTTCAAATAGAATCTAAAAGCATTAGTGGGTCAAATGGAAAATTATTATTGCAATTAGAAGGAAATAACAAAATAGATAATGTTGTAATTAAATCATATAGTCATTATAATAAAACATTGCAAAAAACTATTATTGATCCCAA
The DNA here is from genome assembly GCF_900660445.2 of Metamycoplasma salivarium. GTDB lineage: Bacteria > Bacillota_I > Bacilli_A > Mycoplasmatales > Metamycoplasmataceae > Metamycoplasma > Metamycoplasma salivarium. The sequence continues at coordinate 79,462 of NZ_LR214938.2, forward strand.
CTATGAAAATGCAAAACAAGGATATATCTTGCCTTTAAATTTTGCTGGTAATTTCAGTCATAAATGTATTTTTAATTTTGGAGAAGGCATTAAAAATATTGAATTAAATTACAATCAAACTATTCCAAAAGCATTTTTTAACTATGAAAATGGATATATCAAACTAAATGTAATTGAAAATGATAATTTCAAAAAACTTGATATGGAATGATCGTTAATCAAACAAAAAAATATTAAAGCAATTGTTGAAAAAGCAAATAACTTACTTGACATTAAAAGAATAGGAGAAATGTAATGAAAAGAGATAAAAAGAAAAAAATTATTTTATATAGTTCTTTAACGGGAATTGGATTAATAACATTGGCAAGCGTCACAGCATGAGCAGTAATTAGTAAGAAAAATTCACAAAAAATAAATAATAATGAGAATCCAAATAATAAGCAAAATAATGACATAAACAAGCCAGAAGTTCCCAACATAGACAATAAAAATCCGAATGAAATTAATGAAGATAAAAAATTACAAATTATTAATAGCGATGATATATTTCCAATTATTGAAACAAGGGACTATTATGATAAGTTAAATTTTAAAGATGGGCAACCTTGAATTGATGATGATATGATAAGCTATATTATTAAGAATATTATTGGAAGAATGACTATTAATGACGGTGCAATTAAGTACGTTATCAAAAGAGAAAACGATCAAAATGTAACAATCCATTTTATTTGGTATAACACAACCAAAAAAGCCTATAGAACATATAAAATTTCGACAAATACTATATAATAAAGTCTATGAATGTAAGAGATGTTATATTAAAAGAATTAAGAAAATTCTCTAATAAAGAAATTTCAGATGATTCCAATATTAAAGACTTAAATATTGATAGTTTGGATTTATTGCAGCTTGTTGTTACATTAGAAAAAAATATGCAAATTTCTATTAGCGATGAAGAACTTTTATCAATTAAAACAGTTAAAGATATTATTAACATAATAAACAAAAAGAAAAACTAAAAAATATTGTACAATTAATTTGTACTTTTTTAATAGGGGTATAGTTCAATGGTAGAACAACGGGCTTCAACCCCGTGTGTTGTGAGTTCGAGTCTTGCTACCCCTGCCATATCATGAAAATGGAAAAATGCTAATGTATTCTACATTAGCATTTTTATTTAATTAAGAAAAATAAAAACCGCAAGACACAATACTTCTTGAGATGGCTGCTATATTTCTATCCTGACCAGATTACAAGGTTATCGTTCTCACGGCGTATTAATTATAACAAATAATTTATTCTCATTCGGTGTTTTTATTTAGCCCACTTCACTTACTAATTGATTTAGCATTATTAAGCTTCATAAAATGACCAAATCCACCGGCTTTGATTGTCATTAAAATATATTCTTTCTTAGAAACTTCATTAATATTACCATTTTCTTTTACTTTAAATTTAAATGGTTTTAACAAACCTTTTTCTTTTTCATTATAGCCACTAGTTACAGTTAGATACATAATTGAATCAGGCCCATAATTTGATTCATCATAGTATTTATACCCACCGATAAATCCTTTACTAATTATGTAATTTGAAAATTCACGGCGAATATTAGCATTTCCAAAATATCTTTGCATTCCTGAGAATTTGCCGGCAATAATTGGAATTCATTTCAAGTTTGTTCCTTCTTGCAATTCCCATAAAATTGAACGGACACCAGAATATAAATTCAATTTGCCATTATTATCACGTTTAGCGTTTAAAGTTTCACGTCCAAACATTTCAAAAACAGCTAAATTCATAGTTGTTAAAAGTCTATAAGTTGCTTGATATGCCGGTTGTTTTGATCTAACAACATATTTGCTATTGTAGTTAGCTACATTATTTGCCTCTTTATTAACTTCACTACCTAACAATTTAAAAATGTTGTCTAATGTTGTTAATGGATCGATTGTAACGGTGATGTTATCTGGATCATTTGGGTCGCCTTTTTTCTTAGGATTTAGCATATCTAAATTAACCATATTATTTAATGTGGTCATATTAGTTCTTTCATTTACATTAGCACTATAGTTAATATTTCTTAGCATATTATAAATGAGTGAAGTTGGATGTTTTGCCTTTCCAAACACTAGATTGATTAATTTTACTAATGTAGGACCATTGATAATCTTATTTTCACCAATGTAGTTGGCTAAAATAGCAGCATCTCCTCCTCCGAAAGCGGATGTTATTTTATTAATTGCATCAATAATGAATTTCTTAGGATTTGAAATGTCAAATTGTTTTGCATAATTTGAAAATTGTGTAATTGTTCTTTTCAAAGTTTTTCTTGTATACAATTCGGTGTTCAATAATTCAAGAATAAATTTAGAAGCTAAATCTTTTAAGAAAGTTCTATCTTCAGTTGTAACATTTTCTAGCGACAATAAGTTAATAACTTGCTCTATAACTTCGGTTAAAACTTCATCGTCTTTTGCAAACTTTGTAATCACACTTGTAATATTAGATTGCAAATTATTTTGAATACGTTTAATAATTTCACTTATTAAGCTTCCTAAATTATTAACATTTGTAATTTTCGGACCAGATAGGTAATCTTCGACAATTGCTCTAATTAAGTTTTTAATTTCATCATATTTGATAATTTTTGAAACAATTCATTTTAATTTTTCATTTGAAACAAGTTCAAGTTTTAGAGAATCGAAATCAATTTTAGAAACTTGGTCTTTAGCAACTTCGAATAGAAATTCAATTAAAGCTTCTTTGGCGTTAATATTATTTGGTTTAATAGCACCATTGGCAGCAGACAATAAGTTAAAAATTAATTTTTCTACTGTTTTTAACCATTCAACTTGTTCAGATGTAATTTCATTTTCTGCTATTGATGCTGGTTTTGTCTTAGTATTAAATTTAGATAAATTATTAACAATATAGTAATATACAGATAATAGTTCACCTTTTAATGTAGCAATAGGTAAGTTTTTATCTAAAATAGTTTCAATTAATTCTGACATATTTTGTGTGCTTAAGTATTTAGCATAATCAACTTTTTTAAGTTTTTCAACAAATGCTGATTTAATTTTTTCACCATTAATGTGGTTTGAATCATCAAATAATTTAAGGTCAGCAATCAAGTCAATTAAATCATTAGTTATTTGTGAAACTAAGTTTAAATTATTGACCTTTAAAATTACCCTTTTTAATAATGAAATTATGTTGTTAATATTAGCAGAAGTAGTAGTAATATTGAATTTTTTGTTAATTTCATCAAATGTAAATTGCAAAGTCTTGTCTAAGAAATTGCTATCGCTAATAATAGATTTAATAAAATCTTTAACAAACTCTTTAATTTGAACTTTATTAGTTTCAATTAAGTATTTAAATAGACCGTTAAAGTTATTTAGTGAATTAAAAGTGACTTCATCAAGTGAAATTAATGATGTTAGTAAGGCATTAAAGAATTTTTCAGTCGAGTCTAAATCAAAAATTGTTGAAATAACTTTATTGAATACAAGATTTGCAAAATCAGTCGCTTTTGGATTGGTTTCTAATAATTTTGTTTTAATAAATTCAAGATTTTCACTAACAAGTGCTTTCATCTTAGATTCATTTCTAAATCAATGATATAGTTTAGGTAAAGCAGCTTTAACTAAAACTTTATCTTCATTATTCAAAATACTAAATCATGATTTTAAAACTGTAAATAATTTGTCTAGATCTAGAGAAATCTTACCTTCTCATGAAATAATATTTTTTTGTTGTGGAGATGATTTTAATAAATTCGAGAAACTCTCAATGTTATTTAATAGCATTAACATAATGCTACTGATTTCTTTGCTAGTTAGCTTATTAATGAATCCATTTAATTCATCTAAGTTCAAACCATTTAACAATGAAGGAATATTTATTAATGTACTAATATCTCATTTATTAATGTCAAATGAATTCTCTCTTATATTTTTAGCAATATTTTTAAATGAACTTGACATTATTGACTTGAAAATGTTCAATTTTGGAATTGCAGTTATTAATTTAGCAATTGCAGAAGTTAATAATTGCTTACCATTTTCGGGTCACTCTACATTTATTAAGTCATGATCAGTTAATTCAATTAAGAAAGAAGCTATTTTTTGCTTAACAAATTCAGAATCTGATGAATTATTAATAAAATCGGTTAATAAACTATCTAATGTTGATGCAACATTGTTTTGTGAATTTTCGATTGCATTTGCAATTCAACCTGTTAGTGTTTGAACATTTTTAGTTGTAGTTTCGGATAACAAATTAGTAACTATTTGCTTAAATAATGGAACAATTTTAGCATCATAAATTGAGTCAATATAATTTCCAAATTTATTAGTAATTTCTTTCATTATATCAACACAATTTTTGCCGAATCTTAATGGATCTAAGTTTATATTTGCAATACTATTTACAATTAAATTTTTAACATTAGCTTTTTGCAAAATATAATCAACAAAGTTTGGTTTATCAAACAATATTTTTAATATGTTTGTAAATTGTTCAATAGTATATGAATTTTGAACATTATTTTTAACAAGCAAAATATCTAAAATTTCATTTAATCCATCTTTGCTTGAAATATGTTTTAGAATGGTTTCTATAGTTTTACTTCCAATTTTATCTAAAGTAATGTTTGTAGGCAAAGTATCAAATTCATTTAATATCTTAGTAAATAAATTATTTATAAGCGAACTATTAGTACTATGTAAGATCACATTTTTAAGATAATCAAATAATTTGTTATATTCATCATTGCTTAATTCAATTTTGGTAGTTTGTTTAATGTAAGCTAAAGCGAAATGTGAAATTTTTACAACAAAATTTTCATTTTCAAAAGTACCTTTTAAAATTTTGTTTAGCAAGTCATAAATTTTATTAGTTTTTGACAATTTAATAACTTTGGTTAGAAATTCACCTAAATTATTAACATTGTATAAACTAAAGTTTTCAACGAATATATTTTCAAAAATAGACTTAATTAGAGAAATATTTTCGTCTTTAAATATATTGTCTCAAATATCTTTTCTTAAGGAAGAAGTAAATTCTTCAATTGATTTTGTATTTGATTTTATTAAAACTTCATCTAATAGATTTTTATCGAATTTGTTAAGAATGCCTGTCAAATAATCGTCGATTAATTTAGTTAAGGGTGAATCTTGCAATTTTTTAATTGCTTCAATAAGTTCATTAATTAATAATTTCTTATCATCATTAACTAATTTACCAAAAATGACACGAATTAAAGAATATATTTCTTTTGAATAATTAGGAGATTCATTGTTTTTTGTAGCTTTATTCTCTGCATTTTTAGGAATAGCAAGTGTTATAATGCCATTTAAATTTCTTAATAATGTTCTTGCTAAGGACAAAATTTCAGATGATGTAATTTCATCTTCTAAAATCTTGTTTAAGTTTTCAAAACTGATTAAACTCATTAAGATTGAAGGCGAAAATAGTTTTGATAAATTAATTTTTGAAAAATCAAAACCATTTTGCTTAATGCTATCACAAATATTCTTTACAAATTCATCGATAACATTTTCAAAAACTTTGTGATTTCTTACTTGTTTGATTAATTTAGAAATTAGATTTGTAATTGCATTTTTATCTTCTTCTAAGATTGCAAAATTAGGTATTTTTTCTTGTGCAATATCTACAATCAATTTACTGAATTTTTGTAATTGTTTTTCATTTTTAGTATCTAATAAGAAATTATCAAAAATTGAGTTAATCATTTCTAAAATGATATTTTTAGTATTTTGAATAACATTGATTGCAAAGTCTTCTAATGATTTAGTTTTATTAATTACTTCATCAGAAAAGCTTTTTGTAATTAATGATTTAATTTTTTGTGCAAAATTTGTATCTCAACTGTCACTAACAAAAGTTTTGAAATCATCAATTAGTGATTTAAGTTCTTCAGATGTGGTTGAACTTAAATTTAACGACGCAATATCTAATTTATCTATATAATCAAAAATTCTTTTTTTAACATCAACTTTGTCGAATATGTAATTAATGAAAGACTCTTTACATAATAAAGTAGCAAAAACTTTTAGAACATCTTGTGTTTCTCAAATAGATTTTTTTAAATATGGCTTTGCAAAAATAAGATCAATAGCTTGTTGAATAATTTGAGGATTATTATTTAATAAGAAATTATCAGAAAATATGTCTTTAAATGCATCTGACATATCTTTAAAATCATATTGTGTCTTAGAATCTAATTCTTTAGCCTTTTTTACAACATTTTCAAATAATTTGGTAAATAATTCTGAATTAGGAACATTTAAAATTAACTCTGCAACATAATTTTTGATCTTGTTTAGTTCTTCATTTGTTAATGTAGTGTTAGTTTCTTTTTTTAGTCAAACTTTAAAAATAGAAGCGAGTTGGTTAGTAAGCTCTACATTTTGAGAGGTTTTTTGGAAAATACTACTAATTACATTTTTTAAATTATTTTCATTACCATTAGCCAAAATTTTATTTACAAATTGAGCAATATTATCAAATTTATAATTTTCACTATTATTTATAATGTGTTTAAACATTTGTTTTAAACTATTTGCAAAAATTTCATTATTTAAAATGTCATAGCTATTCTTAAACATTGCTTCAGTAAATTCTTCAATATTTTTATATTGAGGATTTTCAGCTAAAACAAGTGATGATAGATTATTTTTGTCTAAATAGTTTGTAATTTTTTGAAATACTAAAAAACCTGATAAATTCTTAATTACATCATAAAATAGACTCTTATATTCTAAGAAATTATCTAGCATCTTATTAATTGCATCAAGAATAATTTCTTTGGTTTGACTATTAACAGCATTATCATTATTTGCTAATAGATTTTGAGTAAGCTTTAATAAATTCTTTCTAAATTCTTCAAATGTAAAATTTGCAGCCTTGATATTAGATTTCAAGTATGAAAATACAAATGTCTTTATTCCACTTACATATTTTTCTTTGTTATCGATATTTGTTGGAATAAAACCTAGAATTTCAAAAAGTAGTTCATGATTTTTATTTCCCACTGAGTTTAATGATGCTGGATTTAAAAGGCCATAAATTACTCTTTCAAAAACATCATCAACATAATTTTCATTAGTTTTTTCTGATTTAAACAATGCATTTAAAATTAACATTGCAAATTTATCTTTGTTTTTAACTTCATTAAAGCTAGAAAGTAAATTACTAAACATATATTTGATATTTTCTTTGTCATTTGCATCAAAATGAAATTTTTTGTTAAATCTTTCAACAACGTTATTAGTTATTTCATCTAAAATATTAGGATTTGCTTTAAGTTGTTTAGCAATTTCATCAATCAAAACGTTAAGTTCATCCTTAGATTCTATTAATAATGTGCTAATTAGATCTTCAAAACTCTTTGTTTGTTTTGCAATGTTAGGCTTATCGAAAATTAAAGTTATTATTTTTTTAGCAAATGCTTTTGCTGCAGTTTTAAAACTTTCATCTTTAAAGAATCGTTCAATTTTAACTGCAATTTCTTTATTAAATAGGCCTTTGATAACGTATTTGCTATCAATTAAATCGATGGCAGCAGTGTCTAATAAATCAATCAATCATTTCTTGTTTTCTTCATTTTTTACAAAATCTGAAGATGCAAAAGAACTAACTTGTTTATAAAAACTTTCTTTGCTTAAAAGTGTTTTAAAAATTGTATTAACAACATTTTTTAAATTAATGTTTTTGTCATTGTTAGTAGCAAAAAGAACATCAACATCTTTGTTAATGTTATTAAATGTTTTATTTAATGTTTCATTATTTAACAATGCATTGACAAAATCAATAACAATTTTCTTTTGACTAGAATTACTAATTGAATTTTTTAAATAGTCGAAAGTATTCAAAAAGCTGTCTTTACTAATACCTAAAAATTGTGCAATATTTTCAATAATGTCAATTAATTCATCATTACTAAAGCGTTTACCATCATTAAAATATGCTTTGTAAGTTGTTAAAATGTTTTGATTGTATTTTATTTTGTTCAATTTGCTAATAATTTGTTCATTTTCAAAGCTATGTTCGAATTCATATTCTTTTTTATAAGTTTCGATGTTATCAGCAAGTAAGCCAAACAAATTATTTTTGATTTTAGCACCATTTTCATTAAATTCAATAGCCTTATGATAGGTTAAATTTTTATCATCTTTTTCAGGGCTGTATTTGAAATTATTTTTAATTAATTTTTGATATTCACCTTGTGTTAAACTAAATTTCGCAAAAATATCTTGCGCCAGTTTTTTAAACGCATTGTGATTTGGACTTTGGCCTAAAAACGATGGCGAATAATTTTTAATATCTTTATTAATTCCATTTACATTGTCAAAATTTACAAAATTAATTTTATGTGTTTTAGCAATAGACTCAATTGTGTCATTGATTTTTGAATTGATATTGCTAATGTATGTGTTACTAAATTTATTTTCGAGTAATTTTGCAAGTTTTAAAAATGGAGAAGCATATCCAACTAAATTAATATTAGCTTTCGGATTTAGTTTTCTAATTTCAACAAGTAAATTGTTATATTTTTGTTTAATTTGTTCAACTCTGGATTCAACTTTAGCTACTAAATCTGCTAAAACCTTTTCAGTATTTTGACCAACAAACTCAGCCGAAAGAGTTTTTCACATTAAATCAAAACATTCACTCTCGTTTAAAAAATCATTAAATGATAAAGATAAAGTAATTAAATTTGCATTTTTAATTTTGTTTAATAAAAAATCATAACCATTTTTAGATGGATTAAAGTTATTAAATAACAATGAATTTTTATTTTGATTTTCAATCGAGATATCTTTTTCGTTAGTTTTATTAAATTCAAAATGACGTAAAGTTTCATTTGATGCTTGATATTTTGAAGGATTTAGCAGATGAAGTCAATCACTTAATGTGGTATTTGTTAAACCAAAATTATAATATGAATCTAAACGTGTAGTTTTGTTTGACATCATATTAATAAAGTTTGCTAAATAAGATGCATATGATAATCCATAAATTTTATTTTTCTGATAGTCATATCATCCACCATCGACGTCATTATACAAACTTGCATATTGATCACCTAAAGCAACATAATTTATAGGTCCTTTAATAGCTTCTTGATAGTCTTTTTGCAAAGGTTTATCAGGTTTGTTTTGACTATTGTCACATGACGATGAAATTAAACTAGCAACACCAGTACCTAGTGTGACAATTGTCCCTATTAATGGAGCAACTATTTTTTTATATTTCTTTTTTGTTTCCATAATCTTTCCTATTTTATCCAAGTGCAACATCTTCATAAATGTAATGATAATGTTCCACGTTTGTTCTGTTTTTTGCCCAAATCAAAATAGTTTGTTGAATTCCAAGTTGTCCAATAATCATATATGTTATTAAAAATATTTTTCCTAATATATTTACATTTGGTGTTACACCTACCGAAAGCCCCGAGCTTCCAAATGCTGAACAGATTTCAAATAATGCATGAACCATCGTAAATTCTTTTTGACCTAAATGTGTTGGAGTATAAGATGAATAAACTACTAATGTACCGATCAAAATTAAGATAATACCAATTGTAAAGATGTTAATTGCTTTAATAAGTGTTTCTTTTCCAATTTGTCTTTTGAAAACATTAACAGATCTACGACCTAATAAAGTAGAAATCATACTTAAGAATAATATCGACAATGTTAGGTTTCTAATACCGCCAGCAGTTGATGCAGGTGAAAATCCTATAAACATTAAAATTGAGTGAACAACAATACTTTGATTTGTAAAATGATAATAATCTATGGTACTAAAGCCGGCTGATCTTGTTGACATTGTTTGAAAGAAAGTTGCAAATGTTTTTTCTCAATTTCCTCCATATTCACTTTGGTTTCAAAACCTTGTTTTATTTTTTGTGCTACATTCAAAAATAAATGTTAACAATAAACCAACACATGAAACAATTAAATAAGTTACTAATGTTAATTTTGTGAATAGCGATAAACAATGTGCATTTTCATTTTTTCTAAAGCTTTTAATTTTTGCATAAAAGTCATAGATCACAGGATAGCCAACTCCACCAATAAAAATTGCAATTAATGTAAAAATTTGTAAGGCATATTCTTCACTATAAGGTGCTAAGCTTTTACGTCCAATAATATCTAATCCAGCATTATTTAAAGATGATATTGCATGGAAAATTCCATATCTAATTGATTTTGTAAAATCGCCTTTTGGATTTTGAGATGTAACTTCATAAGGATTAAACATAGTTATATTGTCAACAACACGGTTTTGGTTAAACTTAGTTGTATCAAATTTGCCATAAGGTGATGTGTAAAAAATGATTGTGAAAACAACTGATAAAACAAATAAAGTAATTAGCATTGTTGTAATTGAAACTTTAATAATTTTTTTAGTTTCACCAATTGTATTTCCACCACGTTCCATTTGTGAAAGTTGTCCATTAAAAACAGTTAATTTAATGCCAAATATGTTTTGTAAAATATAAACTTTTAGAGTAAAAATTCCTAACCCTCCAACCATAATAGACAATGCAATTAGAAATTGCCCAAATTGATTAAACCCCAAAAGTCCACCCGGAATTGAAGATAAGCCTGTATTGCTAAACGCGGAGGCTGCTAAGAAAAATGCATCAGAATATTTGATGCTGATACTATTATCTTTTAAAAATGTTTTGTTGTGAGTGATAGGTCAAAACAAAAAAAGCGAAATTATGATGGTAATTAAGATATACACCAAAAAGATATATTTAATAATTCCCATTCTGCGAAAGAACATCAAAAATCAATTATTCTTTTTCATTTTGCTATCTCTTTTCATAGGTCATAATTATACTATTTTCTTAAAAAAGTAAAAATTTATGATTTTATATATAAAGATATATATAAGTGTTATGTGAATCTAAGACATTTTTTGGATAAATTAATGTTTTTAATACCACCAAATTTATTTTTAAGCATACAATTTACAAAATAAGGTTGTGGTAAAATATAGATACAATTATTTTGTTAAGAAGGTAAAAATGGCAACAAAAAAAAGTCGTGAAATTTGTATTATTGGATTAGGTAGATTTGGTTCTGCTATTGCAGACCAACTTTTAAAAGATAAGAAAAATAAAATTAAATTAGTTTTAATTGATAAGGATGAAAAACATTTAATTCCATTTAAAGACGAAGTTAATGCAATTTATGTTGCAGATGCTGCAGAACGTAAAACTTTAGAAGCTATTAATGTAGTTGATTTTGATGTTGTTATTGTTGCAACATCTGATAATATTGAAATTACTGCCGCACTATCAGAAGTTGGTGCTAAAAAAATTATTGCAAGAGCAAATTCAAAACGTCATGCTAATGTTTTAAAACAAATTGGAGTTAATATTATTATTAGCCCCGAAGAAGAAGCTGGACAAAGAGCTGCTTTATTGGTTGCAAATCCAAGTTTTACTTTATATTCGCAAATGGTTGTTGAGCTTCAAGATGGCTATGTAACAGGTTCTACTTATATTAAAAATCCTGCATTAATTGGCAAAATGATTAAAGATTTACGCTTTAGAGAACAACACGAAGTGCTAATTGTTATTGTTAAAAGAGGAACAAGGTCATTTTTACCTGCAGGAACATTTACTTTGCAAAAAGATGATTTAATTACAATTGTTGGTGCTACAGATGATGTAATTGATATTTTTGATTTATGTGCCTCGGAAAAAGAAAAAAAATAGTATCTTAATAAGATAAATTCTGCAAAATAGTGTAAAATGTATAGCGCAATAGACACAGCGTGATAGCATTTTATAAATTTTTTATTTTGCTTTAAATTTGGAAGTAAGATTAGCTGGATGCCGAAACCATTAGAATAAAAACTAGTAAAAAGAGCTATTAAAAGTCTTTGCATATGAAAGGTAAAATATGTCAAGATATTTAGGATCAATGTTCAAACGTAGTAGACGTTTTGGCATTTCATTATTAGAAAATAACAAAGAATTTTCAAAAGGTAAAAAAAGAACCACTGCACCTGGTCAACATGGTGCTAAAAGAGTTAAACCTTCTGATTATCAACTTCACTTGTATGAAAAACAAAAAGTCAGATATATGTATGGTTTAAATGAAAGACAATTTAAAAACTTATTTATTTCTGCATCTAAGAAAAAAGGTGTTACTGGTGTTATCTTACTTCAAATGATTGAATCGAGATTAGACAATTTAGTATTTAGAGCAGGTTTTGCAAGAACCAGAGCTCAAGCACGTCAATTTGTAACTCATGGTCATTTTTTAGTGAATGGTCATAAAGCAGATATTCCTTCAATGATTATTCCTGTAGGAGCAAAAATTGAACTTAAACCTTCTTTAGAAAATAACAAAGAAGTTGTTGCTGCATCCGAAGTTATGACAATCTCTCCATGATTAAAAAGAGAAAAAAATACTGCAACATTCACACGTCTTCCAGAAAGAAATGAATTTGCTAAAGAAATTAATGATGCTTTAATTGTTGAATATTACAACCGTTAAGATATGAAAGCCACCTTTTGGCTTTTTTATTTCCTAAAATTTACTAAAATATTAATAAATAGATTAAAAATAAGGGGAAATTTATGAAATTAAAAAAATCAAAGATTATTCTACTAGCGGGAGCAATTACTATTGCAACATCACCAATTACAATAATTTCATTATCGTGCAATGATAAAAAATACAATGAAACTGCTATAAATTACTCAACCAAAGATATCACATTTCCAACAGAAGATAAAACAAAAAATATTGATAGCATTTTAGATGATGCAGATATTAATATGTTTTATGCACCTGGCGTTCAACCATTTTATGAAACAATAAGGCTTGCGATGCTAGCCAAAAAGCAGGTTATGTACTATTATTCACCTGAAGTTCATGGAATGGACTTTCATAATATAATTCAAAAAGACACTTTTGAAGATTTTTTACAAAATCAACGTAAAAATGAAGGAAAAACAGAAGAAGAAAAAGCTGAAATCGATGCTTTGCAAAAAGCTTCACATGTAATTTCAATTCCAGGAAAATTTTTTTCAAGTACTGTTTGAGATCATGTTGCTAATGCAATAAAAGAAGGTATTAAAAAATACCCTAACAAAAAAATTAATGTTTGAGTTAATAGTTACCATGTGTTAAATAAAGTGTGATATCAACTTGCTGAATTAAATAATGTTAATATGATTGCATTAAATGATGCATCCTCAATGCTAAAAAATTATCATAATGATTTCGAAAAAGCTGTCAAATATTACATTAATCAAGATACTCATAAACTAGCTAAAATGCCTATAACTTATTCCTGATCTACTTGTAGTTATATTTTAATGCCTAATATTATGGAAAAATTTCATGCATTTTATAATGATTTGGACGAAGTTTTATATTTTCAAAAATTAGGATTAAATATCAAACCTTATTCATATGATAAAGGCTATGAAATTAAGAATGCATTATTTACCGCTAGAGACAAAAATAACAAAAGACTTTCAGTGGAATGGTGGTCAAAAATAACTGGTCAAGATTGAAAAAAAGAAGTTAAAAAAGTTAAAGACCAAAAAGCAAAAAATGGTAAAAAGAGTTTGATTTATTTAGGAAGCAGTGCTGAATTTGTTGATGTTGAAAAAAATCATTTACTTTCTTTGGTTAATAAATATGGCAAGACTCATAATATTTTTTATAAAGGACATCCTGGAATTGTACATTTAGAGAAATGATTTGAACAAGAAGTTAATGGTAAAAAAGAACTTTCATACTACGATGTATTTTTGAAAAAGCAAAATGAAATTTCTATAGATGAAAATGAACAAATTACTACTTTATTTAATCAAATTTCATCCGAAGAATTAACTACCAATCATAAAGATGATCCTTATTTTGAAAAGTTTGATAAATGAGCTTCTGCAATAAGACATACAACTGCCTTACAAAAAATGTTAGAAACTAATAAAATAGAGGATTTAGCATTAGCAGGTGATAGTCCTGAAAAATTAGGAAAACAAAATGATATTATTGCAGGTGATGATGAAGATAAAACTACTTCCGCTTGAATTGAATTTAAGAAATTTGTAGGCTATAACGGATAAATCAATTTTAAAACAATAAAATAATGGCATTTAAAATGCTATTTTTTGTCTTTGAAAATACTAAAGACTATTATATGAAAAATAACTTTTTAAAGAGAATCAATGAAAGCTGTTAATTTATTATCATCATAAAAATCATCTTGCAAATAAGCATAATTTGGTTCAATACCATCTTCAATTTCAGCAACTTCTTTTGTTTTTGGATTATACAAAATACCTTGATTATTCGAACTTATAACACTTGTTGTTCCATCGGGTAAAACCATAGGCATTATGCTACACATTCCACCACCAGATTTTTCACCAATAATTGTAGCAATACCCATATCTTTAGCAACAGCAGTAAATTCATTTGCTGCACTAAAAGTGTTAAAACTTGTTAAAACATATCATTTATATTCACCATAACCATCATTTTCATTATATAATCCATCACCGTTTGTATCAGTTTTTGTTGAAATTTTATATATTTCATGAGATAAAGAATTTCTTGTATAAGTATGAATTTCGTTATTTGTTAAAAACCCTAAAACTCTTCTCATAGCAGAAACATTACCACCACCATTTGTCGATAAATCTAAAACAATATTTTTTATTTCACCATGATTTTTAATTTCATTCATTGCTTTTTTCATAAAGAAATATGAATCATATTTTCAACCATCAGAGCTATTAATTTCTTCTTTAGTTCCCGTTTTGAAACTATTTAATGTAATAATAGCAGTATTGCCTTTAAACCTAATATCATCTGAGTCTTCTTCAATGTTATGATAAACTTTTCTAGTCATAGTTAATTTTGTTAACAAGTTATTATATTTAGTGTTTTTATTACTTTTTATAAAGTTTGGATTTAACATAGAAAGTTTATTATTTTTTTGGTTGAAGAAAGATAGCATCGTCATACTTGTATGTAAATCATCTAATTTACCAAATAAGAATTTTGCATATCCTTCATTATTATCATCAACATTTAAAGAAAGAATTCTATTTTTCATTTCTTGACTAATAAAATCATTAGTTTTGATGATATTTTTTGCATCTTTAAGACCATAAAAATAATCAAAGACAAAATTCAAATAATTTAAATTGTGTTTTCTATATTCTTCTGTAATTCATTTAGCAGATTCATAAATAGTATAAGCACCATCTTTCAGTCTCTCAATATTATTTATTTTGTCGCTTAATCAAAATTCAGTTCCTATTACTTTGCTACCATTATAATAAAGACTATAGTAATTATTAGCGCAAAACAAAGCATTAAAAATAGCTAAAGGGATTAAAACTTTACCTTTGTAGTATAAAATATCAAAACCATAGTCATTTAAATTAAATTGGATTTCATCTTTGCCGTAATCTATGTAATTTATCCCGGTATATTTTAGATAATGTGAGTAATTTGTGTTGTTTGTATCATTTGTAAAATTAAAAAAATCTAATTTCTTTACAGTAATTGTATTATGCAGCCAATTAACTTTTAGTTTAAGTGAACCATTATAGTAAGATTTTGAATTAGTAAAAATATTTTTAAAAGCTCAAATGCTATTTGCATTTAAAAAACCATTTAAAGTATTTATCATCTCAGAAATTTCTACATAAGGCAAAAGTTTTTGATCAACATAATATAAAGACATTCTACTATGTCTAACTAAATATTCTTGCCCATAAGGTACAAAATCAACTTCTTCTTTAATAATGTTTTTACTATTATCATTTTGCATTTTGTCACATGACATTGCAAATAATGGTGCAAAGCTAGTCAAAAAAAGGGCTGGTAAAATTATAAATTTTTTATTTGTTTTCATATTTATCATTTTAAACATTTTTAATAATTTTTGCATCTTATTTGAAATTAAAATATATGCATGAAAATTTATATTTTTTTGTAAAAAACATTAATTTTTTTATATAAAATAAAAACTATATTTTACAAGAATACAAAAATAAGAGGAGAACTATGGTTGTTGGAATAAGTGGAATGATAGCTGCTGGCAAAAGTAGCTTGACCGAAAAATTGCATAAATATTATGATAAATCATTATTATTGCATGAGTTTGAAGAAGATGACGAAGTATTTAACACATTTTTAAAATGGTTATATGAAAATAAACCAAATTTAACAATTGGATTTCAATCATACATTGTAGAAAACCATTCTGCAAAATTTGAAATGATTATTGAAGAATTCAAAAAACAAAAATTAGATCCAAAAAAAGATTTAATTCTATTAGATAGGTTTTCAATTGAACATTATGTTTTTGCGAAATTAATTTTGTCAAAAAAATCAATGAAATATTTACAAGGCTATGATGCTTTATTTCAACATTTAATTAGAAAGACTGAATTGCCTGATTTTGCTATTTATTTAGACATATCTTTTGATACTTTTAAGAAAAGAATTTTCGAACGCGGTCGCGATTCTGAAGTAAATAATTTTGAACAAAACAAGGCCTATTTTGAAGAGTTATATGCAAACTATTTCAAGATTTTCAAAGAAATTGCTGGAAGATTTGGACTTAAATATTATGTAATTGATACTAATAATTTAACTGAAAAAGAAGTAATGCATAAAGCAATTGAAATTATTAACAATGAAATAGGAAAACAATGTTAGAGTTAGAAAAAGATATTATTGATTATGTTTTATTTACCCAAGAACAATTAGAAGTAAAGATTAAAGAATTAAGCATTTGAGTAAACAAGACATATAAGAATAGTAAAAATTTAATTGTTATTGGACTTTTAAAAGGGAGTTTTCCTTTTTTTGCACAACTTATTAAAAGCATTGATATTGATATTATTATTGATTTTATGACAGTAAGTTCATATGGTGGTGGCACTTCTAATGATGGATCTGTTAAAATTATTTTAGATTTAGCTAATGATATTGTTGACAAAGACGTGTTAGTAGTTGAAGATATAATTGATACCGGGAAAACTATGCAAAAAGTATCTAATTTATTAAAATCAAGAAACCCTAAAAGTTTTAGAGTTTTGACCTTACTAAATAAACCATCAAACCGAAAAGTTTCATTTGAACCAGACAAATTTGGTTTTGAAATTAAAAAAGATCAATTTGTTGTTGGCTTTGGTTTTGATTGGGAAGAAAAATTAAGACAATTGCCTTATATAGGTGTAATTAAAAAAGAGATTATTGCAAAATAATTAATGTTTTACCTTAATAAGGTAACTTATTAATTACTTAAATTTTTGCTAAAAATTATCAACATAATTTAATAAGGAACTGTTAGAAAATGGTGGGTTGGCCACAGCGATCAAGTAGCTGTGGTTTTTATTTCATTAGCGTAAAAGTCAACTTCCACTTGAAAAAAATTGGTATATAAAAAAATACACCAAGCGGATACTGAACTCAGCATTAGCATTGATGTACTTTGTTTTAAAAAAGATAACTACATTATAACATTAAAAAATTATTGATAAATTGCAAATTTGAACCCAAAATAACAATTTTGTGTTCATTTTTTTCAAAGTAATAATGACCATAAAATTTTACGTCCTTGCAAAAAAATCCGGACAAAATCCGGATCTTAAAAATTTAATTATTTTGAAGGCTTGCCCTTAAAAATAGCTTCATAAATTTCATCGTAATATTTGACAGGAATAAATTTAACTTCTTTTTTAACTTCTTCAGGAACATCAATTAGATTGCGTTCATTGTCATAAGGAATAAAGATTTTCTTAATACCAAATTGAGCAGCCGCTAATGATTTTTCTTTTAAACCTCCAATCGGTAATACTTTTCCACGTAAAGTGATTTCACCAGTCATACCAATATTTGCGGGAACTGGTTTATGAGACAATGCACTAATTATAGAAGTTGTAAATGTAACACCGGCAGAAGGTCCATCTTTAGGAACAGCACCTTCAGGAACGTGAATATGAATTGAATTATTATCAAAGTCAAAGTCTATATCAAATTTTTTAGCATTATGGCGTACATATGCTAAAGCAATTTGGGCAGATTCTTTCATAACGTCTTTTAAAGAACCTGTTAATCTTAAACCATCTTTACCCGGGAAAGTTGTTACTTCAATAGCTAAAGTAGAACCACCATAACTTGTATATGCAAGTCCATTGACAACACCAACTTGAGCGATGTTTTCATTTTCATCTTCTTTAAATCTAATAGGCCCTAAAAATTCTTTAGCAATATCTTTGGTTACAACAAATTCATCTTTAACTTTTTTATCTAAGATTTTAACAACTATTTTTCTAGCAATTGTATCTAATAATCTTTTTAGTTCACGAACACCACTTTCACGAGTGTAATTTCTAATGATAAATTCAATAACATCATCTTTGATTTGAAATTGCTTTTCTGTTAATTTATTTTGTGAAAGAATTTTAGGCATTAAATGTGTTTTAGCAATTTGCAATTTTTCAATTGTTGTATAAGTTGAAAGCTCCAAAAGCTCAACACGGTCAATCAAAGGTGCAGGAATTGAATCATAATAGTTAGCTGTTGCAATAAATAATACTTTTGAAAGGTCATATTCTAAATCTAGATAATGATCTTGAAAATTTGTATTTTGTTCAGGGTCTAATACTTCTAGCATTGCAGATACAGGATCTCCCCTAAAATCAGCAGACATTTTGTCAATTTCGTCTAGCAAAATAACTGGATTTGAAACACCTGCTTTTTTAATTGCAGTAATAATTTTTCCAGGTAATGCTCCAACATATGTTCTTCTATGACCTCTAATTTCAGCTTCATCTTTAACACCACCTAATGAAACTTTAATAAATTTACGATTTAAAGCTTCGGCAATTGATTTAGCCAAAGTAGTTTTTCCAACTCCTGGAGGACCAATTAAAGTTAATATAGGAATATTATTAACTGCTTCATTAGTTACAGTTCCAGATTTATTAATAAACAATTTTGTATCAATAAAATTTTCAGGATCATCTTTAATTGGAAGGTAAGTATTTTCAGGTTCTTTTGCTTGTGTATGTGTTAAAACTGAAATAAATTCTAAGATTCTTTCTTTAGGTTTTTGCAAACCATAATGATGCTTATCCAAAACTTTACGAACATTTTCAATATCCAAAATTTCTTTGCTTACCTTTCTCCAAGGCATAGCAAGTAATAAATCGATATATGTTTTAGCAGTATTTGCTTCTGGGCTTGATGGCATCATCGAAGCCATTCTAGCTTGTTCTGATTGAATTGTGTCTAAAACATATTTAGGAAATTGTTTTGCACGTTCTGAATCTTTAAGAATTTTTTCAAGTTCTTTAGAACTATCATCTTCTTTAAGCATCTTTTTAATTTGACGCATTTTTTCACGAAGCAAAAAGTCGCGTTGTTGCTCTTCTAAATCACCACGCATTGTGTTATTGATTTCATTTTCAATTTTATTTAGATTAATTTTAGTTGAAAGTTTTTCAATAATAGTTTCATAACGTTTAGCAATATCTAGATTGTCAATTAGTTTGTATTTATCTGCTAATGTTAAATCGCCTTGAATTTGTTCAATAATTCTTCAAGTATTAACATCATGTTTTTCAACATCATCATATTCTGCATTTGTTAGATTTTCAATAAATGTAATTGCAGATGTTGATTGAGGAACATATTGCATTGGATCTTCAGGAATTGCTTTACTTGACTTAGCTTTTGTTGCTAAAACATTTAATTGATTACGATATGATTCTAATGCTTTTAGATCATTTTTAAATTTAACATGTTCATATTCAACTAACAAAGGTTCATCTTCAAAACTAACATCATTATTAAATGATTTAATCTTTACAAGTTCATTTGCTTTAAGTTCAATATTTCAAATTGAATTTTTCTTTGAACTTTTAGTAACTGTTGCAAGTACACCATTTTGATAAATATCTTTTAATGAGATTTTATTGCTATTATCAGCATTTTCATTAAGAAAAACAATCACTAAGCGAGTTGCTTTTGGATTATTATTTTTTGCATATTCAAAAGCTTCTACCGACCTAGCTTTTCCAACTTTAATTGAATCTGTGCTATACGGGAAGATAACTTGTTTTTTAATTGCTATATATGGTAATTTCATACTTTACCTCCTCTATGTAATCACATATATCTCTCTATTTATATCCTTTTTAGCAACACATTCTCCACTTCGAAGGCCTATAAATATAGAATTATTTTAGCACTTTATTGGTGAGAGTGCTAAAAATTGTAAATTATTTCTTGATTTTAAAAATTTGTTTTCCTAATTTAATATATTCATTAATTTGATTATCTAAAATTTGAAATGCTTCTTTATAAATTTGTGAGTCATAAATATCAATTCCACAGTTTTTTAAAGTATCTGCAGGTCAATTTCTATCTCCTGCACTTAAAAAGTTATTAATGTAATTATCAATTTCTTTGCCATTAAAATTTTCTTTACTAATTCTTGCATAAAATGCATTTGCAATCACATATCCTAATGCATATTTATAAACATAAAATCCATAATAATAATGAGGAACGATAATTGCATAAATATTTGCCAAATTATTTTTTAAATGTTTTTGCTTTTTAACACTATATTTTTTTGAATTTTCAAAAAACAATGCCTCTAATTCTTCAAAACTACTATAAGTTACATTTTTATCAATATTGTTATACAAATCAAATTCATAGTTTGATCATTCAGCTTGTTTAATAACAGTACCATAAAAATTTTGGATACTTTGTTCTAATAAATAAAATTTTTCTTCATCAGATTTTGCAATCTTAATTAAATAATTTGTTAGCAAAATTTCATTAAATATAGATGCAATTTCAGCTAAAATCAAAGGATATTCACTTCGGAAAACGTTGTTATTTGCACATGAATAATAAGAATGCATTGAATGTCCAAGTTCATGTGCTAAAGTTTGAATTGAATTTAATGTTCCATCAAAATTCATTAAAACATATTTCTTATTAACACCATAACTTTCACCAATTGAATATGCACCTGACATTTTATTAGGACATTCCATATAATCAACTCATTTATTGTTAATAGCTTCTTTAATTTTATTTATGTAATGTTTAGGCATTAGTGATAATGCATTATTTACAATTTCTTTCATTTCATTAATTGTGTATGTATTTTTAACATTAACTAAATCTAAAGATGTGTCTCATTTTTCCATTTTTTTATGAAATTTTTTGTTAAAAAACATTTTTCTTGCTTTGATGTATTTACCAAAAATATTCATATTATTAGAAATTGAGTTATATAAAGTTTTTAAAAGATTTTCATTAACATGATCTTCTGATAGAAACATTTCAATAGTTGATGGATATTTACGATATAAAGCTTGAGTTGAAAGTCTTTTAAAATGAGAATATAAAAACTTGGTTAGACTATGTTTATGAATTAAAAATGCATTTGCATAATTAATATATGTCGATTTTCTAACATTCTCATCTTTATTTTTTAGCAAAATATGTCTTGAAGATTCCGTTATTTTATACTTTTTACCATTTTTACTAATTGCATATTTAAAATCAAGTTCTGAATTTGTTAAGGTATTGAAAAAATCTTCAATTGAGGGTTCACTAGTTATTGTGTCATTTAAATATTTTTCAACATCATCGCTTAATTTATGTTCATTTTTTTCTAATATAGCTTCTAAATCTTTTTTAATTTCAGATAATCTAACATCATTTAATCAACTTAAAATTTTATCTTTGTGTAATGAGATTCGATTAATTTCAGAACCTAATTTAATTTCATATTCTTGATTCTTTTGTTCAAATTCATCAGAAATTTTGTTCATTTTAGGATCAATCAAATTTGTATTTAAGCTATTTGAAAGATAGTTAGTAATTTTGTTTGATAAGATATTAAATTTTTTTGCTAATTCTAAATAAGCACAATAATTTTCAATATTTTCATATTTTGAATCTTTTATTTCAATTAATTTATCAAACAATGAAAAATATTCATCCGTTAAAGATGAAAGTGGTTTATTTTCTAAAATATCATCTAGATCTCATTTATATTCAGGCTCAATTTCAGCATAAGATTTATAAATTTTTATGTTTTTCAAAGGTTATTCTCCTTTTTTAATATAAATTAAGTTTTTAACTTCGCAATTTAACATATTGCGACTATCAAAACCTTCAAGTTCCATTAAAACAATAACCCTTAAAACTTCAACGCCTTCTGCTTCTAATAATTTAATAATTGCTTTTAAAGTACCGCCTGTGGCTAAAACATCATCAATAATGACTGCTTTTTGACCTTTCTTAGCAATACCTTTTTGAATTTCTAAAATATCGCGACCATATTCAAGCCCATAATCATAGCTTCTAACTTCACCGGGCAATTTACCTTGCTTTCTTATCATAATAAAAGGTTTTGACAATTTAGCGGCAACGGGTGTTCCAAATAAAAAACCTCTTGCATCAGGACCTACAATAATGTCTGCATCTTTAGCTAATTTTGCCATTTCATTAATCGTGTAATGCAAAGCTTTTCCATTTGCTAAAAGCAATGAAATATCTTTAAATTCAATACCTTTTTTTGGGAAATCATAAACAGTTCTAATATATTTTTTTAACTTCATAACCATACAATTATAGACTTAAAATGCATTAAAAAAAGTAAAATAAAACACACAATGTTTAATTGCATGTCTTATTATTATTTAATAATTTTCACCATAACCAAAAAAGTCAAATCCTACTTTTATATTTAATGGTTTGGTTGGATGATTATTTTTAATTATTAAATAACCTTTTTTCTTTTTAAAATCAAGTGATGTTTCAATATATGTTTCATATTTTGGAACTAATGTAGCATTTTTAGGTTTTTCATCAGTTGTATAGTTATATTTTTTCATAACAAAATTTTTGTTATCATAATCTTTTTCATAACTTATAAAAGCTTGCAATCAATAAGTTTTGTTAGTTCCTTTATCTATAATTTCAAATATATTTCCACTATTGCTAACATCTCTAGGACCATCATTATATTTATCTAAATATTGAAAATATTCTGGGTATTTTTTAACCAATGTCTTTGGTAAGTTATATTTTCATTCATTATTTAATTTAGGCAAGAAATTAACTCAATTTCTATTAATTTGCGGTTTTCCTTGGCATGTTCCTTTTCAAAAAATACCGGGGTTTCCACAATAATACGTATAATCAGGTGTAAAACTATATGAAATCAAATTTTCATCTTTATTAATCAAACTACTTTTTCTAAAAATTATTTGATTTATATCACCTTCTAAATATTTTTTAGCATCATCATTTAACAATGTGGGTATAACTTCATACACTCTAATTTCATCATCCATTGGTTTTATTTTTTTTGATTGTTATTAATTTTCATGTTATAAGCCATTAATCCCATTTGTATAATAGATAATGTTGCAATAACACCGCCAAGCCCAAAACCTAACCCCAAAACTAAATTTTTCTTCATATTTATATAATTCCTTTTTCACGCAATATTTCTGTCATCATTGGACCTGAATATAACTCATTTTCTCAATTAAAAACTTTTTTAAGTGGTTACCCTTTAATGTGTTTTATAGCAATAACATCATTATAATCATTAGCCTGTAGTGAACATAAAGATATAGGCAATGTACAAATGACTGGTAAGCTAAGAAAAAACATTGTATCTATTTTTTTATCTTTTCTCCTTATTATTAATTATTGATATACATAAAATTATACCACTACATAGTGATATAACAATCTATCTATAACTATATAAGCATAAGCATATGGTGCTGGTTAGAAGAATCGAACTCCCGACCCAATGATTACGAATCACTTGCTCTACCGACTGAGCTAAACCAGCATATTTCTATTTTATCAAACCATTTTGTTATCTTATTTATTTACTTAAATTAGTAACTTTCACAAATGTTTCTCAAATGTTTGCAAATAAACAATTTAGATACTAAGATAGTAATGAGGTATATGAATATGGACAATAGTAAGATCACAAGCTTAAATAATAAACATTTTCTTAGTGTTGATGAACAAATTAGATTATTGCAAAATAGAGGATTCAAAATATCAAACAAAGTGTTTTTTTAATGATATTTAACAAAATATAATTATCAAACACTAATAAATGGTTACAATGACTTTTTTCTGATAGATGGTTTGCGACCATGAAATGTTTACAAAAAAGATGCTTATTCAAGTGATTTAATAAGCTTGTTTGAATTTGATAGAAATATTTCTAGGATTATTTTTACAAAACTCAGTAATTCAAGCATTTGCAAAGACATTTGAAAAATGAAAAAATGTTTCAGTTATTGATAGTGAAGATAAATGGCATTTTCATGCTGGTCGAATTTTAAGGATATCTGACAAAGCCTGAAACAAAATTTTTACAAACAAAGTTAATTCAAATTACAAAAAATCACTTAAAGAAGAAATTTTGGAGCAAATTAAAAGAGAAAAGCATAGCAATTTGGCAAAGAAATATGAAAAGTCACATTATACTTATATGCCAATATGGTCAATCGTTTTGTTTTTAGATTTTGGAATTTTGATGTTAATTATAAAATCATTTAATACTATTTGTTTCAATTATGTAATAGAACATTTCCAAGAAAAATCATATGTAAAATACAAAATGAATAGAGGTGAATTTAATAGTATATTTTATTTGTTAAAGGACATTAGAAATAAAGTTTGTCATTCTGATGTACTCTACAATTATGATAACGAATCCAACCAAGTTATTTCTATAAATGCTTTTCTAAGAAGAAATAATCTTACAGTTGAAAATATAAATAGATTTAGATTTTTTGATTTGGTAAGATTGATTTCAATTATTTCGAAGGGTTTTGATGATTCTTTGCAATCATTAGTCTCATTTAAAAATAATGTTAAAAATGCAATGTTATGTTTTACAAGCAAAAGTATTTTTAATGCAATATTGGAATTTATGCATTTTTCTACATTTAATTTCATATATAAAATTAATTAATTTTAAGTGAGCGAAAAATTTGTACTTTTTTCTGATTTATCAATTTTCTTTTTGATGCTTATTTCCTTGTGCGCATTTTATTTAACTTATATTTTTACATTTTTTTATGCAAAGTGGTAAATTTGTGCGCTACAATTAGGGTATAGTGGTAGGAAGTGGAAATGTTTGGAAAATTTAACAGAAACCTTGATGATAAGAACAGAATCGTAATTCCAACAAAAATTTTGAAGGAATTAGGTGATGTTTTTTACATCTCATTAAGTTTGGATAACAGCTTAGTGATCAGAAGTGCTGCTGAATTTACAAAATTTAAGGCGCGGATTAGTGAAAATTCGATGTTAGATAAAGAGTTCCGTAACTTAACAAGAATTATCTTTGCTAACACAGAAGAATTATCACCTGATAAATTAGGTCGTGTTACTATGCCAAAATATCTACTTGAAAAAATCACTATAAAAAAAGATGTTGTTTTCATAGGAAATGGAAATTATTGTGAACTTTTTGCAAAAGAGGTTTATGACAATTTTGAAAAAACTTATGAAAATGAAGAAAATCTTGACAAACTTGCCGATAAACTTGCCTTAAAAGGTATTAAGTTATAGAAACACATCTTCCAGTCTTATTACAAGAAGTCATTGACAATCTTGATATTAAAGACAATGGAATTTATGTTGATTTAACTTTAGGTCGTGCAGGACATAGCCAAGAAATTCTAAAAAAATTGAAAACTGGCAAACTAATTTGCTTTGATAAAGACATAGAGGCTTTAAATCAAAGCAAACAAATTCTTGAAAAAATTAGTTCTAACTTTATTTTAATTAAAAGTGATTTTAGGTTCTTAACTCAAGAACTTGAAAAAATTGGAATATATGCAGTTGATGGAATTTTAGCTGACTTAGGTGTTAGTAGTCCACAACTTGATAATGTAAATAGAGGATTTAGTTATTCTCAAAATTCAGATTTGGATATGAGAATGGATTTAGATAATACTATATCTGCAAAAGAAATTGTTAATCAATATTCTGAAGATAAATTAGTTGAATTATTTGTTAAAAATGCTGATGTAAAGTTTCCAAAAAAAATTGCGAAAGCTATCATTAACAATCGCCCAATTAATACTTCATTTGAACTAGTTGATATTTTAAGGCAAAATCTTCCTGCTTATATAGTAAGACAAAAAAATCCCGCTAAACAAATATTTCAAGCACTAAGAATTGCAGTAAATGATGAACTTGATGGTCTTAAGGAACTTTTAGATCAAATTCCAAGTATCTTAAAAATGCATGGAAAACTCTTAATCATAACTTTCCATTCGAAAGAAGACAAAATTGTGAAAGAGTTTTATCAAAAAAGAGTCTATCAAGATCCAAGAATTGCAAGATTGCCAATTCCCAATATGAAATTTTGAAGTCAAAAGGTTATATATCCTTCTGAACAAGAAATTGCATTAAATAAAAGAGCACATAGTGCAAAACTTAGAATCATCACAAAAGAGTAACATATGAAAAAGACTATTATTACAACATTAAAATTTTTGAAAAACAAACTAGAAATAGAAGCTGTTGAACAAATCAATGTTCACGCTATTTCGATTTTTAAAAATAGTATTAATAGCTTAGAAAATGATGATTATCAACAAAAACTTTTTATCAAAAATTCAAAAAACGAAATTGAAAGATTGATCAAAGGAAGAATTTCTGATGTAATTGTGTTAGTATCTACTTCATCAGATGCAAAATTAACAATTGAAACTAAATGTTTTTCAATCCCTAAAATTTTAGATGCAGATTTTACAACATATAACAATATGATTGAACAAATGTATGCAAATAAAAACAAAAAAATTATCAAAAACGTCAACATTAACTTTGTTGAAAAAACAAAAAATGTTGAATTAATTTCAATAATTAGCTCACTAGATTTAGAATTTGAACAAAGGATTTATGAATTTGCAATGCAAAATGATTTAACTGTTGCACAAATTTTAAACTATGAAGAAGCTAAAATTAATTGCTATGATGCAGAAAGTATCAACTTATACGTTGATTTATCTGAAAATTCATTAGCTTTAAGTCTAATTAACAACAAAAATATCATTATAAATTCTTCATTTAACTTAGGATCTAGTGATTTTGTTAACAAAATTATGTCTAAATACAACTTAAATATGCCAATGGCTTATTTTATGAAAAACTTAGCATGAAATAACAATTATGTTGATCTTATGACCAACAATTTATCACAAGACATCTTAAAAAAAGAAATTTATGAGTTTTATAATTTTATTTTACAAACAATTACTAATTTTGTTAATCAAAACAATTTAAATAGTAATTTTGAAAGACTTAACATAAACTTCTATGGGGATTTTAAAAACAATTTAGAAATCGAAAAATATGCAAAGATAATTTTTAATAAACAAAATGTCTATTCTTTAGCATCTGAAAGTGAATTTATTAGCGATGAAATGCTTGGAATGATTGCATTATTAAATGCAAATGACCAAAAATCAATGCTAACAACTGATACTTTTACAATTGATTCTGATATTTTGAGAAATATCAAAATCAGCAAAAGAAAATCTATATTTGTGTAGAATTTTAATGAGGTAATAACTTATGAATAATGAACATGAAATAGAAGAAGAAAAAATTTATAATCCAGTAGCTAACATCAAAGTTATTGGTGTTGGTGGTGGTGGTAATAATAGTGTTAAAACATTATTAGGTACCAAACTAGATGGATTAGAATTTATTATTGCTAATACAGACAGACAAGTCCTTGAACAATTTGACAAAAATATTGTTTTGCAACTTGGAGATAAAAAAGGTTTAGGTGCTGGTGCAAAACCAGAAATTGGTAAAAACGCTGCTTTAGCTAGTGCTGATGAAATTAAAAGTAGATTGAAGGGATCTGATTTAGTTATTATCACTGCTGGCATGGGTGGAGGTACCGGTACTGGAGCTTCTCCTGTAATTGCAAAAATTGCCAAAGAATGTGGTGCATTAGTTGTTGCTATTGTCACAACACCCTTTGATTTTGAAGGCCCTAAAAGAACCAAAATTGCTCTTGAAGGGATTGATGAATTAATTAAAAATGTTGATTCATATATCATTATTTCAAATAATAAGTTATTAATGCAATATGGTAATGTTTCATATAATGATGCATTTATCTGTGCAAACAATGTTTTAAAACAAACAATTAGAACATTAATTGATGTAATAGCAGTTCCTGGCATTATCAACTTAGATTTTGCCGATTTGGAAACTATTATTAAAAAAAGTGGTGAAGCTGTTGTTGGTATTGGCGCCGCATCTGGACAAGATAGAGCAACCAAAGCTATTACTAGTGCAATTTCATCTCCAATTTTAGAATCTTCGATTGTTGGAGCTAGTGATGCAATTGTTTATTTTGTAGCTTCTAAAGAAGTTACCTTAAATGAAATTCAAGCAGCTTTAAAAGCAATGCGTGAACTTGTTGGTAGAGATATTAATATCATTTTTGGCTTAACTAACACAACCTCTGATGAATCTAATAAATTAGGAGAATTATATGTTTCTGTAATTGCTACAGGACTTAAACCTGATGCTCCTAAAGATCCAGAAGAAATTCAAAAACAAATTTCTGAGAATTTAGAAAAAACAGAGGAGATAGAATTTGAGGATTCACATACTAAAGAATTTTTAGTTAAAAGTCCTTACATTCCAAATGACTTTTCGCAAAACCAAACGAAAAACAACATGAGTGATGATTTAGCGGATATATTTAACAAATAGATGATGTAAGAAATCTGTTTCTAAATATTTGAACCTAAACTTATCAGAAGAAGAAGTAATTCTTCTTTTTTTATTATAAAATAACAAATCATGTACAAATTTTTTATTAATGTTAAACAAAATGATTGTTTTATTTTAAATGAAGCGCAACAAAGACATTTAAAAGTTTTACGTATTAAAAAAGAAAATATCTTAATAAATTATCAAAATGAATTTTATGAATGTGAATATATTTTTCCTAATAAAGCAAAAATTATTAAAAAATTAGATATTAATCATGAAATTAATTTAAATATTATTGCTGCTATTCCTCTAATAAAAAAAGAACATTTTGAGTTTGCCTTGCAAAAAACAACTGAACTTGGTGTTAATGAAATTATTCCTTTTGTTTCCGAATATACTGACAAAAGCAATTTAAATGTTATGCAAAATAAATCTAGGTTAGAAAAAATTATTTTAGAAGCATCACAACAATCTTTTCGCAATAAAATACCTAAGCTATTACCATTGCATACTTTTAATCAAATTTTAGATTATCCTTACCAAAAAATTATTGCTTATGAAAAGCAAGATAAAAGCGAAAAATTTGACAATTTATCCTTTGAAAAAACTTTAATTTGTATTGTTGGTCCAGAAGGTGGATTTAATTTTAATGAAATTAAAAAAGCTTTAGAAAAAAATGCTAAAATAGTTTCATTGACCAAAAGCATATTAAGATCTGAAACCGCACTAATATATATGCTTTCCAAGTTAAATAAATAACTAAAAATTTGTGAAAATTATTGTCTTGAGTTATTTATTTGTATGATATAATGAACATGATTTTTCATTATTATTTTTTAATCAAAATTTTTACATTTAACAAAGGAACAAAATTATGCGTCAAACTACAATTGTTAATAATCAAACTGTAGACAAAAAATGATACATTGTTGATGCTAAAAATATTCCATTAGGAAGGCTAGCGGCATCTGTTGCTTCTACATTACGTGGAAAAAACAAACCTACATTCACTCCAAACTGTGATATGGGTGACAATGTAATTGTCATTAATGCTAAAGAAGTATTATTAACTGCTAAAAAAGATGAAAACAAAATTTATTACCACCACAGTGGTTACCCTGGTGGTCTTAAAAAAATTAATGCTAAAGATTTAAGAGAAAAACATCCTGAAGCATTAGTAGAAAAAGCAGTAAGAGGAATGTTGCCTCACACTAAATTAGGTCGTAAACAATTTAAAAACTTATATGTATATGCATCTTCAGAACACAAACAAGAAGCACAAAAACCAATTAAATTAGAGGTTAAATAATGACAGCTAAAAAACAAACAAAAGAAATCATTCGTTATTATGGTTTAGGTCGTCGTAAAGCATCAGTTGCTAGAGTTTATATTCAACCAGGTAATGTTGAATTTAAAATCAATGAAAAAGATGCTAAAAAATATTTAAACTCAGATATTTTAATTCAAGATGCATTATCACCATTTGTAGTAACTAATACTGCTAATACATTTAATATCATCGCTAATGTTAATGGTGGTGGGCTTACAGGACAAGCGGGAGCTATTAGATTAGGAATTGCTAGAGCTTTATTAGAAGCTTCAAACAATGAATATCGTAATAAATTAAAAGATGCTGGCTTTCTAACTCGTGATGCAAGAGTTAAAGAACGTAAGAAATATGGTCTTAGAAAAGCTAGACGTGCACGTCAATTCTCAAAACGTTAGTAATTTTCAAAAAAACAGGTATAATTGTATCTGTTATATGCGAGCGTAGCTCAGTTGGTTAGAGCACACGGCTGATAATCGTGGGGTCGATGGTTCAAATCCATTCGTTCGCACCATTTCAAGAAATTGACTTTGAAGTAGCAACATTGCTACTTTTTTTTAATTTACATTTTTTATTAGCCAATACTACATAAAAACAGCAAAAAATCAATTGTATATAAAATTAAACATAAAAAATTAAGTTTTGGTGTTAAAATTCGGAAAAACTTATTAGTAAACTAATAAAAATTATTGAAAGGTATTTATGAAACAGACCAAAAGGCAAAAGATTTTACTTTATGCCTTACCATTATCTATTTTAGGAATAGGTACAATCTCAGCACCAGCAATTTTGTTGTTTAAGAAAGAAGATAGAAATAATGAAGTCTTTTATCTTAACAATAAGTCTTATACTTCTCGTATAGAATGAGAAAAGGCTATTAGAAAACTAGCAAGACAAATTGAAACGCATAGTGAAAAAACAATTTATTATTCAAATACAAAAAATAAATCTTTTAGTGATATTAATAATTTTAAGAAATTTCTTGCTAACCATATTCACACTATAGAAGGCTCTCATTATGGTGATATTGATAAGAATGAATTAAATGTTGATGGATCATTGTCATCAAATTTAATGAATCAGTTTAATTTTGACGAGCCTAAAGAAGACGAAAATGGTGAAAAGGAAAATGATAACACCACAGCATATATGGGAAAAAATGGAATAGCATATGAATCAGAAGATGAAGCTAAAGATTCATATGCTAATACCCATACTTTTTATAAATTTCAAGGGAAGTATTATTCTTCTAAACAAGAAATTAAAAATATGATTCATAAGGAAATTTTAAGAATTAATAGTGAATTTGCTGATGATACAGAAAGAGCAAAAGCCTTTAAAGAATTTTTTGCAATAAAACAACCTGATAACATATATCAAGCACCCACAAATATTGTATTTGTTGCAGGTGAATTTGATCAAGAAATTGAAGAATCTAAGTTAGATGAGTTTATTGAAAGTAATTGTAAAAAATATGTTAGTCATAACAATGGAATTTATGAAGTTGATAATTTTAGCAATAGATTTCTATCAAGCGATGAATACCTTAAAAAGCTCCCCATTCTAAACGTTCAATCTAATCAAGGTAGAAAAAAATATTTAATTGATAATGATATAGACGATCCATGTAACTTATATGGAAGTTACGTGCATGAATCTACTGGTCGCGATATAGAAAATATAACTGATTATAAGAAATGGTCAAAACAGCCTACAAACGATTTTAAGCTAAAAAGACATAATTCACAAAATCAATCTTTAGTTAACAAATTTATTTCAAGTTTATTGTCAACAGCCAATGCAAATTTTATTGAAAAGTATATCAAAAGACATAAACTGAATAAAACACAACAAGATGAATTAACAAAAGAATATGTAAATGATTTTTCAATTTTTAAATATTTTAAATTTAGAGATAAATTTCAAACAATGAAAAAAGAACTTACAAAAGTTCAAATTAATGAAACAGATTCGACGCACAAAAATTTGTTTTCAAAATTAGAATCTATTATTACTTTTACAAAACGTGGTAAAAATGGTGGATTTTTCAATCAAATATCAATTACATATTTATCCGGGTTAGCACATTTAATTAAATATGAAGCATCATCTAAAGCAATTAATGCTTTTAAAGATTATTATCGTACAATGTTTAAAGAATTAGATGATTGTGTCAAGGGTGTTATTGGTGAAGAATTATATAATGATAACAATGGTAAAGCAATAGATTTAGTTGAATTATTCGGTATTGATGATTTAGGGTTTGATTTTAATTCTGATTTTACTTATTTTATTAATGTTTTTGCTAATAACTCAAGGATATTGACCGCTATTTCAGTTATAACAAATGCTATGACTGCCGTAACAACAACTAATTCATTAACCAAATTTAATTCTAATTTTTTATTAAGACAAGCTGATAATGACGATGATCTAATTCTTTATAAATCTCTTTATGAGAAATATGCATTTATAGGTAAAGATTCACCTTACGTCTATAGTGATGAAGAAGGCAAATATATAAAAAATAAAGACTTCAAAAGAAAGTTAAATGAATATGAAGATGCTCAAATAAATTTAACTGTATTGTCTGCATTGCAAGTTGGAGAAAGTTTTTCAAAGTCTGTTGAAGCAACACTAAGTAACATTGCAAAAAATTTAGATAGATATATTTCTAACAGGCCAGGAGCATATAAAGTTCAATATCAAGAAACTTTTAGTTTTATACAAACTTCTACTTTAGAATATCATCGTAGATATAACTCTAGTGATACTACAACTATAAATAAAATTAGTAGATTGAATGTTAATAATAATGCAAAAGATGCAAAACAAATGCTTTATGAATATAATAAAGTAAAGAAAAACGAGAAATTTTCTAGTTTATTAACTATTAGAAATAAAACTATAGTCAAATATGGTGATGGTACCATTAAATTAGAAAAAATAGAAACCACCACTGACAAAATTGCTGAAAAAATTAATAAGTACAAAAGTATAGCAGCAATTGCAGCAGATGTTTTCAAATTAATTAGCATTTTTAATTCAAAAGATAATATAAATGTAGATTATGAAGCACTTGGAACCATCAAGTCAATTTTTAACTCAATTATAGGAGCATTTCCACCTAATCCTGTTTCGTTGTGTATTGGTGCTGCATTAAATATAATTATGGATTTGGCTATGCAAATTATTGGTAAAAAAACAACTAGTGATTATGTTTATACAGATACTGGTAATGTTAATGACTCATATGTATGAGACGGCGGAATTACCAATAGTAGATTTTGAGGTCTTATTGTTACTGAAGAAAGATCAATAAAACATGCTAAATTATTAGATCCTATTGAATATATACCTGAATTTGTTAATAGCTATTATTATTTTAATGGCAAGAAGTATACAAATTTAGATTCTACTAATTTAAAAGCAGATGCTTTAACAGCTATTCTAAATGGGGATGTTATAACTAATGATATCCATTCTGTATATTCATTTGAAAAAGATTTGAAGAAATTTGAAGAAGGTGACAATGCAAAATATTTCTTTTCAACAATTGATGATTTAAAGAAACATCTAAAAGTCAATGAAAGAAACTTACTAAAGACTAGATATTTAACTGAAGGAGCTTACATGGAATTTGATTCAGTGCAAGAGCCAATTTGAACTAAGAACTATGATGAAATATCTAAAACATTGTTACAACTTATTGATGAAAAACTAAGACCAACATTAGTAATGAAAATACCTGAACTATCACAAAGTAATATCCCAATTGATCAACTTAATAAAGATTATCATGGATTTAATAACAATTCAATTAATTACAAAACTATTTTAAAACAACTTAACGGTGAAAAAGAATTGAAATCTAATGAATTTTTAATGTTTGATACAAACTTATTTAATACAAAAATAGGAAAATACTTCCATGATTATTTAATGAAAACATATGAGTTAAGATTGAAATTATTTAGAGAAAAATTTAATGTATTATCAAAAATGGTATCAAAAGAAATGTTATTTACTAATAAAAATTATGATGAATTAAAATCCTCGACAAGGCATAAGATTTTCAAGATTTATGGAATCAATGGCGAATATAAAATGTTTTTATCTTATGATACTGCAATTAACTATTTACATAAGAAAAACTATTTGGATATAACTCAAAAAACAGAAGAATATGAATTTTTAAATAAATATTTTTATGATGGAAAATACTTTAATAGTTGAGATGAAGTAATTAAATATTGTGAAATACAAAGTGATAAAGAAAAGTTAAAAAGAGAGAATGCATCAAAAGGAGTAAAAAATGAATAAATTATTATCTATTGGTTTAAGTTTGCTAGTTCCTTCCATACCAATAGCCACAACTATTGCAATTAGCAAATATAATGGTAATACCAAAAAATATGAAATGTTAATTGATAATCAGGTTAAAACCTTTAATTCTAAACAAGAGGCTATTGATTATTTAATTAAAAAAGACGATCCAAAAATAGAAAGACATGTTGGTGAAAAACATTTTAAAAATAATGATGGGATTGTAAATTACAAAGAAGATTTATTGGCTAAATATGATGTTAACAACATTAAACCAGCATATACTTATAAAAATGGTACGCATACTTGAAATCGACAAAATGTAATTGATGATTATCTTTCAAAAGCAAATATTGATCCATATTATTTAGATTTAGCTGGTAATGAGTATGAGACAGAAAACGAGGCAAAACAAGCTATTTTGCAAAATATTAATGAAGACATTATGGATAATCTTTTTTATGAAGTACAAACTAGCACAGGTGTTAAATATTACAATGCTTTAGTAGAATCAGACATAAAAAGAATGTTAAATGATTTAATATCAGAAGGTGCTAGAGAAGGATTGTTAGAAGAAAAAAATGCTTTATATTTGCAAAATGATAAAGGTGATAAAAGATTG
Organism: Metamycoplasma salivarium; assembly: GCF_900660445.2. Taxonomy (GTDB): domain Bacteria; phylum Bacillota_I; class Bacilli_A; order Mycoplasmatales; family Metamycoplasmataceae; genus Metamycoplasma; species Metamycoplasma salivarium. Next base: position 114,611 of record NZ_LR214938.2, read on the forward strand.
TGAGTAGAACACGAATCAAACACTATTACTAAAGTTTTTGATAGCCTTATAGATGCTTACAAAAAATCATTAGACAAAAAAGTATATAGAATTGAACTTTCTTTAAAACATAGATGAGATGCAGGAAGGCGTTGGTTTTATAAAGATCATTATGCTAAATTTGGAAAATATGAAACTTTAGAAGGTAACGATTCTTGAACATTATCTAATGATGGAATGACTTTATATAAAGATGTTGATCATGATTGAATTCAAAAATACTTACTAAGTGAAAAATTTGGAAAATCAATTAAAGATGGTGACTGAAATACAATTATAAATTCATTTACTGAAGAACTAGAAGAGAAAATAATTAATCATCCGGATAATGTAGGAAAAAGACAAACAAAATGAAAAAATCATTATTATTACTATTACGGTAAACAAACATTAAAATTTAATAACAATGCTAAAAATCAATTTTTTGATTTTAAGAACTTGGAAATGTATGCAGGAACCAAAAGTAATGAATATATAAAACATGGTGATTATAAACAGAATAAGGACGTTCCCGCTTGACTTGCTTCATCTATTTTTGACTCAGGTAAAAGATCATATCATAACTATGGTTTAGACATTTCTATTAAAAAAATAAAAAACGATTATGATGTCTTATCTAATGATTTAAACAACAAAGGAATTATTAATAAAGCATTTATTGAAAAAGAATTAAATAATATTTTTGATAACAATGAATTTAAAAAAGTGTTGAGTACCTTTTCGAATGTATTTTATAACTATATAACACAATTCATTTCTTTTATTCTTAGCAAACATAAAATTGAAAATTGATCATATAACAAAAAGTTATTACTAGATTTTAACAAATTTGAATCAATAGAAAATGGAGAAAGCAAAAATCTAGACAACTTTACATATTTTTATGATTTATTTGAATTTATACTAAAAAAGGGTGTGATTAGTTCTTTAATCACTCGTATGTATAGTAAGGTATATTTGTTAAATAATAAACCCTTTTTAGCAAATAATGATATTAAAAACATTTTTGGATTTAAAATGATTAAAAATATTGAAAATAGAAAAGTTACTAGCACAATTGTTAATCTAAATGAAACCGAAAATAATTTTTCTGAATTAATTGACAAAATGAAAAAAAATGAGAATATTGATGTTATCGAGAATTATCAAACACTTGATAAAACTATTGACAAAATAAAACATTTCTTAAAAAAACAAATTAGATATGCCAAAGAGAATACCATTGAATTTAGTGCATCAAAAAATAACTATGAAGAACAGTTGCTAAATTTTTTAAAAAGTAATAAACAATTAGTATTGCCAGAGAGTGATAAATTAAAATTAATAACATTAAAAACTTTTATTTACCACAAGGAAAATAGATTTAGATTTAATATTCCATATAGTGACAAAACTACTTTTATAAATGAAGAGTCATTAAAGAAATTTAAAAAAAATATTTTAGAAGAAGGTTTAATTCCTGAAATCATATATAAAATCCATGGGTTAGAAGGTCTTTTGAAAGATAATGATATAACATTACCTGACGATTTTTTAAAATTTAATAATAAAGAGATAATTTTGCAAAACTATTACATGTTGCTAGACAAGTTAATTCAACCTTCAAAAAATAAAATTTATTACCAAAAAAATAAAAAATACATTCTACTAGAAGCTAATTTTTTCAATTTATGAAAATTTAAATTTAATAATGATGTTTACTATTTTGAAAATGAATATAACATATATGAATACGTTAAGAAATATGTTGAAATTAATATCAAGGAGATAAAATAATGAAAAAACAAATTTTATTTAGTATTATTCCAATTATTGCAATTAGCTCGCCAATATTAATAGCTTCAAGCTGTGATAATGTTATTAAAAATGATTATTTTGAAAAACGTGCTAAAGAGACAGATGAGCAAATTGAAAAACGTTATGTTAATGAATATATCCAAAAAGAAAATTACATTTTTGATGATTTTGAACAATTTAAATTTAATAGAAAAAGACATTTTTACAAACCTGATGTCGATCAAAATGCCCTTGATTTTGCAAAAGATTCTAATAACAACTATCCTTTAATTCAAGATTTTGAAATATGACATGCAGATTTTATTAGACACTACAACATTTTTAAAAATGTGATTGATAAATATGCACCTGACAAAAGAACTAATTACATTAATGCTGGTGCATATCAATATTTTGTAAAAGAAATCATCTTTGATTTTAATGTAAATAATAGGATAGACGCTGATTGATATTTGCTTATTTCTTGAACTCCGGAATTTTGACCAATGTTAAATAAAATATTAGAACTTCCAAATTTAAATTTAAATATTGCAACACCAAAATTTCCGATTCATAAAATTATTTCACCAAATCTATATCAGGGAAGATATTTATCAAAATTAAATTTTGTTTCTGATTATATGTATTATGATAGCAAGGAAAAAAATTATGCTTGAACAAAAGAAGATTATGCAACTCTAATGTCTCTTACATCTATTCCAAAACCAAAATTACTACCTGAAATTAAAGATGAAAATAATAAATTCAATGATAAATCCGCTAGCATTTCAATCAAAGCAGGTCATGCTGACGAATTTAATGACACATCATATACAGCATGAAGGTATAGTGCTGCTTCTTATGAGCAATTTTTTGAAACTTTTTTAGATTATGATGATAAAAAAATAAGGGAAATGACAGGAAAATATATGTATAATGGCGATCCTATCAAATTCCACTCTCCTATTGTAGAAATAGTTAAGTATAAAGATCAAAGAATAAAGGAAACATATACTCACTATAGATTTAGAGCAGAAAAGAATAATGAAGATGTTAAGATATTCAAATGATGGGGCGAAGTTCCTAAAAAATAATGAAAAAGAAAATTTTATTAAGTGTAGTACCAATTATTGCAATTAGCTCGCCTATTTTAATAGCTTCAAGTTGTGATAATGCTACTAAAGATGATTATTTTGAAAAGCGTGCTAAAGAAACAGATGAAGAAATTGAAAAACGCTACATTAATGAATATATTCAAAAAGAAAATTACATTTTTGATGACTTTGAGCAATTTAAATTTAATAAAGAAAAACATTTTCGTAAGAACGTTGATCCCAATGTTCTTACCCTAAAAGAAACTTCAAAAGATAACTTTCCTTTAATCCAAGATTTTGAAATATGACATAATGATTTTATTAGACACTATAATATTTTCAAAAAGGTGATTACTATGCATACACCTGACAAAAGAACTAATTACATTAATGCTGGTGCATATCAATATTTTGTAAAAGAAATCATCTTTGATTTTAATGTAAATAATAGAATAGATGCCAATTGATACTTACTTATATATTGAACAAATAAATTTTGGTTAATGTTAAATAAAATACTAGAACTCCCAAATTTAAATTTAAATATTGCATTACCAGAATTTCCTATGAGTAAATTAGTTAACCCAAGACTTCTATATTCTGGAAGATATTTATCAAAACTAAATTTTGTTTCAGATTACATGTATTATGATAGTAAAGAAAAAAATTATGCATGAACAAAAGACGATTATGAAGCATTAATGTTATTGGTTTTTAATCCAAAACCTAAATTATTGCCTGAAATTAAAGACGAAAACAACAAATATAAAGACGTACCGGCTAATATTTCATTCAAAGCAGGACATGCTAACGATGTTGATAATACACCTTATACACCTTGAGATTACAGTGCAGCATCATATGAACAATTTTATAAAACTTTTTTAGATTATGATGACAAAAAATTACAAGAGTTAACAAAATGAAGTATGTGTAATTTTGATCCTATCAAATTCCATTCTCCTATTGTAGAAATAGTTAAGTATAAAGACCAATTAATAAAAGAAACATATACTCACTATAGATTTAGAGCAGAAAAAGGTAATGAAGATATCAAGATATTTAAATGAGCGGGCAAGGTTCCTAAAAACTAATGAAAAAGAAAATTTTATTAAGTATAGTACCAATTGTTGCAATCGGTTCACCTATTTTAATAGCTTCAAGTTGTGATAATACTACTGAAGATAATTATTTTGAAAAACGTGCTAAAGAAACAGATGAAGAAATTGAAAAACACTATGTTAATGAATATATTCAAAAAGAAAATTATATTTTTGATGATTTTGAACAATTTAAATTTGATAAAGAAAGACATTTTAAATTTTACTATACAGACAATACAATGTATATGAAGCGAAGTAAGCTTAATGAAGAAAAATATTTCTTATTTGATGATTTTAAAAAATGACATGATGATTTTATTAGACATTATGAAATTTTTAAAAAAGTAATTAACAAATATGCCCCCGAGAAAAGAAAAAAATATGAAAATAACATTCTAAATATTAATGGATATCAATATTATGTTAAAGAGATTGTTTTTAATTTTAATTTATTTAACAACCAAAATGCAACTTGAAGTTTTGTAATTACAAAAATGATTGCACAAGAAATGTTGAGAAAAATTTTAGAGCTTCCTAATTTAAAACTAGATATAGCACTATATGGAAATAGACTAGATGATATAATTTCATATACTTTGTATATTGGGAGATATTTTTCAAATTTAAGCATAACAACAAATTTTTTGGATACAGAAAGATATCCAAAAAATAGTCATTACTGAACTAATGGTAGTTATGAAAACTTTATGAATTTTTTTCAATTCCTAAACCAAAATTATCTAGTGATATGAATGATTTAGATGGTAAATATAAAAATGTAAATTCAAATATATTTATAAAATGTGGGCGTTATTTAAATAACAATACTGCATGAGGTACCTATCAACCATCTCATAATTTTTACAAACAATTTGTCACACAAAATTCTTCTCAAAAATATGATATTCAAGACAATGTTAAAAAATACACTTATAACGCTGATACAATTGACTATTTTTCTTCTATTATCGAAGCTATTAAATATAAAAACAACGTTGAAAATAAGATTATTGACACTCATTTTAAATTTAGAGCAGAAAAAAATAATGAAGATTTAAAAGTATTTAAATGAGAAGGTGAAACTGTTTAGTAGGTTTGTAAATTACATGGAGAAATAATAATGAAAAAGAAAATTTTATTAAGTATAGTACCAATCATTGCAATTAGCTCGCCTATTTTAATAGCTTCAAGTTGTAATAATACTACTAAAGATGATTTTTTTGAAAAGCGCGCTAAAGAAACAGATGAAGAAATTGAAAAACGCTACATTAATGAATATATTCAAAAAGAAAATTATATTTTTGATGATTTTGAACAATTTAAGTTTGACAAAGAAAAACACTTTGTGTTTTCAGGAAATAACATGTATTTAAAATCAATTGGGCAGCATACTCTTGAATATTCTTTGGTGATTGATTTCAAAAAATGATATGACGATTTTATTAGACATTACAATATTTTTAAAAAAATCATTGATAATTATGCTTCTGATAAAAGAAAAAAATATGTCAATAATGATCTTAGCATCAATGGTTATCAATATTTTGTAAAAGAAATTATTTTTAATTTTAATTTACTAAATAACAACAATGCAACATGAGCAATAGGTGTTAATAAAATTGCAGAATATGAGATGTATACAAAAATTTTGGGATTACCAAACTTGAATTTAAACATTTCTTTATATGGTGACAACTTGGTTTATATGAATGCATCTAATTTATATGGTGGAAGATACTTTTCAAAATTAGACTTAACAACTAATTTTTTGAATGAAAATGATGAGCATTGAACAAACTATAATTTTAAACATTTTATGCGATTGTTTTCAATCCCAAAACCGAAATTATTGATTGATATAAATGACATTAATAACAAATACAAAAATGTAAATTCAGAATTGTTAATCAAAGGCGCACATTACTTTAGCAAAGGAACTAATCCATGATATCCATTTGAGCCACCTTATAACTTTTATAAGCAATTTGTCACACAAAATTTTTCTAAAGAATATGATATACAAGATAATGTTAAAAAAAATATTTATAATCTTGATACAATGGATCATTTTTCATCCATCGTCGAGGTTATTAAATATAAAGAAGAAGTCGAAAATAAGGTTATTGACACTCATTTTAAGTTTAGAGCAGAGAAAAATAATGAAAGCCTAAAAGTTTTTAAATGAGAAGGTGAAACTATTTATTAATTTTATAATTTAGGAAATTAAATAATGAAGGAAAATAATATAATCTTTGAATTAAAAAGCATCTATAAGGCAATTAGAAAACAACAAATTATTATTGATGCATCTTTTAAAATTTATGAAGGTTCTTTACACGCATTTGTTGGAGAAAATGGTGCAGGTAAATCAACTGTTATGAATATATGTGTTGGCAATGATTTAGATTATTCTGGAACATTATATTTTAATAACCAAAATATTGATGACATAAAAAATCGTAAATCATTTTTATTTTTTAATACTGATTTAAAATTTCCACAATATCTAAATGCTTTAGAATATGTTAAAAACTTTGTTTATGCTTTTAATGGTAATGAGATTTCTAATGATGTCATCATAGAAAAATTCAAAGAATATGAAATTGACCATAGACTTAAAAATAATCCAAATTCTTTTTCTTCTGGAGAAAAGAAAAAACTTGCTTTATTATTTTCCGAACTTGCTAACCCAAAATTATTATTTTTAGATGAACCTGAAGCTAATTTAGATCCAACATCAAGACTGAAACTATATCAAAAGTTATATGAATTTAAATCTAGTGGAATGGCTGTGTTTGTTTCAACACATTTGATTAATGAAATTAAAGGATATGTTGATATGGCTACATTTATCACACACGGAAGAATTGCATGAAGTGGAAAAATTGAAAACCATGAACAATTAGCATCTTTATATTCTAAATATATATTAGGAAATAAGGAGGTTAAATAATGTCTTTATTACTCAAAAATCATTTTAGATATTTGTTTAAAAACAAAATTGCTCTAACTTTCTTATCCCTTTCATTTCTATTGATATTTGGAAATCTGCCTTTTAACTTGGTTAATAATTTGTTTTTTGGATATAACTGAATTACGTTTTTAATTTGCTATGTTGTTATTGTTATTCAAAGTTTAATGTTTTTTCAAATTATATTTAATAATTCAAAAATAAATCAATATGATCAAATTTTAAATTCGACTTTTTCTAACAAAAGAAAAATTTTTGGTTCAAAGTTAATATTTGGAATTATTTTCTTCATTTTTAGTAGTTTAATTATAGCTTCACTTAATGCAATATTTTTAGCATCAAAAGTTAAAACTAATAGCAGAATATTTTTATATTTTATTAGTTTATTTTTCTTTAATTTATTAGCGTTTATATTTAGTTTCAATATTATTATTTTTTTTGCAACTCTAATTAAAAATAATGCTTTTAGAAATTCATTAAATTTAGTTGTTGCTGGTATTTTAATTGCAACTCCTATTATTAGCAGAACTCTTATTTATGAATCACCTGAAGAAATTAATTGAAATAACTATAAAAAAGTTATTGAAATTACAAAAGATAATAAAGAAATTACCCATTATGTTTTTAAAAATATTGATGAATTAAATAATCAAAGTAATAGCCATAGCAAATATTATTTTGATGTCATCAATGCATTTTATTTAGCACCTTCGACTATTATGAAAAGTATCATAAATGATTGTAATGTTAAGCCATACGAAATTACAAATAGTAAGTATAACAATTATGTTTTTGACCAAAAACTTAAAATTAAAAATTGAGAATTAGCAAGCAATTATTATGTATACAATGTTAATGATATTGATTTAGCAAAATATGATAATAGTAAGCTAATTAATTTAATTCAAAAAGAAATTTTTGCAAATTTAGCATCAAAAGATTTTTTAGAAATTAAAAATTTAGTCAAAAGTCCAATTTGAAACGCTGATTTATTTTCAAATGAACAATTATCGTCTTTAAAAACAATTTTGGGTTATAAAAGCAAAAATGTTCAATATTTAAGAAGAGATTTTGCTTCGTTAATCAAAAATAACTTGCAGCTTCAAAAAGACATTATGGATAAATTTGGTTTAGATTTTTATAATCTACTTATTACTTTGTATATTGATAATGCATATACAACAAGTCAAATTACAACTAGACAATCATCAAACAATCCATTTTATATTGAAAATCTAATTCCCGAAAATGGTTATTATAATCAAGATACAAAAATTACTGATGAAGATAAAAACTATTTGCAAAACTCTTTACTCTCATTTTCTTCTGCAAATGTAATTCTAAGAAATGAAAAATTAGAAACTTTTAGTATTACATTATCTAAATTTCAAAATGTTTTTGAAGATATTAATAATTTAGATGATTGAAAGACTTTAATTGAAGAAAAATCAAACAAATTAAAAGATATTAATGAAATACTTGAAAGTTTATATACACTAAGTGATCCAAACAATGAGATTTTAAAATTTAAATTACAACCAAACTCATCATTTGTTAATCAATATAAATATGTTACTCAATTTAAAACAAAACTAGTTTCTACCAATGATGTTGTCTTGTTTATATTGCTGTTTGATATAACTTTAGCTTTATTAACTTATATGATTTTAAAATCAAGAAGAAAAAATTATTAAAAAATCAAAGTTTAAACTTTGATTTCTAATTTGAGTAGCAAAAGCTACTTTTTTTATTCATCATCTTCTTCAGCTTCTATTCTAAAAGTAATAATCATAGAAGTTTTAAAGCGTGTCCAATATGTAGTACTTACAACTTCATATCCCATGGCAGCAAGTTGGTTCATTATATATTCAGCACTACCCGGGTCAGTTTCTACTACTTTATATCAATATTTTCTTATCATTTGCTCTTAAGAATAATAAATTCTTTTTTGCCCTTTCTTAAAATTGCATATTGCTTATTAAAATTTTGAAATTCAATAACTTGATTTTCATCGTTTACTATTTTGTTGTCTAATAAAAATGAACCATTTACTAAAAATTCTCTAATTTCACGATTGGAATTCAAAATCTTGTTTTCTTTAATAAAATCAATAAATGTTTGATCTTTTTTAACTACATAAGAAGGTAAAAATCCCAAAAGTAATTTAATATCATCATTTGTCAAACTTAAAATGTCGCTATTTTTTGAAAATAAAATGTCACTTATTTTTAAACATTGAGTAGCAATTTTTTCTGAGTGAATATCTTTTGTAACTTCATATGCTAAAGTTTTTTGTGCAAGTCTTTTGGTTTTATCTTGGTTATGTTTTTCTATCACATCTTGAATTTTATTAACATCTAAAAAAGTTAGTCAATTTAAAAGTTCTTCAACTTTTGTATCACTTTGATTTAATAAAAATTGATAAATACTATATGGGCTTGTCATTTCAGGGTCAAGTCACAAACTTCCACCGCCTGTGCTTTTCCCAAATTTAGCACCTGTTTTTTCATCTAGCAATAAATTTGTTACAAAAGCAATTGCATCATGATTTTCACCATGAGTTTTTCTGATCATTTCAAGACCAGTGGTAATATTTCCTCATTGATCAGAACCACCCATTTGAATTTTGACATTTTCTTTTTCGTATAAAGTCTTAAAATCTCAACCTTGCAATAAAGAATAACTAAATTCAGTAAAGCTAAGTCCTTGTTCTAATCTAGTTGCAATACTTTCTTTGCTAAGCAAATAATTTACATTAATAATAGTTCCAACATTTCTCAAAAAATCAATGATTGTTCAATTTTTATAAAAATCTAAATTATCAATAACCTTAATACCATATTTTTCAAGTTGCATTTTAATATGTGCTTTATTTTGTTCAACTGTTTTCAAATCCAAATATTTTCTTTCAAATACTCTAAAGCTAGGATCTCCAATCATTCCAGTAATTCCACCAATAACTGCTATTGGGTTAATTCCAAACTTTTTAAATCTTAATAAACTAACAATTTGCACATAATTACCTAAATGCAAACTAATAGCAGAAGGATCAAAACCAGTATAAACTTTTACATTTTTATCTAGATTATTAAATTTATCAACATTAGAAATATTATTTAAAATATTTCTTCTTTTGAACTCTTCAATTAAAGCATTATTTTTCATTGATTTCTCCTAACAAAATCTCGAAATTTTTCAATCATTTATTATAATTGTAAAATTACTAATTTATATTTTATATAAATAAAAAGGATTAAACATGAAATTTAAAATAATTGTCGACTCATCATCTGGATTAACATGTTCTCAAACCGAAGAATATGGCTGAACTTTATTACCTTTGCAAGCTGAAATTAATGGCAAAACTTATGAAATTGGCAAAAACTTAACAATTCATGATTTTGCAAAAATTTGAAATGAAAATCCCAAAAAATGTGATGCTAAAACAGCAGCTTGCATCCCTGCAACAATTATAAATATGGTCGAAGAGTATTCAAAAGATTATGACAAAATCTTAATTTATACTATTTCAAAAGAACTTTCTTCACAAAACTCAATGTTAAAAACTATGTTTGCAGATAATGACAAAGTTTATATCATTGATAGTACAAAATTGTCATATCTAATTGTTAAAGATTTACTTTTATTTGAAGAAGCCATGAAAAACGGTCAATCTTTTGAAGAAGCTTGCAAAATCTTTGCTGAAGAAGGGCCTAGACTTTTATTAATTCCTGAATTTAATGATGCTTTAGTTAAAGGTGGAAGGTTAACAAAACCCGCAGCTGCAATTGCAAGATTATTTAAAATTGTTCCAATTATTCAATTTGGTCATGGTGCATTAACAAAATTTGGAATTGGTAGAGTGTTTAGAAAAACATTAGTAAAACAATTAATTGATATGAAAAATGTTTATCCAAAGCCAATTGATGAAGATACTTATTTAATTTTACCTAATGCTGCACAACCTAAAATGCAAGAGATTGCAAAGGAATTAAAAGACTCAATTGATTTTAAAGATGCATATGCAATTGATTTATCACCTGATATTTCAATTCATACTGGTGTTGGTGCTGTTTGTTTTACCATCACAAACATTCCAAAATCGATTAAAGAGAAATTTTTTAAATTTGCAACAAAATACTAATTTACAAACAAAATTTCAAGCCAAAACTTGATTTTTTGTTATTTCTTAGTTAACATTTGTAAATGCAAGCAATAAATAAATATAATTAAAATAATAAATATTAAAGTTAAGGTATCATTTATTTTTCTTAGATAATAAATGTTTTTTAAAAGGGGTTAAAATGAAACAGATCTTTGCTGCTAATTTGTCTGCAATTAGAAAATTTGATGTTAAAAAATTACAATCATCAAAGCATTTTAAATTAATTAACAACTTATTAGATATAAAATCACGTGGAGATAATGCCACACTTTTTAGAGTATCAGATATTAACAGAGATTTAAAAAAAGTTGTTGGAATTAAAAACCTACAAGAAATTTTTAATAATGTCAAATTTAAAATTCCTTTAAAAACTTCAACAAATGGTAATACAAAATGAATTAGAACATTAAGAAATGTCCATGACAAATATGGATTTTATTTATGAGCTAAACAATTTGATTATTTTTTAACTCCAAGAATGCTAAATAACATTGAAAATAATGAAACTAAATGAATTGAAACTTATAAGAAAGAAATTATTCAAGATAATGAAAATTTCTTAAAACAATGAAAATTAAGTGCTAAAAAAGTTGAAGAAATTTATGCAGAAACTAACATTTGACCTTTGTTTATTGGAACATATTTTTTAAAGTTTAGAAAAGATGATGCTTATTTATATGCACCTTTAGTTTTAAAAGCAGTTAAAATCACATTTTCAGAAAATGATGCTTTTATTGAAAACATGGACGAAAACATTATCATCAATGAGAAAATTAAATATTTAATTGAACAACACAGTGATTTTAAATTGCCTATTTTAGTTGATGGTGAAGATGTTACCTTATCTGAAGCTTTAATCTCGTTAGATAAGATTGACAAAAGATTTATGCCCCGCAGTGATGGTCATAAAATTTGCTTTGAACCTTTTGAAGAATTAAACAAAAGTGATTTTCAAAACACAGCAACTATTGAACTTATGCCTGGAACTTGTTTAATTACATGTAATTCCGGGGGTACAAAATTAAGAGAAGCTGTCATTAATTTAATTGCTAATGACAAAATTGATAAATTAATTCGAATTGATGATTTAAAAGATTATGCTAAAGAAGCATATGAGAAGGCACTAGAAAAAAATAATATTGCACGTGTTACAGCATCAGATTTTTCGCAAGAAAAAGCAATTATTGGAACAATATCAAATTCAGCAATCATTATAGGGCCTCCAGGGACTGGAAAATCTCAAACTATTGCTAATATCTTAGTAAACATTGCTAAAGAAAATAAAAAAGCATTATTTATTTCACAAAAAAAAGTAGCTTTAGATGTTGTTTTAAAAAGACTTGGTAAATATCAAAACATGCTATTTCAATTTTCAGAAACTGCTAAAGTTACTCAAGGTGAAAAAGAATATTTTTATAAACCTATTATTGAATATTTTAAACAAATTAATGAGATTCAAGCTCCTTCTAATTTAAAAAATTACAACTCAAGTTTCTTTACTAAACCTGAAATTAATTATTTAAAAACCAAAACGGAATTAGGTGAGTTTTTTGTTAAAGACTTAGATGCTTATAATGATTTAAAATCAAAAGCAAATCCATCTAAGAGTGCAGAAATATTATTAAAATTCTATAAACTTTACAACAAATTTGCATCTAAAAATGAATTTCTAACTTTCTTTAATAACTATAAAAAATGGCCTCGTAAGAAAATTGCCATTAAAACTGGTTATTTAAAAACAAAAGATACAATTTGGAAATTATTATCACCAAAATTTTTATGTAAATGACATTTAACTAAAAAAATTACTAAACTTTATAAAAAATATCTAAGCAAATTTGACATTGAAGATTTAGTTCAAATGTCTAACTTCATCAGGTTAAATGCTTTTATTGAATTTGATAAAAAAGAAAAAGAATATGAAAAATTCTTAAGCACAAGAAAATTAAGCAATACAACTCCTGAACTTTTAGAAGCAATTTACAATAATTGTGCTTTTTATGCAAAACAAAGACTTGATAAATACCGTCAAAAAGGTGAATATGAACGTCAAAAATTAAACCAATTTTTTGGCCGTTTAGAAAGAAAAATAAACCCTCCATATATTATCACTTCACTATTTGAAGACATTATCAAAGAAGTTTATAACATCTTTGTCGGAACTCCTGAAGTTTTAGGAAACTTTGTCAATTTTGACAAAGATAAATATGATTATGTAATTTTTGATGAAGCATCTCAAATTTATATTGAAAAAGCAATTCCTTTTATTTCTGTTGCAAACAAAGTTATTGTTGCTGGTGATAACCAACAAATGCAACCATCAAACTGGTTTTCAACTCGTGATGAAAGTGATGATGAATATAGTGAAGAAGAAATTACTTCATTATTAGATTGAGCAATTCATAATCATTTACCTAAATATGTCTTGGAAATGAACTACCGTTCAAATTCCTCAGAACTTGTTCTATTTTCAAGCAAAGAATTTTATGATTCTAATTTAAAGGGGCTTGACAGTTTTAATGTTAAAGAAAAAACAAGTATTGATGTAATCAATGTTAAAGGTATCTGAGAAGATAATCGTAACAAAATTGAATGTACTAAGATGATTAGTGTTTGCGAAAAATATTTAAACAAATATGAATCAATTATTTTACTTGCATTTAATAGAAAGCAACAAGATTATATTCGTGAACAAATTGTTTTAACGTCTCCTAAAATATTTGCAGCTTTAGAAGATAAAGTAATTTTAAGAAATATTGAAAATATCCAAGGTGATGAAGCTGATTTAGTTATAGCATCAGTAGGTTATACCTCAAAAACTTCACTTCATGCAACATATATAGGTTCTAAAAAAGGAAGAAATGCCTTAAATGTTGCAATTACAAGAGCAAAAGATAAAATGATTGTTATAAAATCAATTTCAGCTAATGAAATAGATCCTAAAAACGATAATTTAATGACATTTAAAAAATGATTAGCTTATATTGAATTAAATAGCGACAAAAAGAAAAAATATGCTTCAATTGTTCAAGATGAATCAACAAACACAATGTTAGAAAAATCTCATTTTGTGTTTGAACTTACAAATTGATTAAAAGATCAACAATTTGCAAAAAATATTGACTTAGAATTAAATTACTGCATTGGCTCTTACACTGTTGATATCGCTTTATTTGATAATAAGAAGAAAACATTTTTATTAGGTTTAACAATTGACGACTCAACAAATGCTGATAATGTCGATAATTTCATTTCAGAACGGATTAAAAACGATTTTATGTCTGTTAAAGGATATCCAATTTATCGGATCTCTAAATTTAGATTTAGTGATGAAAAACAAGCATTAGTTAAATTTATTACTGCTTTATTAACCAAATAATTTAGTTGTTTAACCTTAGTTATTAAAAAAATGATTTGTAATTCTTTATAATTTAATTGTCTAGATAGTTTTAGACATTGAAAAGTGTTAAATGTTAGAGAATATTAAGCTAGTAAACATTCCTAATTTATATATGCATATATATAACAAAGGTAATAAACAAACTTTGCAATAGCAATCAATTTTGCTATTGTTTTTTTATTCTTAGCTTTTTATACTTTCAATATATAAATAATTTAAATTAATTAATTTTTTTATCAAAAATCTATAAAGAAAGGTTGAAAATCAATGTTAAAAAGAAACAAAATTCTTTTGTCAACATTAGGTGTATTTGCCGCAATTGCACCAATTGCAATTATTTCAAGTAGTTGTAGTGAAAGAAGGATCAAAAAATACCTTAATAGTGTTGAATTAAAGGAATTTGAAAAAGAATATCATCTAGTGAAACCATCAAATATCAACGATGAAGATATTATTAAAAACCTGCCAAAATTACAAGATGGTTACACTGCGGAAGTTATTAAAAAAGAAGCAGACGATGAAAAAGGACATTAACAGTTACTTATAAAATCATTCACGCAAATAGCAAATTAGAAGTAACTAAAACTAAAACTTTTACCGGATTTAAAACTAATGCCGATGTGCAAAAAGACATCGAAGTTGCAAACCAAATTCTTGCTTTAAGAAAGAAATTTAATGATGAATTTGGAACACAATTTTCTTCATTTCCAGACAAAGATGAAAATGAAAAAGCTATTAAGTTTATTCAAGGTTACATTGATGAAATTAACAAAATTGACACCACAACTCTTGATGCAAATGTTTTAGCATGAGCAAGTGGTTTGAAATACAATTGAGAAATTCAAAAAGGTAACTATGAAAATGGTTTAAGATACTTGCTTGCAAACTTTGGTCGTGGACCTGCACGTACTTATATAGCTAACTCATTTTATTCTTCTAGTTTAGGTGTAAGTAGCCAAGATATGGCAATTAAGTGATATAACACCTTAAAAGAAGCTATCGAACAAAAAATTGTACCTTCAAAAATTTTCATCAAAAATAATATTGCCGCATTTTTGAAAAACAAATACGCTGCTAAATTAAATGCGTTTTTAAGTGGCTCTGAAGAAACAAAAACTGTTAAAGATTTAATTGGATTTGATAGAACCAAAGCAGAATCTTCATATACAAGCCAAGATTATATTGATAGATTCTATGACTATTATGTTAATGAATATTACAAAGCAAGTGAATATTGTAAGGGTGAAGATATTCAAGATTTAGCAATTTCTAAAAAAGAAATTGCTAAACACAAAGAACTTGAAAATATTATTGAAATCAAACATAATGGAACATATACAAAAATATATGGTTTAGGTTTAACTGAAAAAGATTTAAATGAAAAGAAAGCAGGATTAGGTTATATTCCTGGTAAACCAAATGGTTTGACTGGTAAACAAATTTATCAACAAATTTTAAAAGCCAATACAACATCAAATCTAACTGATGATCAAGTTAATAAAAAGGGTGTTGATTCTACTAAATCGTCAGTTGAAAACATGAAAACAATTGCTAATGCTACCGCTGATTTGATCGCAGGAAAAGGTAAAGATTGAACTTCTAAAATTAAATATGATGCTGATGGAATAGGAACAGGTACACCTCAAGAACTTACATTAGAAATTAGAAAAAATGGCCAAATTAGTTTAGAAAACTTTAATAAGTGGTTAAATGCAGAAGATTTCTTCTTTGGTCGTGAAGATGCAAGTTACTATACTGATGAACATAAAAAAGAACTTGACGATGACCCTAATTTAAAAAATGCTCACACCGAACTTACAACATTTGGTTACGATTTTCTTAAATCAAGTAGCAATCCATATGGAAGCATTACAAATTCGCAATTCTACTATGGTGCTTTAGAAGCATTTAAAGGTTATGAACAATTTAAGAAAACTACTCAATCATATGGTAGAACATTCTTTTCAAAAAATGTTCCTGATTACAATATCCAAACATATCAATATGCTGAAAGAGAATATGAAGGAGTTGGAGCATATAGTTCTGCAGTACAAAAATTTATGTTTAACTGTGATCCATATTATAGTTTACCAAAATGGTCTGTAACATCATTTGCAAACCATGAAAGTATGATGGGACACCATAATCAACTTATGTATGCACAACACCATTTAGCACAAATTGATGGAAAAAGTTTAGGAGCTAGAACATTTAACTATACCTCATATATTGAAGGATGAGCTTTATTTATGGAATGATTTGGTATTGAAGCTGGATTCTATGGAACTCCTGATTATGCAAGCACAAATTACTATGCAATGCCAAAAGACTTTAGCTTTGCCAAGGGTATTACATCATTTGCAAATGCTGATAATGTTTCAAAGCCTGAAATTATTGATCAAATCAAAAAACTACATGGTGGAGTTTATTGAAATAAAGTTGCTCAAATCACTGACTATACAAATAAAGATGAACAACATGCTCGTGATGCTATTAAATTAGCTAACATGTTACAATACTTTGGTGCATTAAATGAAGCACAATTACGTAACATGCGTTTAGCAGTTGACACTGCATACCATGGCGTAAGTGTTCAAGGAAATTCAGAATTGGAAAGTGGAATTTCAATCAAACAAGCTAGAGAATATATGTCTAAAAACTCTGCTTTAGGTATTGGTGATATTACATCAGAATCTAAACGTTACTTCAATTATGTAGGTCAAGCTACTTCATATAACTCAGGTAAAGAAGTATTTTTAGACCTATACAAGAAAGTTCATGAAAAATTAGGATTAACAAGAGAACAATTTATTAATGCTAAAAATGAACTAGGTGAACATGGTGAGATTAAGAAATTCTTTGACTGATTATTAAGAAATAGTGCCTTGCCTATTGGAACTATTGAAGAAGTAATTTCAAGAGTTTATGGTCTAAAATAACACTCTAAATTAGAAAATGAGGGAATAAAACTTCCTTCATTTTTTGTTAAAAAAACAAATTGTTATAAGAAAGTTATGAATTTCAATTTTTAGTTTTAGCCTTTTATTATAATTAAATAGTCTATTAAATTTTTAGACGTTAGAAGTGCTAAATGTTACAGAATATTAGGCTAATAGCCATTAATTTAAAATATAACAAATACATAATATAAAAGCCTTGCAATAGCAATCCATATTTGTTATTACTTTTTATTTTTCTTAACTTTTTCACTTCAATATATACAAACAAATTAAATTAATTTTTGTATAAAAAAACAAATAAGAAAGGTCAAAAAAACTAATGTTAAAAAGGAATAAAATTCTTTTATCAGCAGCAGGTGTTTTTGCGTCAATTGCACCAATTGCAATTATTTCAAGTAGTTGTAGTGAAAAAAGAATTAAAAAATATCTTAATAGCGTTGAAATAAAAGA
This sequence comes from Metamycoplasma salivarium, assembly GCF_900660445.2. GTDB lineage: Bacteria > Bacillota_I > Bacilli_A > Mycoplasmatales > Metamycoplasmataceae > Metamycoplasma > Metamycoplasma salivarium. Next base: position 132,569 of record NZ_LR214938.2, read on the forward strand.
TTTTGAAAAACAATATCACTTAGTAAAACCATCAGATATTAGCAATGAAGATATTATCAAAAATTTACCAAAATTGCAAGATGGTTACACTGCAGAAGTTATCAAAAAAGAAGCTGATGATGCTAAAGGAACATTAACTGTTACTTACAAAGTTATTCACGCAGAAACCAAATTAGAATCTACTAAAACTAAAACTTTTACTGGATTTAAAACAAATGCTGATGCTACAAAAGATATTGAAGTTGCAAAGCAAATTATTGATTTAAAAAATAAATTTGAACAAGAATTTGGCGCAAACATTTCTTCTTTCCCAACTAAAGAAGAAAATGAAAAAGCAATTACTTTAATTCAAAAATACATTGACGAAATTAATAAAATTGATACTTCAAAATTAGACACTAATGTTGTTGCATGAGCAAGTGGTTTGAAATACAACTGAGAAATTCAACAAGGTAATTATAAAAATGGCCTTAGATATTTACTTGCCTCATTTTATTGAGGTGCATCAAGTACATATGTTGCAAACTCATTCTATGGTAATATTGGTCTTCATGATGCGAAAACTGCTAAAAAATGATACGATGCATTAAAAGATGCTATTGCAGAAAAAATTGTTCCATCAAAAATTTTCATTAAAAACAATATTCAATGAATAATGAGAAATATTTATGCAAGCAAATTAAGCGCATTTCTAAATGGAACCGATGAAACTAAAACGGTTAAAGAAATAATTGGTTTTGATAGAACAAAATCTGAGGCCAGTTACACAAAACAAGATTGAATTGATAGATTTTATGACTTGTATGTTGATGAATATTACAAAGCAAGTGAATATGGTGAAGGTGAAAACATTCCTGAACTTAAAATTTCTAAGTCAAAAATTGCTGGGCTTGATGAAAAAGAACAAATTATTGAAATTGAAAACAAAAAAGTCTATGGACTTGGATTAACAGATAAAGATTTAAACCAAAAAAATGCTGGTTTAGGTTACATTCCTGGAAAACCTGGACAATTGACTGGTAAAGAAATTTATGCACAAATTTTAAAAATGAATACTACATCTGATTTAACTGATGATGAAGTTAATAAAAAAGGTATCAATACTACAAAATCTGCAGAAGACAATATGAAAACTATTGCTAATGAAGTTGCAGATTTAATTGCGGGCAAAGGCAAAGATTGATCTGCAACAGTTGATTATGATAGTGATGGTTTAGGCCCTGACCCTGTCAAAGAAGTAACATTTAAAATCAGAGAAAATGGTCAAGTTAACTTAACAGAATTTAATAAATGATTAAATGCAGAAGACTTCTTCTTTGGTAGAGAAAAGAAAGAATACTATACTCAAGAATTAAAGAAGAGTTTAGAAGATGACCCTAATTTAAAAAATGCTCGTGCTGAATTAACTAAATTTGGTTATGATCATTTAAAAGGTGACAACACTGCTTACAATAGCATTACAAATGATCAATTCTACTACGGTGCTTTAGAAGCATTTAAAGGCTATGAACAATTTAAGAAAACCACACAAGAATATGGTAGAACATTCTTCCCTAAAGAAGTTCCTGACTATGATATTCAAACCTACAATTATTCAGATAGAGCTGATGAAGGTGTTGGTGCATATAGCTCTAATGTAATGAAATTTATGTTTAATGCTGATCCATATTACAGCTTACCAAAATGATCTGTAACATCATTTGCAAACCATGAAAGTATGATGGGACACCACAACCAAATTATGTATGCTCAAAGACATTTAGCAAAAATTGATGGAAAAAATCTAGGTGCCGATACATTCGACTATACATCATATGTTGAAGGATGAGCATTATTTATGGAATGATTTGGTATTGAAGCTGGATTTTATGGAACTCCAGATTATGCAAGCAAAAATTATTATGGAATGCCTAAAGACTTTAGCTTTGCTAAAGGTATTACATCATTTGCAAATGCTGATAATGTTTCAAAACCTGAAATTATTGACCAAATTAAGAAATTACATGGTGGAGTTTACTGAAGCAAAGTTGCTCAACTTAACAAATACGATGGTAAAGATGAACAACATGCTAGAGATGCTATTAAATTAGCTAACATGTTGCAATACTTTGGTGCATTAAACGAAGCACAACTACGTAACATGCGTTTAGCAGTTGACACTGCATACCATGGTGCTGGTGTAACTAAGAGTGGAGAATTAGATAAAGGTATCTCAATGAAAGAAGCTAGAGAATATATGCATAAAAACTCAGCTTTAGGTTTTGGAGATATTACCTCTGAATCAAGACGTTACTTCAACTATGTTGGCCAAGCTACTTCATATAACTCAGGTAAAGAAGTATTCTTAGACTTATACAAGAAAGTTCATGAAAAATTAGGATTAACAAGAGAACAATTTATTAATGCTAAAAATGAACTAGGTGAACATGGTGAAATTAAGAAATTCTTTGACTGATTATTAAAGAACTCAGCATTACCTATGGGAACTATTGAAGAAGTAATTTCAAGAGTTTACGGCTTAAAATAATATTTTAAATTACAAAATGAGGGAACTAAAATTCCTTCATTTTTGTTATTTTTTGTTCATTAATCTACAAATTTCTTATATTACAAAATGCAGTTTATTATAATTAAATAGTCTAACATAGACAAATAGATAAGTGAATGATAAAAAATAACATTAGGAAGATAGCAAGTTTGTATCACAAACTAAATATAAATTCCTGTCAATAGCAGCTAATTTTGCTATTGATTTTTATTTTTTATAGACTAACTTTTTTTGATTTTTAACATTTTAATAATAAATATGAAAGGAATTAAATAACTAGTTTATGTTAAAAAGAAACAAAATTCTTTTATCAGCTGCTGGTATTTTTGCTAACTTAATGCCATTAGCTGCAATTTCAGCAAGGTGTGGTAGACTTACTGAAAGTGAAAAACAAGCGCAAAATGTTGTTACATTAAAGGACAAATTTAACAAGGAATTTAAAGAAAAATTCCCAATTCCATTTCCTGATGCCAAAGAAAATGAAGAAATTATTAAATTTATTCAAAGTTACATTGATGAAATTAACAAAATTAATACAACTAATTTAGATAATGACGTTGTTGCATGAATTAATGGGCTTAAATATAACTGAGAAGTACAACAAGGCAATTATAAAAACGGTCTTAGATATTTATTTAGTTCATTTGATGCAGGACCTTCTGATACTTATGTTGCAAATGCATTTGAAGAAAATATTTTGCTTGATAATGAAGAAGCAAAAGACAAAGCTGAAACTGATGCTAAAAAAGAAATTGCTAAAAGATGATATGATGCTGCTAAAGAAGCAGTTGGCAAAAATCTTGTTCCTTCGAAATTGTTTATTAAAAACAATGTAACTTCATTTTTAAGCAACTTATATGCTAAAAAACTTGAAGAATTTTTAAATAGTTCTAAAACAGAAATTACTGTTAAAGAATTAATTGGTTTTAATTCAACAAAAGCTGAAAAAGATTATACCTTACAAGATTATGTAGATAGATTCTATGACTATTATGTTTCAGAATACTATAAAGCAAGCACTTTTGGTAAAGGTCAAGATCTTGCTGAACTAAAATTGTATAAAGCCAAACAATCTACGATCGATGAAAAAGAAAATATTTTAGAATTTAAAGCAACTGATGGAACTTATAAACAAGTTTATGGTTTGGGTTTAACTGATAAAGATTTAAGTCAAGATAAAGCCGGAATTGGATATATTCCTGGAAAAGCTGGTGGACTTACTGGTAAAGACATTTACAAGCAAATTCTAAAAATGTGTACAACTTCAGAATATACAGACCAACAAGTATATGACAAGGGCGTTACTTCAACAAAATCTGCTGCTACGAATATGGAAACAATTGCAAATGCAATTGCTGATTTAATTAAAGGCAAAGATGAAGATTGAACTACTACCATTAAATATGACGAAGATGGTCTAGGTTCAGCAAATGTTGCTGATAAAACTTTAAACATTAGAAAAGATAAAAAAATTAATCTTCCTGATTTTTACAAATGATTAAACTCAGAAGATTTCTTCTTTGGAAGAGAAGATAGTTCATATTATTCAGCAGATTACAAAAAACAATTAGAACAAGATCCTGTTTTGGCTAAAGGACGTACATTCTTAACTGATTTAGGCTATGATCATCTTAAATCAAGTACAAAACAATATGGTTCAATTACTGAACAACAATTCTACTATGGTGCTTTAGAAGCATTTAAAGGTTATGAACAATTTAAGAAAACCACAATGGATTATGGACGTTCATTTTTTGGTAACAAAGTTCCTGACTATGATATTCAAACATATGAATATGCAAAAAGATCTATTGTTGGAGTTGGTGCTGAAGATCCAGAAAACAAGAGATTTTCATTTAACTGTGACCCATATTATAGCTTACCAAAATGATCTGTAACATCATTTGCTAACCATGAAAGCATTATGGGACACCACAACCAATTTATGTATGCTGATAATTTCTTAGCTAAAGTTGGTGGAGTTAACTTAGGACCTAGAACATTCAACTATACTTCATATATAGAAGGTTGAGCATTGTTTATGGAATGATTTGGTATTGAAGCTGGATATTATGGAACTCCAGACTATACAAGTGATGATTATTATGCAATGCCTAAAGACTTTAGCTTTGCTAAAGGCATTACTTCTTTCGCAACTGCTGATAATGTATCAAAACCTGAAGTTATTGAACAAATCAAAAACTTACACGGTGGAGTTTATTGAAATAAAGTTGCAGAAACTAATAAATATACAGATAAAGATGAAGACCATGCAAAAGCAGCAATTAAATTAGCTAATATGTTGCAATATATTGGTGCTTTAAATGAAGCACAACTACGTAACATGCGTTTAGCAGTAGATACTGCATACCATGGAGGTACTGTTGCAGGAAATAGCGATTTACCAGCAGGTGCATCAATTAAGCAAGCAAGAGATTATATGACCAAAAACTCAGCTTTAGGTATTGGTGATATTACATCAGAATCTAAACGTTACTTCAACCTTGCAGGTCAAGCTACCTCATATAATTCAGGTAAAGAAGTGTTTATGGATCTATATAAGAAAATTCATAACAAAATTGGATTAACAAGAGAACAATTCATAAATCAAGTTACTCCTGAATTCAAAGAACATGGACAAATTAAGAAATTCTTTGACTTAATTTTAAGAAATAGTGCATTACCAATGGGTGCTATTGAAGAAATTATGAAAAGAGTTTACGGAATATAATTCCTAATTTACTAATTAGAAGATTCATATGCAAAAGCATATGGATTTTTAATTATTTTGCTAATTATTAAGCGGATTTTAACACATGTTTAGCATATAATAGTTATTAATAAATTTAATTATAAGGAGATTAATTTATGTCAGAAAATTTATTAAAAGATTATTGCAAGAAAATTGACGATCTAGCACCTGCTACATTTAATGAAGATCAAAAAATTCTTGCTAAGAAAATCTTAAGAAAAGCAGATGAAAGAGACTTACAAAATATTTTTCAAATGCTAATTCAAAGAATTAAAATTGGTTTTACATTTGATGTTGCACCAACATACCAAAAAGAAGATGAAGAAAGCGTTGCATTATTAAGAAAAGACGAACAAAGATCTTTTGAAAACTATGAAAATACTTCCAATATAGAAAATACATTAATTATTGGCGAAAACTATGATGCTTTAAAAAACCTTTTGGTTATCGAGAGAGAGAGAGAGAGAGTTCATCGCATAGCGATGCATATTACGATGTAATTTATATTGACCCTCCTTATAATACAGAATCAGCAAAAGATGATGGAAACCATTTAGCTGATGAAAAATCAGATATAGCACCTTCAAAATTTGTTTATCGTGACAAATTTAGTCGTAATGGTTGATTAAATATGTTAAATGAACGTTTAAGATTGGCAAAACAACTCTAAAAGATGATGGAGTAATTTTTGTATCACTTGATGATAACGAACAAGCTTATCTAAAAATATTAATGGACGAAATATTTGGAGAAGAAAATTTTGTTTCGAATATTGTTTGAGTAAAAAAATGAGGTCCCGGCGGAAATACATCATTTGATTATTCTATTGTTAAAAACACAGAATATATTTTGTGTTATGCTAGAAACATTAATAATAGAAATTTTGGTTATTTAATACATAATGAAGAAAAATTAAAAAAATTAGGATATACAAACAAAGATAAATATTTCGATGAAAGAGGTTATTACAAACTCACTTTTCTCTTCCGTCCCTCATCAACAGGGAGTTTTCAATATATCAAATCATTGGATTATCCAATTTTGGCTCCAGACGGAACTGAGTTTAATTTGCATGTTAATAAACACAAGCCAGAAAGTGGGTGTTATACATGGGGTTATGACGCTTATAAGATAGGAAATAAATTAGGATTTATAGAAGTCAAAAAGAATGATAAGGACGAGTGAGTCGCCTTTAGAAAACAATATCAATTTGTAAAATTTGATCCTAAAAGCAAACAAATTAGAAGAGTTATGGCAGGACAGGAATTTGAAAACATTATTGATAATATATTTTCGCAAGAAGGAGGCGCTGATATTGTTAAAATTTTTTCGGATAAAAATAAATTTGATTTCCCTAAACCAACTAATTTAATAAAATACATTTTAAAAATGTCATCAACTAAAAAAAATATAAAAATACTTGACTTCTATGCTGGTTCAGGAACAACAGGCCATGCCGTTATGGAATTAAACAAGGAAGATGGAGGAAATAGAACATATACATTAGTTACTAATAATGAAAATAATATTGGATACGATGTTTGCTATGAAAGAATATATAGAATTAATAATGGCATAGGAACAAAAGGCGAATCTTTTGAATGAACTAATAAGAATAAACCATATAAGCAAAATTTAAATGTCTTCAGTATTGAATATTACGATACTTCAATATTAAAAAAGAACGATAATGATTCAATTGCAAAGATTAAAAAAACTTTGGCTAAGGAAATTGAAGAATTTGGAATAACTCCTTCAACAAACTTTAATGTTGATATTTACTACGATTTATTATCGCTTAAACCTATTTTAAAGGAAGACAGATAGTATGCCTGGAAAATTAACAATTTATATTGGCCCAAATGGGTACGGGAAAACTACAAAACTAGAAACTGAGAAAGCAAGAATCGAAAAAACCGAATTAAATAATACGATATTTTTGCCTTCTGAGATACTATTGGAAGATGAATTAAAAGATCTGGAAAATAGCAAATCCATGGAATGTTTCTTAGAAGAAATATTTTTAACTCCGGAAAATATTAACGCCTTAAAAACACAAATTCAGCGAGAAGTAAATACTAATATATTAAACATAAAAAATGAAATAAATAGAATCATTGACAACGTATTAATATTAAATGATAGTACGAGAGAAGAGAATAAAGACTTTATATCACCGTCAACCAAAGGCATAGAATATAAAAAAGTTTTATCGATTGACAAAACTATATTTAAGCAAATGGGCAGTGGACAAAAAATGTTATTACTATTAGAATTTATTCTTCGCTCTAACAAAAACTATATTTTCTTGGATGAACCCGAAAAATATATGCAGCCCAGTTTAATAAAAATATTAGGAGAAAAAATTAGAAACTTGATCACACAAAACAAAAATGTTTATATTTCGACACATTCTCCGAAATTATTGAGTTTTTTAGAATTTAATTTAGATTCAATAAATTTACTAAACGAAAAAAATGGTAATTGTAAAAAAATAGACTTAAATAAAATTCTAAATACTATAAATGAAAAAATAAACATACGGCAAAATGTACCAGAAAAGTTTAAAAAATATTTTGAGTTTGAAAACTTGCAAAAATCAATTTTACAAATGCATAGATATAACTTTTTTGATACTCTCTTTTCTAAGAAAGTAATACTTTGTGAAGGAATAAATGATAAGTTTTTTATTGAAAAACTTTTACGTGATAATAATAAACAATTTGAGGATTATGTTATTTTTCCCACTTTCGGAAAACCAAATATACCAATATTTCTTGAGATATTTAATAGTTTACATATTAATACGCAATTTTATTTTGATATGGATCCAAATTTAAAAGATGCACAAAAAAATGAATGAAATATGAAAATTAATAATTATTTTCATGAAAAATACTTTAATAAATATTATGGGTTTACTCCAAATATTGAAGAAGAACTTAATTTCCCAATAAAAAGGAAATCAAATACATTGGAATTTATTAATCATTTAGAAAAAATTTCATTTAGAAAATCAAAATATTTAATTCCCGATAGTGAAAAAACAATATCAAATAAGGATAACAATGAAACTAACTAGTACACAACAAAATGCAGTTAATGAATTAGTTAATGAATTTAATTTGAACGACAAAAATATTGTTTATTTTAAAGCGCCAACAGGCTCGGGTAAGACATTTATGATCGCAAATGTTATTAATGACATTACAAAAAAATATTTTGGTGAAAAATTATTATTTGTAATTGCAACATTATCATCTGCTGAACTTCCAAAACAAATGGAAAATAATCTAAATTACTATAAGCATTATCTTGATTTTGGTGCATATCTAAATATAGAAAAAGTTGATTCTCCTTCAAATTCTAAAACTAGAAATAAGTCTGATGCGACTTATTCAATTATTGCAGAGAAAAATAAAGTGTTAGTTTTTGGCACATCATCTTTTGGTAAAAACAAAATTTTCACTGAAGAAGGTGTATTTGATGCATTTATTGATCAAATTAAAAATGAAGAATATAAACTTGTTTATATCAGAGATGAAGCACATTATGGTGGTGAAACTAATACTGCAAAATCAAAATATCTTGATTTATATAATGATAATATAGAAAATAACAAACAAATTGCATCTATAAAAGACAAGGCAATTAAATTTGAAGCCAAAATGCAACAAATTGCACAATATGTTATTAAAATGACAGCAACACCAAATAACAAGCAATTTAAACAAATTGTTATTACTGATAAAGATTTAGAGCAAGACAACATTAAACTTTTAAAACCAAATTATTGTCAAAATGAGGATATTAAAAGTTTAAATGCTGATATTCTTTCAAACAAAGATATTTTGGAAATCGCCTGCACTAAATTCAAAGAAATTAAATCAAAATATATTGATAAAATAAATGAGCCTTCATTAATCGGTATAAATCCTGCAATGCTAATTCAAGTTAGAAATAAACATACTAGCGAAATAACAGATAATCAATTTGATGAGGAAATAAATCAAATTATTTCAATACTTAAAAATAAAGGATTAACTTATGCAATTTACTTTGGCGATGATAAATCCTCAAACAAATTTGAACTAACAAATATTAGAGAAAAAATTGACTTAAAATCAATTTCACAAAATAATTCTGATATTGATGTCATTATTTTTAAAATTGGACCTGCTACTGGTTGAAATATCCCAAGAGCTTGTATGCTAGTGCAACTTAGAAATGTTTCATCGGATACTTTAAATGTGCAAACAATCGGAAGAATTAGGAGAAACCCTAATCCAAGCTTTCCAGATGATGAGCTTATGAAAATAAACCCAAATTCAATTTCTAAAAATTATTATGTTTATTCGAACTATGAAAAAAGTAATCGAGAATGAAGTTACTATATATTGCAAGATAAATTTAAACAAGATATTGAAGATTTTAAATTTTACAATGGTCAAATAAATAGGAATATTCTAAAAGAAACTGCGAATAATGAAAAATATAATCATGAAATTCTTGCATTAATTGACAAAAAACAAATTTTAAATTATATTCATGACGAATTAGAAAATGAATACAATAAAACACATAAATTAATCGCCACAAAAGAGCAAATTAAAGATAATAATGGAAATTATGTTGAAAGAGAAAAAAAGTTTTTAAGAAATGCTATCGAATTAGAAATGTATATAAATGAAATGTATAAAATCCATCAAAACTATATAAGTAAAACGACAATTAATAATATTAACTCTGCAATTGATAAATGGTGAAATATATTAGACAATGATAATGAGAAATATTCAAGAAATCTAATTTGATATGTTATTTTTAAATGTTATTTAAATGACGTTAAAAAACTGCATAAAAAAGCAATAGATATTAGAAAAAAAGAAAATCAAGGCTTGCAAGAATTTGAACTTATCGATGTTAAAAAGCTTCCATCTAATTCATATCAATGAAATACAAGCAACTTTATAGATATGTTAGATAGTAGCGATATTAAAACAACTGAAAAAGAGCTTAATTACGCATATGTAAATAGTGACAATAAAAGCAATAAGCATTATTTAGATAGTAATCCCGAACAGTTCTTATTAAATAAAATAAAAGATGAGTTTAAAGAATTATATGTAGACTACATTGACGAACCTAATAAATTTAATGAAGAAGTAAAAATTTGAACCAAGAATCCTACACTTCACGGTATTAATTATGAATATTATGAAAATGAATATGAAATCAAAAATTCATTTCCTGACATTATAATTAAATATAAAACGCATCAACTAATTATAGAAGTAAAGCAAGATAATGATGACCATAGCAATAATAATAAAATTGATAATTTACTGAATGCATATAAAAAATACATTGATGAAAAAAGAGAAACATTAGTATCAGATGATTTAACTTTATCAGTTGCCTTAGTAAGCCCTTCTCCTAATGAAAAGGTTAGATTTAAAGGTTATTCAACAAAACAAGAAATTAATGAATATTTAAACGGTCACAAAGAGTCTTCTTTCCATACATTTTTTAAAAAAATCCAAACTTATACAAAATAATTTTAAAAGCTAGCATTTAAACATTGTTAGCTTTTTAATTTAATAAAATTAAATTTACTATAGTCTTAATTAAGAATAATTCTTTTTATATTAAAATATATAAATAAAATTATTACCAGGTTATATTTAATTTTCTAATATTGAAAGAAGGATTTATGAAGACAAGATATATTTTCGTTACCGGTGGTGTAATTAGTGGAATTGGAAAAGGTGTTTGTGCCGCCTCTGTTGGATATTTATTAAAAAGTCATGGATATAGCGTTTTTTCAATGAAATTAGATCCATATTTAAATGTCACTCCTGGTCTTTTATCACCAATTGAACATGGTGAGGTTTATGTGACACAAGATGGTGCAGAAACTGATTTAGATTTAGGCTATTATGAAAGATTTATCGGAACTAATTTAACCTATGAATCTTCATATACTTCAGGTAAGCTTTATAAAAAATTAGCTGAAAAAGAACAGAATGGAGAATACAATGGTAAAACTTTACAAGTTGTTCCTCATTTCACTAATGAAATTCAAAATGTGATTTTAAACATTGAAAAAAATTACCATCCTGATTTTGCGATTATTGAAATTGGTGGGACTGTTGGAGATTTAGAAAGTAACCCATTTTTCTATGCAATTGCTCAACTTAGCTATATGTATCCTAAAAATGTTTATTTTATTCATGTTTCTTATTTACCGCAACTTGAAACAACACTTGATTATAAAACTAAACCTACACAACATTCAATTACAGTTTTAAGATCATTAGGAATTAACCCTAATATGATTTTTTTAAGATCTCATAAAAAGATTGATAAAGAATCTATTGAAAAAATTTCAAAAATTTCATTTGTTCAAACTAAAAATATTGTTAATATTCCTGATTTTAAAATCATTTATCAAATTCCACTTTATTTGCAAACTAAAAATATTGTTAAAAATATTTGCACACATTTTAATTTAAAAACTAATAATGCAAATTTGAGTAAATGGGAAGATTTTGTTAATAAACTTAAAGATAAAAACAGAATTGAAATTAATCTTGCAATGTGCGGAAAATATACCGCATTTGAAGATGCATACAAATCAATTAAAGAAGCTTTAGTAATTGCATCAGCTTATGAAAATGTTAAAATCAACTTTAAATGAATAGATTTAATTTCTTTAAAACAATCTGAAATCAAAGAAACATTAAATAAAGTTGATGGAATTATTCTTTTGCCAGGTAAAGGAATTGAAGGATGAGATAATGAAGTTTCCTGTGCAAAATATGCAAGAGAAAGCAATATCCCAACCTTAGGAATTTGCTGAGGATTTCAAGCAATGGCATATGAATTTGCTAAATCAATTAACAAAAATGTTAAGACCATTGAATTTGACGCATTAACTGATAAAAACAAAGATGATTTTATTAATGAAAAAGTAAAAACTTACAATGAAATTGATTATCCTGTAAGAATTGGAAATAGAAAAATTATCATTAATAAGAACACAAAAGCATATGAAATTTATAACAAATTAGTGATTGAAGAAAGACATAAACATAGATTTTGCATTAAACCCGAACTATTTAAAAAATATGAAAATGATGATGCAAAAATTTCTGCAACAAATGAAAATAAAAATATTTGTGAAATTTTTGAAATTACATCACATCCATTTTATATTGGTGTGCAATACCATCCAGAATATAATGTAAAACCTATACAACCTGAAAAACTTTTTACAAACTTTTTAATAGCATGCAAGAATGGAAAATAAAATATGGAAGAGAATAAAAAAGATTATAAAAATACTTTGTTAATGCCTCAAACTGAATTTTCAATGAAAGCAGATTTAGTTAAAAAGCAAGATGAATATATCAAAAATTGAAAACAAAATAAAATTTATCAAAAAGTATTAGAAAAAAACAAAGGTAACAAACCTTTTGTTTTGCATGATGGGCCTCCATATGCAAATGGTAACATTCATGTTGGCCATGCACTTAATAAAATTTTAAAAGACATTGTTGTTAGATTTAGAAGTATGCAAGGCTATTTTTCACCATATGTTGCTGGTTGAGATACTCATGGTCTTCCAATCGAACATAAAATGCTATCTGAAAATAAAAAACAAGCAAAAGATTTTTCTGTAACCGAACTTAGAAAAGCATGTCATGATTATGCTTTGAGTCAAGTAAATCACCAAATTTCTCAATTTAAGAAATTAGCGTTGCTAACTGATTTTAAAGACATATATTTAACATTAGATAAAAATGTTGAAATGTGACAATTAAAACTTTTTCAAAAAATGGTTAATGATAAATTAATTTATCGTGATTTAAAACCTGTTTATTGAAGTCCTTCTTCTCAATCAGCTTTGGCTGAAGCTGAAGTTGAATATGCAGAACATATATCTCCTTCAATTACTGTTGCCTTTGAAATTAACAATGGTAATAAGTATGTTGCAAAAGGTGATTATGTTTTAATATGAACCACAACTCCTTGAACTTTAATTGCTAATGCTGCAGCTGCTATTAGTGAAAAATTTGATTATGTCTTAGTTGAAGTTAATAAAAAAAGATATGTTTTAGCAAAAGAATTATTAGAAAATGTTGCTAAAGATTGTAAATGAGAACAATATAAAATTTTAAAAACATTAAAAGGCAAAGATTTAATTAATTTAACTTACATAAGTCCAATTAATAAAAATATATGTCCTATGGTTTTTGGACATCATGTTACATTAGATACAGGTACCGGGATAGTTCACATTGCACCTTTATTTGGTGAAGATGACTTTATTATTGGTAATAAATTTAACCTTAATAAAATAATGCATATTAACGATGATGGAACAATCAATGAAAAAGGTCTTTCATATAAGGATATGTTTTATGAAGATGCTAATCCTAAAATCGGTAAGTATCTAGAAGAAAATGGTTTGCTTTTATCATTTAAGAGATTAAAACACCAATATCCTCATGATTGAAGAACACATTTACCAATTATGTATCGTGCAACTCCTCAATGATTTGTTTCACTAGCACCTATTAAAGATAAACTTCAAAAAGCTATTAAAACCATTAAAACTTATAACGAATGAAGTGAAAAACGTTTATCTTTAATGCTAGAAAATCGTGAAAGCTGATGTATTTCACGTCAAAGAAAATGAGGTGTTCCAATTATCATTTTTTATGATAAAAACAAAAAACCTGTTTTTAACAATGAAATATTTGATTATGTAATTGATTTAGTAGCAAAACACGGTTCTGATATTTGATACGAAAAACCTGCTAATGAACTTTTACCTAAAAAATTTAGAGGATTAGGTTTTAGTAAAGAAAATGATATTATGGATGTTTGATTTGATTCAGGATCAACTTCAATAAGCATTAAACCTAGTGGTTTAGAAGCACCTTTTGATTTGTATTTAGAAGGAAGTGACCAATACCGTGGTTGATTTAATAGCTCTTTAATAAACTCAGTTGCTTGACGTAATAAGTCACCTTTTAAAGCATTAGTTTCACATGGCTTTGTGCTTGATGGTAAGGGCAATAAAATGTCTAAATCTAAAGGCAATGTTGTTGATCCTTTAGATGTTATTAACAAATATGGTGCTGATATTTTAAGAATGTGAGTTGCAAACTCTGAATATACAAGTGATGTTTCAATTGATGATAAAATCATTCAACAAAACATAGAAATTTACCGTAAAATAAGAAATACAATTAAATTTATGCTTGGTGGTTTAAATGATTATACTTATCAAGAAATTAAACTAGATTCTGTACATGAACTTATGTATGAAAGAATTTTAAAATTAGAAAATACATTATTAAAATTTTATGAAGAATATAAGTTTTTAAACATTATTAAAGAAATTAATAATTTTATTATTGATTTCAGTGGCTATTACATTTCAATTACGAAAGATATTTTATATTTAGAATCCAAAAATTCAAATGAACGTTTACAAGTTCAATTTATCTTTTACAAATTAACAGAACTTTTAATTAAAGCATTAGCTCCAATTTTACCAATTACTTGTGAAGAAATATATTCATATTTCCCTGCAAAAAACAAAGTTGAGTCAATTCATTTATTAAATTTCTTAAAACATAATGAAATAAAAACCACCTTAGAAGAAAAATGAGCTGAATTTTTTGCATTAAAAGATGAAATTTATCGTTTAATTGAACAAAAAATTCAAAGTCAAGAAATTAAACGTCAAAATGAAGCAGAAATTTTTGTAAATTCTAAGTCTAGTTTTATTAAATCATTAGATTTAGTTAAATTATTGATGGTTGCAAAAGTAAATTTTGCTAATATTAATAAAGTACAAAAATTGGAAAACTCATATAAGTGTTTAAGATGTTGAAACCATTTTGAAGCAAAAGATTTCGATAAAAATTTAGAAATATGTATGCGTTGTAAGAAGGTAATTAATGGCAAATAGTTGAGGCGAGAAAAAAAGACCTAGAATTTTTACAAAAGAGTTTTGAAAAGAATACAAATGACAAAACATTTTAATTAATATGGCAATTTACTTAGGAATTTTTGCAATTTTACTGTTAATTGACTTATTAACTAAAAAATATTTGTATGATGAAAATAATCTAGGCAATGTTAAATGACAAAGTCCATTACTTGGAATTAGGTCTATTTTGCATAAAGGAACAACCATAGAAATTGGGCTAACAATTCCAGGGCTTCATACAGTAAGTATCATTATTTTATTGCTAACATTAGCAGGCTCTATGCTTTTAAAATGAAAGATTTATATTTGATTAATTCCAGGACTTGCTGCAATTGCTGCAGGAGCTTGTGGCAATATGGTTGATAGATTTATTTATCAAGGAGTTAGGGATGTTTTCTTTATTCCTTGAGCTGATACTGGAACATTTAATTTTGCTGATGTTTGTTTAATTTTTGGAGCAATTGGTTTTGTTGTATCAACTTTAATTATTAGTTTAGTTGAACATTATAGACACAAAAAAGGTGATGATGCTAATGAAGAAAATAACACAAATACCCTTGAAAAATTGCCCGAAACTAAGGATGATTCTTTAAATGATTCAACATCTTTAAATGATAATGATTCTTCTTTAGATAACACAAATTAATTATAAAATCAAAAACAAAAATGCTGGTCTTTCCAGCATTTTAAATTTTAATAACTATTTAGAAATTTCTTGTTTTTTAGTTGTTGTTGATTTTTTAGCAGTTGTAGTAGTTTTTTTAACTGTAGTAGTTTTAGGTTTTGAAACTTTAGGTGCTGCTGGTTTTTTAGCAGCAACAAGTTTTTTAACTTCTTTTTTTGCTTCTACTTTTTTAGTATTTTTAAGTTCAGATTCAGGATATACTGATGCAAATTGTCTATTAATTTTATTTTCGAATTTAACAATTCCATCAATTAATGCAAATAATGTGTAATCTCTTCCACAACCAACATTTTTGCCAGGAAAAATCTTTGTTCCTCTTTGACGGAAAATAATACTTCCAGCTAAAACAAATTGACCATCAGTTGCTTTAACACCTAATCTTCTACCTGCAGAATCTCTACTATTTCTAGTTGTCCCACCAGCTTTTGTATGTGCCATTATTTAGCTCCTTCAATTGCAAGTATTTTTACACGGGTATAAGGTTGACGGTGTCCTAATTTACGCTTATGTGTTGATTTTGCATTATGACGGTAAACCACTATTTTTTTAGCTTTACCTTGTTTTTCAATTTTTCCTGAAACAGAAACTGCTTTTAAATATGGTGAACCAATTTTTTCATCAATTGCTAAAACTTTGTCAAATTTAACTTTGTCACCTTCTTTACCTTCAATTTTTTCGATAAAGATAGTGTCTCCAACTTTAACAAGAATTTGTTTTCCACCAGTTTCAATGATAGCAAACATAAAATCTCCTTATATTTTGTCACATCTTGGAGGTACTTATTAGAATAATAAGTTTTAAACCTTTTTAGAATGGTTACTCTATAAGTAACATTAGATATTCTATCAAAAAAGATTTGAAATTAAACTATAAATTAAAAAATTTATATTATAATGAGTGAGTTAAAAATTATATCTCGGTTCTAATTAAAATTATTGCTGGGTTATGAAAGGAAAATAATGGTTAGTAAACAAAGAAAAGCTGAACTTGTAAAAAAATTCGGTAGAAACGCAAAAGATACTGGATATGCGCCTGTTCAAATCGCTATTTTAACTGAAGAAATTGAAGATTTAAAAGTTCATTTTGCAAATAACAAAAAAGATCTTCATTCAATGCGCGGTTTTATTGCTAAAGTTAATCACCGTAAGGATTTATTATCATATCTAAAAGATACTGATTATGTTCTTTATGAAAAAACTATTAAAGAATTAAACATTAGAAAATAGTTTAATAAAGTTAGATGGGAGTTTAATAACTCTCATTTTTTATTAATTTTTTTCTAATATCTTATTTACAAAATAAATAAAAAATAGGTTTTTGGTAAATAAAAGGCTAAAATGTATATTGAAAGAAACAAATATTTAAAACAATTAATTTCTTTATTAAATAACAAAATGATAAAAATAATAAGTGGAATTAGAAGATGCGGAAAGTCATTTTTGCTATTTGAAATTTTTTATAGCTATCTAAAGAGTAATGTTGCAAAAGATGAAGGTTACATTATTAAATTAGCTTTTGACATTTTGGAAACTAAACGTCTTAGAGATTCATTGATATTACCAAAATACATTAATGAGAAAATTATTGATGATGATATTTATTATATATTGCTTGATGAAAAAATATTAGAGAAACATTATACTTTTTAAAGAAGATTTTATTTGTAAATAAAATAAAGCATTTCAAATTTTCATTTAAGAGATAAAATGTGATAATTATTTTCCATTTTTTTACACTTTTTATTGACTGAAAGTGCATTTTAAAGTATTATAATTTATTTATAAAATAAGGAAAATAAAGGACAATAATTATGGCAAATTTAATCAAATGTACACATTATAAGACCGAACTACACGCTGATAATTTTTCAAATGAAGTCAAATACCTACTAAGAAATTTGGAAATGACACAAAAAGAACTAGCAATGCGTTTGGGAGTTAGTGTTAAACATATTAATTCAATTTTAAAAAACACTATAAATGATATTCCTGCATCAGTTTTAGAAGGACTAGAATATGTATTTAGACTTCCTGCTGGATTGCTTAGTAAGGTTTATAATGAATACAACAACCAAAGAATTGTAAATACTGTTGAAAATATAGATCAAGTAATGAATACATATGGTCTTAGTTTTTTAATTAAACACCATGAACTTTCGTTACCTTTTGGTATTTTAATTGATAATGAAATGGAAAAATATATGAGACTTATGGAACTTAAAAGGTTTTATGGGGTTTCAAAACTTGAAGATTATCATCAATATTTAATGGACCATGCACTTGCTGAATCAAAAAAATATGTTGACAAAAAAAATGTTTACATTTGGATTAGATTTTGTGAACTTTCTATTGAAGGAATTAATAACAAAAAAACTTTAGGAATTTTTAGAAATGGTTCTTTTAAATCTGTTATTAAAAAAGTTTTAACTATTATGAGTGAAGAAACTGACAATTTTCAAACTAAAATTGTCAAACTAAAAGATTTTTTAGGAACCAAAGGAATTATTTTAGTTACAAGACCTTTTATTGAAGAATGTATTATTAGAGGAATTACCTTAAAAAAAGGCGCCAAAAGATATATATTTTTATCAGATATGTATCATTCTGAACCCTTTATTTTCTTTGGACTTTTACATGAATTAATACATTGTTATTTTCCACAATATACTGAAGATGCAATTGACAAGCAAGTTATGAAGGAATATTTTAAATGAGAACATTCATCTCCAACAAAATATAAAGCTATTTATGAAGCTATTTTAGCTTATGAAGTTGTTCACTCAAATGAAAATAATGAATCCATTGATTTAACAAAACAACAATTATTTTATTTAATTCAACAAAAATATGAAGTTGTAACATTTGATGACAATGAAGGAGAACATGAATAATGGATTTTTTAAGTCTTTTCAATGAAAAATTTAAAAAAAGAACTTTGTATAATGGCAGTCAATATACCTTAGACTATCAAACAAAAGAATTAGTATTATCTCTGGAGTTTCATCAAACATTACTTAAAAATAAGGGTAAATGAGGTGGATTTAAAAAAATTTTTGCAACAAATTTAGGAGATATTTTGAATGTTGACACTTTTAGTTCACCTTTTGCTGCTTTTTGCAAATTATTCAATTTAACATTGCCTATGCTTGATGATAAATATGTTTATGCTGGTAAAGTTTTGGAGCCAAAAGTTTTAGATGCAGTTGAAAATAAAATTAAATTTCCAGTTCAAAGACTAAATGATGTTGCTGAATATGATTATTTTAAAGACAACCCACAATTTGGTGGAATTCCTGATGGTTTTATTAAGGAAAAAAACTTTGTTGTTGAAATAAAAACCACTAATGTTAAAAACTATCAAAATTGAGTGAAATTTTCTCCACCAATTAAGTATATTAAGCAAACACAACTATATGCTTATCTAATGAACGCAACAAAGTTTTCTATTGTTGGTTTGTTTTTAGAAGATGAAGATTATGAGCATCCTGAACTGTTAAACATTTCAAAGAGACATTTAAAAAACTTTGACTTTTCATTAAATATTACTCAAGCAAAAGATGACATTCAAAAAGCATTAGATTGATATGAAAAATATACTAGTTTAGGTAAGAGTCCTAAATGAAATGAAATGCTAGATGCAGATTTTTTAGAATTTGTTGCATGTCATAATGAAGAGGAATGAAAAAATTTATTTTTAAAATGAGCATATGAAGGAAAGGTGTCTTTACATGATGAATAAAAAAGAATTAATTCCAAAATATTACAAATTTACACATTATTTTAGATATTGCAATTACCCCCATTATTTCATCTTAAATAAATACATTCCTAATGATGAACTTTTAGAATTAGCAAACGCTGATGATGAGGATCTTGAAGAAAATTCTTTTTTAGAATTAAATTTCGATATAGAAGAATATGAAAGGGACTTGGATTTAATTGTCAAAACTTATATTGTTCAAGACAAAGTTAATGAATATTTACAATTAAATACTTTTGAAGAAAAAATTAATTATGTTATTAAGTTAAATTCAACACAGAATCTTAACTTTAAAAAATCTTTATCTGAAGAAGAATTAAAAAAATATGCCGCAATTTTTGAAAATTTCAATGAAATATTATTAAAAGTTGATGGCATTAAATTATATAGTGATCAAGCAACTGAATTTTTGCAAAGTTATATGTGTCAAACATATAATCTTAATATTTCAGAAATTAAAATCATTTCATCAAAATTATCTATTGAAGATAAGGCACACGAAACAAATTTAGCAATTAAAGATGGCTATAGGTTAATTATTAACCCAGTTTTTATGTGAAAAGACATTGTTGCTTCTCCTTATTTTTATATGCCTAATGATAAAGTATTAGGTAATTTAGGATATTCAGGAAAAACTAGTAGTTCAAAGCTATTGCGCGCATGATTTGATTATTCAATATTAACAAAACTTGGATATGATGTTTTTGACTACAAACTATGCTTAATGAAAAAAAGTGGTGTTTTTGATAGTTTTGCATTTAGAAAATGAACTGATGCTGAAAAATTAGAGGCATATATTGAAGAAATGCAAAAATGAAGAAAAGGCAAAAACAACTTTACAATTTCAGAAATATCAGCAGTATCAAAAACTTCACGCAATGTTCAAACAACAGATTTATCTAATACTACAAAAATTATTAATTTTCTAACAACGGGATATGGAGAGCTTAAAAAAATATCAATTGATGAATTTAAAGATTATGTTAATGATATAGAATCAAAAATCACCGCTTGAGAATTACCCGAAACTATTGATGAATCGCCACTTTTTTATTTAACTTACAAATATGAAGACACTAATGATGTACATAAACAAATTATTGAAAAATATCATCCTGATGCAATTTTAGGTTCAAAAGAATATCAAGATAGTACATTTGGAGTGTTTGGTAAACTAAAAAAAGAAGTGCGATCTCCATCACTTGTCGAAAAAGATGCAATTAATTTTTATAAGAATGATGCTTTAATTTCTATTAATAATGTTGATCCAATGTTTGCAAAAATCACTGATACTAATAAAAGATATTATGAACGTTTTATGGATTTAGAACACCAATATTTTGTATGATTTGATTTTGAAGGTGTTACAAACACAATACCAATCATTGATTTTCATATTCCATGAACGCAATTAATTGCACAAACTTCAATTATTAAAACTATTTGAAATAAAGACATTAAAAATTACGAGCAAATTTATTCACAAAACCATGTTTATGATCCATGCAGTTACGGAATTGATACTTTTATAAAAATTGTTAATGATTTATATGATGAAAATGCAGATGCCTATGTCGTATTTAATGCGGGATATGAACATTCAAGATTAAATGAAATCAAAAGATATTTAGAATGTTATTTCATCGCAGGTCAAATATCAGAAGAAAAAAAGCAAGAAATATACTTTAAAATAGATTTTATTCTATCTAAAATATTAGATTTAGAACGTTTTATAAAAATTGGTAGCTTAGCAACATACAAAAAAACTATGTTTACTATTAGCTATTTAAAGGGGAAATCTTCAATTAAATTAGTTGAAAAATATATTACTGGTCACAAAGAATATGATGATTTAAAACACAAAATCCAACCTTATGCTAATTTAGCAATTAAAAATGGAGCTATGGCATTGGATAAAGCAATTTTAAGAGTACAAGGAAAAATTGGTGATGCTGAATGAAAAAAAATATCTGAGTCTTTAAAAATTTATTGTCATAATGATGTTATGGCAATGATTATGGCTGCAGAAGCATTTTGAAAAATATGGAACAACCATAAATATTATGATAATCAAATATTAGAATATCTAGGTTTTAACAAGCAAACTAATTAAACTATTAATAATTTGTGAAACATTTGGGAAACTAGATGTTTCTTTTTTGCTGTAATTATTATATATGCAAATTATTAATGGTCAAAATAGAGGAATGTTATTAGAAACAATTATTAATCAAACAAATAGTTTCTATATGCAAAATAAAATATGTCTTGTACATAAGAAAAATTTGGATATTAAGTTTAAAGGAGTTAGTGTACAAAATAAAGAGTTATTCACCAAATCAGCTAGAATAATTAACAAAAGTACAGTTGATTATTATGGAATTTGAGATGGTAAATTTTTAGCTTTTGAAGCAAAGAGCACGGAAAACAAAAATTTTTCATTATCTAATATTAAAAAACATCAAATTGAATATTTAAGTTTAATTGAAGCTTTTAAAGGCATTGCATTTTGAATTATTTATTTTAAACTTCAAAATGTTTTTATTATGATAAGGCATAGAGACTTAATAACAAATATCAAAAATAAAAAAACTCTGAAATTTTCAGAAGCACTTAAAATTGGTTTTGAAATGCAATTGAATTTTCCAGGAGTTTTAAACTATATAGATATTATCAATAAAAATTGAATGTCTTAGTTACGGTTAACTTGTGCTTTGAATACATCAGAAAATTTGAATTTAGGTTCAACTTTTGCAGGCACAATAATTGATTGTTTTGTGAAGTTATTAATTCTTGTAACTTCTGGTTTTTCAACTACTGAGAATGTACCAAAACCTGATAACGAAACTACTGATTTTTTAACCAACTCTTCGATAATCAATCTTTCCATTTCGTCTCAAACAGCTTCAACCATAATTTGTGGTTGCCCAATATTTTCGCTTGTTTTAACGATTAATTCATGTTTGTTCATATATTACCATTCCTTTCATATTAGTAAAGAACATAATACCATTTTTTGCAAAAAATTAAAAATAAAATGCTTATTCTCTTTCAGGTGCAAATTTTATTAACTCATTGACGGATTTTTGTGGTTCTTTATGCAAAAATATAACTTCGTATAGCATAGTAACAATAGGCAAATGCAAAATATTTTTTTTACAAATATTTTCATATATGTTTTTGATAGATGCAACACCTTCAACAGTTATATTTTCATAAGGTTTGTTTAATGCAAGATTCATCCCATAACTAAAATTTCTAGATTTATCAGAAGTAGAAGTTAATATTAAATCTCCAAGTCCACATAGACCGTAAATTGTTGAAATTTTAGCTTTTTTGTAATTACAATATTTTTTAATTTCACGCAAAGACATTGTAATTAATGCGGCTTGTGTGTTAATGTTATAGCCAAGCCCTACTAACATTCCACTTGCTATTGCAATAATATTTTTATAAATAGATCCAATTTCAGCACCTTTGACATCTGTTTGAACTAAAATCTTAAAATAATCATTTGAAAATAAATTTTGAACTATTTGAATATATAAAATGTTATTTCCGACAGCATCTACAAAAGTGATAGCTCTTTTTACTATTTCAATTGCAAATGAAGGACCTATTAATGAAACAACATCAACTATCTTTTCATTATTTTTAGCTTTAATTTTTAACATTGCATGCAATGATTTAGTTGTGTTAGGCCAAAATCCTTTGCAAACATTAATAATCACAACTTTAGAGTTTAAGTTGTTTAAAATATCCTGATAAACAGATGCAATAAACTTAGTCGGGATAGCTAAAACAACAAATTCAGTTTTATCTAATGCTTCTTTTAAATTCGAGGTAGTTTTAAATTTGTTAAGCTCAATATCACCAAAATATTTGCTATTTTTGCCATTTTGCAAATCATCTAGCTCATTTTGATCAATACCATAAATTGTGACATCGTGTCTATTATCAACTAAAATATTTGCACACGCACTTCCCATTGCACCACTACCAATAATTGTTATTTTTGCCATATTATTCTTTTTCTCCTTTACCATCTCTTAAAATAAGCTCAATAGGTGTTCCTACAAAATCAAAATTTTCTCTAATTTGATTTTCAATATATCTTAAATAAGTAAAGTGTGCTAGTTTTTTATCATTTACAAATAGTAAAAAAGTTGGAATTTTTGCATCAACTTGTTTTGCAAATTTAATTGAAAGTCTTCTTCCATTAATTGAACTTGCAGGTTTAATTAACTGTGCTTGAATCATTAATTGGTTTAGTTGGTTGGTAGTAATTTGTCTTTTAATGTTAGTTTCTACTAAATTAATCGTTTCAATTAGTTTTGATATTCTTAATTTATTTAACGCTGAAATGAATACAATTGGAGCTCAATCTACAAATTTAAGTTTTTTGCTTAATTCTTTTTTGTATTTATCCATTGTATTTGTATCTTTTTCAATCAAATCTCATTTATTAACAATTACAATTAACGGTTTTTTCTTTTCATAAGCTAAACCAATAATATTTTGATGAAATAAACTAATTGGTTCAGTTGCATCTAATATTAAAAGACAAATGTCTGCTTCATCTAAAGAATTATTAGCTCTAATTAATGAATAATGTTCAATACTATCTAATAATTTATTCTTTCTTCTAATTCCTGCAGTATCAATAATTTCATATTCAGAATTGCCCAATTTGACAATTGAAGAAACAGAATCTCTAGTAGTCCCTTCAATTTCACTAACAATTGATCTATTTTCATTTGACAAAGTATTTAAAATTGTGCTTTTTCCAACATTAGGTTTTCCTAACAAAGTTAGTTTCGTGTATCTATTATTATCTAAAACATTATTTTCATTAATACCATTTACAACTTCGTCTAATAAATCACCAACGCCATCGCCATGAATTGCACTTATTGGAAAAATGTTTTTAAATCCTAATGTATAAATTTTATTGTCATAAAAAGTCTTATTTCCTTCAAATTTATTAATTGCAAGTAAAACTTTTTTATTGCTTTTTCTTAGCAAATCAACAATAAAATAATCTTCTGTTGTTAAATTATCAATCCCATCAATAACAAAAATTATTATGTTAGCTTCTTCAATTGCTATTTGCGCTTGAATCTTAATTGATTTTTTAAAATCATCATTTTCAATAGTAATTCCACCAGTATCAATCACCTTAAACGCTTTGCCAGCTCAAGTTGCATCTTCATATAATCTATCTCTAGTTACGCCTGGAGTATCATAAACAATAGATTTACGTTTGTTAATTATTTTATTGAATAAAGTGCTTTTTCCAACATTAGGTTTTCCAATAATTGCAACAATATTTTCCATTACTTTTTATCCTTAATGATTCTTAGAATATGTACATACAATGCATCAAAATTTTCTGGAATACTCATATGTTCTGTATCAATTACAATACTACCTTCGCTGATTTTTAAAGGATCAACTTTACGATTCATATCATTATAATCTCTAATTTTTAAAGCTTCATAAACTTCGTCATAGTTAGAATTAATTCCTAGTTCTTTATTTTGTCTAACTCTACGCATTGCTCTAACTTCAGGAGAAGCTCACATATAAAATTTAGCCTCTGCATTAGGCAAAATTCGATATGTTGCATCTCTACCATCAACAATAACACCCTTGTTAACTTCACTATATTGTTGAATAAAATGATTAATTTTTTCTCTAACTTTTTGGTATTTTGCAATCGTAGATGCGGCATCTGAAACTTCATTTGCTCTAAGTTTTTCAGTAATATTTTCATTTTTGAAAATAATTGAATCATCATCTAATATATTTAAATCAGATGATTCAAAACTATCTGATATTAATTTTTCATCATTTAAATCTAAGTTATTCGCTAATGCATTATACGCAATTGCACGATATAAATTTCCACTACTAATAAATTTATAATTTAATTCCTTAGCTAACATTTTAGAAATATAAGATTTTCCAACTCCAGAAGGACCATCAATAGCAATATTAATTCTTATTTCTTTCTTCTCTCTCATTTTGGCTACCTTCTTTTGATTTTAATTGTTCATATTCTTTTTGCTTAGATTTTAATAATTTAATCATACTTTCAGCATCATCATTAAATTTAAAAATCTCGTTTACATCTTTATGCTTATTAGTAATTTTTAAAATGTCATCTATTCTAGATATCATTCTCTTAATTTGCTTTTCATCAACTAAAGTATCATTAAAACTACTGTTGCTCAAATCATCTTTATCAAAATTGATAATTTCGCTATTGTCATAAAATTGTTCAAACTCTTTACTTACTAATTCTGTTGAATTTGTTTTAGTTTGAAAAAAGTCTTTAATTTTATTCATCATTTTGACATATTTGTTTTTTTGCAAATTTTTGTCGCTTATCAAATCAATCTGATTTTTACGTTCGAAGTAGTTTTTATTCTTTTTAATTGTCATACATAAATCTTTTAAACGTTAATTGTAAAAATTTTTCTAATTGCAGGACTTCT
Organism: Metamycoplasma salivarium; assembly: GCF_900660445.2. GTDB lineage: Bacteria > Bacillota_I > Bacilli_A > Mycoplasmatales > Metamycoplasmataceae > Metamycoplasma > Metamycoplasma salivarium. The sequence goes on from NZ_LR214938.2 coordinate 158,822, forward strand.
TATAGGTTCTTTTTTTGTTACACCTAGTTGTTCAATAATCCTTTCAACAAATTGATAATCAATAGTTAAAGAATTAAGTTTTGGAATTCATTCAACATATTTATGATTTGCATTATTATCTTTACACAAATATGGTTTAAGTTCATATAAATTTGGACTATATAAATCTGGATAAGCATTGCTCTTATTAAAGATATTTGAAAATCATTCTCAAACTTGATTTCTAAATTCTAATGAAGCAAATCATTTAGCACCATCTTTATCATGGTCTTTATCATAACTAGTAATAATTTTTCTAATAGCGTCCATAGCATCTTGAACATTTTTATTAAATTCTAAATTGTTAGATAAATCTTCCGCGGTTGTTTCGTATGGTATAGTAACAGTAAATACCTTGTAATATTTTGATTTTGAAGTACCTTTTGTTTTACTAGTTTCATAAGAACCAACAACGTTATCATAATTTAATGTAACTTCATAAGTTAATTTAATGCTATTATCAGTCGCTGATCTTTCAATATTTAAAAACTTAACACGTAATTTTTTGTTTTTATCAAAATCTAAATCCTTGCTAAATGTAAAAGACAGATAAGCATCTATATCAAAATCTTTGCTATCTTTTCTTTCTTCAAAATTTTTAAGCAAATCGTTTGGAGAAACGCTTAATTCAGAATTTGTCTTAATTTTTACTTCGTCTGCTAATTGATTAAAATTTTCAATATCTACAAATGGTTTTGTAATTGGACGATTATTCTTAACAGCAAAATAAATGGCACCACCTAATACTGCTGTTAGAGTAATAGGTAAAGTAGTTCATAATATTAATTTATTGCGATGAGTTTTTTTAACTAACTCACCAAACATTTTTCTTGTTTCTTTACTAGCCATAATATCTAATTCTATACTAAATTTAATTTAATTTTTCCATACAAAAATAAAAAATGTGAAATATATATTTCACTAAACTCACATTGAATATGCAAATTTTTTTATTAATGTAGTATCTTCATCAGTGCTTGCGGAAGATGAACTATGCAATTGGAATCTTATTTCAAAAATATAATCAAATCACAATAAGTTATTTCGTTTTCTGAAATTTGAAATTTCTACAAATTTTATTGAAACAGTTTTTACTTGAAATTTTGACATATTGAATAGTCCTCTTTGACGATTAAAATCTTCTGATGCCTTTACTCCATTAGTAAAAAATTCTCAATGCCCATTTTCAGTATAAACACTTGCATCTTTTGCAGTTGTTCCTTCTTTAATCACATTTCAAGTATCGTTACCGTTAGCATATCTAAAGAATTTTGCTTTTTGGATACTATCGGTTATTTTGAAATCAGGTTTACTTCCATTATCTTCATACAACTTCTTGATGTCAGCTTTTAGTTTTAATCATTGTTGATCAGAAAGTTCAGATACTTTTGGACCTACTGTAAAATTTCTAATAGTATTTTCATCAACTTTTTTAAATCCTTTGATAGTTGTTTCTTTTGTAGCTGAATGATATTTTTCACTACCTTTTTCAATAGTAAGGCAATATTGTAAATGTAATTCTCCAGTTATATCATTTGCTTTAACGCTAATAGTGTCAACATATATTATATCTGCACCATATGCTTTTTTAAATTCATCCGGTAATTTTGCAAGTGTTGGTGCTACATTGATATTTCTTCTATAAAAATCAGAAACGTATGAAGAAGCAAATTCTGTCTTATCTGCAGCTGTTTCTTTAATTTTAGTTAATAAATATTTAGCAATTTCTTCATTACCAAAAGTAGTTTTTTCAAAATCTCTATTTACATAATTTGCAATTTGTTTAGATTCAACAACTTCAGCAGCATTTTTATCTTTTTTATTATATGAAACACTTATAGCTAAATTAAATTTGGTTCCATTGCTAATCTTTAATGAGTTAATTTTATAATTAGTATCTCTTAGTAAGTCTAAAACATCTACTTGATTTCCATTTTCATCAAGTCCCTTAAGTTCTTCGATATATGCTAATAATTGTGAATTAGTTAATGTTTTAATATCATCAAAAGTTTTCTTTTCTTCAATTAACTTATTAATATTTAATTTTGCATTTAAAGTCATTGAATTTAATGAAGTTAAAGGCTTTTTAAAATCGTTAATGGTAAATTCATCTTGAAAATCAAAATTATTATATTTGCCTTTAATAGAAGCTTTTAAAGTCCCTAATGAGTCATCATATTCAATAACTTTAACTTCAGATAATTTGAAATGAGTATTTTCTTTATTATTTACAAATTTAGCAACATTAGTTGATGCAAAAGTAGTTTTTGTTATTTCAAACAATGAAATTAATTCATCTCTATTTTTTGTAGCATCATATTTTTCACTTGGATCAACAGGTTTATCTTTAAAACCTGAGAATTCTTTTGAAAATTCATTAGATTCAACATTATTTTTCAAATCAGTAATTGTGTATTTAACTTCAACCTTATTATTGTTTTTTGTAATTGATTTTAAATTGAATTTGTAACCTGATTTAAGGTTGTTTATATATTTGTTAATATCTAAAGCTTCATCAATTGTATATTTTCATGCATCGATTTTTAAATCAAATTCTTTTTCTACATATTCATTTAGTTGTTTTAAAATTTTTGCTTTATTATCACATGATAAGATTGCAAAAGGCAAAATTGCAAAAGTTGACAAAAGTCCTGAACTTGCCAATAATAATTTATTAGATTTTTTCATAAATTTCCTTTAATTTTTTGTCTTTAATTACATTAAATTTAAATGCAATAATTAGTTTTTAAATGTGTAATAAGCATAAGTATATAGAAAAAAACTGAAATTTACAAAAAAATTAAAAATAAAAAAACGCCATAGACGTTTCGCCAGAAATTTCTGAAATGGTGGCTCCGGCAGGAATCGAACCAGCGACACACGGAGCTTCAGTCCGTTGCTCTACCAACTGAGCTACAGAGCCAAATGGCGGTCCAGACGGGAATTGAACCCGCGATCTCTTCCGTGACAGGGAAGCGTATTAAACCACTTTACCACTGGACCGTGGTTGCGGAAATTGGATTTGAACCAATGACCTTCGGGTTATGAGCCCGACGAGCTACCAGCTGCTCTATTCCGCGATATAATGGCGGGCAATGAGGGATTTGAACCCCCGCGGGCCGTGAAGCCCCTGGTAGTTTTCAAGACTACTCCCTTCAGCCTCTTGGGTAATTGCCCATGGTGGACCCAACAGGACTCGAACCTGTGACCGACCGGTTATGAGCCGGTTGCTCTAACCAACTGAGCTATGGGTCCAAATCAAACTCTGCTGAGTTCCTTCATATGGTAGCACCGAAGAGAGTCGAACTCTTGACCTTCCGGGTATGAACCGGACGCTCTAACCAACTGAGCTACAGTGCCAAATGGTGGAGAGGAAGGGACTCGAACCCTCTACCTCCTGCGTGCAAGGCAGGCGCTCTGGCCAGGTGAGCTACCCCCCCATAAAATGGTGAAGAAGACAGGATTTGAACCTGCGACCACTTGGTCCCAAACCAAGCGCTCTACCAAGCTGAGCTACTTCTCCTTAGCAATAAATGCGTCTATTATTATATATAAATTTCTGCAAAATACAATTAAAAAAAGTAATTTTTAAAGTTCATCATCTCACATAAATTCATAATCAAGTATTTTAACATAATCACCATTTTTAATTCCTTTTTCTTTTAGCAATTCATAAACACCTAATGCTTTTAATTTATAGTTTAATCTTCATAAATTATCAATTGATACTAAAGGAATCTTATGATATAAATCGTAAACTCTTTTGCTTTTAATTTCAAAATGAGAATTATCTAATCTAGTTGCTATTAACGGATCTTGTTCTAATGTAATAGTAATTTCTTGTTTTTCTAAATCTTTATTAGCGTTTTCAATAATTGAATTTGTTTCTTTTACAGTTTTAGCTAATATTTCAATTACTTTATCAATATTTTCATTTAGTAAACAAGAACATTCAACAACTTTTAATTTAGAATATTTCTTTTTGAATGCTTTTAAATGTTCTTTATAAGAAGGCAAATCTGATTTGTTAGCAATAATAATTTGTGGTAATTTTTCTAAAAACAAATTATATGATGATAGTTCATGATTAATAATTTGATAATCTTTGATTGGATCTTTATCACTAGAACCAAAATCAATTACATGAGCTATCACTTTGCATCTTTCAATATGCTTTAAAAACTGAATTCCTAAACCCCTTCCTTTAGCAGCATGCTCAATAAGTCCAGGTAAATCTGCTGCAACAAATGAATCATCATAATATTTAACAAGTCCAAGTTGAGGAACTAATGTTGTAAAATCATAATTTGCAATTTTAGGTTTTGCATTAGAAATTTTTGCAAGCAAAGAGCTTTTTCCAGCGCTTGGTTTACCAACGAAACCAACATCAGCTAATACTTTTAAATTCAAAGTTAAATCAAAATGTTCACCTTTGGTTCCATTTTCGCAAAGTCTTGGTGCAGTGTTGCGACTTGATTTGAATTTAGCATTACCTTTACCCCCAAGTCCACCTTTAGCAATTAAATATTTATTTTCATCAATAACATCAGCTAAAAGTTTGTCATTTTCAAACACCATAGTTCCTAAAGGGACTTTAACAATTAAATCATTTCCATTAGCGCCATAAGCATTTTTTGATTTTCCATTTTCGCCATTTTCTGCCTTATATTTAGTTTGAAAATGGAATGGTAATAATGTATTTAAACCAGGATCACCTTGAAAATAAACATCGCCTCCATCGCCTCCATCGCCACCATCAGGACCACCTTTATTAACATTAGCTTCACGACGAAAACTGATGATACCATTACCACCATTACCTGCAGATACTTTAATATTTACTTGATCTATAAATTTCATATTCTAAATTGTACTTTAGATTTCAAGTTTGCAAAATAAAAAACATTACCAAATTAAAAGATTCAGCATTTGTAACAAAATTAATAATGTAGCAAATAAATTTTGCTATAGATTTAATGAAAGGAGCAAAAATGAATGATTGAAAATTAGTAAATTCAAAAGATGTCAGTATTTATGATGATTTTGCTGAAATTTATAATCTTGATGATAAAAAATCATATGAAATTAAAGTTATTTACTATTGTAGATCTAACTGCAACGAGTGAATTCAAATAAATGTTGACACTTATAAAAAATTAACTCTATGTAAAAGAATATTTACAACTTATGCACTATTTAATAGTAATGAATATGCACAAATAAGACTTATAGAACTATAATTGAAAGATTCAAAATGAATTTTAATACATAAAAACGCCATAAAATTATGGTGTTTTAAATTTACATTTTTTCTAAATCTAGCAAGAAGTCAAATAAGCTAATTATTTTTATACCTTTTTCATTAATATGAGAAATTGCATTGTCTTTAACAATAAAAATTTTTTGAAACTCATCCCCTGTTTTAAACAATGGTTTTAATTCTTGCTCATATTTTTCTTCACTATTAACATTCAATACTGCTTGAATATAATATTTTTGATTAAATTTAGTACATACAAAATTATTTCTAAATTTTTATATAAGTATGCATTTTTTGGTCGCTCAAAGGTTCTAAACGTCTAAAAAATGCTAGTTTTCTATAATAATTTCACTATTTTGCTTTGTTAAAAAATGCGTTTTACAATTTGCATTTAAATATTTTTGTGCATAATTTGACATTTTATTAATTGCATTTTTTAAAGCATCAAATTGAGTTTCATCAACACATTCCATAATTAAAAATGCATCTTTAGTATTTTCATCAATCATAGTTCTTTTACCATCTCTTCAATTTAAGCATCTGCAAACTGCGCCTTGACTATCATAATAGCAAACTTCATTTGGCAATGTTGGTGAGTTTTCTTCTTCTCCCAAAGGATAAAATTCATCACCACCATTGGTAATTCCTAAAATTAAATTTCCATTAATTTTTTTAATATCTTCTGCACCACAAGGAAGTCCGAATTCTAGAGAAATTGCATTATATAAATCAACTAAAATGTTAATTGAATTTACTTCATTATCTTTTTCAACTCTTTTTAATAAAGCTTCTATGCTTGACCTAGCACCTTTTTTGGTTTTAAATTTTTGAAAAGTATCACGTCAAACCTTAATTGCAGGATTTTCACTAAAAATTGATGAAAATTCTAAATGTTTATATGCATCTTTATTAGCTTTTTTTAAAATATCTTGTACTTCTTTAGGGCTGTTATTACTATTTTGCATATTTTTAATTAATATAATACCTAACATAGCATTAGGAAATAAATCTCAAAATGATTTATCAACAATAAATTTTTTCATACTAACTCATTTCTATTCAACTAAACTATAATAAAATTATAAATTATGAATATGGTAGATGAAATATTTGACAATAAAAAAGCTAATTTCGATAAATTAACCAAGTTTGCATTTAAAAAACAAAATGACATATACACTTATGAACAAAAATTATCTAACCCAAATTTTTTGTTAAAAATAACTATTGGTAAAGATGATAAAGTAAATGCAAAAATTATTGATATTGCTTTTAATGATGAATATAACTTACACAATGTTCAAAACTTTTATGGTCCTTTCAAAGCCCAAATTAGTAATGAATATCAAAAAATACTAACTGAAATTTCAGAAAAATGCTTTGAAAATATTGGAGATAATAAATTTAACTCTATTCAGACTAAGGAAATTATTGAATATATTAAAAATAAATATCATGATGAGCTTGAATTTTTGTGAGATAAATATCCTAAAAGTGCAATTGCTAGATTTAAAGAAACTAAAGAATGATATTTACTAATTATGAAAATTAAAGCATCTAGTCTTAAATTAAATTTAGATAAAGAAATAGTAATCATTAATTTGCATAACAATGAAGATGAAATATTAAAATTGCTTGATAATAAGCAATATTTTTCAGCATATCATATGAATAAAAAGCATTGATATACCATCATTTTAGATAATGGATTAGAATCTAATGCAATTTTTAAGCAAATAGATGAAAGTTATAAACTAGCTTTATCAAAGTAAGTATAATAGTTAAATTATGATTAATATTATTCTATATCAACCTGAAATTTGCCCTAATACTGCAAACATTATAAGAACATGTTCTGCTGCAAACGCAAAATTACATATTATTAAACCAATTGCATTCGATTTACATCCTCATTGATTAAAAAGAAATGCTGCAGGTCATTTTTTAAGTGAAATTCAACATGAAATTCATGAAACTTATGATGATTTTTATAAAAAATATGGACAAAAAAATATTTATTACATTACAAGATATGGCTTAAAAACTTACTCAGACATTAAATTTAGTAAGGAATTAAAAGAAAATAATGAACTTTGAGTAATGTTTGGCACAGAATCTACAGGAATTCCTAAACAAATTATGCAAACTAATATTAAAAATTGTTTAAGAATTCCAATGGATGCATCATGTCGTAGCTTAAATTTAGCTAATTCTGTATCAATTGTTTTATATGAAATTTTAAGACAAAATAAGTTCAAAACTCTCTCACTTTTCGAAGTACAAAAAGGTAAAGATTTTATTTTGGAAAAATAATTTTAGAAATGTCACAATTTGTTGTGGCATTTTTATTTTGCACAAAAAATACACATTAAATTACCAATATTGAAATTATTTTTGTCTTTTTTATTAACTTCTAGGTTTAATTTTTTTTCGTAATTTTTAAAAAATTTCAATTTTATTATAATAGGTTCATACTTACGAAAAAGTAGAATAGATAAACAAGAAATTAACTGAGAGGTTTTTTAAATGAAACAAAAAAATAAAAAAGCATTATATGCTTTAGCTAGTTTATTAACACTACCTGTAATATTACCGCTTGCTGCTTCTAAGTGCAAGCCAAATACACCAAATAAACCTGACAATCCTGATAAACCAACTCCACCACCAGTGGTTGATGATGTTAAAAAAGAATTAAATGATGTTGCTAAAAACATCACACTTGATGTTGAAAAAAATCATCAAAAGAAGCTTCAAAAATTACTAAAGAAAATATCTTGTTTTCTAATTATGATACACAAAAATATGAAGTATCAATTTTAAATTTATCAATTGGTGATGATCCAACAATTTTAAATGTAACTTATGTTGTTAAAAAGATAGGAACAGACAAAGTTAGTGATCCTGCTGCAAAAACAATAACGGGATTTAAATTACCAAAAGGTCAATATAAACGTCCAAAATCTGATGTTTTAATTAAAAAAGAAGACAAAATTAGATATTTATCAATTGGTGATTCTATTTCAGCTGGATTTACTGGTGAATTAGATCAAGACTATCATGGTGAATTTAAAAATGGTAATGTTTCTGGCATGTCACTTGCAGCTTATTTAGCTTATTATTTAAATAAAATAGATAGTGGTAAAAGACTCGAAAGTTTCAAAAACTTTGCTACTACAAATTCAACCATTTGAGAATGACTGGATTTATTAGATGCTGATTATACTCCAACAGATCCTAAATATAAAAAAGAACATAGTGTTTATCAAGGTACATTTTATAGATTTAGCGATAAAGCTAAATTAAAAGAAGAATTAATTAAAGAAATTCAAAATGCTAACCTAATGACAATGACTTTGGGTGCAAATGATTTTTTAAGAATTGCTTTGCAAGTGTTTGAAAAAGTAGGACTTATTGATGATTTACAAGAAATGTTTCTTAAAGGTCAATTTGATCAACAAAAATTATTAAAATTCTTAGTTTTCTTGCAAGAAGCAAAAAATGAAATTCAAGCAAGAATGGAAGCATTATTAAATAAAATTAAAGAGATTAACCCAAATCTTAATATAAATGTGTTAAATTATCCTGCCCCTTTTTATAGATTACTAAGTTCATTGCTTAGTTCAGCACCTATTCCTAATGAACTTAAATCTTTTGCAAGTCTTGAATTTTTAATGGATCAATTAAGCGATCCGCTTAAAACTGCTGTAAAAAATGTAGGTGATAATACTAACTTTATTGATATGGTTGATAATAGTTTTTGGAACAAAAACCAAAAAGATTTAACCAAAATATTGTTTGACTTGCATCCAACTCCATATGGTTATAAAAAACTTGCACAAGATGTGTTTGTAAGACTTATTTCTCACATAGTAAATAAAGAAGCATTACAAAATTTAGGTTGAACTAAGAAATATACCAATAAAACTAATGATGCTTATAAATGACAAATAGAAACTAACGAAAGTGTTTCAAAAATTTATAAAGACATAATTGGTGAAAATCCACAAGATGCTTACAATAAACTATTTGAAAAAGATGAACTTTATAAGGCTATTGAACCTAAATTAAATGGTAATAATTTGTCAAATAGATTGCAAGGTTTTCCTGAAGGATACATTCAAGAAATCTTTATGTCTATTGTTAATAAAATTTTCCAATCAGACTTTTTAAAGAAAATTGATCCAGATGAAAATATTCCTAATTTCTTCAAAAACCAAAATAAAGCCGCTCTAAAAGCTTTAATTAAATGATTTGTTAAATCAGATTATTTAAAGAAAAACTTAGATAAAGCTCAAGAATTGACACAAAAAGCTGCATCAGATGAAAAAACTGGAAATATTAATTTTGCTGATTTAACAAAAATTTTGAATGAAACATTATTTGACCCTCAAGAATTACTTAAACTTGCAAAAGAAATTTTATCTAGTGACTTTACAAAAGAATTTAAAGATGAATTTACCGATGCGATTACAAGATTTGTTCAAAATGCATTAAAATATGACAAGTTTGATGCGATAATTGGCAAACTTATTGATAAAACTTATGACTCAGTTAAAACATATATTCCTTCAAAAGAACAATACAAAAATTTACTAACTAAAATTATTACTCATGAAAAAATGCCTAAATTCTTTGGGCAAACTTTAAAATCATTATTAACCTCTATTGGTGAAAATTCTTTAGATTCAATTGATTCATTTAATGGATTAATTAAAGCATTTTTTGCAAATCAAACCGAAAATGGAAAAATCGCACAAGAATTCTCTGAATTATTTAACGCATTATTAAAAGATGCTGATATTAACACATTATTTGGAAATATACTAGCAGATTACATATCTACAGCTTATCCAGAAATTATGCAACAAGAACCTCAAATTGAAAAAAATGAACTTAAAAAACTAGTTGGTGCATTCATAAATTCTGGAATTGCAATTAATGATAAATTTAATTTTGACAAAATGCTAGCTAATAGTTTATTAAATGAATTAAAAACTAATGGACTAGATTTCAAATTTGATACATTTGCAAAAACATTAGCTAACAATTTCAAAGATTTTGCTTTGAAAAACTATGAAACTCTATTAATTGAAAGTTTAAAAATTGTTTCTTCAAGCAACGAACTTAAAGACCCTCAAATTCAAAAAACTTTCAAAAAATTATTTGTCAATGTTTATAAATACTTAGATAAGCAATTTGGCTTTAAACAAAAATTATTAGAACTTATTAAGAGCCAATTACCTGCATTAATTTCTGAAAATGATTTTAATGAAATATTCGATAGTTTTGTAAGTGATGATAATTTAGAAAAATTAGCTAATTTTATACTTAATATAACTTCAAATAATGACTTTGATTGAACCAAAATTAAAAGCTTAAAAGACTTATCAAATGCAATCTTCTCATCTAATAAAACAAATCCAGTTAAGTTTATTAAAGATATTTTGTCATCTTCAAAAGATAATGAAAAATTTATAAATGTTGTTTATAAACTAATAAATTCAACTTCAATTTTTGAAGGTATTGATGAAGATAATGCTAAAAAAATTGTTAAGGCAATTTTATCTACTACTCTTAAAATTGATGATGAACTTGCAATCAGCAATGATTTTGCAAAATTTGTTGTTGAGAAATTACTGCTATGAAATCCAAATGAAAAGCTTGATTTTAAAGCAATATTATTAGAATTTGCAAACAACCTAAAATCTCAAATAAAAGACAAAGAAACATTAATTAAAATAGTTAAAGTTCTTCTTTCTGACATTGATTTAGAAGAAGCTATTTTAGAAAAATTGTTTGACAATCTTTACAAATTAATTAAATCAAAACTTAATCTAGCAGATTATGCTTGGAATTTTGTAGGTTCAAAATTATCTTCATATATTAGTGAAAATGAATTTAAAACATTAACAACTACTTTATTAAATAATAAATCAGCACAAGAATTATTAAGAAACACAATTGTTAAGACTTTCTTGTCAATGAAAAAACAAGATTTAAGCAATCTAAAAACATTTAGTGATTTATTGAAAATTGCTTTAAATAAAGATGGTTATTTATATAAAGAATTACCTAATGTTTTAAAGAAAATCTTTACAGAAAAATTAACATCACAAACTGCTAAAACTCTCATAGCCAAATTTGCTAAGAGAATTCTTTCTTCAAAAGCACCTCAATATCAAGATAAAGTAACAGAAGAAAGAATTGAAAAACTACTTGCATTAGTTGCAGAATATTTTGTTAAATCTGACGAAGAATTAAAATACTTTGTCCCAACTATTCAATGGATTTTTAGATACATAGCTGACAAAAATGAAAATTTTGATGTAAAACAATTCTCAATTGATTTAAGAGATCAAATAAAAGCTAAATTGTTAGAAAGAATTAAAGGTAAAGAAGAATATTTTGGTAAAGAATTTGCAACCTTGTTTACTGAAATTAATAATAAACACCACTTTTCTAATTTGATTTGATTATCAATTGGTTCAAAATTATCTTCATATATTAGTGAAAATGAATTTAAAACATTAACCAACAATTTAGTAACACTTCCTGAAACAAAACAATTCTTAGAAAAATTTATGACAATGGTTCTAAAATCAGCAAATGCTGAAATGTTGTCAAGTTTAACATTAGTTGATAATGTTATTAAGCAATTCTTTAAACCAAATGCTGAAATTACTAAGAATTTTGCTAAAGAATTTACTATATATCTAACAAGTGTTTTAAAAAATGAAACAATTAGAGCTTCATTTGCAACAATTGTTAAAAATTACTTGCATAAAAATTACCCAGATTATCTAAATAATTTTGATGACAATAAGATTAATGAACTTATAAAAGTTGCTTTATCTGCATTTGTGAACATTGAATCTAACACTCACATTTTAGAAAATGATCTTAATCTAGCTATTAAAGAATTAGCAGATAAAGGTACAAAAATAGATGTAAAAGTATTAATTAACAAGATAAAATCTAATATTTTAGATAACAAATTTGCTCTATTTAAAGCAATTATGAAAACTGATGATGTAAAAACAGCTAAGGAACTATTTAAATCATTGTTAACACATGGTTATGGTTTATTTAAAGATAAGTTTAATTTAAAAGAAGTTATATCAAATGCACTTTCTGCATTTATAGACGTAGAAAAAGTTTCAAAAATACTTGATGAACTTTTAAATAATGATGTTATTGAAGAAATTTATAACACTATTTTTGACACTATGTTTAATAACTTGCAAGTTTTTGAAAAAGCAAATAATTTCACCGAATATGTTACAGAATTATTTAAAAATGATGGAACTAAATTATCAACATTAATTGAAAAAACTCTAACTTCAATCTTAAACAAACAAAATATTAAAGAAGCATTGTTTACATTGTTTAACGAATATAAATTAATAGATGAATTTACTGAAAATGACGAAAATGATTTAATTAGCTTTATTCCTAAATTAATCAAGACATTAGATGATAAATTCAAATTAACTGAAAATGCTATCTTAAAATTAACGACATTTATTGACAATAATGAATTTGGAAAAATTAAAACTAATTTATTCGGTGAAATACTAGCTAATATTAAAGAACAAATTAACACACCTAACAAGCAATTTAAATTGTTTGCATGAATTTTAAAAGATAATACATTTGCAAATAAAAAAGATTTAATTGGCAAGTTAATAGCAAATATTTATTCATTTGGAATAGAAAAATTCTTACCTAATTTAGAAGATATATACACTCAACTTCCAAATTCTGTCCAAGAATTTATTACTAAAGAACAATTTGATTCATTACTCTCATCAATAATTAAATCTTCATATACTAAACAATTTATCAAAGACGTTGTTGATATTATGTTTAGTAAAAACTTTGATTTTGACAATGTTGAAACATACATATCATTTGCTAAAAAAATATTAGTTGAAATCAAAGATGACATTAAACCTAAATTTATTGCATATGCAAATAATATTTTAGGTACGCCTACAGTTCAAAATGATTTAGTTGCAATTATCAAAAATGTTGCAAAAAGTATGTCAGATATTGTTTTTGATGACAAACATGATGAATTCTTTAAAAAATTATTAGCTCATGCATTTACTATCTTTGATGATGTAAAACTATATGACACATTTTCAAATGCTATTATCAATAACCTTGATGACCCTGCTAAATTTGTAGAAACTATTAAAAATACAATTATTAATTTGCCATTCACAGATCCTAAATGATTGATTTCAATTCTAACTCAAACTACAATTAAAGAATCTAAAGCTGATGTTATTAAACTAATTGAAGACATCTTTGGTCAATATATTAACGATGAAACAAAAATTGAAAAATTATTAACCAAATTAAATCTAGTTAATGTAATTAATAAAGATTCAAATACTCAAGATATTACTAAACAATTTATTATTTCAGTCCTTAAAAATGCTAAAACTAAAGAGCTAATTAGTAAAGTTATTGAAACAATTTTCGATAATGCTGAAACTCTTAAAGATTCAGAAAGATGAGTTGATGTTATTCAAAAACTTGCTAATTCAACAAGCATTAATGATTTAAAAACATTAATTAAAGAATTTATTGAATCAGTAATTACAAGCAATGATCTATTTTCAAAGCAAATTGATATTACATTGAACCAAATGTTTTTAGCAAAACCTGAACTTTACAGAACAAATATTGTTGAAAAAAACAAAAATAATACAGTTGCTAAATTTATGGATAGTTTCTTAAAATCAATAGTGAAAGAAAAAACATTGTTTGAGCAAATTTACAATAATGTATTTGAGCAACTAAAACATCTACCAACAAACACTGATAATCAAATTATGCAACTTATATACACTATTATTAAAGGCGCTTCAAAAATAGTTGCAACAAGTGACTTTAACCCTTCAAACAATGAAATTAATATTGATTTAGTTAAAGCGGTTGCATTGGGAAATAACATATACAATATTATGAAAAATGTTGATCCAACTAGTTATGTAAACTTTATTAACTATATGTTTGAAGTAACTAAATTTAGTTTAGACGGTGGATTATATAGCTTCCTATTTACTGGCACACTTAAAGATAGTGCTTCGAAACATTTAGGCAAAATGAAACTAAAATCTAGATCAGCAAGAGCATTGCAACAACTAGCAAGCACTAAAGAAGAAAAGAAATATGAACCAGTGCAAAAACCAAAAATATCTATTAAATACAATATGGATATTTCAACGATTGTTTCACTTTTAAATAATATTTCTCCTTTACTTCAATCTACATTAATACCTGCAGTAAAATCTTACATTACCGATATTTCTAATAAAAAATATGAAAATATTAAAGATGTTAAAAAATTAGATAGTTATAAAGCAATTACAAGAATATACACTTCTCTCTTATTGCTTGCATATCCGCAAACTTATAATAAAGAGTTTGAAAAAACCATTGTATTCTTTAAAGTTAAAGTCAATCTATTTTGGCAAACAGGAACATTTAAAGGTCTTGCTACAGAAGGATTTACATCAACAGCTGTTTACAATATTATTAGAGATTTATTATTTGCAGATACGGAATTAAAAAACAAAATTACAACATTATATAATACCAATGAAAGTGCTAACATAGTAGGATTAAATAGATTTGGACAATATGATGAACATTTCTTTGCCGGAACCCATAAAGATTCAAGATCTGAAGACTTTAAGCAATGAAAGAAACATTCAGACGATTCAATTCTTGCATTTATTTGAAACCACGATAAAAAAGACACTGAATATCATAATGAAGAAAATATTGTATTAATTGCAAAAGCCTTACAATATGGTTATCTATATAAAGATATGGATAAAGACAACGAATAATCAAAAGTGTAAAAAATCTAAGTCCAAACTTAGGTTTTTTATTTTATAAATTTGAAGTTAGGTATCATTTTAATAGGTACTAATTTTTTAAGGAGTAAAAAAATGATTAAATTAGGTAGTCATGTTGCTTTTAAAAAGCCAGATTATTTAGTAGGTTCTATTAAAGAAAGTTTAGCAAATAATGCAAACTGTGCAATGATATATTTAGGTGCTCCCCAAACTGCTGCAAGAGTCAATGTTGATCAATATATGTTAGATGAATATTTTGCAGAATATGCCGGAAAAATTGCACCAAAAGATATTGTGATTCATGCACCTTATATTATTAATATGGCAAGTAAAACTAAATCAGAATTTGCAAGAAATTTCTTAATTTCTGAAATTAATAGAGCCAATCAAATTGGAAGTCAATATATTGTTTTACATCCAGGCTCTGCAACAGATTTAGATAAAAACGAAGCGTTAGACCAATTGATTGAAAATTTAAAATTTGTTTTAAATAGAACAGAAAATTTGATAATTTGTATAGAAACAATGGCTGGAAAAGGCAATGAAATATGTACTAATTTTGAAGACATTATGTATGTAATAAATAATGTTAATTCAAAAAGAATTGCAATATGTTTAGACACATGTCATGTTTGAGATGCAGGTTATAACATTAAAGATTATGATGATTTTAAAAATATATTAATTGAACAAAATGCTTTAAAGCATATAAAAGTTATTCATTTAAATGATTCTGCTAATGCAATGGGTTCTCACAAAGATAGACATGCAAATATTGGAAATGGTTTTATTGGTCTTGAAGTTTTAAAAAAATTCGTTTGAGATAGAGATTTTGATGATCTTCCAATTATTTTAGAAACTCCTTATATTAACAATGTTTTTAGTCCTTATAAAGACGAAATCGCTTTATTGCTTGATAAATAACTTTTAATCTACAAATAAAAAGCTAGTGCATTATAAAACGCTAGCTTTTAAATTATTCAATTTATCAAATTATGTTATTTGTAATCTTCTGGACGGCTTAATACTCTACATCCATCTTTTGTTACTAAAATTGTATCTTCAATTCTAGCACCACCAACATTTTCAACATAAATTCCAGGTTCAACTGTAATAATCATACCTTCTTCTAAGGTTGTAGGAATCGATGAATTTACATAAGGAAGTTCATGAATATCAATTCCAACTCCATGTCCTGTTGAGTGTGTAAAGAATTTACCATAGCCCGCTTTTTCAATATAATCACGGCAAGTTTTATCAACATCAACTGTAGTTACACCAGGTTTAACCATTTCACGACCTAAACGTTGTGCTTCAATAACTGTATCTAAAATTTTTACTAAATCAGGATTTTTAGGTTTGCCAAAGAAAAATGTTCTTGTAATATCTGAAACTCAACCAGCAAATTGTGCACCAAAGTCTATTTTAACAATATCGCCTTCGGTAAGTTTTTTATTTGTTGGGTGATGGTGAGGTTCAGCGGCATTTGCGCCAAAAGCAACAATTGAATCAAATCCTTCTTTTTCTGCTCCAAATACTTTCATTAAATAACCTAATTTATTTGATACTTCAAGTTCAGTAATACCAACTCTTAAGATTTTTTTAACTTCTTCTAAAGCTTGAAGAGAAATTTCACAAGCTTCTTTTACTTTTTGTCATTCTTCTTCATCTTTTTTAATTCTGAATTTTTGAGCTCTAGCATAAACAAATTCAGCTTTAGGTAGCATTTGTTTAAATGCTTCAAAAGTTTCTAATTTTAAATAATCTTCCTCAACAATAACTTTCTTGTAATTTTTCTTTTCTAAAAATTTTGATAAAGTACCTTTTTCTAATAAAATAACTTCAACATTTTTAGCATTTTTTGTACAATACTCAATGTAACGTCCATCAACAAATAAATATGCTTTATTAGGTTCAATAACTAAATATCCATCAGTTGTTTGAACACCTGCAAATCAAAGTCTAGTTTGTGGTGCTTCTGAGATATAAGCATCAGCTTTAGATTCTTTGAAATATTTTACTAATTCATCTTTTAACATTTTTAACTCCTTAAAATATTATTTTTCCTATATATAAAAATAAAGAAAGAAATTTTCTATTTCTTTTCTTTATGTGTTGTATGTGCATTACATTTTGCACAATATTTTGTAACTTCCATTTTGTCAGGATGCAATTTTTTATTTTTCTTAGTAATGTAATTTTCCATTTTACATTTTTCGCATCTTAAGGTAAGTCCTTCTCTTGGCATATTAATACCCTCCCTAAAATTAATATTAGAAATTTCTTTTAATTTTATAACATTTTACTCAAAAATTTCAGTTTTTGAGAAGTCAATTTGAATATTTGGATCTGTTTTTTCAGCCTCTACTGTAACAGTATTTGTTTTATCTTCATTTGATTTATCTTCATTATTATTTTCATTTCCATTTGAAGCTAAATTTTTATCATTATCATCTTTATTATCATTTGATTTATTGTCTTTTTTATCTTGATTAACATCCATTTCAAATGTATTGTTTTCACGAATATCTTTTTTAATGCCTTTCAAGTATTTAAACATATAAATAATTCCAGAAGTTCATGAAAATACTAATCCAATTAATAATGGTATGTTTACATAGAATAACAATATTGTATTTTCTGTTCCATCATCTTTTTTAGCATCAGTAAGTCAAGGGCCTGCAAATGCTAAAGCAATAATTGCTAAAGAAATTAAGATTGTTTTAATTTTTCCTCAAATATTAGCTTGAACCTTTATGTTTCTTTTAATAGCATAAATTCTTGTGCCATCAACTAAAATATCACGCACGATAAATAAAATAATAACTGGCAAATATGTCATTCTTGTAATTGCTAAAAAGATTAACATTAATGTTGTAGCTACTTTGTCAGCGATTGGATCAAAGATTTTTCCAAATGCAGTAATTGTTTTTGTTTTTCTAGCATAATAACCATCAACAAAATCAGTTATCATAGCAACTATAAAAATAATTACATTTAGTCAATATAAAATCGAATATGGTAATTTATGTCCTTTACCTTCTAAAGTAATACCATTGTAATAAAAAGTTGTTCCAGTAAGCCCCAAAGCAAATAATGTAGACATAATTGCAATAAATGGAATCATAAGCAAAAGTCTAGTAACAGTTAATCAATTAGCAATTCCAAATTTTTCTGTATAAACAGGTTTTTTGTCTTTCAATTTAATCTTGTTGTTTTTCATAATATTGTCTCCTAATTGATTGTTCTACTAAATTTAAATATTCAGTTTTGTGTTCACTTTCAGGAATTAATTTATATTCATCTTTGAAAAATTGAACTGTTTCTGGAATATTTGATTCTCATAAATTGCAATTATAGCTAGCAATTTTTGTAGCATGTTCTAAAAAGTTTTCATAAACTTTATTATCTGCAAATGATTTAGCAAAATCTTCTCTTTTTAGCAATTTTGCGGTTAATTTATTTGCTCCATTTTTTATATCTTTCATTTTAGTAGAGCCTATTGAAGGAACAAAATTTTTTAATTCATTTTCTGCATATTCAATGATTTTATAAAATGACATAACATAGTCATAATAAACTTTTTTGGTTTCTTCTTCTTTTTTTCTTAAGACTTTTAGTTCTTTTTTCTTTAGCAACTTTTTCTTCATAATTTTTCAAACGATGTAAAAAACCACAAATGCCAACAAAAGCCCTAAAATGACATAAATAGCAATACTTGCTGTACTATTTGACTTAGCTTGTGCTCCCATATTCTTATCCTATTTCATTTTTAGTTAAATTATTTTTGCTTTCAATAACACAAAATTATTAAAAATAATTTATATATTATAAACTAATTATCATTAATAATTATGATACTTTCAAAAGGTTCTAAATATTTAGGCAAAGATGCATAAATTTTGCTTACATAACTACTTGTAATTAATTTGTAGTTTCCATATTGTGGAAACAACCTTTTAGGTTTATTAGTTAAGTTATAAATAAATTTTAATGTTTGCTTATTGTATTTACGTTTGATAAATAAAATATCATTAATTTTTTTAACTGAAATTGAAGATTTATCAAGTGAATCTAAATAAGTTTTATCCTTAATAAAATTTGTTAAAAAAATGTAAAAGTTTAAGCAACTATTTGGATCATTTTGTTCAGTTTTAACATTGTTTGTATAGTAATTTAAAGCTGGTGAAAATTTTCACATATTATAATCACTGAAGCCACAAAAATCTGTATTGTTTCAGCTCATAATAACTTCCATATTTTCTTTTGATTGGTATTTTTTAGCTTCAAAATAAGCTTCTTTAGTTATTTTTTTGCTTTCATAATATCTTTTTTCTTCATTTTTTGCAAAATTGTTATTAAGTTCAATTCATTTTGCTCGATTTTGTCCAAGCTCAAATCCTGAATATAAACCAATCGAATTTTTTCCACTAAATAATGTTAGTAAAAATGAATTTGCAGCTTCATTCATATAAGCTTTTTCATCACCCCACATTGAATTTATCTTGCCTGATGCATCAGATTCTAGGCACATAATAATTCTTTTATCATGCATTGCGAATTTATATTCATTTAAAAATTTACTTAAATTTAAAGGCGTTTTTTTAGTATATGGTAATTCTATGTTGATGTTAATTAAAGAAAAAAGGTTTAAATATAAATAATCTGTATATTTAGTGTCATAACTTAAAATATTTTTAAAAAGTTGTTTATTAAAAGATTTAGGTTGCAAAATCATTATTGCATTGGTATTAATTCTTTTTAAAGTTTTATATAAATCTTCTAATTTTTCAAGGTTAGAATGTTTGGTAAATTCATCATATTTTAGTAAAATTTCAAAGTTTTTAAAAGTGAAACATCTAATTCCACATTCATTATAAAAATTAACAACTTTATCTAAATACAAAATGAAATTTGCTAAATCAACAATGTTGTTGTTTGGATCTATATTATTAATTAAGTATTTGCTTTGCAAACTATTTCATTCTATTTCTTTAGTAGTACTAAAAGAATCAGAATATAGTTCCATCATATTTTTTCAGTTTAAAAATAATTGTTTAATATCTTTTAAATCAATAATTGGACTTAACATAATGTTAGACTTTTGCATAGTTTGAACAATATTAATAAAATCTTGTAATGAACCATATTTGTTATTCACTTCATTAACATTAGTTACGTTTTGATATTGTTTTAAAACATCATCAATAAAAACAACATTAACGTTTAATGATTTTAAATAGTTTATTTTTTGTAAAAGTCCATTAAAATCACCAATACCATCACTATTGCTATCTTTAAATGTCTCTAATTTAAGTTCATAACTAATAATTTTTTTTAAATGATCCATATATACCTCTTTTTTATTGAAATAAATTTAACATAAAAGTTTCAATTCCAATGATTTCATCAACATATCCTAGCTTAATATCTTTATCTAATTTTGCTAATTTAATAGTTAATTTTTTTATTTTACTATAACCTATTTTTTCTAAAAAACTTCTTGTCAGTTTTAGTTTATATTCATTCATATTCAAAATCTTATTAATCTCAGCATCACTGCTATATTTATTTTTCAAAAAATATAACCATTGGGCATCATACAAAATGTTTGTCATTTGGCTTATGATTTGACTTGCACTAATTCCATAATTTAATTGTTCCTGTAACTTAGCAATAATTTCGCTAATGCTTGAATAGTCAATAAAAGCATTTGAAAACGCAAAGTCAATATTAGAACCAATATTTAATGTGTTATTTTGAATCATTTGAATAGTAATGTTCTTATTTAACAACATTAGTCTATCAATTTCATTATTAATAATTTGTAAGTCATTTGGTAAAGATAAAAGCAAAGTTGTTACTGTTCAAACATCAGTTTTTCCACCTTTTTGTTCAATCATTTTCGCAACAAATTGTGTTAATGCCCGGTCAGAAAGTTTTTTACAATCTATAACAACTGCATTATTTAATAAAAAATTAAAAACTTTTGAAGGTGTGAATGTTTTATCATATTTTGCAATATATTGAGTAAACACTATTTCAATATCATCATTTTTAGTTTCTAAAATATGAATAATTTCGTCTAATAAAGTAGGTTTAATCTTACTTTTTGCATTTAAAAAGTCAATATTTTGTAACACAATTATTTTTTTAGGACTAAAAATATCAACATCAAAAATTTCGCTCACAAATTTTTCAATGTCAATATCTATGCTGTAATTTATAACCCTAATTTCATGATTATTTTGCAGAGCAAAATTTTGCACAATTTCTCTGGTTTTTTGCTCGATAAAATAATTTTCATCACCTTTTATTAGATACATAAACTATATTATATATAATTAATTTTAGATTTAAGATTATGTTTTTATCCAAAGGGTTTAACAATGATTAATTGATATCCAGGCCATATGGCAAAAGCATTAAGGGAAATAAAAGAAAAGCAAAAACTTTTCGATCTTTTTATTATTATGCTTGATGCCCGTATCCCATTAAGCAGTTTTAATCCCGAAATTTTCAAGATTATTAATCAAAAGTCTATTTTATTCGTTGCAACAAAACTAGATAAAACTAACCAAGAAAAATCATTAAAATTGCTTAAATCATATGAAAAATATGGCAAAGTTATTCCATGTGATTTGAAAGCTAAAAATGCTTATCAAAAATTAAATAGTGCAATTAATTTTTATTATGAAAAACTTAAAGAAAAAAATTTAGCAAAAAATAAATTAACTCCTGCTTTAAAATGCATTGTTCTAGGCATTCCTAATGTTGGAAAAAGTACTTTAATTAATTTGCTCGCAAAAACAAGAAGTACTAAAGTTGGCAATATGCCTGGAGTTACTAAACATGAGCAATGAATTAATTGTAAAAATTATTTACTTTTAGATACTCCTGGAATTTTGATGCCTAAAATTGATAGTGACATAACTGGTGCTAAATTAGCAATAACTAATGCCATTAGAATTGAATCTTTAAATTTATATGAAGTAATTGTTGAAATGTATAAATTAATTTCTAATCAGGCACCTTATGTTTTACAAAAAATTAATTTATTGCCTGCATTTGATGAAGAAAATGTTTTTATTCAAATTAATCAATATGCAATTGCTAACAATATTGTGAAACAAAAAGGTGAAATTGACCTTAACAAGGCAATTAATTTACTAATTAAATTTTTTCAAAATTTGGATAATATAATTTATGATTAACTAATACTAATAGGAATAAATAATGGTTGATATAAAAAAGCTTGATAATTTTTTTTCAATTCTTAATAAAGATAGTAAAAAAATTTCTAAAATCAAATATGTTGCACTCGGAGATTCATTTGTTGCTGGCCATAATTCAAAAATTGGCTTTAATACAAATGGAAATTTAACAAAAGGTGAAATTTCTGGTTTGGGTTATCCAAGTTTTTTAGCATCATTATTGCAAAAAAATAGTGAACTTAGTTTAGAAGCATATGATAATTTAGCTTTGCCTTTATCAAATATTGATTTATGAATTGCCTTATTGACATTAGATAAAAAAGCAATTGTTGAAGCTCAAAATATTATTGATTTTATTCAAATTCAAGATTGAAATGTTTCAAATCCATTCAAAAACTTTTTTACTAATTATTTTAATAATTGAAATATTAAGAAAAATGATTTCAAAATTATTTATGATAAAGTTTGTGAAGCAAATTTTATTACTTTGTCTATTGGCATAATTGATTTAGTTTCAAATCTGCCATTTGGTGAAATTAAACATTTAATGAAAGCAAATGGTGCTGAAAAACCTTTAGTTTTAAATAAAACATTACAATTAATTGAAAATAGTGTTAAAAAAATTAGTGCTAAATTCGAAATTTTATTAAAAACATTAAAGAAGATTGCACCAAAAGCAAAAATTGTTGTTGTTCCTTATGTTAAACCTTTATTATTCTTCGAAAATGTTATTGAAGACTATTTTAATGCTTATATAGAAAAAAATGATTTGTCAATTTTTGATTATGCATTTAGAATGTTTGACAATATGCAAAGACAAATTGCTGCTAATTTAAATATAAATTACATCAACACTTATGACTATAAATATTTCAACAAAAACATTAATTTTTTATTTGAAAATGCCTTTTCTTTTTTTCCAACTGAAAAAGGTTATAAAAAAGTTGCAATGGATTTATATACAAAATTAATGATTAATAAAGATGAAATAACATATCAATGAAATTCATCAAAAATTTATGGTAAATATATAAATTCTGAAAACAAAGCTTATTGACAAAATGATTTTTCATCATATACTCAAATTTTTGATGTAAAAACAAATAATCTTAAACTGTTTACAAAAGTTTATGGTGAAACTTATAATTTCAATTTATTCAAAAATTCAAATTTGGAAAACAAATATAGTGGAATTCTAAATTCTTATTTGAATATTTCTATATTTATAGAGAACTTTATTAGATATTACAAAAAAGATATTTCTTTATTATTAAAAAAATTCATTGACAATAAATTTCCAAACAACACAAAATATAAATCACTTTCCTCAATCAGTTCTTATTTACAAGATGAACAAAAATCAAAAGAAGTAGTTTTAACTTTATTAAAAAATGGTAAATTTGAAAAATTTCTATTTATTGCTGAAAACAAATTGAAAGTTTTAAAAAATGAAAATACTCAAATTACTTTAAAAGTATTAATTTCAGTAATTAAAGAAACATTAAAAACAAGTCAAGCAATTTCATTTGATATTTTAAAACAAATTTTAAACTCATCAATATTGGAAAATGAAAAAGAAACAATCTCTAAAATTTCATATGAATTTTTAAAAGATTGTTTACAAACAAATTTATTAGAAAAAATGTTCAATATTAAACTAAATGAACATTATTTAAACATTAGACAATACCTTTCAGAACTAAAAAGCTTTACAAAACTTTCAACTTTTATTGTAAGCAGCATAGCTAACCATGCTAGTTTATATTCACCATTAAATAATTATGATGATTTCTTTCAAAAATGAATTACAAACAATAAATATAACTTAATTTATTTACTTGACAAAATCTTTTTGGAAATTTCAAGTCTTGAAAATATTTCGAAAACTGTAGACTTTGTCTATGACACTATTTTAGTTATTTGAAAAATTAATAAAATTGATGGAAAAAATCAAAGAGCATTAAAAGAAAATTTAAGAAAAATTTTGCTAATTTTAAAAAGCAACCCTAAAAATTTGAATGATTTATTTATTAACTTTATCAATAAAATTAAAGATTTCTCTATCTTTGATTATGTAACTAAAAAACGTAAACAAAAAAATGTTTTCAAGGTTTCTAAATGAATTGGCGTTAATAACATTATGTTTATGATGTTAAAGCTATTAGGCCCTTATTTAAAAATAAAAGCAATTATTCGTAAAAACAAAAATTCTTAATTTTGAATTGTTTTGAAATATCCAATTGCAATGTCAATGTCTTGATTAGATATTTTATTATCTTTTTGTATTTCAATATATCTAATTGTGCCTAAGAACTCTATAAAAATTTCATCATATTTGCTTGGAATAGTTTCTATATCTAATAAATATAAAATATTGTTTAAATCCAACTCATTTTCATTAAATTTCGATACTAAGCAAAGACCGTGATATTCAATATTTTTAATAACTGCATTAACTACATAAATCCCAGGCTTTAATTTGTTAATTTTTGAAGGTCATGCAAATTTAAAATGATCTGCATTAACAATTAATGCATATTTTTCTAACAATAATTTATTAATTGCATCGACATTGCCTTCACTAATAAGTTCATTAATCAACGTCGAACTTATTTTTTGTTTATTGACTTTTTTTAGTGATGCAATTAAGACTTCAAAATTTTTCTTAAGTAAATTAATATCGCCAGTTTTGTTAAATCCAAAACAATAATCTAATCCACAAGAGACTGTTTTTATATTATTTAGTTTTAAAGCATCAACAAAATTTGATGCTGAAATATTTTTAATTTCATCATTGGTTTCAACAATAAATGTGTAGTCAAACTTTAGTGCTTCTAAAGTGTAAAGTCTAGTTTTTAATTGAAATGCTTTTTTTTCAATAACATTATTAGCTTTAATTGGATTTTTAAAAACTAAAATAGCTGATTTAAATTCAGGATGATCTTTTTTATAATCAAACGCATTTTTAAAAAGTTCATAATGTCCTAAATGTAAAGTCTCAAATGCACCTAAACAAATTACTAAACTTTTATCTTCGATAGGTAATTTATCTTTTAAATTTCAATTAAAAATTTTCATATTTAAATTTTAACTTTAATTAGTAATAAAATCCTTTTTCTCTAAGTTTAAAATAAGGACCATCTTCAGTTACTGGCAAACAAATTTCTTTCGCAGATGCTTTAGTTACATCTTCTCCATTTCCCATAGCAATTCCTAAACCAACAGCAGATAGCATTTCAACATCATTTTCAGAGTCACCAAATGCAACCATTTCATCTAATGAACAATTTAACATTTTCGCTAATGTTTCTAATGCGGTTGCTTTAGTTATGCCTTTTGCAGAAATGAATAAACCACCATTTCATTCTGCTAAAACTCACATGTCCATTTTTTCTTTTTCAAAGTATTTTGTAAGTTCTAAAGCAACATCGTGTGGAGTTTTAGAGCTTATTGTAATTAAATAATTTTTATCATTATGTTTCTCAAATTCATCAACTGAAATAAAACTCTTTTTGAAAGGTTTATAAAATCAATGATCAATATCAAATAATTCATTGTAATAACCTCATTTATTACCTACAAAAGAAAATGACAATTTATGTTCTTTTGCAAATTTATGAAATTTCTTGTAATCTTCATAATTAATAGTTTTTTCAAAAACATATTCATTAGTTTTTAAGTCCAAAATAAAAGTACCATTAGCACCAACAAAATAATCAACATAAGGATTATGAATTTGCTTTCCAACTGTGAAAATGTCACGTCCAGAACATAAAACGTTAATAAAACCATTAGCTTTTAATTTTTCAAACATTTCTTTTGTTCTTGGAGTTAATTCATCAACTCCAAAGGGCAATAATGTTCCATCGATATCGAAAACTATTACTTTATATTTTGTCATTTTCAGTCTCCTTGGTAATAATATTTTGCAATATGGCATAAAAAATTTTTGTGAGTTTCAACTCACCATTATTTTTTTGACCAAATGCTATTATTTCATTTTTATAAGTAAATAAATAATGTTTGTTATCTGCAATTTCATTATTTAAATTAACTAATTTTTTGTTATAAAGAACATAAAGTTCTTTTTTACTTAGCGTATATAATGATACATTAAATAATTTTGAATAATCATTTATTTCACAAAATTCTTCTTGTTCATTAATCTCTATATTTCCTATTTTAAAGCGATATAAATCAGTCACAATAGCATCTGTTTGACATAATTTTGCAAGATCATGAACTATTGTTCTAACATAAGTTCCTTTCGAAACCTCTAATGAAAGTTTGAAAGTTTGTTCATTAAAATTAAAGTCTATTAATTTAAGATCAAATATTTTAATTTTGATTGCATTTAAAGCAACATCTAAATTTTTTCTAGCCAACTTATAGCTTCTAATTCCATTAATCTTTTTGGCACTATAAATTGGAGGAATTTGTGTTTCATGCATCTTTATTTTACTAATTGCACTTAATATTTCATCTTTAGTTACATTGTTAGTGTCATTTAATTTAATAACGTCGCTTCCTTCATCATAACTTTGTGATGAATAATGCAATTTTGCTTCAACAATATAAGATTTTCTATCAGCATAAATATAATCAATTAATTTAGTATGCTCATTTGTTGCAACAATTAATAAACCTTTTGCTAAGGGATCTAATGTGCCACAATGTCCAATTTTTGCAATGTTATTTTTCTTTGCAAATTGTTTGATGGCATTAAATGATGATATATTTTTTTGTTTATATAATTTATAAAACACTTTAAACTCCCTTAGTCTTGGCCTTAAAATAATAGTTTATTTTTAGTCAAAAAAGATAAAAAAATTAGGTAAATTATTACCTAATCTAATTTTGCGTAATTTAATATATGGTGCGCGAGAAGGGACTTGAACCCTTACGCCATAAAGCATTAGTGCCTAAAACTAACGTGTCTGCCAATTTCACCACTCGCGCAAATGGTGCCGTCTATAGGACTTGAACCTACGACCTACTGATTACAAGTCAGTTGCTCTACCAACTGAGCTAAGACGGCCTATAAAATGCTTAATTATTATAATATATAAATTCCTTTTTTTGAACAAAAAAAGATATTAAAATTAAGCAAATAATCAATCAATTTTATACGTTATAATTAGATAATTATGAAAAAGCAGATTAGACTTTTTGAAGCGTTTGCCGGCATAGGTAGTCAACTAAAAGCATTAAAAAATATTGAAAATGAATGCAATTTAGAAGTAATATCTTTAGGAGCTTGTGATTTTTACATTGATGCAATAGTTGCATATATGTCTATACATTATGGCAATTTGAAACCAGAAACACATTATTCAAAAGATGAAATAATAAAATTGTTATCAAAATATACTTTTAGTGCTGATAGTAAATCAATCGTCAGTGACAATTATTTCAACAAAATGAATGAAAATAAACTAAGAATGTTATTTCCTTATTTATATGCATATGTCAATAATGATTATTTTTTAATGAGATATCCTAGAACGAGAGAGAGAGAGAGAGAGAGAGAGTGGAACTGATATAACAAAATATAATGTTCTACCAAAAAATATTGATATTTTAACTTATTCTTTTCCATGCCAAGATTTATCTCAACAAGGAAAGCAAAAAGGCATTACAAAATCTTCTAGAAGTGGATTACTTTATCAAATTGAAAGAATTTTACTAAATGACTTATCACATTTACCAAAAGCATTATTACTAGAAAATGTTAAAGCTTTAACAACTAAAAAATTTATTAATGATTTTAAAAAATGAATTGATGTTTTAGATAAACTAGGTTATGAATCTAAATGAAAAGTACTAAATTCAGCAGATTTTGGGAGCGCTCAAAATAGAGAACGTGTTTTTATGGTTTCTATTAGAAAAGATATCAAAATTCAAAGTTTTGAATTTCCTAATAAAATCAAAAATCTAAAAAAACTATCTTCAATTATAAAATTAAAAAATTCAACACAAAATTTAAATTTGCTTGCAACTTATAAACTTGCAAATTTTTCTACTTCAAAAAGTAATATTACTAAATCATATCTAATTAACTACACCAAATTTAACTCAGAAGCTTATGTATATAGTACATTAAATCTAGGTCCTACTTTGACAGCTAGTGGTGCAAATAGTAGAATTAAGTTTTATTTTGAAAAAAGCGAAATTATTAGATACATTACTGATTTCGAGGCATATCAATATATGGGTTTTACTAAAATAGACTATTCAAAAGTAAGAAATTCTAATTTACTTTCATCATCAAAAATAATTTATACAGCAGGTAATTCTATTAGTGTGGAAGTTTTACAAGCTATTTTTAAAGAGGTAATAAAATGCATATAGATGATGAAGAAAAATTATATAAATTTGAGTATAACATACAAACCAAAAATTACTTTGATGATAAATCCAATTCTGCAAGATTAAGAGGTATATTGCAATTTTTAGCAGATAGCAATGGACATATTCTAAGTTGAAAAATCAATTTTTTAGAAGTTTGGATGGATATTTATACAACACAAAGTTGAATTAGAAAGCACAATTCTAATTTTTTAGTTAGAAAGGAATTATTTGAATATATTTTTGATGACAAGATTATTCAAGAACCACGACCAAATTTAAGTGCTAACAAACTAATTTTGTTAAATGATATGGAAATTAAAAAACTTAATGAATGATTTTCATTAAACTATAAAAGTACATTAAAAAATATTATTGCAATTATCAAGGGCAATAACCCTGGTGGTTCGTTTACAAGCCCAAACAATGCTGAAATAGTTATTACAAATGTTGATAGTTTTTATAAAGGAAACCTTATTATGTTTATTGATAAAATAATCAATTTATCCACTAAAAATGCCTATAAAAATTTTTTAAATAGTAATTTAAATAACTTTTGAAATAATCAATTATCCAAAATTAATTATTTGGAGTATCTTAGTGAAAGAAATCCACTTTTATTTTATTTTTTAAAGATTTTATGTACAAATATTAAAAATTTAAGAGATTTATTACAAAAAAAGAATGATACACAAAAATGTTTGGAAAATATTGAAAGCAAAATGAATGAATATTTTGACTTTGCAAATGTTGCAAATAGAAAACTAAATAATGCACGAAATTCATTACCTCCATTAGAGGATATTATTGTTTTTGAGGGTACACAACATTTATTTACACATTTTGACAAAGCACATATTTATCCCTTCTCGCAAATCAAAAATGACACACTAAAATTATTGGCCGATAAATGTCTTGACCATTGTAAAATTAACCAAAATTTTGATAGTAAGCAAATAAATGAAATAGTTAATAATGGAATTTATCAAATAAAATCGGTAGACAATTTATTAAATTTACCTAAAAATATTCATAACATTTTTGATAAAAATTATTTTACATATAATCAAAATGGTGAAATTATTTATAGGGAAAAGAAAATAATTAAGCCATTTGAACTTTCAACTATTGAAAAATATTTTTCAAAAATACCATATCAGAAATTATCAGACTTAAGAAAATATTTTATTTTGCAAAGAAACAAATTGTTAGAAGCAAATAAGTAAACCATTTTGAAAATAAAAAAATAGCAACTTATTGCTATTTCGGAAACTTTCGTTAAATGGTGGAGAATGAGGGGCTCGAACCCACGACCTCCGCCTTGTAAGGGCGATGCTCTCCCAACTGAGCTAATTCTCCAATGGTGACCCTAGCGGGACTCGAACCCACGCGTGTATGGATGAAAACCATATGTGTTAACCACTTCACCATAGGGCCAAATGGCGCCGACTATTGGGATTGAACCAACGACAAACTGGTTAACAGCCAGCTGCTCTACCGCTGAGCTAAGTCGGCATCATTTATAAAATGCGTTTATATTATAACCAAAAAAATAATTTTTTCGTATGTTTAGAAATATTTTTTAGTTTAGCACTATGTATTTATAAATATGTTCAATCTTTTAAAATAATTTATAGGAAAAAATAGCAAATTTTTTTAACCTTTTTTAATTAAATCATTGATTTTTCAATATCTGTTAAGTATTTTTGCTTAACACTAAAAAATTGTGGTACAATGTTACTTAAATATATTTAAAAAAGGAGCAAAAATGGTCAAATTAAGACTAAAAAGAACTGGTAAAAAGTTTTATGCAACATACAAAATTGTTGCAGCAGATGCTAGAGCACCTCGTGATGGTAAATTTATTGAAGAACTTGGCAATTATGACCCAAATTCTAAAAAATTGAATCTAAATTATGAACTTATCAGTAAATATTTAGATGAAGGTGCAAAACCAACTGATACTGTAAGAAACTTGTTAAAAACTGATAATTTTTATCAAACTTATACCATAAAAAATAACAAAAAATAGTTATGAAAATAAATATCTTAAGTTTATTTCCCGAAATTATTGAAGCATTTAAATCATATAGTGTTATTGCAAAAGCATTGCAACTTGGACATATTGAGATAAATGTGATTAATTTTAGAGAATTTTCAAAAAGAAAACATCATGAAGTTGATGACACAATTTATGGTGGTGGAGATGGAATGCTTTTACAAGTTGAACCAATCCATTTAGCTTTACAAACAATAAAACAAGGCAAAAAATATTTAATATCACCTCAAGGTCAAACATTCTCTCAACAAAAAGCACATGAAATGTCAAAAGAAGCAGAAATTACATTAGTTTGTGGTCATTATGAAGGTTTTGACGAAAGAGTATTAAATTTTGTTGATGAAGAACTTTCAATTGGAGATTATATTTTAACAGGTGGAGAAATTCCTGCGATGGTAATCACAGAAGCTATTGCTAGATTATGTCCAGGTGTGATTAAAAAAACAAGCCATGAAAATGAAAGTTTTGAAAAAGAAGGTTTGTTAGAATGCCCTCAATATACCAAACCTGCTGATTATTTAGGATATAAGGTGCCTGAAATTTTATTAAGTGGAAACCATAAAGAAATTGAAGAATGAAGAAATGAACAAGCATATTTAAAAACTAATAAAAATAGAAAAGATATTATTTTAAAACTAAAAAGGAGCAAAAATGAGAAATAGAATTTTAGAAAGTGTTGAAAGCGATCAAATTAGATCAGACTTACCACAAGTGCGCGAAGGTTATAACATCAAAGTCCACGTTAGAATTAAAGAAGGAACTAAAGAAAGAATTCAAATCTTTGAAGGTTTAGTTATTGCGGCTTATGGTGAGGGTATTAACAAGTCAATTAAAGTTAGAAAAGATTCTTACGGTGTTGGAATTGAAAGAACATTTAAATTAAATTCACCATTAATTTCACATATTGATGTGCTAAGAAAAAATAAGGTTAGAAGAGCAAAATTATACTACATGCGTGATCTTAAGGGTAAAAGTGCTCGTCTTAAAGAAATTAAATCACCAGTTACTTCAACCAAAACAACTAAAAAATAATAATTTAAAATGTATGTTCAATTTAGGCATACATTTTTTTATGCTTATTTAAAGCATATTTGTTGGTAAAATATTACTAGAATAGAGGTTAATAATGAATAATCAAGAAAATAATCAAGGTTTTTTAGAAGATGCAAAAGAAGAATTTTCAGATGTGGTTTCTGAAGTTAAAAATGAATTAGATCTAAATGACAATAGTAAGAAAGAAATAATAAACTCTTTAGTTGATACAGATAAAATTGTTTTAAATCCTACAAAAAATTTATACCAAGTTTTTGCAGACAATTTTAGTAAATCATTTGACAAATTTTATGATGATAATATTGAAAGCAAAACCAAAATAAATGAAGTTTCAAATAAAGTGCAACAAGAAATTGTTGGTTTAAGAAATGATATTAGCAATAAATATAAAGAAAATAAAGTTGGTGCTAGAAGATTTGCTAATGTTATGATAATTATTTTTAGTTTTGTGCTAATTGGTTTATTTTTTGTAATGTATTTTCCTAAAAATAGAAAAAAAATTAATGAATATAAAGAATTTGAAAAAGAAAAAAGTGATGAAATTTCTGAAGCTGTTAATTTAAAAACTTTCTTAATGTGCAAAGCTTTTTCAAAATATAACATTAATCAAATTAAGAATATGCTTTTAAATGAATATTCGATTGAATATGTTAAAAATATAAATCGAAATGAAATCGCTTTTATTCAAAATGTTCCACATTTCTTAGCATTTAATTCAATTACAAAATATGAAGTTAGAAATGCATTTTTATATGATGTTTTATATACCACCAAATACTATCATGATGTTGTTACTTCAGCAAGTATTACAATAAGTACAACAAATAGTAATGGAACTACAACATCATATACAATTACTGCGACTCATAGTGAGCCTACTCCCTATATTGATTATGAAGTAATTTATACAATGCCAACAAATTATTTACCTGGATTAAGTTTTAGATATAGAGGAACTATTTCTAAAAAAGAATTGGCTAAAAGACGTAAGCAAGGAAAAACGTTTGTTTGCGAAAATGATGATTTTGCAATGAATTTTGATTATGATTTTAATGATGAATTAAAATTTGTTCAATATTTTCCATTAGTCTCACAACAAAAATTCGTTGATTTCTATAATTATTTTGTAAACAAAGGAATAAACAATTTTCCTATTAATAAAGAAGATCATAATTTGTATTCAAATATTTATATTAATTCTTTAGCAACATACAAAACCTCATCGAATTTAATTTATGAAAAAATTATTGAAAATAAATCAAATATTGTTGCCTCAGATATTAGTAAATACATTAAAAATTCTATTTATGATTCATGTCAAAAAATCTTTCAATTTTTAACTATGGCATATTCTAATAAAAGCATATGCATTGAAGTTTATGATGAAATGGGTAGAAAATATAGCTTTGATTATAAAGACTATAAAAAAGATCTTAATAACATCACAGATAACTATTTAGCATTAGTTAATTTATTTAGTAATGTGAATGTCTTTAGTTTTAGATATAATGAATTTGCCTATGACAAACCAGCATATTTTGTACCTGCAA
Source organism: Metamycoplasma salivarium (assembly GCF_900660445.2). Taxonomy (GTDB): domain Bacteria; phylum Bacillota_I; class Bacilli_A; order Mycoplasmatales; family Metamycoplasmataceae; genus Metamycoplasma; species Metamycoplasma salivarium. The sequence goes on from NZ_LR214938.2 coordinate 192,220, forward strand.
AATTTTATAAAACAACTAAATTTATCATTCAAGATATTAATATGCGTGGTTGATATTCGAGAAATGAAATTGATGCCGTTTATAAATCAGGTTATGTAATCAATGTTCCATATGTTAGATATTATGATATTGAAGAACCTAAATTTGCAATCTTTAGTTCTCATTATTATTTGCAAAATCCACAAGCTTTAATTTTATCTGGCGTTAATAATTATGTTTCAACAACAATTGATGATAATGAACTTGATGAAATTATTAAGCAAAACAATGTTCAAATCAATCAAAATGCTATCGATAATAAAAAAGAACTTACTAAATATTTAAGATTAATTGATAAATTTTATAAAGATTTCCCATTATTAAAAAATTGTTCTTCATTCTGTATAAATCATGATATTTTAGCTATCTTGATTGATGATTATAAAGTGATCTTAGGAAATTCGCGTCAATATTCTAAAGATGCTATAACCTATTGATTAGAAGATAATTTAGACTAAGATTAAGGTAAAAATTAAAAAAATCAGAGAGTGTGTAAATTACTTTCTGATTTTTCTTTTTAATTATTAGATTGATAATATTTTGATTATAAATTAATCTTCATCAACTTTTACTTTGCCACCACGTTTTTTGATAATTTCATCAGCTAAATTGCGAGGAAGTTTTTCATAGTGATCAAATCACATTTGGTAGTTTCCACGACCTGTAGTCATAGAACGAAGGTCAGTTGCATAACCAAACATTTCGCTTAGAGGAACATATGCTTTAATAACGTTTACACCATCTGCTCTAGTTTCATTATCTCTAACTTGTCCGCGACGTTTTGAGATATCTCCCATAACATCACCAAAGAAATCTTCAGGGACAACAATTGCAACATCCATAATAGGTTCAAGCAAAACAGTTCCTAATAATTCACGACCTTGTGTTAAAGATTTAGAAGCAGCTATTTTGAAAGCTAATTCTGAAGAGTCAACTGGGTGGAATGAACCATCAAATAAAGTTGCTTTAACATTAATTAGAGGATAACCTGCCAAAATACCAATTTGCATTTTTTCACGTAAACCTTTTTCAATTGGCTTAATAAATTCTTTAGGAATCTTACCACCAACAATTTTGTCAACAAATTCAAAGTCTTTGTCTGGGTTTGGTTCAAATTTAATTCAAACATCACCAAATTGACCTTTACCACCAGATTGTTTCTTGTGAATTCCATGAATTTCAGCAGATTTTGTAATAGTTTCACGGTATGAAACTTGAGGTGCACCTACAGTTACTTGAACATGAAATTCTCTTTTTAGACGGTCACAAATAATGTCTAAGTGTAATTCACCAATACCAGCAATAATTGTTTGCCCAGTTTCTTCATCTGTTCAGTATTTAAATGTAGGGTCTTCAGCTGCAAGTCTTTGCAATGCCAATGACATTTTTTCTGTTGCATCTTTAGATGCAGGTTCTAAAGCTTGTGTAATAACAGGTTCTGGGAATTGCATGTTTTCTAAGACAATATCTTTATGTTTTTCATCAATTAAAGTATCGCCAGTAGTTGTAAATTGAAGCCCAACAGCAGCTGCAATATCACCAGTTCTAACTTCTTCAATATCGGAACGGCTATTAGCATGCATTAAAATAATACGTCCAATTCTTTCACGTTTGCCTTTAGTTGAGTTAAACACATACGAACCTTTATTTAAAATACCTGAATATACTCTAAAGTAAGTTAAATTTCCAACATATGGGTCATTCATAACTTTAAATGCAAGTGATGAGAAAAATTCTTCATCAGATGCAGGAATATGAATTTCTTTATCACCTTGAAACCCTTTGATAGGAGGAATATCAATAGGTGATGGTAAATAATCAACAACTGCATCTAGCATTAATTTAACACATTTATTTTTAAATGATGTTCCACAAACAACTGGGAAATATTCAGCTGAAATTGTTGCTTTTCTAATTGCTTTTTTGATTAAATCAACTGGAACTTCTTTTTCTTCTAATAAAAGTTCCATAATTTTTTCATCATAATCTACTAATGATTCGATAAGTTCAGCACGTCATAATAATGCTTCTTCTTTTAAATGTGAAGGAATTTCAATAACTTTGTAATTTTCATCCACTCCACCATCAAATTCGTATGCTTTCATTTCAACTAAATCAATAGCACCTTTAAATTGTGCTTCTTCACCAATATTTAATTGAATAGCATGTGCATTTGCACCTAAAAGTTTATGCAAAGATTCAATTGATGCTTTAAAATTAGCACCAGCTTTATCCATTTTGTTAACATAAACAATTCTGGGAACTTTATAGTTTGTTGCTTGTCTTCAAACAGTTTCGGTTTGAGGTTCAACACCACTTTGAGCATCTAAAACTGCAACTGCACCGTCTAATACACGTAATGAACGTTCAACTTCAACGGTAAAGTCAACGTGTCCTGGAGTATCAATGATGTTAATTCTTTTACCTTTTCAATAAGCAGTAGTAGCAGCTGAGGTAATGGTAATTCCTCTTTCTTGTTCTTGAACCATTCAGTCCATTTGACTAGCACCATCATGTGTTTCACCAATTTTATGAATTTTACCAGTGTGATAAAGTACACGTTCTGTTGTTGTAGTTTTACCAGCATCGATGTGGGCCATAATCCCTATGTTTCTATAATCTTCTATTTTATATTCACGAGACATAATATCAAACCCTTAAATTATCATCTAAGATGAGCGAATGCTTTGTTAGATTCAGCCATCTTGTGTGTATCGTCACGTTTTTTACATGCACCACCAATTTTGTTTGATGCATCAATAATTTCACCAGCTAGTTTTTCTTCCATTGTTTTTTCGTTTCTTAAACGTGCATATTGAATAATTCATCTCAATGCTAAAGTTTGTTTTCTCTTTGCAGATACTTCAACTGGCACTTGGTAGTTGCTTCCCCCAACTCTTCTTGAACGAACTTCAAGTTGAGGCAATACGTTTTCTAATGCAGCATTAAATACTTCTAATGGATCTTTGTTTGTTTTAGTTTTAATGATGTTAAATGCGTTATAAATAATAGATTCAGCAACTGATTTTTTACCATCAAGCATAGTAGCATTAATTAATTTAGTAATAATTTTTGAATTAAAAACTGGATCTGCTAAAACATCTCTAATTGGGGTTTTTGCTTTTCTTGACATAATTTTCTCCTTATTTTTCTAACTTAATTAATTTGCTTTCGGTCTCTTAGTTCCATAAATAGAACGAGCTTGTTTTCTTTTTTCAACGCCAGCTGCATCTTGAGTTCCACGCACGATTGTATATCTAACACCGGGCAAGTCTTTAACTTTACCACCTCTAATTAAAACTACTGAGTGTTCTTGTAAATTGTGTCCTTCGCCAGGAATATAGGCGGTAACTTCTTGACCATTTGATAACTTAACACGAGCATATTTACGAATAGCTGAGTTAGGTTTTTTAGGGGTCATTGTTGCAACCCTAGTACATACTCCACGTTTAAAAGGACTTGGTATTCTTGTTTCTTTTTTATGTAAAGTATTAAACATCATACCTAAAGCAGGAGCTTTAGATTTTGTTGTTTTTGCTTTACGGCCATGATTAATTAGTTGACTAATTGTAGGCATTTCTTTCCTTTCAAATTGATTTCGATTTATTTATAAAAAATATTAATAGTATTTATCTTGTTAAAATACTTGTGATATTATACTACAACTTACCCGGTGTTTCACTATTTTCTAAAAATAATTTTTATGTATATAAAAGTATTAAAAAACTAGGCTTCCCTAGCTTTATAATTATTTTATTTTGTTGAATAAAATTTGTTAATTAAGTATTGTTTATATTCAGCTAAAAATTCATTTAAAGGTTTTTCTAAAACAACGTCGCTATCAGAAAGCATATATAAAACTTGTGAATAAGGATTGTAGAATAAATCTTCAAATTCATTGTCGCGATATGTTAATCATGTATTTTTTTGGATGTTAGAATACATAGGGTCTTGCGAACGAACTGATTGTAAATATTCTAAGTATTTCTTTTCAAATTGTTCTTTACCTAGATTCTTTTCAAGTTTCTTAGATTCTTGATAAACTTCGCCTTTTCTATCAGCATTATCCATTCAAATAATTTCTTTTTCAAGTTGTGACAAAGAATCAAAATTTTGCTTAGGTGTAGGTGAATTTTGATTTAATAAACTTGCTTCATTTTGTTTTTGCTTTTCAATTGTAGCAAATGATTCTTCAAATAAATTTAACTTAAATAGTTGATCAATATAGGTTAAATATTGTTGTTTTTCAGTTAATGAATCAAATTGATTATAAAAATGTAAAAATTTACTTAAAACTTTTGTAGCTAAAATGTTTCTATTTTTCATTTTTTCAATATCTAATTTAATTTCAGAAGGATATTTTGCTGATATTTGAGGTACGCTTAACTTTAAACTCTTAATTTCATCTGATAAATGTTTTTTATTTTTTATATATTGTGCATAATTAAACATCACATAATACATAATCAAAATTGTTAAATTAAAAGTCAAAATTAATAAGATTGAAAATGTTAAAGTTATTACATAATAACTTATGTAAGGCAATGCTTTAGGATCAACTCAGCCACCTTGTTGATAAGAAGCAGAAATTCCCAATGCTGTAAAAACAATTAGTAAAACATTTAAAATATTAAAAATTAAAATATTGTAAAATGCATTACTATTTACTTTAAAACCTTGGACATAAGGAATAATTAATTCTTTGCCTAAAATTCTTTTTGTGTCTTTAATACTCTTTTTGAAATTAATTAAAAACTTAATACAAAAATATAGTGAAACTAAACCTAATATAGCAATGATAATTACAAAACCCGTTGATAAAAAACTCTTCATATACTATACCTTGTTTGTTATTGAATTGGTTTATCATCATCAGATGATTTCTTGTCATCACTTGCTTTTTTATTAGACTTAGTATTAGGATTATTTTCTTGACCTTTTGCTACAAATATATCAACAATTTTTGCAGTTAAAGCTGCCCTTGATAATGTTTCAGGTTCAAAAATATTTAATTTTTTGGCCATATCAATTAATTTATCTTGGTCTAATTTGTTAAGCATATCATTGTAATAAATTTCATCTAAGGATCTTGCTGATTGTAAGTTTTGGTTTTCGTTAATTGGGTTTTGATCATCAACTTTATAACCGTAAGCAGATGCATCATAAGGATTATTTGCGACATTTCCATTAACTGAATTTATTAAATCGCTAAATTGTTGCACTGGTGAATTTAATGCTGCTTTTAATCTATTAAATTCATAAACAATACCTCTTATTTTTGAAAATGCAACAATATTAGTTATGACAATTAGCACTGCATTAGTGATTGTTATAAACAATGCAACATTTCAACTTCTAAATAAAGCCGCACTAAATGTGAAAAAGAAATAAATAACAATAAAAAATACTATTAATGGAAAGATAAATATGTATGTAGGTGAAAATTTCGAATAATCTTTTGCCTTAACACATTTTGCAAAATTAACAATAAATCAAACTAAAAATCCGATTATTGCGACTAAATAACACACATTAATTGTAAGCGATCTAGTTCAGTATGATTTAGCAGTTGAAAGTTTTTGTTGCGCGTTAATAGAAGGATCTGTTAGTATGTTTCTTACGCCATCAATATAACCATCTTTAAAATATACTAAATGAACTACTGCAATGATAGTAGTAACCATAATTATTGATAAAAATGTGATAAACAAAATAAATCACACACGATATCTCTTGTGATTTGTATTATACATATCCTCAACTGAGTTGTAAGGTGGTTTGTATTGTTCAAATGGGTTCATTTTAACTCCTTATAATGTAAAAGTTAATTAATAAATTATATATTTAAATTGGATGTTTTTCTTGTTCTTAAAAAAGATTATGCAATTTTTGACATTTCTTCTTTAAATTCTTTTGGAAAATCTATTTCAAAATGTTGCATTTTTCCTCGCATGTCAACAAATGAAATTTCCTTTGCATGTAGTCTTTGACCAAATTCATCGACATATTTGTTATAGATAGGATCACCATAAATTGGATGCTTTATATAAGCCATATGGACTCTAATTTGGTGAGTTCGTCCAGTTTTTAAACTACATTTTATTAATGTTTTAATTTCATTATTTATTTTTAAATAAGAAATAGGTTCAACGGTAGTATAAGCTTCTTTTGAATTTTGTTCAGTTACACAAAATTTTTGGCGGTTTTTAGGATCTCTCCCGATTGGCAAATTAATGTTAATAATTTTTTGATCTAATTTTCCATCACAGATTGCATAATAAATTCGATTAATTTCATGTTTTTTTAATAATTTTGCAAAATAATTATGAGCATCATTATTTTTTGCAACAATTAATAACCCACTTGTATCTTTATCAATTCGGTGAACAATTCCTAATCTTAATAAACCATTTACATCACTTAAATTATTTTTAAAATGGTACATAAGTCCATTTAATAAAGTATTTTCATAATGTCCAGGGGCTGGGTGAACTACCATTCCTGAAGGTTTGTTTATTACTAAATAATCATCACATTCATAAACAACATCTAATTTAATATTTTGTTCTTTGACATTAATTTGCTTATCTAATGCTTTAATGATTTCAATTTCATCATTTTCTTTTAGAATGTATTTGTTTTTATTGATTTTAGTTCCATTAACAAAAACAAGCCCTAATTCTATTAATTTTTGAATATCATTTCTAGAAATATCACTATTGTTAGCAATATATTTATCAATTCTTTCGGAATAATTAGCAATTAACTTTAACATGTGCTAATTATAGCAAAAACATTTATAATTTAAATATGAAAATTTATGAGATCAAGAAATCGAAATTTATAGCTTATTTATATGATGTTTCTTCTAAAGAAGAAGTTAAGAAAATATATCAAGATTTAAAAATAGAACATAAAAAAGCAAGACATATAGTTTATGCATATTTAACTAACAATAATGGGACTGAATCTGGCGGTTATTCTGATGATAGAGAACCTAAAGGAACTGCGGGATTGCCATTATTTAACTTACTAAAAAATAAAAAAATCTCAAATAAAGCAATATTTATTGTGAGATATTTTGGTGGAATTAAGTTAGGTGCTTCGAATTTATTAAGAGCTTATATAACATCAGCAACGATGTTGTTTGAAGATTAACTAATTTTATTTTGATTTTGTAAATTGTTTTCTAAAGTTTGATTTTGTAATAAATTTGCTTTTTTAACTGAAATTCGATAGTTTAATATTGCAATAAATTGTGATGTATAAGTAATTATTGCAATAAATTGTCAAGCAATTGCGGGTGCTACTGCAATTCATGCATTTTTCATTGTTGCTTGATCAAGTTGAACATCATAAAATGGCTTCATGAAATAATAAATAACTCAACATGTATTGTTAAACATATACAAAAGTGGCATTCAAGGCGACAACCCTGCAAAGTTTTTCTTTTTCAAGTTAATAAAAAATTGTGGTAAGAAGGCAAATGTTGTTAATGAAGGTGCAATTGTTGCAACAATAGCTCTTTCTTTTTCTGGTAGTGTTGGAATTTTCTTGTTAGCGAATTCAACTCCATATCTTAAAGCATAATATTGTTGTGCAATAAATGCAGCAAATAAAATTGCTGATAAAATCATTAAAATTGTTATTCCAATAATAACTTTTATCATCATTTTTTTTGTTCTATCATCGCGATAATAATAAATGTAATACATTGTTGCAGAATATATCAAAATACATACAAAGTTTGCAACAAATACTTGCCAATAATCAGCTCCTGCAAAAAGGCCATAAATTACTCAAAGTAAAATACCAGCATAAAAGATTCAAAATGAAACATAATTTACTTTACCAGTTTTTTTGGTTTTAATTTGTTCTATCAATTGTGGAATACCGAGACCTATAGTAGCAATTGCTCCTAAGACTCCAAAAATTTGCATAAAAATATATAGCATAACCTTTTTATTATATATAAAAAATAAAAAATATAGGGTTTTACCCTACTAAATTTTAAAGTCAAATTTTTAGTCAATAACTATTTTTTAGTTGATTTTTTTCAAAATCTCTTTTTAGATTTTGCTTCTGAACCATCAATATTTCTTACATAATGGCAGGCAGGGAAATTACTGCATCCAATGAATTTTTGTTTTTTAGCTTTTGTATAACGATAAATTAGTTCACTACCACAGCTTGGACATTTCTCATTGACAAGTTCTTGTGGCAAGACTGAAATTTCAATAGTTTCAGTAGCATTAGCTAAGTGATTATTAAATTTGTTTCAAAATTCTTCCATTAAGTTTTTATAATCGATTTTTCCTTCAGAAATTTCATCAAGTTTCTCTTCAACTTGTGCAGTATATTCTTCAGTAATAGTTTCAGGAAACCCACTAATTAATTTTTCATTAACCAGCATCCCAAAAGTTGTGGGATGTAATGAATTATTAACAGTTGTTACAAACAATCTCTTTTTAATTAAAGAAACTGTTGTTGCAAATGTTGAAGGGCGCCCAACTTTAATATCATCTAACATTTTAATTAAACTACCATCATTGTATCTAGCGGGTGGTTGAGTTTCTTTATCTTCACGAATATATTCCTTAACATCAAGTTTTTGACCAATTTCATATTCAGGAATATTTTTATCTTCTTCATAACCTAAAACTTTATAATAGCCATCAAATGTTACTTTTGAAAATGACATTCTAAAAAATGAATTAATATGATCTGAATAATTTAAAAGTTCATATGAAAAAATTTGACGAACAGGAGTTGTCATTAATGCACAAAGTGTATGATTATAAATTAATGTATAAACATTAAAATTAACATCTGATAAATTATATTTTTCTTTAGCTTCTAATGGAGTTAAATAAATATCAGTTGGTCTTATAGCTTCATGGGCATCTTGATCGCCAGAAAATCCTTTGATTTCATTAGCAACATATTCTTTTCCATATTTTTCAGTAATATATGATTTTGCTTTAGCAATAAAAGATGCACTTAATCTAGTAGAATCTGTTCTTGGATAAGAAATAAGTCCAGTTTCAAATAAATTTTGCGCAGCAGATTGAACAACTTGCGATGAATATTTAGCTTCTTTATACAAAATTGATTGTTTAAAAGGAATAATTTGAGGTTCTTTACGCGAACTATTTTTTTTGTTTATTACTTCTAAAGTTTTATTTTTGTTAATAGTTTCAAACAAAGATTCAATTTTATCTGGTCTAATTCAGGTATTATCGTTATCAAAATCTTTATTTTCAGGATAATAAAATACTGCAACAGAATCATCAATTAAGGAAGCTTCTATTTTTGAATATAAAACTGGGATAAAATTTTGAATTAATTTTTCGCGATCACAAACTAATTTTAAAGCAATTGATTGCACTCTACCAGCTGATGGAATTGTTGGTGCATTTTTAATTTTTTCTTTCATTAAATTTGAAAGTTTAAAACCAATAATACGGTCTAACATTCTTCTAGTTTTTTGCGCTTTAACTAAATTTTGATCAATTTCTAATGGATTTTTGATTGCATTTTCAATTGCTTCTTTAGTAATTTCGTTGTATTTGATTCTTTTATATTTATTTTCAACTTTAAGAATGTTAACTAAATTTTGTGCAATTGCTTCACCTTCACGGTCGGGGTCAGTTGCAACTAAGACTTCATCAGCATCTTTAACAGCTTCTTTTAAATCTTTAATAACTGCAGATTTTGCTGCATCAATTGACATAATAGGTTCTCAATTTTCAAAGTCAATTCCCAAGCGATATTCACCTCTTGTAGTTGACATTTTTAAAATATGACCAACAGATGACATAACCTTATAATCATCACCTAAATATTTTTGAATGGTATTAACTTTATTTGGTGATTCAACTATTAATAATTTGTTGCTCATATCCTCTCCTTAGTCAAAATAATATTATTATAATAGCATAATTTACTAACTTGTTCGTTAATAGAATTTAATTTTTGCATAAAAAAACTAGAATTTTTCTAGTCATTTTTTGTATGTATCATCATCAATTTCTGAAAATAAATCTTTCATTTTTGACATATTAGTTTTTGTGGTTTTAGGTAAATAAGGTTTTAATTTAACTATTAAATTTCCTTTTCTACGACTATTTAAAATTGGAAATCCATAACCATCTAATTTTATTGTTCCATCAAGTTGAATTGAAGAATTTAATTTAATTTTAGTTTTTCCATAAGGTGTAGGAATAATTAATTCATTTTCATTGATAAAATCTTTAATAGAAACTGGAACATCTAATAAAATGTCACTATTTTCCCTTATAAAATAAGGGTGAGATCTTACTTTAATTAAGATATACAAATCACCGTTTTTTCCTCCATTTAATGAAGGCATTCCATAACCATTTAAGACAAGTGATTGTCCTGACATAATGCCACCAGGAATATCTAAAGATTCAGTAACTTCTTTAGTTTCGTACCCGCTGCCACGACATATATGACAAGCTTTAGAAACTATTTTTCCTTTACCATAGCAAACATCACAAGTAGCGATAGTACTAAAAACAGCAACTCTTTTTTCTATTTGACCTCTACCATTACATGCAGAACATGTTTTAAAATCGCTAGGAGTATCTGCGCCTGTACCGCGACAATTTGAACATAAAAATGTTCGATTAATTTTTATTTCTTTTTTAGCACCTAATACTGATTCTAAGAAATCAATTGTTAGTTGCATTTGTATATCTGAGCCACGTGATTTTGCATTTGAAGTTCTTCCTCTTCCGAAATCTGAAAAGCCTGAAAATCCACTAAAAATGTCTTCAAAAGGATTTGAAGAACTACTAAATGAGTCATTGAATGACTTAAAGAAATCTGCAAATATATCTTCAGCTGCTGATGTAGAAAATCCGCTTTGATCAAAAGCATTATGTCCATATTTATCATATTTTGCTCTTTTGTCAGGGTCTGATAAAACTTCATATGCTTCAGAAACTTCTTTAAATTTTTCTTCAGCATCTGGCTCTTTATTTCTATCAGGGTGATATTTCATTGCTAATTTACGATAGGCAGATTTAATTTCTTTTTCATTGGCAGTTTTAGAAATACCTAAAACTTCATAATAATCACGTTTATTTTTATTCATAGTAAAAAAATTTTAGCACTTTTTTACGGCGAGTGCTAAAATTTCTAAATTTTGTATTTTTAGGCTATTTTTCAAAGCCATTTCTAAATGAAGTTATTTTTGAAACATAATTTTTGTGTGCTTTAACAACATAATAAATTCTAAAAATATAAGGAATATTTAATAATAGGAAATTAAATACGAATGCAATAAAAATTATTAATGTAAATTCATTTGCAATAGATAAAAATAACTGAAAAATTAGAAGAGTATTTATTAAAACATCAAAGATTGTGTCAACTATGATTTTTGAAATATATTGTTTGTTGGTAATCAATTTGGATGAAACTAATTTATTTATAAAAATTAATGGAAAAAATGAAAATAAAAGTTTATTGGCATTAGCTTTTAAAGCACAAATTTGTATCACATATAGTGAAATAAAAATGATAATTGTTGGTAGTGAAATTTCTAAGAAAAGTGTTCATCAAAGACTAATACTAAATTCCTTTTTGGCTTCAGGAAGTCAATCTAAAGGTTTTATCAATTCGCTGCTGAAAACTGAATAGACAAATAAAATAATAAATATTGATAGCAACGCAAATATTAAAGTTACATTCAAAATAATTAATAAGGTTTTACTTTTCTTTTATAAATTTGACGTTTTTTCCTCTTTTCATAAAAAATTTTATCAAATCTAGAATTTATTAATTTCTTGACAAAAATAGTTAGCAGAAAAACTGATATTATAATAAAAAAGTCGACATCTTGGTTAAATGTCAACTTCTAAAAGTTCAATAAAATTACAAATCTTTTTGTTTTAAAATTGCAATTCTTTCTTTACCATTAATATCTTTTTTTATTAAAGTTTTTGGATATATTTCAAGCAATTTAGCAGCATTTATTGGGTCAATTTCAAAAATTAATAATCCATTTTCTTTAAGATACATTTTTGCTTCATTTAAAATCTCACGATATGCGCCAAAACCTTCTTCAGAAGCAAATAATGCTTTCTTAGGTTCATAAGAAAGTGATTTAGGATAAGGTTTTTTATCATCTAAATAAGGAGGATTTGAAACAATTAAATCAAAAGTACCTGAGACATTTGAAAATCAAGTTGATTTAATAATCGAAACATCTTCTAAATGGTTTTTCTTTGCATTAACTTTTGTTTGTGCAATGGCCGCAGTACTAACATCAACCATAGTTACATTGCATCCAACATTTTTCTTAATAGCAAGACCAATAAAACCACAGCCGCAGCCTAAATCCAAAACATTTGAATCTTTATTTATATGCTTGTAGCATTCTAAAATTACTTCCTCAGTTTCATATCTAGGAATTAAAACATTATTATGAATGTTTAAATAAACATCCTGAAAAATTTGAAATCCAATAATTTTTTGAACAGGATAATCTTTTTTTAGTAATTTACGTTCATGATTTGAGATTGTTGGTTCAAGATTGTATTTTCTTTTTTCTCTTAGCAAAACTTCTTCATCAATCATTTTATTTTCCCCCTGATTGTTCTAATTTTTGTCTTTTTTCATCAGCAATTAATGCATCAATTATTTTATTAAGTCCACCATCCATAACAATTTTTAAAGACGTTGACATTCCAATTCTATGATCAGTAATCCGGTCTTGTGGATAATTATAAGTCCTTATTTTTTCAGATCTATCACCAGTACCTGCTAATTTTCTAATGCTTTCTTCTTGTTCTTGCATTTTTTGCATTTCAATTTCATAAAGCTTACTTTTTAGCATTTTCATTGCAGTTTCACGGTTCATAATTTGACTTCTTTCATCTTGTGAAGTCACAACAATTCCGGTCTTTTTATGAATTATTCTTACAGCTGAATCTGTTGTGTTAACAGATTGACCTCCAGCACCTGAACTTCTAAAAACATTAACTTCAATATCTTCAGGTTTAATTTCAATATTAATAGTTTCATCAATTTCAGGAATTACAGTAACAGTTGCAGTTGATGTATGAACACGTCCTTGAGTTTCAGTTGCAGGTACTCTTTGAACACGATGCACTCCTCGCTCAAATTTAAATTTAGAAAAAACTTTTTCACCTTTAACTAAAAAAACAATTTGTGAAAAACCACCAGCTGTACCATATGTTGAATCAACAATGTTTAATTTAAAACCTTCATTTTCACAATATTTTTGATACATTTTAAACAAATCACCAGAAAAAATGTTTGCTTCATCACCACCAGCAGCACCTCTAATTTCAACAAAGACATTTAATTTATCATTTTCATCTTGTGGAAGCATTAATTCCTTTAATTTTTCTTCTAAGTCAAGCATTTTTTGTTCACATGAAGCAATATCATCTTTAGCTAATGCAATTAATTCTTCATCTTTTTCTAAGTTAAGCAATTCTTTTGCATCAATATATTCTTTTTCTAGACTAAGAAATTTCAAAAAATTTTGATAAATTTCTTCTAAATTGCTTTGCTCTTTATTAATTTGATTATATTTCTTAATATCATTAAAAACAGCAGGGTCAAGTAACTGCTTCGAAAAGTTTTCATACTTATCTTTGATAGATAATAATGAGACATACATTGTTTTTTCCATAATTAATTAATTATAACAAATTTACTATATAATAACTATGTTTAAGTTCCTAAGCCGTCTTAGCTCAGGGGTAGAGCACTTCCATGGTAAGGAAGGGGTCGCTGGTTCAATTCCAGTAGACGGCACCATTTCTTAAATTCTTAAGACTTATAAAATTTCAAAAAAGATCAGACATATAGTCTGATTTTTCAATTTCTATTTTTTATTATTTAGTAATTCTTGGAAATAAAATTTCTGTTACTGTTATTTTTTTATTATCAAACATATCAAATGAAAATTTTTGATTATTTTTAACATTTAAAAATGCAAAAGCCTTAGACATTTTGTTAGGCAAAATAATTGAAAAATATGATGCGATTTGATATATTCCTAACAATAACGTGTTTAAAACAACGTTCAATCTTGTTAAATCATTTTTTAGTTTTCAAGGCTCAGTTTTGTCAATATATTCATTCAAATTTGATGAAAATTCAACAACATATTTAAATGCCTTATCGATATAATAATTTGACATTTCGAAATCAAAATTTTTCTTCAAAGTTTCAATTTTTTCAAAAATTTTCTTATCAATTTCTAATATGTTTTTTTGGTCAAATTTCGTTCCATTAGGAAATGATTGATTAACCATTTTTGCAACTCTATTTAACAAGTTTCCAAAATTATTTGACAAATCAGCATTTAAAACGTTAATTAACATCTCCTCAGAATATGAAAAATCATTGTCAATATTAATTTGTGTAGCAAAGAAATATTTTATTTCTTCTGCACCATATTTTTTTATTAAAGGAATTGGTTCAATTACATTTCCTTTAGATTTTGACATTTTGCCTTCTGGTGTAATAATTCATGAGTGAATAATTTCTTTGGTTGGTAAATTTAAATCTAATGATTTTAAAAAGATTGGCCAATAAATTGCATGAAATCTTGCAATTTCTTTACCTAAGACATGTATTCTTTCATCACCATTTGCTCAATATTTTTCATATAAACTATCATCTTCTTCAGAATAATTTAATGTACTTAAATAAGAAAATAAAGCATCAAGTCAAACATATATAACATGTTGAGGTTCTTTAATATTAGTTTTGCTGATTTTAATTCCTCAATCAAAACTAACTCTAGTAATGGATAAATCTTCTAAACCTTTATTAATAAAGTTATTTAATAGTTCCTTTGTAGTTGATTTGTTTGACAAAAAATTGGGATTACTTAGAAAAAATTCTTTTATTCATTTTTCTAACTTAGACATCTTAAAGAAATAACTTTCTTCTTTGATTTCTTTTAGCAAATGTCCTGAAATTGGATGATAAAAATTGCCGTCATCTTTTTTTAATGCTTGACTAATTGTTAGAAATTCTTCATCATCAACAGAATATAAGCCTTCATAATATCCTTTGTAAATGTATCCTTTTTCTAACATTTTGTTAAAAACTAAATTAACAATTCTTTCATGTTCTTCATTTGTTGTTCTTGAAAAATAATCGTAATCAATTTGTAACAAGTTTCATAAGTCAATAAATTTTTGAGCTTCATTATCAACATATTTTTTAGGTTCTAAATTTAAAGATAAAGCTTTCTTTTGAATTTTTTGTCCATGTTCATCAATGCCAACGCTGAAGAAAGTGTCATAACCTAACATTTTTTTATAGTTACGATATACTCAAGCCAATGTTGTAGTTAAAACATGTCCAATATGTAAATTTCCACTTGGATAATAGATTGGTGTTGTAATATAAAATGTTTTTTTAGTTTTCATATTTATTTCCTTTTCTCAACTTTAATAGGTGAATATAATTTTTTAATTTCTTCAGTATATTCATGATTGTGAATATCATCATAATGCAAGTATAAGTTTTTTTCGAATTTTGTGCCTCAACCAGAATTAAATCTAGATTCTATCATACAAAATTTAGGTATCTCATTTACTCTGGTATAAATAAGTTGTATTCTTTTAGGCTCAAAATTGTATTTTCTTAACAAACAAATAATATCAATATATCTAGCCATTGGTAAAACTAATGTTAAATAGCCTTTTTGCTCTATGATTTTTGATGAATTTTCAACAAGTTGTTCTAATGTTAATGTTATTTCATGAGTTGCAAGTTTTTTAGCATAAGTTGTATTTTTTCGATCTACATTATAATTTTCATTGTAATAAGGTGGGTTTGCAATAATTGCAGAATATTTTTTAGCAAGTTTATTACCACATTTAAATGCATATTCTTTTACATAAACATTAAAATCACCTTCAATAACATTAATTTGATTTTCTAGTTTATTAAATTTAACATTTTTTTGAGCCAATGTGACTGCATCATGTTGAATTTCTAATGCATCAATGGTAATTTCCTTACATCTTGAAGCTATAAAAATTGATAAGGCTCCATTATTAGTGCCGACTTCTAAGATGTTTGAAACATTGCGATTGATTGAAAAAAAATTACCTAGCATAATGGTATCCACTGAATAACTAAACATATTTTTATCTTGATAAACAAATAAATTTCCACTAAATCCTAAATTATTTTTTTTAATCATTTTGGTCCCTAATTTATTGATAATTTTACTCTAAAACTTTAAATTTTGAATGCTGAATATTTTATGTTTTATTTGAAAAATAAAAAAGGCAAGTTGCCAAGCTTACCTTATAAACATTTTTTACTTTAGT
Source organism: Metamycoplasma salivarium (assembly GCF_900660445.2). Classification (GTDB taxonomy): domain Bacteria; phylum Bacillota_I; class Bacilli_A; order Mycoplasmatales; family Metamycoplasmataceae; genus Metamycoplasma; species Metamycoplasma salivarium. The sequence goes on from NZ_LR214938.2 coordinate 208,620, forward strand.
AAATCTAATATACTTTCAAGTTGTTTGCAAAATTCATTATGCATATCAGCATGTCATATTTTGGCAAATATTTTTGTTCTTTAGATGAAGATTTTTTGCAATTTCATATACAAATTTCGCTGCATTCAAGAATAATGGGCCCATAATGTATGTTTCATTTAAATCTACTCAAGAAACAATAGTATTAAATAAATCATTAGTAACATAAGAATCATTTTCATTCAAAAATTTTCTAAAAATACCAGCTATTGAAGCCAAAATTTCCGAAACTTTGTCTTGAATTTCTTTAAGTAGTTGTTTAAACAATTCTAATGACTTGATTATGTCAGCTAATGAATTTATGTTGTTCATTTCTTTGGCAACATTATCTAAATGCATTTTTAGGGTATCATCATTTGATCAATTATTTTGTTTTATTAACCTTGTGAAACTTGATATAACATCGCAAAAAATTCTTTTAATTTTTTGGTTTGTTTATTACTTGTTTTTAAAAATGGTAAAGTTTTTTCAAAAACAATTGTTTTAAAGTTCAAATTGTAAAATTCTAGAAATAATTGAGAATTTTTAACAATATTTTCTTTATATTTTCTAAATTCAGATTTTACTTTTATTTTGTCATCTTCCTTTAGCTCTTTTAATACATCCTGATATTTCTTTTCAGCTTTTGCAATAACACCATTTTCAGCATTATATGCATTTTCGATTTTTAAAATCATATCGTTTAATTCAGCTAAAGCTTTATTTATTCTATTTTGAGTTTGCTTCTGTTCCTACATTTTTTTATTACAAGAAACTCCTACAAAAGACATAGCGGTAAATGACATAGTTACTTAGGGTTAATTTAATTATTTTTTTCATATTAATCCTTTCAATAAAAATAAATATGGGTTTATTATAACAAATGCTTTTTGAACAATTAATATTATTTTATAAAATTCAATTTATCTCTAAAATTAAGGCGTTTTTTGCAAATAAAAAAATGTAACAATTTGATTTTCATACCAAAAAGTTACATTTGTTTTTTTTAAATTATTTGTTAATTTTCATCATCTGAATAAGTTGCATTTTCTTCATCTTCAACAACATTAGCTTGTTCATTAACATCAATTTCATTTTCGTGAATATTTTCGTTTTGATCAACTTGAAAATCTTCTTCTGAAATTTCATATGGACTTGGAGTAAATTCTAAATATTCGCTTTCAGAATTTCCATCAGCATATGATTGGAAGTATTTTATAGAAGGACGAATATCATATTTTGAATTTTTTTCAAATGGATATAGAGAAGTTCCAGCAGGAATTTTCTTTCCAATAATTATATTTTCTTTAAGGCCTAACAAATTGTCTGTTCTTGAAGAAATTGCAGCATGAACTAAAATCTTTGAAGTTTCTTGATATGATGCAGCTGATAAGAATGAATCTGATAATAAAGGAACTTGTTTTGCACCTTTAATAACAACTTTTCCATAAGCAGGTTTTAGGTTTTGTGCAAGTAGACTTGCATTTTCTTCTTGATAGTCGAAAATATCAACAATAGCACCTGCAAAAAATTTAGAATCGCCAGGATTGGTAATAATTACTTTAGACATCATTTGACGAATAATAATTTCAATATATTTGTCAGAAATTGCAATACCTTGAATACGATAAATTCTTTGAATTTCTTTTAGTAAATAGTTTTGAACAGTTAGAATGTCTGTCAATTCTAATAATTCTTTTAGAATAATAGGACCTTCAGATAATTTTTGTCCAATTCTAACATGATCGCCAACTTTAACTCTCAATTTTTTGTTAGTTTGAACATGAACTTTTTCAATTTCATGAACATCATTTTCATTAACAAAATCAATATGAACTAGATATGAGTTTGCATCTTTTTCATTCTTTTCAATTTTTGTTATAACACCTTCACGAGGTGAAATTTTTGCAGGATGTCCTCAAGGTTGTTCGTGAGCATCAATAAGTTCAATCAATCTCGCAAAACCACCAGTAATATCTTCTTCACCAGCAACACCACCAGTATGGAAGGTACGCATGGTAAGTTGTGTACCAGGTTCACCAATTGATTGTGCTGCAATAATTCCAACAGCTTCTCCAATGTTAACAAGTCTATTGGTTGCTAAATCTTTACCAAAACACATTTTGCATACACCATTTTTAGTGTTGCAGCCTAAGATTGAACGAATTTCAACTTCGGTATATCCTTCAGCAATAATTTGTTGGGCAATTTTATCAGTAATAATTTCGTTACGATCAACAATCAATTCTTCATTATTTTTACGATAAATTGGTTTATTACTATAACGTCCAATAATTCTTTCTGCTAAAGGAACAATAATTTGCTTGGTTTTTGTATCAGCAATTTCTCTAGCAATATAACCATAATCAGAACCACAATTTTCTTCTCTAACAACAATGTTTTGAGCAACATCAACTAAACGACGGGTTAAATAACCTGATTTTGCAGTGTTTAATGCAGTATCGGTAAGCCCTTTACGAGCACCGTGAGTTGATGAATAAAATTCGAATGCAGTAAGACCTTCAATAAATGAAGATTTAACAGGAACTTCAACAGTTGAACGAACAACTCTATCGTTTCTAGCATCGGCTTTTGTGGTTTTAGTGTTATTAGCCATAAGTCCACGCATACCAGCAAGTTGAACGTAGTTAGAAATATTACCACGAGCACCAGAATTAATCATTGTAATAACAGGGTTATTTGGATTTTCTTTAATGATTTGTTCTAGTTCTTTTTGAATATTATCTTTAACTTCGGTTCATTTCTTAATCGTTAATGAATATCTTTCATCGTCGGTAATCATACCTTCTTCATAATATTCTCTTAACTTAGCAATATATTCATCGCCTGAAGCTAAATATTCATTTTTCTTGTTAGTTTCTAAAATATCTGAATAAGAAATTGAGATACCAGAAATTGTTGAATATTTAAATCCAAGTTCTTTAATATCATCCAAAATTGAAGCGACAATGTTTGTATATCTAAATCAAACCTTGTCTAAAATTTCAGCTTTTTCTTTTGGAGATAATGGAATATCCGCATTATTTAATGTACGATCACGACTAGCAGCAAGAGTTTTTTCAGTTTCTTGTTGGGTAAATGCACCTAATAAAATAGCATGTTCACGGTTAATTTTCTTACCATCATATGCATCTAAGTTGAAATATTCTAATAAAACATTTGATAGTTCAATGTCATTTAGTTTGTCAATTATAGTAGCAACACTTTGTAAGTTAACGATTGCAACATATTTATCAAATACATGACGAATGATTCTTGCAATGTTTTTCTTATTAAATGCTGATAGCAAAGGTAATGTTTTAATATATTTAACAATATCAGTTCCAGCAGGAACAATATAAGGTGCAATTGTCTTATTATAATCATCTAATGAAGGAGATTTTCCAACTTCATTATTGAAAATAAATGGGAAGCTTTCAGGAAAAATGTTGTTAAAAATAAATTTACCAACAGTTGAAATGATATATTGAGGTTTCGAACTTTGATTAAATAGTTTTAAGCTTTTTACTTTTGCAAGAGGTAATGCAACACGTGCATGTAATGAAACTTTTTTAGCTTCATAAGCTCTTAACATATGATCAAAGTCGTTAAATACTTTACCTTCACCTAAAGCATTTTCTTGTTCAATAGTTAGATAATAAACGCCTAAAACCATATCTTGTGATGGGTTAATAATAGGTTCACCATCTTTAGGACCTAAAATGTTTTTATTAGCTAACATTAATTCTCTAGCCTCTAATAAAGCTTGTTCTGAAATAGGAACATGAACGGCCATTTGGTCACCATCAAAGTCAGCGTTGAATGGTGTACATACTAATGGATGTAATTTAATAGCCTTTCCTCTAACTAAAACAGGTTCAAAAGCTTGAATTGATAAACGGTGTAATGTAGGTGCACGGTTTAATAAGACTAATCTTCCTTTAATAGCATCAGCAACATATGGTCAAATAACTGGATCTTGATCTTCAATCATTTTCTTAGCTTGTTTAACAGTTGTTGCTTCATTTTTAGCAATTAAATCATGAATAATTCAAGGTTCAAACAATTTTGCAGCCATTTCACGTGGAATACCACATTGATACATTTTAAGTTCAGGACCAACAACAATTACAGAACGGCCAGAATAGTCAACACGTTTTCCTAATAAGTTTTGTCTAAAGCGACCTTTTTTACCAGTTAAGGCATCTGAAATTGACTTAAATGGACGATTGTCTTTTGAAAGCACAGGATTTGGTGATTTTCTTGCATTATCAATTAAAGCATCAACTGCTTCTTGAATCATTCTAAGTTCGTTTTGGACAACTAATGTTGGAGCATCTTTTTCTTGTCATTGTTTCAAACGGTTGTTTCTAATAATAACTCTACGGTAAAGTTCATTAATATCAGAAGTTGAATGACGTCCACCATCAAGTTGAATTAAAGGACGCAAGTCAGCAGGAATAACAGGTAGATTGTAAATTAACATACTTGTTGGATCTTGATGTGATTCAATAAATGCATTAATAACTTGTAAACGTTTGTAAAGTTTTTCTCTAACTTGTTTAGCAGATGCAGTTTGTTTATTTTCTAATTCTTCATCATTAATTTTTTTGATTTCAGCACTAACTTTATTTTTTTCTTCTTGCAAATTAATATTTTTTAGTAAATATTCAATTGCAGCAGCACCAGTACCAATTTTAGCATCAGTATAATGTTCAATAACTTCATTGATTTCGTAAAAATCAATTCCATAATCTTGACCAATTTTTGAAGTTGCTTTTTCAATTAAAGCATCATAAATTTCTTTAATATCTTCGTATTCTTCAGAACCTTTTTCGTATCTGGCTAATAATTCTTCTAAAGCATCTTTATAAATTTTTGCAGCTTCATTAATATCAATAATTGTGTTTTTTGGTAATGATTTTAACCCACCATTTTCTAAAACAATATGACTCTTGTAATAAATTAAATTTTCAAGGTCAATTCTTTTTACAGGTTCATGATTCTTACCAAAAGTTAAACCTAAAAGTTTATAAATAATTGAGTGATCTACTTTATAAAATCAAAAATGGACAACAGGACTATTTAGTTTAATATGTCCCATGTGGTTACGACGTGAGATTTTAGGTAAAATTTCAACCTTTTCTTGTTTACACAATTCAGTTCTTGTACAAAATGAACCTTCATTAATCTTTTTGTATTTGAAACCACAAATTGGACAACGATAATCGATCATTGGACCAAAAATTATTTCATCAAAAAGCCCGCCACGTTCTGGTTTATAACTTTTATAGTTAATAGTTTCAGGTTTTGTAACCTCACCATGTGATCAAGTTTCAACATCATTAGCAGTTGCAAGGGCAAGAGAAATTTTTGAAATTCTATCGCCGTCTAATGTTGCATATTTTCTAGATTTTTTCATTATTCTCCACTCCCTTCAATTTCTTGATAGTATTTAGTATCAACACGAAGATCATTTTCATCAACTTCGCCATGTTCATTTTTTTCATGAGCTTCCAATTTGATTCCTAATCCTCTAAGTTCGTAAGCTAAAACGTTAAATGATTCAGGCATACCAGGTTTTGGTAATTTTGTGCCTTTAGCTAAAGCATTATATAGTTGGTTTCTTCCAATAATATTATCTGATTTGTAAGTTAATAGTTCTTGTAAGACATTTGCTGCACCGTAAGATTCAATAGCTCATGTTTCCATTTCACCAAATCTTTGACCACCATTTTGACTCTTTCCACCAAGTGGTTGTTGAGTAATTAATGAGTAAGGGCCAACTGAACGTGAGTGCATTTTGTCATCAACCATGTGGTAAAGTTTTAGATAATACATAATTCCAACAGAAATTGGGTGGTCAAATTTTTCTCCAGTTTGGCCATCATAAACATAAGTTTTTCCAGATGTATCAACTTTAGCTTCTTCTAAAATTTCTTTAATTTGGTTATGAGTAATTCCATCAAAAACAGGAGTTACGAATTTAACACCCAATTTTTTAGCAGCAAGTCCTAAGTGTAATTCTAAGATTTGACCTATGTTCATACGTGAAGGAACACCTTGTGGGTTTAAAACAATATCAAGAGGAGTTCCATCTTCTAAATAAGGCATATCTTCAACAGGTAGAACAATTGAAACAACACCTTTATTTCCATGACGTCCAGCCATCTTGTCGCCGACTCTAATCTTACGTTTTTGTGCAATTGAAACTTTGACAATTTTTTCAATACCATCTTCTAGTTGGTCACCAAATTCACGAGTTAAAACTTCAACTGCAACAACAGTTCCATTATGACCATGTTTTACTTTTAGTGATGTGTCTTTACGATTAACTGATTTTTGTCCAAAAATTGCAGCCATAAGTTTTTCTTCAGGAGTTGGGTTGTCTTCACCTTTAGGAGAAGTACGACCTACTAAAATATCTCCTGCTGTTACTTCAGAACCGATTCTAACAATTCCATCTTCATTTAAAAATCTCTTTGAATAATTTGAAGCATTTGGAATGTCTGAAGTTAGAATATCTTCACCAGCTTTTGAGTGTCTAAATTGAATGGTTTGTTCTTCAATGTGAATTGAAGTATAAACATCATCTTTAACTAATCTTTCTGATAAAACAACAGCATCTTCATAATTATATCCATGTCAAGTTGAAAATCCAACTAAAACATTTCTACCTAAAGCCATTTCACCATCTTTCATAGATGGACCATCAACAAGTAAATCGCCTTTTTTAATTTCTTGACCAACTTTAACCAAAGGAATTTGATGAATTAAAGTTCCTTGGTTTGATCTTTCAAATGTCCTTAGATAGTAAGTGTCTGCTTTTTTGCCTTCAAAAGGCATAATTTTAATTTGAGTTGCATCAACGTAAGTAACAATACCATCAGTATTTGACCTAATATTAGTTGATGAGAATTTTGCAATATCAGCTTCAACACCAGTTGCTACTAATGGAGCTTCTGGTTTAATAACAGGAACTGCTTGACGTTGCATGTTTGCACCCATAAGCGCACGGTTAGCATCATCATTTTCCAAAAATGGAATTGCAGAAGCTGCAATCGAAATCATTTGACGGTTTGAAACACCAATATAATCAATATCATCAGCATTTGCCTCAACATATTCATTATTTTTTCTAGCCATAACAACATCGTCAATAATAATATTATTTTCAATTTTGACAGTTGATTGTGCAATAACCATTCCCATTTCTTCAATCGCTGTTAAATAATGAGGTTTAGAAAAATCAACTTTTCTATTATTAACTTTGAAATATGGAGTTTGAATAAATCCATATTTATCAATTTGAGCAAACGAAGCTAAGTTTAAGATAAGTCCAATGTTTGGCCCTTCGGGAGTTTCAATAGGACAAATTCTTCCATAATGAGTTGGGTGAACATCCCGAACTTCAAATTGTGCAGTATCACGGTTAAGACCTCTAGGTCCTAATGATGTGATTCTACGTTTGTTTGAAATTTCAGCTAATGGATTACATTGATCCATAAATTGTGAAAGTTTTGAAGTATTAAAGAATGATTTAAATTGGTTAAAGATAGGTTTGTTGTTAGTTACATTTTTAGGTGTAATTTTTTCTAGATCTTTAGTTGCAATTCTTTCTTTAGTATTTTTTTCTAGTTTAATAAGTCCAACTCTAAATTGATATTGTAAAAGTTCACCAATTGTCACAATTCTTTTGTTAATTAATGAGTCTGGGTCATCATCAACGCCAACATTTTCTAATAAATTGAAATAATATGAAATTGTTGCAATAATATCAGGAACAATTAAAAAATGTTCATCAGAAGTAGGATCATTTCCTAAAACAATAACTTTTTTATCTTCATTCATATCATTTTCAGTAGGATAAATTTCAACTTTAGGAACATATAATCTAATATGTAATTTGTCATTACCTTCAACTTCAAGTTGTGAACCATAAACTGATTCTTCAACATCAGGTAAACGTCACATTGGGATAATTCCCATTTCAAATTCTTTGTGAATTTGTTTAGCTAAATTAAAATCAATAAATTTACCTTTTTCATGTAAAAGTTCACCATCTTTTGAATATAAATCACATGCAAGATATGAATTTAAAATTCTTTCAATAACATTTAATTTACGGTTTAATGTAAATCTACCAGTTTCTGTTAGATTGTATCTTCTAGCATTGAATAATGTTAAAGGAATTAAATTCTTAACACTTTCAGCAGTCATCCGATCACCTTTTCTAATTAAACGGTAGATTGCTTCTTGTGCTTCTTGGGTAATTTTTTCAATATTGCCATCTTCAACATAAATTTTGTCACGTTTAAATGTTTCTTTAAGTACATTGTTTTTTCCAAACATTGTATAAATTCCAGCTTTGGTAAACCCTAATGCTTTTAAGAAAATTGTTAAATAAAATGATTTATTTTTATCAATTGTAATTTTTACAGAATCAGGTGTTGCTGATGTTACTTTATGATAAATTTCAACTCATGAACCTAGTTGTGGAATAATTTCAACTTTGTTAAATAAGTCATTTGCTTGTTTATTTCTAACTCCAACACCAAAATAAGCACCAGTTGAACGAATAAGTTGTGAAACAATAACTTTTTCCGAACCATTAATGAAAAATGAACCACCATAGGTCATAATAGGAATTTCTGCAAAAACAACTTCCGCTTCTTCAACTTCACCAGTTTGAATGTTAGTTTGTCTTAATTTTGCTTTTAATTTTCCAACATAGGTTGAACCTTTTTTCTTAGCTTCTCTGATACAATCAAATTCTGATTTTTTAGGAACTTCAAATTTTGCAGTGTTATGCAAATAGTCAATTCTTACTTTTCCAGCGGCTTCAATTGGATAGATATTTCTAAGTTCATTTTCAATATCTTCTTTAATAAATTTTTCAACTGATACTCTTTGCATTTCCAAAAAGTCAGGAGTATCGAATTTTTTTTGTGAAATAGAATAATCGCGTCTTAGAGTTGTAGGACCAAATTTTCTAACTTCATATTTTGAATTTTGTGTCATATATTGACCTCATTTGTTGTAATGTATTTTTTGTTTAAATTTGTGGGATTTAGTTTTTTGGTGTTACATACACACGTATATGCATATGCGCATATTTGAAAAAGAAAAAGTGGCTTATAAAAGCCTTAATTTTCTATGTTAATTAGTCAAGTGTAACTTCTGCTTTCACTTCTAATAATTTAGCTTTAATAGCTTCAGCTTCTTCTTTCTTAACATTTTCTTTTAGAACAACAGGTGCTGATTCAACTAATTTTTTAGCATCCATAAGTCCTAAACCTAATAAATCTTTAACCGCTTTAATAACATTTAGTTTGTTTCCACCATCTGATTTTAAAGTGATGTTAAAGGTTGATTTTTCTTCTTTAGCTTCAGCAGCAGGTGCTGCGGCTGCAACTGCAACAGCAGTAGGGTCAATTCCAAATTCTTCTTTTAGACCATTAACAAGTTCCATAACTTCTTTAATGTTCATTTCTTTTAATGCAGCAACAAAGTCTGCTTTTGTAATTTTTGCCATAATATTTTCTCCTAAAATAATTATTCAGATTTAATTTTGCCTTCTTCAATAAGCATATTTAAGCCTACCGCAAGATTTTTTAAAGGGTTTAGCAATGAACCGCCAAGCATCATAAGTGCTTCTTCATATGATGGAAGTTTTGAGATTTCAATTAAACTATTTGCATCAACTACTTTGTTTTCATAAATACCTGAAACAATTTTCAATGCAGGGAAGTCTTTTTGAAATGCTACAAGCGCTTTGATTGCACTAAGATCATCTTCTTTAGCAAATGCATAGATATTTTGTTCTAATAAAGTTTTGTTAATTGCTTCAAAGCCTAGTGCTTTGGTAGCATGTTTAACAAGTCTATTTTTATAAACCTTTAGAAAAACACCTTTTTCTGCAAGTGCTTGTCTAATTTTTTGTAAACTAACAACATTTAGAGTTTTGTAGTTTGCAACAATTAAACACTTAGATTCTTTAAGATTTTTAGTAATTTCATCAACTACTAAAGTTTTTTTATCTCTAAGAGCACTCATTTAGTTCTCCTTAATTTTTGATTTTAATTATGCAATACGAAAATAAAAGTAAACATATTAGGTAACAAATTAAGCTTATTACGCAGTTACTGTCTTCATATATTGCGTGCTTATTATAACATAATAATTTTAAATTGTAAAAAAACTATTTAACAATTCTAAAATAGCAAACATCACCATCTTGCATCAAATAGTTTCGACCTTCAATATTCATTTTTCCTGCTTCTTTGCAGCCTTTTTCACCATTATATTTAATATAGTCTTCATATTTAATGATTTCTGCTTTAACAAATTTTTTCTCAAAGTCAGTGTGAATGATTCCAGCACATTCTGCTGCATTTTGCCCTTTTCTAAAAACTCAAGCTTTTGCTTCAATTTCACCCGCTGTAAAATAAGTTGCTTGATTTAATAAATAAAAACTTTGTTTGATAATTTGTTTAACACCTGATTCAGAAATGTTATATTCACTTAAAAAAATTTGTTTTTCGTCATCTGAAAAAGTTGATAGTTCTTGTTCAATCTTGATGCAAATTGGAATTAAAATTTCATTTTTTTCATCTAAATATTTCTTAAGGGTTTGAAAATGTGCTGCATTATTTAAATCTTTAAAATTGTTTGTATCTAAATTAGCAACATAAATTGTTGGTTTGAATGTTAAAAGTTGATATGACTTAATTATTTTTAATTCATCTTCATTAAATTCTAAAGAACGAACAAGTTTTTCTTGTTGCAAGCATTCTCTTAATTTTAAAGCTAAAGCAAATTCTTGTTTTAATTCTTTATCTTGCGAATTTTGTGCTTTTTTGCCAATTCTATTGATAACATTTTCAATGGTTTGCAAATCAGCTAAAATAAGTTCTAAATTGATTGTGTTTAAATCATCAAGCGGGTTGATTTTATTATTAACATGAACTACATTATTATTTTCAAAACATCTAATAACATGAACTATTGCATCAACTTCTCTAATGTTAGTTAGAAATTTATTACCAAGTCCTTCACCTTGAGATGCGCCTTTAACTAACCCTGCAATATCTACAAATTGAAATGTTGCCGGAACTATTTTTTTTGTATTTACAATCTTTGCTAAATTGTTTAGTCTTTCGTCTTCTAAATTGACAATTGCAATGTTTGGTTCAATTGTTGTAAATGGGTAATTTGCAGCTTCTGCTTCATGCAAAGTTAATGCTGAAAATAGTGTACTTTTTCCAACATTTGGAAGTCCAACAATTCCTGCTTTTAATGACATTTTTACTCCTTAACTAATTTTTAAATTTACATTATTTACTAAATCTTTTTTAGTTTTACCAATATCTAATTTATTATTAAAATCATTTGTATTTTTGTTTTCAGTTTCTTCTGTAATATTTCTTTTTCAATCAACTTTGTAAGCAACAACTTCAAAAATGATTAAGCGAATAAAATCAAATGAATAAAATAAGAAATAAGCTATTGGTAAAGTAATTACATTTGAGTGATGTCTTACAATTGCAAAAGCAATAATTACTAATCAAACAAATGACAAAGTGTTTGCAATTAAAGTTACAAATGCACTTAAATAACTACGACCTCCCGCTCTAATTAAAGCAGCTGAAGTATAAAACCAACATCATAATGGGTTGAAAGCAACTGCTGTATAACATGACCTTAAAAAGTTTAATCTAAAGGTTTCAATTGTTTCTTTTGCTCTTTCATTAATAAATGCTTGTGTAATATCACTAGCACTTAAGATCTGTGGAAATTCAGCTTTAATTTTTGCTAAATTAGTTGGATCTTGAAAATATTTAATAGTATTTTTTTCAACTCCGCCTGTGATTAAAGGCGTATAAGCAATTCCATAAATAGCACCTAAAATAATAAGTGACATAAAAATGCCACATAACGTGTGAAATCCTTTTAGTGCATGAGCATGTTTTTCAGCTTCTTTAAAATTGCCTTGACCTAATTGCATTGCAACAAAATATGAAACGTTACTTGAGCATGCACTAGTAACAGCAGATGCAATTGATGATAAACTTTCAACTAAACCTAAAATTGTTACACCACTAATTCCCATTCACACTTTTCCAACACTGTCTTGAGGATATGCTCTACTTCACAAGAAAGTCCTTAAAGGAATTGTAATCATTGCTCCAATCATTAAAATCATTGATGGAACTCTTTTTAAAATTTGAATAGCAATTGGTTTTGAAATTTTAAAAAGATTTTTTGGATTAACAAAAATTGCACGATCTTTGTAATATAAAAATAACATGTCACTTACTAAACAAATTACTCCACTAATAATTGAACCTATGGCTGCATAATATGCAGGTTTTTTGAACACGTATAAAAACAATGCATTTAGTAAAACATTTGAGAATAAAGTTAGAGATGAAGAAACAAGAGCATATTTTGAATGGCCTACTTCATTTAATAACATATTGGTATTGAAGCTATATGTTGTAACAAGTCATGAAATTGTAATTAAAAGTAAATATTTGTTTGCTATATCTAAGGTTGCAGCATGAACATTTGCACCGCCAACTGCCTTAATCATTATGCTCGGATTAATTCAGGAAGGTAAACACAATGAAATTGCAATAACTACAAAAGTTCATATTCTCATTCCCATAACTTGATTGACTTTGTCATATTCTTTTTTGCCATAATACTGACCAACAAACATTGCAGCAATTCCTTGAATTGCAAAGAAGACTGTATAAATAATTGAAGTTCAAGTATTTGCATAAGTTAAAGCATCAATTGCTTTAGGCAAATGACTTACCATAAAATTGTCTAAAAATCCATTGACACAAAACAAAATTTCACCAACAATAATTGGCAATGTTTTAGAAAAATATAATCGTCAATCGTTCCTAGATTGAGGAAAATGTTTTTTCACAAAATTTTGCTTTTGTGTTTTTGTTTGCATAAATTTCCTTTTATAAAGTTCAAATTTTTTCTTTAATCTCGCTTACAGTTAATTTGTTATCCAATTTTAGGGTTTTAATTGATTTTAGTAATTCTTTTTTAACATTTAATTCTTTCATTAGAGACTTTAACTCTTCAGGATGTTGTTCAACATAAATCATTTTGTTAACATCATCCTTTGAATAATTTCTAAGTTCTCTAAATAACGTTTTACGATCTAATTTAATAAAATATTTAAGTTTTTTATCATTACTTCTTAAATTTTTTAGACTACTTACATAAAATCAATATCCTGCAAATGAAGCAATTGCTCCATTACTATCACTCATATTTTTAAAGATGGTTTCTTTATATTCATCACCAGCAAAAATTTTTTTGGTTTTTTTTCAATAAATTTCTTTAAAAACTTTTGCAGTCAATTTTGATAGAGAAACTGTTTGATTTTCAATTAATGGTTTAACTAAATTATTAGGAAATAATTTTTTAATGCATTTGGTTTCTAAGACTGGATTATGTCCAATGAAAATAACATTGTTAATGTCAACTTTACTATTAATTTTTTTAATATCTGACATAATAAATTTACGTAAAATAGTTCAAATTGAAACTAAACTATTATGCATCTTAAAATCCATAATAAAAGTTTTAACTTCAAATTGATTTTTGTCATTTAATAAACCTAATGTGTAAGCAAATGGAGTTCCACTAGGTAAATTTAAAAGTCTAGCAAATGGATTGGTTATTGCTTCAAAATCAATATAAACAACAACTTTTTCCATTTTTAACTCCTTTTTTTAAGACATATATTTTAATAATTATATTACAAATCATACTAAACACTAGGGCGAATTAAAATTAGATAATAAAAAAGATGTTTTCATCAAACATCCTATTTATTTTTGATTTAGCTTTCTTATTGCTTCATTTGCTCTGCTACTTCAGAAGCAAAGTCAACAGTCTTTTTTTCAATGCCTTCTCCAACTTCAAAACGAGTAGCTTCTAATAATTCTAATTTAGCATTTTCTAAGAATTTATTAACGGTAATTGCATCATCTTTAACATAAGGTTGATAACCTAAAACGCCAATTTCGTTATATTCTTTTCTCAATAAACCTGCTTTAATTTGTTCTTGAATTTTTTCAGGTTTATTTTTAATGGCTGGTGATGCAGAAACTTTTGCATCAATTTCTTTTTTGATTTCAGGTTCAATTTCACATTCACATAAATATTTTGGATTTAATGCAGTAATGTGCATTGCTAAATTTCTAAGTTCTTCTGAATTTGATCCTTTTGCTAAAGCGATTGTAGCAATTTTCATGTTTGCATGAGTATATGCAGCAACGCATTCTCCAGCTTTAGCTTCATATTTTGCAACTCTTCTTAAACTAATTTTTTCTCCAACTTTTGCAGTTAAATTTTTGCAATGTTCTTCAATAGTTAAATTTTCTAATTTTGCTTTTAAAACATCATCAAGAGTTTTAAATTTTAAATTAACTAAAAATGATTGTAGTTTATTAGCAAATTCTGAGAATAATTTGTTGTTAGCAACAAAGTCAGTTTCTGAATTTAATTCAAATAAAATTGCAATATTTTTGTCAACATAAGCTTTTGCAATACCTTCAGCAGCAATCCTTGTTGCTTTCTTATCTGCTTTTGCAATACCTTTTTCTTGTAATCATAAAACTGCTTTTTCTAAATCATCATTTGTAGCTTCTAAAGCATGTTTACAATCTAAAAATCCAGAATTAGTTCTTTCTCTTAATTCTTTAATTTTGTTTGCATCCATAATTTGCACTCCTTTTAACTTATTTTACTTCTTTTTCTTTTTCAGAAGTTTCTTCAGTTGTTACTTTAGCTTCTTTTTTTACAAATGGACGTTGAAGTCTTGCATTTTGCATTCTATTATTTTGGTATTTTGAATGATTTTGTTTATCTTGGCCATCTCTTTTTTGTTCTTCAGGTAGAATAATTTCTTCATTTGATTTGTAAGCAAATAATTGTTTATTACCTCTTGCAGCACAAATAGCATCAGCTAAAATTGTCAAAATCAATGTTAATGATTTTGTTGAGTCATCATTTCCCGGAATAACAAATTCAGCTAAATCTGGGTTTGTATTTGTATCATTAATTGCAAAAATCTTGATACCTTTTTTCTTAGCTTCTTTAATTGCAATTTCGTCATCTAAAGGAGATGCACAAATCATAACTTGAGGAAATGCACCTTTATTTGCTAATTTACGAATACCACCTAAGTTCTTTTGCAATTTAGCAATTTTCTTGTCACATTCTAGACCTTCTTTTTTAGTACGTCCTACATATCCTGCAGCTTTCTTTTCTTCTAAGTCTTCTAAAACTCTAACTGATTTAAAAATAGTTTGTGAGTTTGTTAATGTTCCACCTAATCATCTTTCTGAAACATAAACAGAATTTGTTCTAGCAGCAGCTTCTTCAATAGCTTTTTTAGCTTGTTTTTTAGTTCCAACTCAAATAAATGAAATTGGTTTTAAAGCCATTTTATATAAAATTTTGTAGGCATATTCCAATGCTTTTTGAGTTTTAGCAATGTCAATAATATGAATACCCATTCTTTTTCCATAAATGTATTGTTTCATTTTTGGATTTCATTGACTTACTCTATGACCAAAATATGTTCCAGCTTCTAATAATTTTTCTCTTGAAACAATTTCAGGTTCATTAGTTGCATTTGCTTGTTCATTTTTAGTTTCTGATTGTTTTGTATCAGAAACATTAGCTGTTTCAACAGCTTTTTTGGTTTCTTCCATAATATATATCCTTTAATTTGTTTGTTATACTTCCTATTACTTCGAACAATCAACATCACGATTTGTGACACAAGCGATTGAATTCATAATAGTGTTTGATTAATTAATATGGTTTGTATAAATAATCAAGTACTCTTAAAAGTACTTCTTTATTGTAACATAAATGTTAGAAATTATAACCATAAATTTCAATAATGATGTCATCATTCAAAATATAAATCTCAAAATTGAAAACATTGATTGTATTAAATTTATTAAAAAGCTTAAAAAAGACAATCCATTATTTAAATTTGATGCAGTTATAACAGATCCTCCATATAATATTTCTCATAAAAATAATTTTTATCATTACATTTCACATTTTTCCATTTTACTTTGAATATTTTTTCCATTTTGATTTTCACATTTGGTGAATTTTATCTTTATTTTTAGTGCAAAAAAACAACCCTATAAAAGAGTTGCTTTTTTGATTAGGATTGGTTTGTTATAAAAACTATTTAAGAATTTTTGTAACTGAACCAGCACCAACAGTTCTTCCACCTTCACGAATTGAGAATTTAGTTCCTTCTTCAACTGCAATAGGAGCAATTAAAGTAACTGTAAATTCAACATTTTCGCCAGGCATAACCATTTCACGTCCAGGTTTGAATTTAATTCCACCAGTAACGTCGGTTGTACGAAAGTAAAATTGTGGTTTATAGTGTTCAAAGAATGGAGTGTGACGTCCACCTTCTTCAGCTTTTAGAACATACACAGCAGCTTCAAATTCTGTGTGAGGAATAATACTTTTTGGTTTGGCCAAAACTTGTCCACGTTCTACTTGATCTCTATCAATTCCACGTAGTAAAAGTCCTGCATTATCTCCAGCTTGAGCTTCTTTTAAATTTTTACGGAACATTTCAATTCCAGTAACAACAGTTTTAATTGTTGGACGTAGACCAACGATTTCAACTTCATCATTTAGATGTAATGTACCACGTTCTACTCTACCAGTAGCAACAGTTCCACGACCAGTAATTGTAAATACGTCTTCTACAGCCATTAAGAATGGTTTATCTTTATCACGAGTAGGTTCATCAATGTATGTGTCTACTGCATCCATAAGTTCTAGAATATTCTTTTCATATTCTGGATCACCTTGTAATGCTTTTAATGCTGAACCAGCAATAATAGGAGTATTGTCACCATCAAAGTCGTATTTGTTTAATAAGTCACGAATGTCCATTTCAACCATTTCAACCATTTCGGCTCTTTCTTCTGGCTTGAACATATCGATTTTGTTTAAGAAAACAACGATTTTAGGAACACCAACTTGTTTTGCAAGTAAAACGTGTTCACGAGTTTGAGGCATCGCACCATCAGTTGCAGCAACAACTAAGATTGCTCCATCCATTTGTGCGGCACCAGTAATCATGTTTTTAACATAGTCGGCGTGTCCTGGACAGTCAACGTGTGCATAGTGACGTTTTTCAGTGTTATATTCAATATGTGATGTATTAATAGTAATACCACGAGCTTTTTCTTCAGGAGCATTGTCAATTGCGTCATAAGCTTTAGCTTCTGATAGACCTTTTTTTGACAATACTGTTGCAATAGCAGCAGTTAAAGTAGTTTTACCGTGGTCAACGTGACCAATTGTACCAATATTTACGTGTGGTTTTGAACGGTCAAAATCTAATTTTGCCATCTTTTATATCCTTTCATTTTTCTATATATTTTTTTATAAATTTTATTTAGATTAAACGCGTTTAACCTACCTAAGCATAGTCTTTCATCTATGTCCTGTCCAAACGTTTATCTATATAAGCAGTATATATTCTACCAAATTTTAAGACAATGTTTAAGTTAATAAATTATTTTAAAAGTTAGATTATTCAGTTTGATCTTCTTTAAAAATATTAACCAAAACTTCTTGAACTTGACTGTTTTCAATAGTACTTAAAACGCCTTTTTTAGCAACGCTAATTCCACCAGTTTCTTCAGAAACTACTAATGTAATAGAATCAGAAATTTCAGAAATTCCTAATGCTGCTCTATGACGTGCACCATAGTGGTTATCGATTGATTTTTTAGTAATCTTATAATATGTTGCAGCATAATAAATTTTGCTACCTCTAATAATAATAGCCCCATCATGTAAAGGACAATATTTATTAAAAATAGAAATAATTAAAGAACTTGAAATATTTGCATCAATAATAACACCATCAGTTCTTAGCATATCCAAATTTTCTTTTTGCTCAATTGTAATAATTGCACCAATTTTATTTTTAGATAAATATTCTAAGGCTTCTCTAATTTGATGAATTAATCTAATTCTTGTTGATTCACCTAAATTACTTCTATTTCTTTTTGAAACATTGATTCTATTAACCAACATTACTAAATATCTAATAAATGCACCTAAAACAACTAATATTAACAAAGTTAATATGACATATAAAACAACTTCATTTCTCATTTTTATCACCATTTATTTAAACCAATTATGATTAATAACATAATCACAAATAATAAAGTAAATATCACCAAAATTACAATTCTTTTTGTTTTTGACAAAGGCTTCGTTTGCTGAGCAATTGGATCTTCTGATCAATAATCATATTCAATATAATTTTCGTATTTAGCAATAATTTTTCTTTGTCTTCTATTTGCTTCTTGAATTTGCGATTCTAATTTTTCATCAGTGGCTTGCATTCATCTAATTTCTTTAAAATAGCCAAAAATTTCAAGCTCAGAATAGTTTTTAATAAATTTTGCATTTTTAATATATGCTCTAAATTCATTTATTAATAAAGTGTTTGATTCATGCTCTGGATCATAAACTAAAACACGTTGATCTTTTTGTTTTTGTGCCATGATAAAGTCCTTAAATTGCTATAAAATTCTTTAGTTATTATATATAATAATACAAATTATTATTAAAACTACTAAAACTATATTGGAGATTTTATATGAAAAAAACTATCAAAGATTTAGAACTAAATAACAAAAAAGTCATTCTAAGGGTTGATTTTAATGTACCTATTAGTAATGGCAAAATTATGGATATGAAAAGAATCGATGCTGCTTTACCTACTATTAAATATATATTAGATAAAAATGCTTCAATTATCCTACTTTCACATTTGGGCAGAGTTAAAACTGAAGAAGATAAAAAAGATAAATCATTAAATTTGGTTGCACAAAAACTTGCAGAACTTTTACCTAATAACAAAGTTATCTTTATAAAATCAACTAAAGGCGCTGATGTTCAAAAAGCTGCTAAAAACTTAAAAAATGGTGAAATTTTAGTGTTAGAAAATACTAGATTTGAAGATTTAAATGACAAAGCAGAATCAAAAAACAGTGTTGAACTTGCAAGATTTTGAGCTTCACTTGGTGATGTATTTATCAATGATGCATTTGCAACAGCACATAGAGCACATGCGTCAACTGTTGGAATTGCACAAAATATTAAAGATAGTGCATTAGGTTTTTTAATGCAAGTCGAAGTTGAACAATTATCTAAATTATTAACCGGATTTAAACGTCCTTTTGTTGCCATTATTGGTGGTGCAAAAGTATCTGACAAATTAAAAGTTTTAGAAAAACTATTCGAAGTTGCAGATAAAGTTTTAATTGGTGGCGGAATGGCTTATACCTTTAAAAAAGCTATGGGAAAAGAAATTGGGACATCACTTTTTGAACCCGATAGAGTTAATGATGTTAAAAAGTATCTAGATAAATATAAAGATAAAATTGTATTGCCTATTGATAATGCAATTTCAAAAGAATTTGCGAATAACAAAGCAATTTTTACAACTCCTGAAAATGATAACATTCCAGAAGGCTATATGGGGCTTGATGTTGGACCTGAAACTGTAAAATTATTTAGTAAAGAAATTGCTAAAGCTAAAACAATTTTCTGAAATGGACCTTTAGGCGTAACTGAATTTTCCGAATATGAAAAAGGTACAAAAGCAGTTGCGATTGCAATTGCTGCTAACAAAGAAGCATTTTCAGTAGTTGGTGGTGGTGATTCAGTTACCGCAATTAACAAATTAGGATATCAAGATAAATTTAGTTTTATTTCTACTGGTGGTGGTGCTTCAATTGAATTTATTCAAAATGGAACCTTGCCTGGAATTGAAGCAATTCAAAACAAAAAATAATATTTTCAAAAAACTTCTTCATAAAATAAATTGGAGAAGTTTTTTTATGCAAAGTTTGAGAAACCTTAATTTAAAAATATTCTATAATTTTTATTAGCAATAAAAAAGGAGAAGAAATGAGCAATGAAATAAAATGCCCTAATTGTGGCAAAGTTTTTAAAGTTGATGAAACAAATTTTCAAAATATTGTAAGTCAAATAAGAGACGATATTTTTGAAAAACAAGTTAATGAAAAAGTTAATGAAAAAATGCAAAATGAAATTCTTCAAACAAAACTTAATGAACAAAAAATAGCTAATAAAAAAATTCAAGAAGTTGAAGATATCAATAAAGAACTAGATGAAAAAGTTAAAAATATGAGCATTGAAATTGAAAAATTAAATGCTAATAAAAAGAATGATATTCTAGAAAGTAAAAAGCCACTTGAAGAACAAATTATTGAATTGAAAAATCAAATAAAAAATTTTAAACTTGAAAAAAGTAGTGCAATTGAAAAAAGCACTAGGGGTTATGAAATAGAAATAAATAATTTAAAAAATGAATTGGAGACTTCAAAAGCACAAAATAAACTTGAAATTGCAAATCTTGAAAAAAGACACTCTGAATCGTTGAAATCAAAAGATGAAGAAATAAGACAGTGAAAAGATTTCAAACATAGAATGTCAACCAAACAAGTTGGTGAAGATTTGGAACAATGATGTAAAACTGAATTTGATAAAATTAGAGCCGGCGGTTTTCCAAATGCCTATTTTGAAAAAGATAATAATGTAGTAGATGGTGGAAAAGGCGATTTTATTTTCAGGGAAAATGACCAAAATAACGTTGAAATTATTTCAATTATGCTTGAGATGAAAAACGAAACCGATACAACTTCAACTAAAAAGAAAAATGAAGACTTTTTTGATAAATTAGATAAAGATAGGAATAACAAAAAATGTGAATATGCTATTTTAGTTTCACAACTTGAGCCTGATAATAATTTTTATAATCAAGGAATTGTCCAAGCACCTACTAATAAGTATTCAAAAATGTATGTTGTAAGACCAGAAAATTTCATTACATTAATTACTCTTTTAAGAAATATTGCACTTAACAACATTCAATACAAAAATCAACTTAAAATTTATGAACAACAAAATTATGATATTTCCGGATTTGAAACTAAATTAGGAAAATTTAAAGATGTTTTTGGTAAACATTGAAATGCTGCACAAAATAAATATAACGATGCTATAAAAGATATTGATGCAACTATTGCTAAATTGCAAAAAATTAGAGATGAATTAACATCATCTTCAAAACAATTAGAATATGCCAATAATGATTTACAAGATTTAACAATTAAAAAATTGACCCATAACAATCCAACAATGAAAAAGAAATTTGACGAAGCTAGAAAAAAAGATAAATTAGAAAACAATAATTTTGATAATTCCAACTCTAATGATGAAAAATAGCTAAATTTTAATATATTATGAATGAAGACTAGTTAACACTAGTTTTTTTATTTTCAAAAAATACCCTTATTTTAAGGGTAAATTTTATGTTTTTAAATTATTCCGCAAGCACTAATTCAAAAGTATCATAATGATTAGTTTTTTTATTAAAGATATTAAATTTTACTGTTACTTTATTTCCATCAACTTTAGCGACAAGAGTTTTTTGGCCGCTGCCTTGATAATTTTCATTGAAAACAGTGTCCTTCAAAGGTGTTGTTCCATTATACTTCAATAGATTTAAAACAGTCTTTGCATTTTTTCTAGATTTGCCATAATTGAATGTATTGTTATTTCTATTAGGCACAAAAGTTACTCAACCATTTTTAATATTTGCAATTTCAGTTGCATAAGTAGCAGCACTTTTGTCAATTGTAAATAATGTACCATTTTTGGCCATTTCATATTCAGAGCTTTGGGAAATATTTGGCTCTTTGAAACCGGAAACATCAAATGATTTTGTTAATTTATTATCTTCTTTACCATTTTCACAAATTGTCACAGTCAAAACTGCTTTAGTAAAATTATCTTTATTGGCAACTAATTTAGCTTCAGATATTTTTAGATTATTATCCAATAAATATTGTTTAAATTCAGCATTTGTTTTAGCTAAAGTTGAAATATGTTCTTCTAAATTAGTATATGTTGAAAGATATTCTTCAACTGTTTTAGTTCCATCAACATTATCTAATTTTAAAGGTTCTGAAAATCCATCATAAACAACATTATCTTTAAAGTTAAATATTTCATAGATTTTTTCAAGTTCAGAAGAATCTTTTTTAAACTTAATTTTTAAAATTCCTTGATTTTTAGATACAGCTTCTAATGAAATATCTAAAATTTGTATACCTTTTGATGTTAAATAATTTGTAACATCACTTTGTGATATAGATGTAAGTTTAGCTTTTAAATCGGTATAAGCTTTATTGTAATCAAAAGTGGTCTTATCAGTTTTGTCTTTTAAATCCAAATTCCCTAAATCATTAACTAATGATCATAATGTTTCTTCTGGTTTAAACCCACTAATTTCATATGTTTTTTCAAAACTTGTATAATCTTTTGTTCAAAATGAAAATGTCAATCTTGCCTTTCCTGATGATTTTTCTTCATCGGTTGCTTCTAAATCTGCATATTGAAAATCAAGGTTGTATTTCTTAATAAAATCTTCAAGTTTTTTATTATCGTTGTAAATTATTTTCTTAAGTTTATCTTCTTCATTAGGGCCAAATTCGTTTTGATATTCACTAACTGTTTTATTGTTAATATTTTCAAGATTAATTTGTTCTAAAAGTTCGCCAAATGAATTTGCATCATACATTTTCTTAAAACCATCAATAATGAAAGTTTTTTCATATTTTTTGGTTGCATCATTTTTATCAGCTAATGTAACATATAGTTTTACTTGACCATCTTTTTGACTATACGGTAATAGTTCAAGTTTTTCAACTTTTGCATTTTGTGAATCTATATAACTAAATAAACTTGCATTGTTATATTTTTTAGTAAAAATTTTGGTTGATAAACTATTTTTATTATCTTCTATATAATCTTCAAGAATTGTTGAATCACTTTTATCTAATAAATTAAATACACCTAATTCATTAAAAATTTTTTTGAAGGGATTGATTAATAAAGTATTAATAACAAAATCTTTCGACAATTTTGAACCGTCATCTAACTCAAAAGTCAATGTTAAATAAACTACATTATCTTTTTCATATAATTTTGCTTTTGCAATTTTTGATTTAGTTTCTTGCAAATATGTTGCAAGTGGCTTGCCATTTGCATTTGCTTCAATTTGTTCAATTAAATCATGTTCATGCAAATCAGCATATTCTTCAAAATCCTTATTTTCAGAGTCTTTTAATTTCAAATCAGTAATTAAATCTAAATTTAATAGTTGTTTTTTAAAACCATCAATTTTCAATGTAAAAGTTTTAATAACTTTATTGTTTTGAATAGCTTGAACAGAAATTTCGATAATTCCTTGTTCATTACTAATTATTTTTGAACTTACAATTTCATATTTAACTTTATTTGATTTGCTTTTGAAGTTAACAAGTTTTTTAATATCTGCATCTTTTGCATAAGTTTCTGAAATCTTTGCATCTTTTTGAATTTCAATATCTTTTTCAACATCAATTTCTTTATTTCCACAACTAATTAATGGTAATGCAATTGAGATAGGCATTAAACTCGAAGCCAATCACAAAAAATTCTTTTTTGACACTAATATCTCCTTATAATATTTATTTATAACAAAGTTATTATATCAAGTAAAATATAATAAAGTGAATGTATATGAATAGAAAGAAAAAATTTATGCAAAAAAGATACACCAAAAATTTATGAAATATGTTTATATTACCAACAATTAGCATTTTGCCAACTTTTGCTTTGCAAAGTTGTGGTGATAATAATTCTAATATAGATAATGAAAAATATTACACTAGCATCAAATTAAAAAACAATGTTAATTTAGCCTCACTAACTAAAGATGATTTTATCTTTGAAAATCTTGATGCAAAATATGAAATTGTTGATTTTTCTGCAAAATATGATGATACAAATAAGAAAATCACCATTGAATTTAAAATTAGAGGTCAAATTTCACAAAAGATTTTAAAAACGGTAGTTGAAATAATTCCTTATGCTAATCCTAACAAACAAAATATTATTTATGATGCAACCAATAACTATTATGCGTCTGCGCAAGGTTTAAGAGGAATGCTATTATTTGAAGAGCTATATAAATTGCAAAAATCTAAAACGAGTGGTGTTGGTTCATATACCGATTTATATAAAACTTATGAAACTGCATTTGTCGATAAATATTTCGAAAAAAATAACACCGTTTTAGACGTTTATTCAGAAAATCCTTATGGTCAAGATCCATATGAATTTAAATTTGGTGAATATGATGGAAAGGGAGGACATGCAAGAGATAATCGTTTAAAGGGCAAAGAGGGATGAATGTACAATAGAGAACATATGATTCCTCAATCATGGTTTAATGATGATCAAAGAATAAGATGTGATGCACACTTTGTATGACCTACCGACAAAATGGTTAATCAATGAAGAAGCAATAACCCTCATTATGAAATAACTAATGGTAAAACTTCTCAAAATGGGACAAAATGAAATAGTTCATATTGTGAACCGATTGATTATTTTAAAGGCGATATTGCACGTGCTTATTTCTATTTTCAATTAACATACAATAATAAAGGTTTATCTAATAATGGTAGTTATGTTTTTAAAAATGTTTTTCCTTTTTTTCAAGAAAACTTTTTAAAAACATATCAAAAATGAGCAAATAATGATTCAGTTGATATTATTGAAATCGATCGAAATAATGCTATCGCAAAAGCGCAAGGTGGTATAAGAAACCCATTTATTGATTATCCAAATTTACCTTCTTTAATTTGGGGCAATGGTACTGAAACTTTTCAAAATCTCGGGGTTGCAAAAACAATAAAATAAAAGCTATTACTAGCTTATATGAGATAGACAATTTGTCTATTTTTTAATTAACTCATTTAGTTTTTCAATTGTTTCTTTAAGTTTTTTATCGCTGATTGAATTTTTTAATTCAGATTTTATTTGCATAAATTTTTCGTCAAGTTCATTGTTTTTTGAAAAAATAACATGACCTGGTTGATTATAAATATCGAATGAAAATTGATCATTTAACATAATATATAAAGTTAAAATGGGAACATCTTCAGGCAAAAGTGGCATAAGTTGTTTGATGATGTTGTCATCATCCATAATTGGATTTGGAAAGTAAATTTCTTTTTTAGCATCATCAAGCTTCTTATATCATTCTCTTTCTAAACAATTACCATCAACTTTGCCTTCTAAATAAAGAGGATGTATTAAAACTAATGCTTCTGTTGAAATTAAAATTGGGCCTTTTAGACTAATTATTCTATCTTTAGATAAATTGATTAGTGCTTTATTAAAGAAAATAAAGTCATATTTTTTTGCATATTCTTTTATCTTTGCATTCAAAATTTCTGAATTTTCATTATTTCTTTTTTCTTTTAGTTTCATTCTTTTCTTAATCAAAATATATAGGACTACAAAACCAATAATTAACAAAATAAATAATGTTAATCCTAATGAAATTCCTAAAACAAACTTTGCTTTTTCAGACATTTATATCTCCTTATTAATTAATATTTTATCTACATATTGGTTTCATTTTTAGTTTTATACTTAAATTTTTTGTGATTTAAATATCAATTTCTTAATTTTATATCAGGCAATATGTTTGTTAAATGATTTCAAAACTGTTTAGAATGATTTCTATAAATACAATGTGTTAATTCGTGAAAAACAACACTTTCAATTAATTTTTCATCAAACATTATTAAATCAATATTAAAATCTAGCCCATATGTTTTTGTATTAAAATCAATAGCTTTATTTCTACCTCAATATGATTTAGAATGTTTAATATTGATTTGCATATTTTTTAAGTTGTTTTCAGTTAAAAAGAATTTTAAAAAATTTGAATTGATCATTTCTGAAACAATTTTTAAAAGTTCATTTTGTAGTCAATCATGAAGTGTTTTGCCAATTTTAGTTTCATTTTTGCAAGCTAAAAAAGTTTTGCCATCATTAATTTCAAAACTAATTTCCTTATTAAAATTAGAGTATTGAAAATAAATTCTTTTACTTAAAAAGTAAAAATATCTATTTTCTAAATTTATTCCTGGAGACATTCATGAACTAGATTCTGCTTTTCCACCAATAAATTTTTGAACATAATCATTAACTTTGTCTAAATTCTGATTGAAATTTTCATAAGAAATTCTTAAAATGTAAAAACCTCTTATTTTTTGCATTTCCATCTCATTATTTTTAGCATCAAAAATGACCTGAACGGGTACTAATTTATTATTAACTTGAAAATAATGAATTTTTTCTTGCATACTTTTTCAATTTTAATTGATTTATTCCATAACATACTAAAATTTTGAATTTAAATTACATAACTAAATCTGCAATTTTTTTTATTTTTATATTACAATTAAAATGCATTTTTAATTAAATAGATAGAAAGGGAATACATAATATGGCAAACATTAAATCAAAACAAAAAGCAATTTTATACAATCAAAAAGCTAATACACGTAACAGAGCAATTGAATCTACAGTTAAAACAGCAATTAAAAAAGCTAAAAAAGCTGCTGAAACTAAAGATCAAAACACTCAAAAATATGTTGAAGCTGCACATCATGAAATTGACAAGGCTGTTTCAAAAGGTGTTTTACACCAAAATAATGGTGCAAGAAAAGCTAGTCGTCTAGATGCTTTTGTAGCAAAAAATAAATAATTCTTATCTATTTAATTACAAGAAAAACATTGTTTTTCAAATCCAAATCATAATAAAAATTCAAGTTGTCCTTGAATTTTTTATTTTTCAACATATTGAGTTGTAAATTTACCAACTACAGAACTTACAGGTTTAACTAAAATAAATGAATGTGGAGCTAATTTTTTAATATCTAAAATAATATTTTTTGATTCAAGTAGTAACATTACTGTTTCAATAATATAAATTTTATTACCTGAATATCCACTTTCAACAGTTCTAATAGTATAAGCATGTCAATAATTTATAGCTTTGAAATATTTTAAAATTAGTGAATGTTTTTGACATGAAATTTGTAAATGTACTTTTGCATATTTAGGATAAATCATTTTGACAACAATGCTTGTTGCTGCAATATAAATAAATGCTCCAAATTCTCTAAGCCCAATAATTATTCTATGTGCATCTTTGCTCAAATTGCCAGTAACAACTGGAATATGGCCTTTCATTATCGGATTACCATTAACATCTAAAACATTTTGAATATTAGTATAGGTCGCACTATGAGGTGCTGCGAAACCGAAAATTATTAAGAAAACTATAGCCGAAACAAAAGAAACTATTGTCATAATAAAAGCTAAATTCTTTTTAACTTTTGTAGCTAAATAATAAACAATAATATCAGTTCCACCAGTAGAACCCCCACATTTTCAAGTTAATGCAATTGCAATTCCTATCAAAGTAGAACCAATGGCAGCATTAACTAAAATAGGTCAAGTCACAGGATTTTCAATTTTGGTTAATGCATGTGTCATCGGATCTTGTAAATATAAATATTTATTTCAACCAGGAGCAACATTAAATGTATGATAAATTCAATTTTCAACACTTGGAATTGAAAAAATTGCATAAGTTATTGCTTGAAAAACTAAAAATAAACTAACAAAGAAAATAAATGATTTTTTAGTTTTAAATCCAAAACCTAAAAGCAAAGGAATATTGAAAGCAAAATAAATTAGTGCAAATCACACCTTCAAATCGACATTACGTTTTTCAAAAATTAAAACTATCAAACTAGGTAACCCGGTTAGTCCACTAGGAATTGTGTTAGCTCTTGATAAAAATCCAACAAAACCAAAGCTAAAAATAATTGAAGCCAAAAAAACTATAATTACTCTCTTTCAATAGCGATTAACTAAATAGTTAAATTGTTCTTTTCTAGTTTTTGGTTGTACTAAATTTTTTAAATGGTATTTACCCATCGCCAATTTTTCAAGTTCAATATCTTTACTATCATCATCAAATTCTAATTCATTTAAATTATCATTTGGTTCAACCTTATTTTTGTTGTTCATTATTAATTTTCCTTAAAACTTTTGAAATTATAATGCTAATTAAAAATTTGTTAAATTAAAAATTTAATTTATAACTTTTAGTCTTTTTAAATACCTTATTCTATAATTAAAAAAGACATGACAAAATAGGAGATAAAAATGTATAAAACTTTTAATAATGGAATGATTGAAATAATAACCGGGCCTATGTTTTCGGGTAAAAGTGAAGAACTTTTAAGGAGACTTAGAACCTTAGAATATGCTAAATTTACAAGTTTAGTGATTAAACCTGATTTTGATACAAGATTTTCAAATAAAAAAATTGTTAGCCGTGCTGGTAATGAACACATCACACACACAATCAAAGATATTGAAGAAATATATGACTTACTAAAAGAAAAAAATTACAATGCTATTTTAATTGATGAGGCACACTTTTTTTCAAATAAATTAGTAGATGTTGCAAATGAATTGGCTAATAAAGGTTATTTAGTAATTGTTGCAGGTCTTGATTTGAATTTTAAAATGCAACCTTTTGAAAATATTGCCCATTTAATGGCATTAGCTGAAAGAGTTACAAAATTACAAGCAGTTTGTATGGTTTGCCAACACGCTGCTTCTACTAGCTTTAGAAAAGTCAAAGTTGATGAAGTTAACTTTTTAGGAGATCATTCTGAATATGAAGCTAGATGTCGTAAATGTTATTTGAAAGGCGAAGCAGAAAAAGCAAAAATAAAATAAAAAATGGGGTGTGCGATGGGGATCGAACCCACGAATGCCGGAGCCACAACCCGGAGCGTTAACCACTTCGCCACGCACACCATATTTTAATAATGCATTAGCATTTTACCATAAATCTATGATATTTTTTTGTATTTGTTTACCTTAGTATGAACTAATTTAGGAATTTCAAAAACTAAAGTAAATTCTCCTTTAACATCTTGTTTTTTTAGCATATCTAAAACTTCATAAGGATTTCCTTCTCATGAAGTTTCATACAATTTTGTAAGTTCTTTAATTAAATAAAGTTTGATGTTTTTGTCAAACACAATTTTAAAATCTTCTAAAACGTTAATTAATTTATGTGGAGAAACATAGCAAACATATGTAAATGGTAATAATTGTTTTAAAAAGTTTTGTCTTTGAATTGATTTTTCAGGTAAAAAACCTAAAAAAGTGAATTTTGAAGAAAAATTAGCTTTAATAAGGGCGTGAGAAAATGCCATTGGCCCTGCAATAACATTAATAAAAATGCTATTTTCTTTTGCTTTTTTTACAAGTTCAAATCCAGGATCTGAAATTAAAGGCATTCCAGCGTCAGATACTAAAGAAACTATTTTTCCTTCCTTAATATATTCAATAGCTTTATTTGACATAGTTTTTTCATTAAAATTGTCACATCTTATTAGATTACCTTTAAATTCGATATTTAATAATTTTAATAATTTATGAGTAACTCTTGTATCTTCACAAAAAATAACATCTGATTCTGATAATGTTTTAATTGCCCTTAGTGATATGTCTTCTAAATTACCAATTGGAGTTCCAACAATATTTAAAATAAGTTCATTATTCATAATATTCCTCTAATTTAGCAATAAAAGCTGCTTTTTGAAGTTTAAAATTAAAGCTTGTATTAGCTGCATCTTTTAAAAATTGCTCTGCTACATAGATTATTTTTAGAAACGGAAATGTCACATTGTATATTTTTAGTTCTTTTGCATTTAAAAATCTTGAACTATACCCAATATTCACATTTGACAAATAAAGTTCTTTGTAAATGTGAACTAAGAATTTTATTAAAAATAAATAATTTTCATCATTTAATGATTCATATAAAAACAATGAAAGATCTGTAAAATCATCATTTGCTTTTAAAATATTTTTCTTTAAAGAATCTAATAATTTGACATTTTCATCTTGATTTATTTGTTTTAAAAATTCTTCATTATCGGAAATTTGACAAAAAAATTCTAAGTACTTGTTATCTATTTTAGTAATAGATTTGTTTGTAATTTTAATTTCAAATGCACGTGATTTAATTGTTTTTAAAACTTTATTTTTGTTATTGGTAGTCATTAAAATAATTGTATTTCTTGGAGGTTCTTCTAAAAATTTTAGCATCGCATTTAAAGAAGAAATTGAACTATTTTCAATGTTTTTTAAGATTAAAATTTTGTATTTTTTGTTCGATGTTAAACTACTTTCAATAACATCCTTACATGCCTCTGCAAGTTCATCTTTTTTAATACTATTTTTTTTATTACCTTCAACTAAAAAATATAATTCACCAAATTTAATGGATTTTAATGAATCAAAATTTTCATTATTGATCTTATTAACAAAATAAACAATATATTTATTTAAATCTAAATTTGGAGAAGATGACAAAAGATAAACTTGTGACAGTTTATTTTGGTCAATAATATTTTTTATAATGTCAAAGTAATAGTTATCCATTAAATTAATTCTCTCTCTTTTAAAATTTTAAGTAAATCTTGAAACATTTCTTCTAATGTTTTTGAAGAGTCAATAATAGCAACCTTTTGTTTATATTCTTGTAAAACATTTAAATATGCTTTTCTTAATTTAACATAATAATCTAAATCAAAATGTTCTAAGCGGTCAGTTTCATTTCTTAAATTTGCTAACCTTTTCAAAACTATTTTAGGTTCTAAATCAAAGAAAACAATAAAATCAGGAGCAGTACTATTTGTAGCAATTAAATTTATTGTTTTAACATTATCATATCCCGCATCCCCTAAAATTCCTTGATAAACGAATGAAGAAATTCAATAACGATCTGAAAAAACGATTTTGTTTTCTTTTAATGCGGGTCAAACTGCATTTTCTAAATTTAGCCTTCTACCAGCTGCAAATAATAAAGCATCAACAATTGTTGGAAAATTATTATCTTTATCTAAAATTAATGTTCTTATTTTTTCAGCTTCTCTTGAATATGTAGAACCGGGTTCTCTTGTAAAAACATAATTATTTTTTGTTGGAAGAGTTTCAATATAATCCTTTAACATCTTCATAATTGTTGTTTTCCCGGCAGTATCCATACCTTCAAAAGTAACAAATTTACCATTTAGTTTGTTCATAATCATATCCTTACATTTTTTGTTTGTTCAAAAGTGATTGCTTTAAAGTTATAGGGTCAGCATATTCAACAGATGCATTAATTGGAAGTCCAATTGAAAGTTGATAAATAAAGATAGTTGGAAATTTTTCAATCAAAAGCTTTTTGATATATTCCATAGTTAACTGGCCTTCTAAAGAAAAAGGCAATGCAAATATAACTTCAGTATTTTTATCTATAAGTTTAATTAAATCATTAAATTCTTCATAAAACAAATCATTGTTTTTCTTTAGCTGATATATGCTTGAAAAAACAAAATATTTTCCTTTATAAATTCCTAATGCTTCAAATTTGTCAATATCACTATCTTTTGAAACAAGTAATATTTTGTTTTCTCTTGTGTTGTTGTTACATATTTCGCAAACATCTAAATCTTGTAATCTTTTACATTTTGCACAATGTTTCATTTTTTGCTTTAGTAAGACGATTAATTCATAAATTTCATTTAAATCATTTAAATTAGTTTTTATACAAAATTCAATTAATTTTTCAGTTTGTTTTTTAGTTAAATTAGTTGTATGTTTTAATTTAGTATTTAATTTTTCTAATATTTCTTTGGTCATTTTTAGAAACCTGGTGCTGAGAATTTAGAATTTAATTCATCATATTCGTCATCAATTAATTCAATAGCTTCATTAATTGCTAACATTGTTAAATCTTCTAAAAGTTCTGGATCGTCTGGATCAATTAATACTTCATTAAATTTAATTGATTTAATTTTTCTTGTGCCTAAAAGAACAACTTTAATCCCTTGTTTTTCAACAGTAAATTCTTTTTTTGCAATTTCAGCTTCTTCAATTGCAGCTTGTTCTTGCATTTTTTTTGCTCTTTTTAGCATTTCATTCATATTCATAGACATATTTCTACTCCTTATTTTTTAAATTTGTCGCCAAACACACTTGCAACATCATTTTCAAGTTCAATGTTTCTTTCACGATATTTAGGTTCTAAATCATCAAGTTGCATTAATTTGCGAGGTATATTTTTATTCTTGCTTCATCAAGTTTTAGCATTTGCTTGTTGTTCTTTAGTAAATGCAAATAAATGCACATAACGACCAAATAATTTAGCTGCAGCATTTACTAAAAATTTTTCATAAGCATTTTTGTTTAAAATCTTAATTTGCATATTTAATTTCGAACTAAATACAACAAAATCTTTACTTGATAAAATAACTTCTAAGTTTCTCAAAATTACTTTAGCTTGCTCTTCGTTTGAACCTAATTTTGTATCAATTAATTTTAAAGCAACTTTATCCGATTCACGATAGTTTTGAATTTTTTTAGTATGAATTAAGTGTTGCGAAGTATAAATGCAATCATACAACATTTCGTCTGATAAAAGACCATCTTCCAAATTTGGTTTTTCTTTACCTGCAATTTCAAAATCTTTAGAATCAGTGTCAGATAATTGCCCATCATCACTATTTAAATCATTAACAATAGAATTTTCTAAATCTCTAAGTTCAATTTCTGCTGTTTTTTCATTAACTAACATCTCATCTGTTTTTTGTAAAACATCGTTAATATCAATCTTTTTAATCTTAATTTCATGATTATTTGCAATGTTTGAAAATCCAAATGCTTGATCTAAATCTTTAGAATTTATCTTGTTTGTAGTATTTTTTTGCTTTGGACCATTATTTTTATATAAATCTCCAACAATCTCAAAATCTTTATCTGCACTAACGCTATTTTTTGTATGAAAATTGTTTGTTATTACATTTGAAAAATTTTCATCGTTTGTTTCCAAAGTGGCTAATTTAATAAAACCTAATTCTAAAGCTTGCAATGGAATGTCATTAAATTTTATGTCTTTTAGTAAGTTAACTAATTCAGTAATAAATGCATAAACTTTTTCTTTTGAAATTGAAACTTTATTTAAATCTGCTATATCAAAATGTTCTAACAAATCATTTGAATTGGTTTTTCAATAAATTACATAATCTTTTAATAAGTTAATCATTTGATTAACCATTTTTTCAATGTCAATGCCTTCATTAACTAATTTGTTTGTTAATTCTAATAATTCTTTAATTTGGTGAGCAGAAGCAAAATTAATTAACCTAATAATATTATCAACATTAGTAATTCCAAATAATTTTTCTAAATCAACTAACTTAATTTCTTTATCACCTGCATAAATTGCAATTTGGTCAGCAATTGAAAGCGTATCCCTAACACTGCCATTACCCAATGTTGCAATTAAATTAATAGCTTCAGGTTCATATTTGATTTTTTCAATATCGAAAATATTTTTTAGATGATTTATTAAAACATTTTTATCAATTTTAGAAAAATTAAATCTCTGAACACGACTTAAAATGGTTAAAGGAATTTTTTGAGGATCAGTTGTTGCAAATATAAAAATAACATGTGCTGGAGGTTCTTCCAATGTTTTTAATAAGGCATTAAAAGCGCTTTTTGAAAGCATATGAACTTCATCAATGATATAAATTTTGTATTTTGATGAAGTTGGCATATGTTGAATTTTCTCTTTTAAAATTCTTATATCTTCGACCGATGTATTAGATGCTGCATCAATTTCTACAATGTCTAAATTATGATCAACATTTTTAATACATTCATCACAAGGTTTTAAAATATCTTTTGAGTGAGTGCAATTAATTGTGTTTGCAAAAATCTTAGCTAATGAAGTTTTTCCAGTTCCATGAGGCCCACAAAATAAATAAGCATGACTTAATTTTTTAAACTTAATAATGTTTTGTAAGGTCTTAACAATATGTTGCTGATCTTGAACTTCATCAAAAGTTTTAGGGCGATATTTCCTATATAGTGCTAAATATTTATTATCCATCATAACCTCATAAATTACAATTTTATTTGACTTTTAATATATTATATTATATAGAAATATATTACTATTATGGTATGTGTTAGGAAAAATTATGAATGAGAAAATTGAATTAGAAACTAACAAAATATTAAGAAAGGATTTTATAAATTATTTAGTAATTGTAATTTTGGGTTTATTGTCATTAATGGCTCCTTTTATTGGACTTTCTGTTTTTAATATAACAGATCCAAACAATAAACCAAGTGTTTTAATCTTTCCTTTAATGTTGCCTTTTATTTTTTGTTTATTTATTGCAGTTAGATATTTTACATTACATAAAAATCACTCCATTTTCACATATAAAATCATTTGATATACTCTTTTTGTTTTAACAATTTCAATGTTAGTTATTTCTTTATATTATTTATTTGCAACGTTTTTAACTCCTTCATTTGCTTTTTCATTTAAAAAAGCTGATAGTGTTTTAAAAACGGATTTAATAAACAAATATAATTTGGTAAAAAATATTACTTATGCAGTAACTGCTTTGATGATATTAGTAATGATAATAATGAATGGTTTAGTAATATTTTTAGTCAAAAATCTTCAAAAACTAGTTGGTGAGGGAATTGATGTTACAAGACAATATAATTAAAGAAAAATCATGTGGTGCATTAGTCTTTACACTTAAATTTAATCGTCCTCATATTTTGCTAATTGAACAAGTTAAAGGACATTGATCTTTTCCGAAAGGGCACATTGAAAATAATGAAACTGAGCTTGAAACTGCATATCGCGAAGTCAAAGAAGAAACTAATTTAGACATTAAAATTATTGATGGTTTTAGAGTAGTAAATACATACTCGCCATACAAAGGTTGTATGAAAGATGTAGTCTTATTTGTTGCCATTCCAACTAGTTTTAAATTGCAAAGACAAATTGAGGAAGTTAAACGTCTTGGCTGATTTTCAATAAAAAAAGCATTGTCTTTACTAACTCATGAATCTGATAAACAAATCTTAAAAAATGCATATAAATTTTTTGTTGATTATTTATCATTTTCACTTGACTAAAATTTATGAGACATATCTTTAGATATGTTTTTTTGCAAAAACATGTATTTTGAAATAATGCAATACCATTAAAATTAATGTATAATTAGGACATTATGAATTTTGACAAACTATATGTAAAATTGGGAAATCTGATTATGTATTTCCAAAGAATTGAAAGCGATTTAAAAATTATTTATTCTTGAATAAATAGTGCAAATAATTTTTCTTTAAATATGAAAAAATTAAGAGGAATAACTTTAGGAAAAGTTGTTAAAATGATTAAAGAATTTCAAGAAACAAGTAATATGTTTATCTTGACTCCTGATGATTTTAGAATCTTAAATTCTTTAACTAAGAAAAGAAATTATTGAGTACATGAATCATTTGAATTTATTTATTTACCAGAAGATGAAATTACTAAAGAATACAACAAAATTTTTAAATTAGCAACCAATGATTTAAATGAGTTCTCTCATTTAGCATTTGTTATTCAAAACTTTAGACTAAAAATTGTTAACACAACAGTAATGTAATTCAATTCACATTAAAATATAAAAACACCACTAATTTTTCAAGTTGGTGTTTTTGTTTGTTATTTTTGCTAATTTGGGTGTAAATTACAATCCTAAATCTTCATCCGTTGGGATATTTAGATTTGATCCAACATATGAGAAAATTTCTGGACTTTGTTTTAGATATTTACCTTCTAAAATTCTAATAACACTATCAACAGTTTCTTCCAAAGGCACATATACCCCAGGAGCTTTTGTGAAATGTTCAGTCATAAAGAAGTTTTGTGTAAAGAAGTTTTCAAGTTGTAAAGCTTTTTTAACAGTAACTTTAGATTCATCATCAAGTTCATCAAAGCCTAAGATTAAGATAACATCTTCTAGATCTTTATAAGCTTTTAAAATTCTTTTTGTTTCAATAATTGCATCAAAATGTTTTTTACCAATAATTTTTTCATCAATTGAGTTTGTTGATGATGCTAATGGATCAAATGCAGGAAATAAGTTTTTAGCAGTTTGTGCTCTTGATAAAACCAAATTACCATCCAAGTGATTAAACACAGCAACAGCAGAAGGGTCTGATAAATCATCCATTGGTAAGAAAATTGTTTGGAATGATGTAATTGAACCATTTTCGTTTCTGAATAAACGATCCTCAACGTTTGCAACGTCACTTTCCAATGTTGATTGGTAACCACCAACAGATGGTTTTTTGCCTAAAGATGCTGAAACTTCATTTTCTGCTTGAATGAAACGGTAAATGTTATCAACGAATAACAAAACGTCTTCTTTTTCTTTATCACGTAAATATTCAGCAGCAGTAACACCAATTGGGACAATTGACATTCTAGCTCCGGGAGCTTCGTTCATTTTTGAAATATACATAACTGAGTTTCCCATAAGTTTTGAAGATTCAAGTTCGTTATAAAGTTCAATAGCTTCTCTTGAACGTTCTCCAGAACCTATGAAGATGTTTGATGTTGATTTATGTTTACGGTTAACATTAAAAATAATTTCTTTCATTAAAACTGTTTTTCCAACACCGGCACCACCAAAGATACCTAGTTTGTAACCTTTAATAATTGGAATGAAAAAGTCAATTGCTTTAATTCCGGTTTCAACTAATTTAAGTTCCATATTTAATGAACGTTCATTGTTAATAATTGAGTCCATTTCAATATATTTGGGTTTTACAGTTGCATTTAACATAGGTTCACCTTGGAAACCATAAATGTTATTTTTAGATTGTTTACCAACAGGAACCATAAAACCTTGTTTGGTATTAATAACAACATCAGACATAGAAATTTCTTTAGAAGCATAAATAACTATTGCTCTAACTGTTGTATCATTTAACACTCTTTTAACTAATAAAAAAGTTTTGCCTTCATGTGTAGTCAATAAGTGATTTACTAATGGTAGATCTTCTTTTTTGAATTTAACTTCAACAATATCAGATCAAAATTTTATAATAGTACCTTTCATTATTTATCTCCTAAAGTTTTTGCAATTTTACTCAAATAATCAGGTTCTAATGAAATAAATTCATGATCATATTCGATTTCTCAACCTAAGTTTAAATAATCTGAGTATTGTTTTAATGCGTATGCAAAGTAGTTTCTTAAAATATTGTCATCATAATTTTCGTTTGTTTTAATTGATTCAAAAGCAGCTTTTGCTTCTTTGTTTGTTTCAATTAAAGCATTTAGAAACATCAATGCCTTTTGTTCATCTTTAACACCTTTTAAGATGGTTCATGAAATTAACTTAGACATTAACATTGTAAAGTTATATGAATATAATGAGAATCCTCTTTGTTTAAACATTTTGTCAATCATTTTACCTTTGTATAACAAGATTGATGTTTCTTTATTAAATTCATAATCTAGCATAGCTAGTTTCAAATGACGTTTGTATTCTTTGTAAATTTTTCCAATTTAAGCAGCAACTTTAGTAATTGTTCTATTTTGAACACTTGAACCTGTTCTTGAAACTGATAAATTAACATTAATAGCAGGTAAAACACCTTGTGAGAATAAATCAGAACTTGTTACTATTTGACCATCTGTAATAGAAATTATGTTTGATGAAATTAATGAGGTAATATCACCATCAACTGTTTGTAAGATAGGTAATGCAGTAATTGTCTTTTTACCAACAAATGATCCAGCTCTTTCTAAGAGTTGTGAGTGAGCAAAGAACATATCACCAGGCATAGCTTCTTTACCAACAGGTTTGTCAGTTAGAAGAGCTATTTCTCTAAATATGTTTGCATGTTTGGTTAAATCATCAAAGATAATTAAAACATCATCTTTTTCTGAAATATTTTCGGCATGTGCCATACCAATGTAAGGTGCTAGATATTGTTCATAAGCACTAGTTGCAGGAGCATCAATAATAATAGTATTTTTTAAAGCATCATATTGCCTTAAAATGTTGTAAATATTTGAAATACTTTCTCTTTTTTGTCCAATTGCAACATAAATACATTTAGTATTTGTTTTAGCTTGGTTAATGATTGCATTCAATGCAATATGGGTTTTACCAGTTTGCCTATCACCGATGATTAATTCACGTTGGCCTTTACCAATAGGAATTAATAAGTCAATAACAGTAATTCCAGTATATAGTTGTTCATTCAAAGTTTTAACACTCATTAGATTGTGAGCTAATTTAAAGATTGGTGTGTATTTACTATCTTTATTTGGTTTAACTTCTTCTTTAAATGGTAAAACAATGTTTCCATTAATGTCAATAACATTTCCAAATTGTAAATCAGAAGTAAATACTTCACTTTTTGTTTTTGACTTAACAATTTCATCGCCTATTGATAAAACTTTGTTTTCGTTGTTAGCAAGTAAATATGCTTTATTTTGTGTTGCACTAATCAAAATCATTTTTGTATCAGGACTTTTCTTAGCAGTGAACATTTGTCTTTGTTCATAAGGGAATGCACCTTCAACTTCAATAATATAGTCGAAGATAGCACTAATTTTTGGGTTTGTAGTTGTTTTTGTAGCCATGTTATATTCCTTTAACTCCTAGTGTTAATAATACTATTCCAGAAATTGCCATAATTAATGAAATTGCAATAATAAGCGCATAAACTATGATAATTTTCCGTTTTTTATTAGTTTTATATTTGGTTAATAAAACAATTGCGTTAGCAATAATGCTTATAATTCCTAATACCATTAAGATTGAACCAAATATAACCTTTAATCTATTTTGTGAGACATATTGATTATCTAATTCTTTTTTAGCTTTATCATAAGCAGAAGTAAATGCAGATAATTCTTTTGGTTTTGAAGCATTTAGTTCTTGTGCTGAACCTAAATCTCTTAATAAATTAAATTCTTCTTTTACTACTTTAATATAGTTAGTATACCTATCGAATCAACCTAAAATTGAAGTTGGATTTTCAGATGCAATACCTTTTAATCTAAAAATATCTTTTTCAATTTTGTTGTATAAATCTTCTAAAACTCTTAACTTCATAATTTGGTTTTGTGAAGATTTGTTGTTTTTGAAATTCTTTTCAATAATTTCTTTGTGTTTTTTTAATGACAATTCAAATTGTTGCATAACTCTATCATAAGCTCTAAGCAATGCTTTTCAATATTCTAATTTTGCTTGAACTTTTTCTTTTGTGCTGTCTATGATATATTCAAGAGTTAATGTAGAACCCATTAGCGATCTTAAAAATAATTCTCTAATTTCGGCTCTTGCAGATTCTAGAATATTATCTTGATTTGTTGAGTTTTGTTGTAAGTTTCTTGTATATGCTACAACTTGAGCATTTCATTCTTTTTTAAATTCTTTTCCTTGTTCGGGAATTGTAACTAGTTTTGTTGCTAAATCAACCATGCTAAATAATGTTTGTTGTAAATTATCATTACCTAAATCATCATAGTCAATTTTGTCATCAAGTCCTAAACTTTTGTATAGTTGATTAAATAATCTTTGCATTTCTTGAATTTGAGCTTTTAAAACTTTTTGTTTTGCTTTAAATTCAGGAGTGTTGGTATATTCAACTGTTTTCTCATAAGTTCTTTTTTCTTTAGGATTTACTTTATCTGCAATTTCTATTTTCGTGACTAATTTATCATCTTTAACTTCAACTTTAGTTACTGTATATGAATAACGCGTGTTAATTGGGTTATTGAAGAAAAACATCTCATTAGCAGTATCTTTTGTAAATAAATTTTTAAGTTCATCTACAGTTTTATCAGCATAAAATGAATCTAATAATGGGTCTAGAGCAGGCAATGCATCAATATCGAGTTTATCAATTGCTTTAGGAACATCTGCTGGAACTAATGGAACTTTGTCTGGTTTTTCCTCTTTTTCATCGCCTTTGATTTCAGCATTATTATTTTGTTCAAATTCAAAATCATTAAATCTTGGAACTAATTTGCTTTTAATTCATTTATCTCAGGTTTCAAAATCCTTAGGCATAGATATTTTGGCAACATATGTACCATCAGGTTGCCTTTCAAATTTCATTTCTAATTTTGGAGCATCACCATCTTGATAAACCATACTATTGAATTTTTCAGTTAATTCATGAACATATTTTAAAATGATTTCATCAAAATTTTTCTTTGAAAGCACATTATCAATTTCTTTAACAATTTCGACTTTACCATCAGGTTTAACTTGTTCTTTTAATGCATTAAGTTCCTCATCGCTTCCAACCTTGATGTTTTCTCAAATTTTGTTGTTATATTCAACTTTAACAATTTTTAGTTTCTTGTTTTTTGAAATAGCATAAGGTAATAAAGGTTTAAATCCATATTTTTCGGGGTGTGCTTTAGCATCGTCTTTATTGTCTTCATAATATTTAGCAATTTTTTCTAAGTAGGTTCTTTTTGACAAAGTATCTAGATCAGAAATAGTGTTTGGATCTATCTTGTCACGTTCTTCATTTAAATATTTAACTACCTTAGCAATAATTTCATCAATTGCTTTATCAAGCTCTTCCTTAGCTTTTGGTTCAAATTCGTTAAATTTAGGATCAATTTTTGGATCAGCGCTCATTAACAAGGCTACTGGGAATGTAGTAACTGGAGTAACTACACTAAGCGAACCTAGTCATTTTCAGATCTTCTTACTCATAATTTTCTCCTGGAACTAAATTTAGCAACTTAATCATTTTTAGTTTATATTTCTCGTTCCTTAACGTATTAAGTTTAATAAATTGATCAAAGACTAATCCAAAGTTTTGTTTTGCTGAATAATAATCAATTTCTTTTGAAACACTTTTTAATTTAGCTTCAATATTGATAGTTTTTTTTGCTTTAACAAATTCATTAAAGTTTGTAAAAGTATTAATAATGATTTCATCAGTTTTTACAAAAATACTTGTGTTTTTTAAAAACATATATCACTCAACTTCTTTATCTCAATCCATAATTTTAATAATAGTATCATCATAACTTCCAAATAAATTTGTGGTTACTAATTCTCAGTTATCTTCATTATTGATGTTTAATCAAATTGAAGCATTTTTTAGATGCAATGGACTTTTAGTTGCAAAGTTAATTGTAATGTCAAAATGAGGTTCACTGACATATGTAGTTTTACTCATTATCTGCCCCCTCATCAAAAATAGATTTGTTTTTTCTTGTTAACATTACAATTTCTTCAACTTCTTCTTCTCTTTTTGCCATTAACATTTTCTTAGATACTTTTGTAATTTCATCATTTAGTTTTTTGCTTGCCTTATTGTTAATAACTAAATTGTTTTTAGCATTGTAGAATGATGATTCAATCATTAATGAATGAATTGAGTTTTCTAAGAAAATATTAATTTGCGCATCAATAAACTTTTCAATATCAGGATAAATTTTGTAATTTGATACGTCAACTAGCATTGATTTATTTTCTTCAACATCTGCTAATTTACCTAAGTTAAAGCTTTTTAAAGGTAAGATTTGAAAAGGTTCATCATAACTTTTGTTGGTGTTGATAACAAAGAATACTTTTGAATAGTTTTGTTCAACATATAATGCTTTAACAACTTGAACAAGCGATGAAGATAAATCATCGTTTTTTTCTTGTTCTGAAATATTTAGTAAAACGTTGAATTTATGTTTTTTACAAAAATCTAAAGCTTTATCGCCAATTGTTATAAAGTCAGCTTTAACTTTTTTGGTTAATTTCAAAATCTTATTTTCATATCTAGTATATGAGTCGGTTGAATATTTTTGTACTTCAGTAACATAAATTCAAAGTTGTTTTTCTTTTATGAAAATATTCCTAAACTTATGAGCTTTCTCTTTTTGTAAAAAGGGATTTTCAAGCTCAATAAGTGAACTATCTAAATCATATTTTTGGTTTAATGAAGTAATTAGATCACGATTTAACATTGCATTTTGAATGTAAAATGCCATTTTTTTACTCATTTTCATAATGTTAATTAGTAAAATGTTTTTGTCGTTGTTAACTTTTGTTTTAACATTCTCTAAGTTATTTCTTTTTGTTTCTAATTCTTTTAAATACATAGTTTTTCTTTCTTAAGCCATTATTTTAGTTGCAACATTTTCACTAAATAACAACTTTAATTCATTTGTGTTATCTGATGTATACAAAATTGTTTCAGGAATAACTTCAACATAATATTTTGTTAGTAACAAATTATTAATTTCAGCATTTAAATTAGTTAAAAATTTATTCATCATTCGATTAGATGAAGATTTTAAATTAATTGCTTCATTGTTTGAAGATTCATAAGTATTTAACATAGGAACTAAATTGTTAAGTCCAAATTTTGGATTTAAGTTGTATGTAATTACAAAATCTTTATAAACTAAATCGTATTTTTTATTAACCGCCATCATTAGCATATCATTAAACTGAATGTACGCTTCAGAATCAAAACCTAACATATCTTTTAATAAAACAGAAGCAATAAGTTTATCAAAACTAATGAATCTTTCTTGATTTGTAATGATGGTTTTATAATCATCATAAAAATCAACAATCGCTTGTTGTTCAGGACTTAATTTACTTTTGTTGTTGTTCATATTCATTTACACCTCCTAATTTTTTCTTGTTGAAGTAAGTAATTTTATTTGCAACAACAATCAATGAAACTATTGAATATAACAAGAATGTTGCTCAAATTGCTGTACTTAAAACTAACATAATTTGTGTCAAATATAGATTAGAATCAATTGTTAAAAAGATGTAATTTTTATTTGAAATAAGAATTTGGTTAACGCAAAATGTAATCAATGCCAAAATACTTCCTAAGATAGCAAATCTTATGAAAAATGTAATTACCAAATTGTAGTTTGTATTTTTTATAAAATAAATTACTAGCATAGCAAATGAGAATATTCCGACAAAGAAAACATTAATCATATTAACCATTGTATTTTGCTTATTTAGCAATGTCATTGTAAATAATGTTGTTCATAACAAAGTTTGTGCAAAAACATGATTCACTAAATTTAAAATTGGACTAGCTGTTTTAATTTTTTTTGTAAATTGTGAAACTACAAATAAACTAAAAATAATAGCGCCAATTAAAATCTCAGTTAAATATGCATAATTTTCAAGCGAGTTACCAAAAATACTTTTTGAGTCTATTTTGTAAAATAGAGATCTAAAAGTTCAAACTAAAATAAATGCAAAAGAAGTTAAACTAATAATAATTTGATCTCTATAATATTCTTTTTTGTTTTGTTTGAAAAACAAGAAAGCAATCTTATCTGAAAATGCCCCAATTAAAATTGTCATT
Source organism: Metamycoplasma salivarium (assembly GCF_900660445.2). Lineage (GTDB taxonomy): Bacteria > Bacillota_I > Bacilli_A > Mycoplasmatales > Metamycoplasmataceae > Metamycoplasma > Metamycoplasma salivarium. The sequence goes on from NZ_LR214938.2 coordinate 251,949, forward strand.
GAAATTGTTGTAAATAACAATATTAAAACAAGGTTTGTTGTAGTTTTAACAGTAAATAATTTATTTCAAAAATCATTGAAGCCATTATTGTTAAACAAACTTTCTTCAACGTTAACATTTGACTTAGCACTTAATACTCAAGCACTCATTGCAATAATAGTAATGAAAACAATTAAACCTTGAGAAATTAAACCAATCATAATCGAAGTTCTATTGTTATATGAGTTAGGATCTGTTTTTTTCTTCAACTTGTACAAATAAATTGCATAAACTAAATTTAAAATGAACAAAGGTATTAACAATAAAAATGAATATGATAATTTAGCAGGTGTATTTGGAAAATAACCAAATAATAAAACAAAAGAAATTACAGTTAATACTAAATATGAAGTAAATCATGGTCAGTATTTTTTAATAGTTTCTTTTTGAAAATAAACGTTTGTGTAATTTTTTATGATTGAATAAAAAAGTACAAAAGATAATAAGGCAAACCTAATTAAGATCATAAAATTACGTTGCTTATTTTTTAATGTGTCAAAATTTAAAAAATCACTAATTTTTCAGTTTTGGAACATTAAATTTCCAAATCCAAAAAATGTACGTTCAATAAACACTAACAACAATAAACTAAATAAAAGAAAAATACCTAATAAAGTATACTTGTATACCTTAACTAGAGCACTTTTCTTTTTGCCAACAGCAAAGTTATGATAATCATTAAATATTTTCGTCTCTTCTAAATCTAATGAGTTGTTCATATGCTCTCCATTTTTTTAACTATATTTATATATAGTTGCGCGTATTTTATCATAAAATCAGCCTAAATATAAATATAAATTTGCTTTTTCAAAAAAAATCAACAAAGAATAAAACAAACCGGGATTTTTTATGTAAATTGCTAATTTTCATAGTTTAGTGCCAATATATTGACAATTAATGCAAAATATGCATTTTATTAGTAAAAATTACCGGTTTTTCTCTCTAATAAGGTAAAATAAAGACAATAAAATAAATTAATAAAAATTCTTAAATTTTAAGGAGAAATTTTATGATAAGCAAAAAATCTAACACGCAAGAAATCATATTAAATTTTGATGTTTTTTCTGATTATAACAATATGGTGCAAAATGAAAATTTTATTTCATACACAAAGCTTTATGCTTCAGTTTTATTAAATGCTAATTTAAGCTTCGAATCTCAAGTATACAAAGACTTTTATAAATTAGTATCTGAAGCTGTTCAAAACAAATTACCAATTTTATTCAATAAGTTTAATGTTATATTTGCAATAAACCCTAAATTTTCAACAGCAGTCGCAACTCCTAGACTTGTTAATGATGATGAATTAAAAGAAATACTTACTGAAGATACGAATGTGTTAAATCTAAAAGAATCTAAAGAGCCATTTGTTAAAAGCATTAATGCAGAAATTATTGATTCTGTTTTATTAAAAAACGCAATTGTTGAATTTCTTCCTAATATGATTCTTTACAAATCAAAAAATACCGACAATCTAAAATTGTTATTTAATCAAAACTTAACAAAGTAGTGTCTTTAACTTTCTTGTGGCTTGGAAATATTCCAGGTTTTTTTACATTTAGGTGCAAAATAAAAGTCTCCATTGGAAACTTTAATAAATTATTATGATAATAGTTAGTTTGCAAATCAGGGTTGGATGTATAAACATTTTCAACGTGATGTCCGCGAGCCGCAGAATGGTCATCATATACAGGCTTATAAACATATAATACAAAGTCTTGGGCCCGATTACGTAACTGATTAAGTATGTTATTTATATTTCCATCGCCAGTACCTTTTCTATATTCAGTATCACGCCAAATTTGAATTGCATTGCCTTGGTGAAAGACATCACTAAATTCTTGTCATGTACCAGAATATCCCTGAGCGCATCATGTTGCAATATCTAATGTGTTAGATCATTTAAACAATTCTAATAGTTAGGATAATTCACGCGTAATTGTTTGATTAGTAAAATTGAGACTGTAAAAAAGTTAGTGTAAAGTTGTAAGATGAAATCTTTCCAAGTAAAAAATTGGAAGGATTTTTTATTGTGAAAAGTGAAAAAGAAAATAAAAAGATTTCAGATGTTTTAACTTACCTAAAAGAAAATTATGTGTCTATGATTTGAATTTTGCAATGAAAGACATATTTAAAAAGGCAATTCAAGGTATGCTTGAAGGTGAATTTGATGCTCATATGGAGTACAAAAAAAGTGATAATCAAGTAGAAAAATCAAATTATCGAAATGGTTATAATTCTAAAAAAGTTAGAAGCGATTATGGTGAATTCAATATAAATGTTCCACACGATCGAAATACTGAATTTAATCCTATTATTGTTTCTAAAAATTCACATAACGTTAAATCAACAATTGAAGAAAAAATCTTAATGCTTTACGCTAAAGGTTTATCGACTCGAGATATATCAGATATGATTAGAGATTTTTACGGTGTTGAATATTTTGCTGAAATGATTAGCAATATCACCAACAATATTTCTGATGTGATTTTAGAATGACAAAAAAGACCACTTGAGAGAGTTTATTCAATTGTATTTATTGATGCAATTCATTATAGCGTTCGTCAAGAGAATACAGTTGTTAAAAAAGCATTTATGTGGTTTTAGCAATTAATTCCAATGGATTTAAAGAGATTTTAGGTTTGTATATAGGTGAAAATGAATCTTCAAAATATTGATTATATGTTTTGAACGATTTAAAGAATAGAGGAATTAAAAACATATTAATTCTTTGTTCAGATGCTTTAACTGGTATTAATGAAGCAATTATTACCGCATTTCCTAATACAATGCAACAAAAATGTATAGTTTATATTATTAGAAATTCAACGAAACTAGTTTCTTATAAGCATTTAAAAGAATTTTGTAATGATTTAAAAACTATTTATCAAGAAAGCAATATTGATGATGCTTATAGCAATTTACAAATTGTTAAAAATAAATGGAACAAACATTACCTGTCAAGTTTAAAAGTTTGAGAAAATCATTGAGAAAATATCGTAACTATGTTTAATTTTTCAAAAGAAATTCGTTCGATTATTTATACAACAAATTACATTGAAAATTTGAATCAAGCATATAGAAACAAAAGCTGTATTTCCTAATAATGCTAGTGTTTTAAAATCATTATATTTAGCATCAATTGATGTAACAAAAAAATAATCTCAACGCATTAAGAATTGAGACCAAATTTATAATGAATTGGATATCATTTTTTCTGATAGATTTCAAAATTAGTTCTATGAAATGTTAATATATTAACGGGAAGTTTATTAATCAAATGATGAATTTCTCAATCCACTTGGAAAGAGAAAATAAACTTTACACTAACTTTTTTACACTACCATATTTTCACTTTTATGGTTTATAAAAACCTAAACATTAGATTTTTATATTTATAGATTTTTAAATGCCTTTTAATCCTAAGGTTAATAAAGTAATACCAGCAATTAATAATACTGCTTCTATTGCAATTGAAACAAGATAGTAAACCAAAATTTTGTTGTTTTTGATTGTTTTTAGTTTAATAAGTAACATTGTAATCGTAATAACCAAAGAAATAAGTCCAATTGCAAATGTAATTGCACCAGAAATTGTTTTAACCTTGTTTTTGTTTTTTTTCTCTTGATTTAAAACATTTTCAGTAGCTTGGTATGCTTCTGTAAATTGTTTTTTATCTTCATCTTTTGTTACTGTTTTGTTTGTAGCTAAAATACTTAGTAAATTAAATTCACTTTTAATTTGCCTAATGTCTTCAACATAATTATTAAATCATTGAACTATTGAAAAAGTATTAGTATTTACCTTTGCTTTTAATCTAAAAATATCAAGTTTAATTTTTTCATATAAATCATCAATTGTTTCTAATTTAAATGTTTTATTTGTAGCATTGAAATTTTGACTAATAAAAGTTTTATTTGCTTTTATAACATTTTCATATTGCAAATAAACAGATTCAAAAGCATTAACTAAATCTAAAAAGTAAGGATTAGAATTAATTTTTGAAGCTTTTAGTTCGGATAATGTGTAGTTTAAAAATTCACTATTACTACTTGTTAATGTTTTTAGGTTATTACCAGTGCTTATGTATTGAGCATAATATTGAACTAATTTCATTTGTTCGTCTTTATATTCTTTTTTCAAATAAAATTTAATAGCGCCATCAACAATTCTAAATAATGCATTTACTAATGCATCGCTTCTTAACATTTCATAATTTAATTTATCATCTAAATCTAATGCTTTATATAAGCTTAAAAACTTTTGATTTAAGGATTTTATTTGTTCTGAATATATTTGAAGTCATGCTTTATATTCACTTGAACTATCCACGTTTAATTCAGCATTGTAACGTCTCTTTTTAGATGTATCAACTTTATCAGTAATACTTACATTAGCAATTAATTTACCACTATTAATTGATAAATTTTCTACTTTATATAAATATCTACTATTAATGGGGTTATCAAAGAAAAACAAATTTTGTTTTGCTTTATCATCTGTTAAGGTGTCAAATGTTTGCTTTAAATTTTCATGAGTATATTGACTATAACCATGGGCAATGTAAGGTGGGAGTTGGGCAATATTTTCAATTTCGGTTTTATATTTAGCATTTGGATTATCACCAGGTACTAATGGAGGTTTATCAGCAGGATTTGGATCTTTATTTTCATTTTGCTCTTCCTCTTCATTTGATTTTTCATTTTGTTCTAAATCAAATGCAACATATCTAGGTTTAATTTTACTTTTAATATAATCATCTCAAGAACCAAAACCTTTTGGTGTTGAATATTTAATAATTCCTTCTTTTAATTTTTCTAAATCCAATGAAAAATCTTTATCAAGTTCAGGAATATCTTTTGAATTAAAAATAATTGAATTAAATTTTTTGATTAATTCATTTTCAAAACTTTTGATTACTTTATCAAAATCCTCACTTTTGATAAAATTATCTTCTTCTAAAATTGCGTTATTTTTATCTTTTTTCTTAGTAATTACACCATCAGGTTTAATAGCATCTACGTAATCATAGGGAGCATTTTTTGAGATTGCAACATCTTTATATTGACGATTGTTATATTCAATATTCCCAACATGATATTTTTTATCTTGTGAAATTATGTTTAAGAAAGTGATTGGAAACCCATAGTTTTCTGGATGAGCAATGATAGCATCTTTATTTTTAGTTACATAATCAATTAGTTTTTCTAAATAAATTTGTGCGCTTAGTTTCTTTTTGAAATTAGTTTCTTTGTCTAATGAAGATTTAATTTCTTCAAGCTGCTTTGTAATATTAGTAAGACCATCTGTTAATGCTTTTTTAACTGCTTCTTTGGCACGTTTTTTAAATTCAGAAAATTGAGGACTTACTTGGTCGCCTTTTTTTGATGCAGAAAGAGCAATAATTGGTAAAAATGCAGTTGAAGTTGAAACTAAAAATAACATTTTCTTTCATTTAAACATTATTTGCCTCCTTTAAGTTAAACAAATCTCTTAATTTTAAAATGTATAAATCATATTTAAGTTGTTTGTAAGATAAAAATTCATTGACATCTAATCCGATAAATTGTTTAGCATTCAAATAATCAAATTTGTTTTTAAGGTCAGCAATTTGTTTTTTTAAGTTTTGTTTTTGCTTAATTTTAATAAATAAGTTTCTTTGTGAAAATGTTTCTATGTCTAAAATATTGTTTTTCAAAATTAAATTAGCATTTTTGGCAAAAACATAAATTTCTTTTTTTGTTCTTTTTTCTTCAATTACTAATTTAATTAAAATAAGTTCATAACTGCCAATCATATTACTGTCTAGCATAATTCAATCATCTTCATCATTTAAATTAAGATAAGCATTTACCTTGTCAAATGTTTCAGTTTTGTTATCAATAAAACTAATATTAACTTTAAATTTATTTTCCATCATCACTCTCGCTTAAAATATCATTTTTGTTATTACTTGTTAACATAATAATTTCTTCAATTTCGTTTTGACGTTTAACTCTCATAGCTTGTCTTGACAATTTCATTATGTTTTCATCTAAATCTTTAATAATTTTATTAGCTGTAACTAATGCATTTTTTGTTGTATAAAAAGATGATTCAATTAGTAATGAATTAACAACATTTTCAATAAAAATGTTTGCTTCATTATCAATAAAAGTTTCTACATTAGGAAATATTTTAAAATCTTTAATATCAAGTTTGTTAGTTTCAATTAATGTTGAAGATGATAATTTGTAAACATCAAACTCTTGAGTTGGTAAGATAGTAAATGAACCTTTAAAATTTTTGTTGGTATTTAAAACAAACCTAACTTTACGATAATTTTGTTCTAAATATAGAATCTTAATAATTTGAGAAAGTTCAAATGCTAAAATAGATTGGGTATTTGTTGGAAAATCTTTAATAACATTAAATTTATTTTGCTTGCAAAAATTGTATGCTCTATCGCCGATTGTAATGAAATCAACATTTTTGTTTTTTGTTTTTTCTAAAATGTATCTTTCATATCTTGAATATGAATCGGTTGCATATTTTTGTTGTTCAGTAGTATAAATTCAAAGTTCTTTTTGCTTAACAAAAATTTGTTTGATTTTGTTTAAAAAATTTGATTTCGTATTTTTATGCACAAACATATTTTTGATGTTATATTGGTTTCCAACAGCATCAATTAAATTCTTGTTTTTAATTGCACTTTGAATGTAATATGAAAGGTTTTTATTTAACTTCATCATATTAATTAATAGGATATTTTTGTCATTGTTTACTTTCATATTTATTTTCTTAAGATTTTCAACCTTAGTAACTAATCTTGTTAAATCCATTTTATTTTCCTTTCATATTCTGTATTATTTTTTAATATTTGCAGTTTCTAAGGCTACATTATTATTAGATTTTAAGTTTGTTAAACGATATAAAGTTTTATTTAATTGAGTAAAATTTGCAGTAAATAAAATTGCAGTAAAAGTTGCTTGTAAAATTAGAAAAATTTGAATCAATGAAACATTTGCTGCAATAACATAAAATGCAAAGTTTTTGTTTTGCAAAAGCAATTGATTTAGCATTGAAATTGTTAATGTAAAAATGTTAAATGTAATATTTAAAATTAAAAGTAGCATTGTTAAAACATCAATATTTTTAGTTTTAATAATATAAATTGCAATCATCGCAAATGAAATAATTGAAATTGTAAAAATGTTAGCTAATGTAATATGACTATTTTGTTTGTATAAACTCACAATCAGTAAAGAAAGTCACAACACAAGTTGATGTAATGAAAAATATAATGTTGATAATAAACTACCATTAATTTTTTGTTTTGCTTTAAATACCAATAAACAATAAGAGCATAAAATCAATGCTGCAAAGAAAATCTCAAATAAAAAGAAATACTCATTTTTGTTTAATGTACCCAAATAATTAGTTGCGGGAATTTTTCAAATAAATGCAGGAATTAAACACAAAATTGCTGCAAAAAAAATAGTTAAAACAATTTGCAAATGGAATGTGAAATATTCTCTTGTAAAACGTTTGTTAATTAAGAAAACTATTTTTTCTAAATTAGTTAAAAGTAATAACAATGCCATATAAATGAAAAACACAATTACAATAAATAAATTTAGAGCAGATTTCGTAGTTAAAGTGCTTTTAATAAAATCATTAAATTTGTTTTGATAAAACAAAATGTTTTTCATTTGTGCTGATGCATTCCATGCAAAAAAGATTGCAAAAATGCTAGCAACTAAAAATCCTTGTGAAACTAAGGGTAAAATCAAATAAATTTTATTTCCATAATTAATAGGATCAGTTTTTGCTTTAAAAAAATGTAGATATAGTCTTTGTGCTATGTTAATCAAATATAAAGGTATAAGCAAAAATAATAAGCAAAAGTTTGCAAATGGATATGCCGAATTATATGTGAAAAGTAAGATAAAGGAAATTAATGACATTGATGAATATAAAGAAAATCAAATGTAATATTTCTTAATTAAATCTTTTTGAATATGTAAATTTAAGTAATTTTTAATTAAACAGTAATACAAAGTAAATAGTAATAATGTTGTCTTAAATAAAATTACTGTGTTAGCTTGTTCAGTTGTTGGATCTTCAAAACTTAAAAAACTACTAATATTACGATTAATAGACTTTCAAATCTTTTCTCCCATAATTGTTTGTTTAGCAAAAATTAAAATCATTAATGTTGCTAACGCAATTAAACCTAAAATAACTAGTTTGTAAATTCTAACAATAAAATTGTTTTTAGAATTTTCCATTAAGTTTTCATAGTTATCATATATTTTTTTATTTTGCAGAGTTTCATTTTTAATCATTAATATCCTTTCTAAACCTAAAAAATGCAAAGAATTATCACATAATCCTTGCATTTTTTAAATTTTATTATTCAGCGTCTTTAACGTAACCTGTAAATTTAAACTCTTCAGGAATTTGGTTATCTCCAACTCCGTTATTAAATAATGCTGTTTGATAATTTTCACCATACAATTCTTTTAATGCTTGACGGTATGAATTTCTTTGGTCAGCACCTCCACCATAGATTAAATCATATTGTGGAAGTTTGTATTGATTATCAAATAAATCTCCATAGTCATAGCCTTCAGACCTAAATGCAGCAGCAAGTCCTGTTTTAGCAATGTTATTTGAAACATGATATACACCAACAAGTTCATTATTTTGGTTTCTAACACTAGAACCAGAAGCACCACCACCAGGAGCATAATGTTTAGGCATATATTCAAGACCAAATGCTATATATTTTTTGCCATCCGAAGATACATATCAATCATTACCAGATTTAGGTGCTGAAATAAATGCATCTAAAACACCAGGCCGGTTAATAAATGAACGATAACCGATTTGATATGACAAGAAATCACCACGTTTTAAAAGTTCTTCAGGAAATGCCGGTTGGCTTCCTTCTTCAGTTACTAATTTATCATAATATTCATAATTTGAATTTAACCATAAACTATAATTTCATTTAGAAGCTGAAATTTGGTGATCATCAATATATCTTCTTAAGAAATGATCATACAATGAGCTTGGATAACCAACTGCATACAATTGATCATACTTTGTATCAAAAGGTTTGTTTTTATCAGATTGTAAGGGAACATCTATCTTATTATAATTTTTCAAATAAGATTCGCTTTTAAACTTAACATGATTTTCGTCACTAGATGCATAATCATTTGTAATTGATTTTGCTAATTCTTCTGCTGAAGATGCATTGTTATGATTTTCTCCAGTTTTAGAAAAAAGTTCAGCAAAATCAATTTCAAAGACTGCAAAATCAATAAATTCTTCAAAATCTTTAAATTTATCTTTTTGTCTTCCTAAATAATCTGATGGTTTTTTAGTTAAAAAGTTACGTCCGTCAAAAACTGTTTTTATTCCTCTATTAGTTGAAAAAGCTTTTTCTATTGCAAAATAAAATCTAGTAAAGTTCTTAGTATCAAGATCTGATAATTTAAATGTTGATTTAATCCCTGCGTTTTTGTTTAATCTAAGCATTGAAAAACTAGATGTCAATTGGGTTAAAACATCAGCAACGTGCAAATTTGTTCCAAAATAAAACTTTGTTGGATATGTTCCATCTGTTTTCTTTTGATAATCCATAAGCCACATTGTACCAGCAGTAACATTCCCTTTTTTAGGATCATCTTTATCATCATTACGAATTGTTACTTGATAAGTTTGAATTGCAGCTTTCTTGTACATATCATTCGGTAATGTACGTGCAAGGCCATCAATTTTGTTTGGATTACTCCTACCTAAAGCATCAACTCATGAAGGACCTTTTGCAGTTTCTGGTTTTTCATCCAATGACATACCTTCATATTTACCATTATTGTCATATGTTGGCAATGTAAACCCTTTTAATGCAGCATTTGCATAATTATCAAAATTATGTTTTTTAGCTAGCTCATTAAATTTTTGCAATTGTGCACTAGTTAATTCCGACAAATCTTTTCTAATTGAGGACAATGATTGGTTATGCAATTGTTGTTTTAATGCACCCATATATTTTTCATTATCTGTTTCAAAACGTTGGGTTTGAGTTAATTTTGTTACATAATCTTTTATTTTATTTTCATTAGGTTTTAGAGAATCAGTTGGATTATGATCGATTTTTCCACTTCGATCAGCACCATATGGATTAGTTAAAAAACCATCCATTTCAATAATTTTGTTAACAGATTGTTTTCCTTTTGCAGAAATTTCAACAACAAATTGCATTTTGCCAGTTTGGTTTGCTTTTCTTCTACCATCAGGCAAATTACCTTTCAACATTTTTAAAGAAATTTTGTTTTGGTAAGCAGAATTTTTAATTGTTAATTGAATATTTTGATCGTTATCAGCAATATCAGTTGGATAAAGTTTAGATTTTTCTAAACTATCTAACCCCGGAACATTTTTAAGCTTAAAATCAAAATCACTTTGATTTATTTTTTTAACAATGTCATTAAATTCTTGATCTGTAATTTCGGTTTGTGGTGTAGGGGTTGGTGTATCAGGTTTTTTTGGATTTCCATTACAGTTTGCAGAAACAAAAGCAATAGGAGTAAAAATTGAACCAATGCTTAATGTTAATAATATGTTTTTAAATTTTTTTTGCATTATTTTCTCCTATTTTCTAAGTAAAGTCTGGATTTCATCCATCATCTTTTTGTACACTATAACCATTACCTTTTAAGGTTGCCATTACACCATCATCTTCAACAACAATTGATCTAGAACTATTTAAACTATCAGCAATTTTAAATAACACTTGTAAGTTTCTAAGCCCTTCTGAAGTTAAAGGTGTCTTTCCTTTAATTTTAACTTTTGAAGTTGTAGAACCATTACTAAAATATAAATATGCTCTTGACATAGGCTCATTTCAAGCAATATTTTTATCAAATCCCGCTTGATTCAATTCATCAGATGAAATTTCAAATGTATCAGAATTATTAAATAAAGTTAATCTCTTAATTTTTCTAGAACCATTTTGAGTCTTAATAATATCAGAGAATTGAAGTCCTTTTAATGATCTAAGTTGAGGAATTCTACTTAAATTTAAACCAGTTGGGTAACTATTTCCTTTTTCATCATGGTCAGGTTTAAGACCTGGGCCAAATCCACCTTGGAAGATAGGTTCATTATTTCTTGTATAATAAGCCATTCTTAAACCTAGATTAATTCTTTTATAAGGATCTACTGCATCATTTGGATCATAATCAATTTCATCAAATGCTAAAGTATCAAATGTAATTCTTGTTGCTTTTTCTTGCCTTAAATTCCAGTTAACATTATAATCAACATTGTTGATTCATTCAGTTTTTCTAAATGATAATGGGTTAAATGATCATTCATCTAAATTACCATTTCCTAATGTGTACATTGCAAGTTCTTTGATATGTTTATTTTCTAAGGCGATTAATGAACTTGTATTTGTAGCACGTGCTGAGAATCAAAGTTCAAGTTGTTTTATTTCATCGGGTAATGATGCTAATATATCTTTGAATTTTTGTGATGAATTATTATCACCCATTCTTAAAATACGATATCCAGTAATTTCAACTTTATCTTTTTTAAGTTGTTCAATAACTTGTTTAGCTTTCAAATAACCTTTTTCATTTGAAGCATCAATCTCTAAAATAGTACCTTCATTTAGTTTGCCTTGTTCTGGATTTTGTCTTTTTAGTTTGTAGACTTTAATACCATCACCAGAATTTATACCATATTTGTTAAATTGATTTGTAACATCAGATTTAGTTCAACCAGGGTAGTTGCCTTCTTCAATATCGATTGGATTTCTACTGTATTCAGAATCATAACCAAATACTCTTTTTTCCATATTGTCTCTTCTAATTCTAGAAGTTACACCATTATAACCAGGTGCAGGACTAAATGCATAAGAGTTAAGTTTTCCATTTTCATCGATATAAGCATTTGAAGGGTCAATTGTCATGCCTTTTCTAAGATTTTCTTCAACCCCAGGACCAGCTTCTGTAAATTTTGAATAGTCTAAGTTTTTTAATAATCATACATATTTTTTGTTTTGACCATATTTATGTACAGGATCACTTGGATCTTGCCATCTTTTTTTGGCATCTTCTTTTAAAAACTTAACAACATTTGGAGAATCTAAAATTCTTTTATAACGGTCTAAAATTGATTGTCAGTTTCATGGTTCCCCATACTTGAAAAAGTTATCAAGTTGTTCATTTGACATTTTTTCGAAATTACTGTCTCACAAATTACTTAAAAATGCTTGATGAACCTTGTTGTTTTGAAGCCCACTTCTTGCAGAATCTATGTTTTTCTTTCTAAGTTCATCTGTAACTTCAACATCAACAATTTCACCAACAATTTGATTTTGATAAGGGTTTATATTTGCAATGTTATTGTCTTTATCATATTGACTATATTGTCTATCAGCTTGAGGTTTAACTTTGGCTTGAACATCAACACCACTAATCTTAATAGTTCTAGTTTCAGTTTTTCCATCATCTTTTGGTTGAGAAGGATTATTTGGTTTTTTCTCTGGTTGCTTATCAGGAGTTATTGGTTTAACAATGTCAGGTTTTGATGGTTCAATTGGCTTTGGGGCTTCATTTTTAGGTAAATCTTTTAGATTTGAGTCACTATTTGAATTATTGCTATTTGAAAAATCCAAATTGTCTTTTGGAATTAAATTAGGTTTTGCTTTTGACGATGATGATATCGAGATAGAATTTTCAGCGCTAGGAAATGAATTGTACAACAAAACACTTCCTAAAGTAGCAGCAGTAATTGATCCTAATGTTGTAAATAACAACACTCTATTTTTCTTTTTGCTTCAAAATTTCATTTCAACCCCCATTGTAAATAAAATAGCAATTCATTCTAATAGCAACAAATGCCTTTTTGCATATAGTCTCTATTAAAATAAAAGAATAATAGCATATAAAAGAATAATAGCATAAATCAAATTTTAAAAAAAAAAAAAAAACGAATTATTTTGCTTTGTACTAAATAATTTAGCACATAAAAGACATTTTTGTCAATTTCGAATAAATTTGTCATATAAAATGCAAATAATGAATGGAAATAAAAGTTAATTTTTAAAGCAAAATGATAGGATTTTGACTTTTCACTTTTAATACCTATATAATTTAAGTAGGTTTATGAACATAGGAGGATTTTATGAGTGAGCAAACACAAAATACACAACAAAATGAAGCAACAAAAAAGCAAATTAAAGATCTAAGTTCTAAAGGCTTTATTTTCTCGGTTATCACTTCAGGATTAATTTTTTTAATAATAGTTATTTCAAGTATATGAGCACCATATGCTGCAATTTGGCCATCTACTGTACAACATATTGCTTATGTTACTTTAATTAGTCTTATTGTTTTAGGTATGATTGGAACTTGAATTGTAACAATCATTTATGTTGTAAAACTTTGAACTTTAGCTGACAAAAACGACAAAGATAATCATACATGATACTTACTTGCATTAATTGGTTGTTTTGTTTTAGTAATATTAACCGCTATTGCATTAGGTATTTTGTTATTTAATAAGAAAAAACAATAATTTTAGTTTGAAAATTGATGTTGCAATGTGCAACATTTTTTTATTTTAGATAGCAAAAATGTTATTTATGATTTTTGTAAAAAATGTCTTGTACATAGTTAATTTTTAAATATTTTACTTTAGAAAATTTTAATCAAAATTGCTCAGCAAATTTTTTTGCTTAATAATTAACTATTAATTTATTAATTTTATGTTACAATAACAAATGCAATATTACATTGCCTCTAGCAAGTGGGAGAATTTAATATTAAATTCATTTGCACCACAGAGATCGAAAGGAACTTATTACAATGGCTAAAGAAATTGTAAAAAAAGCTAAACTGCAATTTATGGCAGGTCAAGCTAAACCTGGTCCTGCACTAGCTGGTGTAGGAATCAATATGCCTGAATTTACTAAGGCATTTAATGATAAAACAAGAGATAGAGGTCAAGAACCTGTTCCTGTTTTAATTACTGTTTATAAAGATAAATCGTTTGATTTTAAATTATTTACAGCACCAACATCATTTAAATTAGTACAAGCTGCAAAAGCTAAAAAAGGAAGTAGTGTTCCAAATAAAGAAGTTGCTGGAACTATCACAATTGCACAACTTAAAGAAGTTGCTGAATACAAACTACCTGATTTAAACACTAAAAACATAGACTCTGCAATGAAACAAATTGCAGGAACCGCAAGACAAATGGGAATTAAAATTGAAGGTTATGATGAATGACTAAGAAAGGAAACTAACTAATGGCTAGAAAACTTTCTAAAAATGTTAAAATTGCAAAGAATTTAACTTCTAAAGTTGACATTCTTCCTTTGCAAGAAGCTATTGATTTAGCTAAAAAAGCATCTTTTGCAAAATTTGATGAATCATTAGATATTGCAATTAATTTAAATCTTGATACAAGAAAATCAGACCAACAATTAAGAGGTGCAGTTGTTTTGCCAAATGGTAATGGTAAAAGTGTTAGAGTTTTAGTTGCAACTGATGATGTTAATGCACAAAAAGCTGCTAAAGCTGCTGGAGCTGATTTAGTTTATTCAGCTGCAGAACTTCCAGAAATATTAAATCAAGATAAATATGAATTTGATGTTATTGTTGCTGACCCTAAAATGATGCTAGTTTTAGGTAAATATGGTAAAAAATTGGGACCTAAAGGTTTAATGCCTAACCCTAAAACTGGAACTGTTACTACAACACCTGCAAAAGCTGTTGAAGAACTTAAAAAAGGTAAAGCAAATTACCGTGCTGACAAAGGTGGAATTATTCACTCATCAATTGGTAAAAAATCAATGGACACTAAAAAATTAACAGAAAATGCTGAAGCTTTAATCCAAGTAATTAAAAGATTAAAACCAACAACCGTTAAGGGAACTTATGTTAAGAACATTACAGTTTCTACTTCTATGGGTCCAAGTGTTAAAGTTAAAATTGATTAATCTTAATAAAACAAAGCATAAAAGATCTAGATGTTAAAAACATTTGGGTCTTTTTTATCTATAATTAATTTACATAAATAGCAAAAATTTAATTTTAAAATTGGGAGAGAAAAAATGAATGATAAGCAATTAAACATAGACTTGTTGTGAGATGAAATTCTTGATGAAAAAACTATTAATAAAATACGTCTTGCAGATATATGAGTTTTTAATGCTTTTTATTTGGACAAAAAACGTTTTATAGACGTCAATGAGCAAAATCTTTCTAAAAGAATGGAAAATAGTAAAAATATCACTATAAAAGGTCATAATGCATATAACGAAAAAAAAAGGATATATTGTTTTAATTAGAAAACTGGACCAATTTCTTATAAAAAATGTTGGAAATTTTAAGAATGATGATATCAATGCAAGATTAAAGAAATATTATGCTACCTTTGATGAAAAATTAGGACTTTGGTTTAAAGACAAAACTTTATATATTGAAATTCCTGAAATTGTTGAAAATATTCAAGAGGCTATTGAAAGATGTTTACAGTATGGCCAGCAATATATTTATGATTTAAGGAATCAGAAATTTGTTTCACTAAAGACATATAAATCAGAAAATGATATAGAATAAATGATGAACTGTGAAATATTAATTGTATTTTCTATACCTATCTTAGTAATTCTGTTATTTTGACTACATTGCCATTAACTATCAATAATTTCAAATATTTTTTAAATAAAAATTTTTGGAATTTAAGATGCAGTAATATAATGAAGAAAGATTTTGAGTTTAATTTTAATTATTCTTTAATTTTACAAAGACCTTTAATTTTGATTAGCTCTAACATATTCTATATTTACACTTGTTTTGGGCTAAAATTCTCAATACCACTTTTTTCGATTTTTTTAATTTACGAAATTTTTGATATTTTATATCTAATAATTTATTGAAATATTTTATTATTGTTTGCAAAAGCAAAACAAGGAAAGATTTATTGTAATTTTATTTATAGAATGATTTTAAATAGTGTCATTAAAAAGACAATGAAAAATAATAATGAATTAATATCAATGCAATATTATCTTCATTTAATTTATTAAGTTTATATGGTTAAATTCAGCATACAAAGAAATTTTTGAAATTAAGAATCAAAATAATATTGAAATTGATCCTCTTTTTTATGATTATTTAGTTTTTAATTATATTTGCAAAGAAAAAAATTTACATTATTCGAAGATTGACAAATATTTAAAAAATCTATATAAAAAATAACATCTAATTTCATCAGTTTTTATACTTCTATTTGTAAAATAAGTATGTTATAATACTTTTATTACGTTTAAAAATTAAATAGGAGACATAAAATTATGAAAAAATCTAAAAGATTGATATTTTCGTTTATACCATTTTCATCAATAGTTGCTATACCTTTAATTGCATCATCGTGCAATGACACAACTAGCAAAGATGAACAAAAAAACATCGATGAAGTTGCTAATAAATTAATAGTTGATTATGAAAATAAAGAACAAACTTTAATTAAAAATATTAAGCAGGAACAAGTTAAATTTAGCAATTTTGATGACACCAAATATGAACCAATAATAAAAAAAGCAGAAGTAATTGGTGATAGCTATCAAGTTACATATTTATTGAAATCAAAAATTAATAATTTGATTAGCAAAGAAGTTGTAAAAACAATTTCTGGATTTAAAAAAGAAGAAAATCCAACCCCTCCTCAGCCTAAACCAGATTTGCAAAAAGAGCTTAATGATTTAGCTGAATCTTTAAAAGCGAAATATGAAGATGATGTAAATAAAACAGATGCTAATGAAGTCGATCTAAATAAAATATCGCTTGTTAAAAAAGATAATAGTGTATTAGAAAGTGATTATCAAATCAAAGATAAAAAATTTGTTAATGAAAATGCAACTAATGATGAAATTTATAATGGTGTCAGAGAATTTACGTTTAAATTAGTAAAAAACGAATTAGAATCAGTCGAAATCAAAACATCTATTTTAGTTCATAAAAGTGCAAAAGCATTACAAGAATTAAGAGAATCTTTAAAATCAAAATGAAAAATAAATAATTCATATACATCAAAAGAAACCTTAGAGAAATTAGCTAATGATTCTACTTTATATCTTGATTATAAAACTGGTGGAATTTATGATAAAGAATATGCAGACAAAACAAAAAGACTACTATTCAAAGCAACATCATGAACCGAAAGTGAATTCGATGCTTTGGTTAGTGATGGTAATTTGGCAAACTATAAAAACGACCGTAATAAAGTAACTTTAAAAAAGAATGGTGACAAGTATTCATTTACATTTAATATTGGACTTCCAGTTCAAAAAAATAAACCTGAAACTTGAAGAATTGATTATCGAACCACACAAACTAATGAAATGCAATTTTCATTGCCAACTATTGAAAAAATCAATGAAATAGGAAATACACTAATATCAACATTTAATTATGAAAACAAATCAGATGTTGAACTAAAAGACATTATTGATGCCAATATTAAATATGGTCAAGTTCCTGCAAATTACAAGGTTAAACTATTAGAAGTTAAAAAAGATTTTGCTAATAATAAGGTTATAGTTAAATATAACGTTGCTTACATTGATGAAGATAATTTTGAAACTCCTTCTAAAGAATTTATTGCTGAAATTAATGGATTTAAGCAAGATGCATTGGACAAAGAATTTGAGAACTTAGCTATTGATTACAATAATAAAGATTCAATATTAGCAAGTAATGCAACAGATTTAAATGAAATAAAATTAACAAAAAATAATGTACCTTATACTCCAGGTGCTGATATAGAATTAACTAAAGAAATTATTTCTCACAACGATAATTTAGGTACTATTGATGTAAAAATAACAATAAAAAAGAATGAAAAATCATTATCACAAACATTTACAATAACTGGATTTAAACAAAAAGCATTTAATCTCGAAGAATTAGTAAATCGTTTAAAGATTGAATTAGACTCACGTGTTAATAAATCAACTTACAAAGCATCAATGGTTAAAGAAGAAGATATCACAATAACAGATCCTGAAAACCAATTACAAACATTAAATGATGCTACTATTGTAAAAACTTTAACTGTGTTTGAAAATGAAGGCAAATTGAAAGTAAAAATCACTGTAAAATATAATGAAAAAGAATTTTCAAAAGAGGCTGAATTTGATGGCTTCTTGCTGCCTGATGAAGTTATAAGACAAGCATTAAGAGACGCTGGTAATGATTTATTTGAAAAATTAGATCAATCTCAAATTGACAAGCTAGAAAGCCTTTGAAACGAATTATCAAGTGGACAAAAAAATAAAGGAATATATTTAAAAGATACTACCTTTGTATATGGAAAAAATAGTAGTCATCAAAAAGGAACACTACAATTTAGATTCAAAAATGAGAAATTCAATCAAAATCAACAATATAGAGATGTGTTGTTTAGAAGTATAGTTAATCATGAATATGGGAATTCATCAAAAAATCGTGCTAAAGCTTTATATATTAAGAAAAATAAAGATGGAAAATTTTATGTTGAATATAGAATTTTTGACAGTAAAAAAGATGGCACGGATGCTAAAAAATATCCAACTGTTTATAAATGAGAAATGCAATAATATGTAAAATATAAATTAAGACTAGTGTATAGTCTTTTTTTATTATGTTTCTATTCTAATTGTACCTACTAATATGTAAAAGTCCTAGGAAAAATTGTAAATTTGTCTTATAAACTCCTAAGAAAAATTGCATTTTTGTTTAAAAAAGTCCTAGTAAAAATGTGGAATAGCATATAATTTAAATATCTAATTAAGCAAAATAAAAGGAGAAAAAATGTATTTAAAAAGAAAAGTGGACATTTTTTTAAAAACTTGAAAAAATAAAAAAAACAAAAATCCATTAATTATTAGAGGTGCAAGACAAATTGGCAAAACTGAATCAATTAAAAATTTTGCAGAAAATAATTATGACAATTATGTATACATAAATTTTGTTGAAATGAAAGAATTTAAGCAAATTGCAGAACATAGTTTAGAACCCGAAAAAGTTGTTAAAGAAATGACATTACTTAATCCTAGCTTTAATTTTAAAGAGAGAACTTTAATAATTTTTGATGAAGTCCAAGACTATATTAATATTATGAGCACTTTAAAATTTTTTAAATTGCAAGATAAATATGACATCATATGTTCTGGTTCTCTTTTAGGTATTGAGTATAGCAAAATTAGTAGTGTTAGTGTTGGTTACACCGAAACTTATGAGATGAATTCAATGGATTTTGAAGAGTTTTTATGAGCAATGAATTATTCAGGGAACACTCTTAATCATTTATCAAATAATTTATTAAGTTTAATTCCATTTACTGAAATTGAATATAAAACTTTTTCAAGCTTATTTTTTGATTATATTTTGCTAGGTGGAATGCCAAACATTGTTAAAACATATTTAATGAATAATAAAAATTTTTCTAATGTCTTAAATATGCAGCGTGAATTAATTGAGAATTATAAAACTGATATTAGCAAATATGCTACAGGATTAGAAAAAACTAAGTTATTAAATGTTTTTAATTTGATCCCAACAATCCTTTCAAAAGAAAACAAAAAATTTTCATTTTCCACTATCAATATAAAAGCTAGATATGAAAATTATATTAGTGTTATTCAATGATTGAAAGATGCTGGAATTATTAATATTTGCTATGCTTTAAAAACTTTAGATTTTCCATTAAAAGGTAATTATGAATTTAACAAGTTTAAGTTATATTACAATGATGTTGGTCTATTAATAGCTTCTCTTGATGATTATGCTTCTAGTGATTTAAGAGTTAATAAAAATATGGGAATTTATAAAGGTGGATTATTTGAAAATATCATAGCTTCTTTACTTTATAAAGATAAATTTGATCTTTTCTATTATATAAATGAAAAATCAACATTAGAAATTGATTTTATCATTAGAAATCAAAAAAATATTATTCCTATAGAAGTTAAATCAAATACTGGCAATGCAAAATCTTTAAAAGAACTTATTAAAAGTAAAAAGTTTGACAAAATAGCTTTTGGAATTAAATTTTCTAATAATAACTTAGGCTTTGCGAATAATATTTTTACAATTCCTTATTTTATGATTTTTAGATTAAGAGATTTTATTGAAAAATTTGATTTTGAGAAATTTTTGCAAGAAAAAGATCAAGAATAAATCTTGATCTTTTCAATTATTTTAGATTTGTGAAAGTTTTATAACCTTCATATTTTGCTTTTGAACCAAGTTCTTGTTCAATTTTTAATAATCTATTATATTTGGCAATTCGGTCGGTTCTTGATAATGAGCCAGTTTTAATTTCGCCAGTATTAAATGCAACTGCTAAATCCGAAATAAATGTATCTTCAGTTTCACCAGAACGATGAGAAATTACTGGAATCATATTAGCATCTTGAGTTAATTTAATTGCTTCAATAGTTTCAGTTAGTGAACCTATTTGATTAATTTTAATTAAAGAGGCATTAATTGCGTTTTTCTTAATCGCTTCTTTAATATAAATTGGGTTTGTCACAATTAAATCATCCCCAACAAGTTGTACTTTATGGCCATATAATTTTTTCATTTTAATAAATCCATCTCAGTCATTTTCGTCATGAGAATCTTCAATTGAAATAATTGGATATTTTTCAATCAAATGACCATAATATGTAACAAATTCATCAGAAGTAAATTCATATTTTAGATTAGCATATTTCTCAAAACCAGGGCGTTTTTCTTCAATAGCTTTTTTAAATTTCTTAAAAATATACATTTTGCATTTATCACAATATAATTCTGAACTTGCTGCATCTAAACAAATAGCAACCGCTTTATCTCCATTTGTTGTAGGATTATAGCCAGCTTCTTTAATTGCCTTAACTAAAAAATCTAATGCTTCTTCATGAGTATGTAAGTTTGGTGCAAATCCACCTTCATCTCCAACTTGAGTTCCATGACCTGCTTCTTTTAATAATTTTGCTAAAGTATGGAATACAAAATTTGCCATTTGCAATGCTTCTTTAAATGTCTTTGCACTTAAAGGCATAATCATAAATTCTTGAAAATCAATTGTATTTGAAGCATGTTCTCCACCATTAATAACATTTAACATTGGAACCGGCATCTTATAAGGCTTTCGATTATCTAATTTTGCTAAATATTCATATAATGGTAAATTCATTTCATTAGCCGCAGCTTTTGCGCATGCTAATGAGATTGCTAAAATAGCATTAGCTCCTAATTTAGACTTTGTTGATGTTCCATCAAGTTTTAACATCAATTTATCAATTTCAAATTGGTTTGAAACTTCTATTCCAATTAATTTAGGTCCAATAATATTATTTACATTATCACATGCAGTTTGAACACCTTTGCCACCATATCAATTTTTTTCATATTTAGTGTTTTTATCTCTAAGTTCTAATGCTTCTTTAGAGCCCGTTGAAGCACCTGAAGGAACTAATGCTTCAGCAAATGTTTTTTCAGTATAAAGTTCAACTTTAACAGTTGGATTTCCTCTACTATCTAAAACTTCATAAGCATTAATTTTTTGAATTTTTGACATTATTTTCTCCTTAAAAAAATAACAAAATATAATCTATAATTATATAGAAAATTATTGCAATAACAAGTTATAAACAACATTGATTGGACAAAAAATGACTAATGAAAAAGAATTTGAACAAGAACTTACAAAAATAATGAAAGTTGCTAATGAAGATGGACTATATGCTTCTTATTTGATTGATGATGCTTTGAAACAATTTCCTTTAAAAGAAGAGCAAGATGCATTAAATGCTTTGCGTCAAGGTATTGCTAATGATTTAAAGAAAAAAAACATTAGTTCAAAGACAAAATTAACAACTTTGCAGTTAATTAATTTTCTAAAAAATAAGGTAGTTGATTATATTTTTATGTTTTGCTACTTGGAACTAAAAAAACGTGAAGATATTGATACATTTGCAAATGAATTTCAACATTTTTTTAATGGAAATAGTTTTGAAA
Organism: Metamycoplasma salivarium; assembly: GCF_900660445.2. Lineage (GTDB taxonomy): Bacteria > Bacillota_I > Bacilli_A > Mycoplasmatales > Metamycoplasmataceae > Metamycoplasma > Metamycoplasma salivarium. Next base: position 274,043 of record NZ_LR214938.2, read on the forward strand.
ATAAGGGTTATCAAACTTTAATTTATACTTTACTTGAAGAGAATAAAATTGACTTTGATTATAAGATTGAAAACCAAATTATTAATCCTAAAAAGTTAGGTTCATTTACAAATAATCCAAACATTAAGAAAATAGAAAAAGAGTTGCTTAATTTTTATTCAAAAGATATTGCAAAATACAAAACTGCAAGTCAAGTATTTTCTGCATATTTGTTTGAAAATTGGATTAATATTTTACTTAACAAGACAATAAATGAATATGAAACTATAGTTAATGTTACTGAGGTTTTATTAGGAAATAAACCTAAAGATACTTTAACTGAAAAAGAATTGGAAGTATATAAAATTTTTCTATAAAAAAATATAAAATTATATTAACTTTATTTATTACTAAAATGCAAATTATTTTAAGGAGATAATTATGTCAAAAACATTTGATGAAAAAAATTCACTTCTAAAAATTACAACTAAATTCGAAGGAAGTGAATGAACTAAATATATTGAAAAAGCTAGAGTTGAACTTAGAAAAAATGTTGAAATTAAAGGTTTTAGAAAAGGGCATGCACCAGTAGCTGAAGCTGACAAAAGAATTTTTAAAGGTGATATTTTAGATAAAGCACTAAATTTGTCAATTGAAAAAATTTATAAGGATTTAATAAGACCTAACATTGCTGATGCTGACAATGTTTACGATCTAAACCCAAGTTCAATTGATGTTATAAAAATTGATGATAATGGTGTTGAAATTGAATTTGATTTTGTAACCTTACCAGTTGTTAAAACTAACATTGATTACAAAAAAGTTGGAGTTAAACTTGATAAATTAGAACCTTCTGCAAAAGATTTAAAAGAAGTTCAAAATAACCTTGTTGAAAAATATGTTGTTCAAGAAGAAGTTGAAGATACTATTAAAAATTCAGACACTGTAAACTTTGATTTTACAGGTTTTGTTGATGGTGTTGAATTTGAAGGAGGAAAAGCTGAAGGTTTTGATTTAGTTATAGGTTCAAAACAATTCATCGCTGGATTTGAAGATCAAATGATTGGTCTTAAAAAAGGCGAAGAAAAAGATATTAAAGTAAGATTTCCTAAAGACTATCATGCTCAACATTTGGCAAATAAAGAAGCTATTTTTAAAGTTAAAATTAATTTTATAAAACGTCCATCATATCCTAAAATTGATGAAAAATTCTTACAAGAAATTAACTTTGAAGGTATCAAAACATTAAAAGACTTTAATGAATATGTTCGCATTCAAGCATTAAAAGACAAAATTGTTAAAGTACAAAATGAATTCATTGGAAAAGTTATTGATAAAATTAACAAAGATGCAATAATTAATATTCATAAAAAATTAGTTGATGATGAAAAACAACGTATGTACAGTGACTTTTTAAATAAATTAAAAGAACAACAAATTTCTGAAGATGAATATTTTGAACTAACAGGACTTACAAAAGAAAAACTATTAAATTCTTTTGAAGAACCTTCAACTAAAAAAATTAGAGAAGCCGCAATTATGGGAAATATCTTAGAAAAAGAAAATTTATATCCTTCTCAAAAAGAATATGACGTGAAAGTTGCTGAGCTTGCTAAAAATATTAATTTAAAAGAAGATGAAATCAAGCGTTTCTTTTCATTTGGAGCTTTCACAAATGCACAAGCAAATGAAAATGTTATAAACTTTGAAATTAAACACAATGATGCTGAAGGCTATAAAGCATTAGAAGATGCTAAAAAACTTGTCGCTAAATATGATGAAGCTAGAGCAAATGCAAGAAAAGCTGCTCAAGAAAAAGAAGCAAACGTTGAAAAAGCCAAAAAAGAAGAATCTAAACCTCAGCAAGAAATCAAACCAAAAGAAGATAAAAAATAATTTTTGAATAGACCCTAGCGGTCTATTTTTAATTGTCTTGTTATATTTAACAAATAAGTTATAAATAAGTTGCTTTTTCACTTTATTCCTTTAATTTATAAAAATTAATATACAATAGATAAGTATGAAAAAATTTAGTTTTGAAATTAAATCAACTGAAATGCGTATTGCTGAAGCAACACTTAAAAAAATTAATCGTTGAGAAGAAAAAATTGCAGCATTAAGTGATGAAGAACTTAAGAAAAAAACCAATGAATTTAGGCAAAGATATAATACTGGTGAATCTCATGATTCTTTAAGGCCTGAAGTTTTTGCAGTTGCTAGAGAAGCAACAAGAAGGGTATTACAAAAACGTCCTTTTGATGTTCAAATGATTGGTGGAGTTATCTTAGATTTAGGTTCTGTTGCTGAAATGAAAACTGGTGAAGGTAAAACTATTACCTCAATAGCACCAGTTTATTTAAATTCAATCACTGGAAGTTGTGTCATTATTTCAACAGTTAATGAATATTTAGCACAACGTGATGCTGAAGAAATGGGTCAAGTCTTTAAATGATTAGGTTTAACTGTTGGAATTAATAAAGCTCAAATGGAACCTAATTTAAAAAGAGAAGCTTATGCTTGCGATGTTTTATATTCAGTCCACTCAGAACTTGGATTTGACTATTTAAGAGATAATATGGTTATGGCAAAAGAAGAAAAAGTTCAACGTGGACTTGATTATATTTTGCTTGATGAAGTTGACTCTATTTTAATTGATGAAGCCAAGACTCCTTTAATTATTTCTGGGGGCGATGAAGGTGTTACGTCAGCTTATAATGTTGCTGATTTATTTGTTAGAACCTTAAGCAAAGACGATTATTTTATTGATGAAGAAACTAAATCTGTTTATTTAACTGAAGAAGGCATTGAAAAGGCAAATAAATATTTCAATTTTGAAAACCTATACGATATTCAAAACTCTGAGCTTGTTCATAGAATTCAAAATGCTTTAAGAGCACACAAAGTTATGAAACTTGATGTTGAATATATTGTTAGAGAAGATAAAATAGAACTTGTTGACTCATTTACTGGCCGGATTATGGAAGGTCGTGCTTATTCTGAAGGTTTGCAACAAGCTATTCAAGCAAAAGAACGTGTTGAAATTGAATCAGAAACTAAAACATTAGCAACAATTACCTACCAAAACTTTTTCCGTTTATTTAAAAAAATCTGTGGGATGACTGGTACTGCAAAAACTGAAGAAAATGAATTTATTGAAATTTATAATATGAGAGTTAATGTTGTTCCGACAAATAAACCAATGATCAGGTTTGATGATGAAGATGAAATTTACGTCACAATGAATGCTAAATGAAAGGCAGTTGCCAAAGAAGTTAAAAGAGTTTATGAAAAAGGACAACCAATACTAATTGGAACTGCGCAAGTTGAAGATTCAGAAGTGTTACATGAACTTTTAGTTCAAGAAAGAATTCCTCATACTGTTTTAAATGCAAAACAAGATGCATCTGAAGCTGAAATTATTTCAAGAGCCGGGCAAGTAAAAGCCGTTACTATTGCAACAAATATGGCTGGTCGTGGTACTGACATTAAGCCTTCTAAAGAAGCATTAGAATTAGGTGGACTTTATGTTTTAGGAACCGAAAAAGCTGAATCTAGAAGAATTGATAACCAATTAAAAGGGCGTTCTGGACGTCAAGGAGATGTTGGTTATACTAAATTCTTTTTATCATTAGATGACCAATTAATTTTACGTTTTTCTGTTCAAGACAAATGAAAAGAATATTTCAAAGCTTATGGCGATGATCCAATTGAAGGCAAACAAATAAAAGCAGCATTTTTAAGAGCACAAAAGAAAATTGAAGGATTTAATTTTGATAACCGTAAAAGCGTTTTAAACTTTGATGACGTTATTCGTCAACAACGTGATTTAATTTATGAACAACGTGATTTAATCTTGAATCGTGAAGATTTGGGAACAATAATTAAAAAAATGATTTCAGTTTGTGCAACTAATGTTGTTGAAAATCCTTATTTCTTAAAGAAAAACAATACTTTAGACTTAGAAGGATTTACAAAATATTTAAATGAAAACTGAATGGGGCTTTGCGATTATAAGTTTAAAGAAGAAGATTTAATCAAATTAGATCATGATGATTTAGTTGAATTTATTGCCAAAATGTTTAATAATCAATATGATATTTTGCGTCAAAATATTTTAGAAAAATTTGGTGTTGTGCAACTAACAAATAGTGAAAGAAATATCATTTTAAATGTTTTTGATGGCGCTTGACAAGACCATATTAATGTTATGGACAAATTAAGACGAAGTTCGCATTTGGTTCAATATTCACAAAAAAATCCATACCAAGTTTATACTAATTTGGGTTCTAAAAAATTCAAAGAATTAACTACAAGAATTGCCGTTGAATCAATTGTTAATTTAATGAATAATTATGATGCTATTAAATCATCAAATGCTAATTTTGATTTTCCTTGAGTATCAAATCAAGAAAATGTTGATGCAATTGAAAAAGAAAAACAAAAAATTATGCAATTTATTGAACTTTTATTACAAAGTGAGAAAAATAAATTAGCTTCTGAAGGAAAAACTGAAGAAGAAATCAAAGCATATTTAGAAGAACAAAAAAATGCTCTTTTAGCAGAACTTAAAGTCAAAGTAAATGAAGCAATTAAAGAATCTAATGAAGAGAATTCCAATACTGATTCTAAAAAATAAGGTAACAAAAAATGCTCTCGCCAAGCATTTTTTTGATTTTGTAATTTTAGAACCTTAGTGACAAACAGCTAAGCCCACCATCAAGCTTTTTATATTCTGATGTATCACATGTAATTACTCTATAAATTCCCAAATCTTGAATTTTCTTTAAAGTTTTAGGATATCCATAAGGTACAATTACTGTTTCATTAACTCAAATGCAATTTGCTGCATAAGCTTCATCTTTTTCTACAACAATTTTATTAAAATCATTGAATAAAGGATAGTTTAAAAATTCTCCTGAAATTAACAAATTGTTATGTTCTAAATAATTAACACCAGTTTTTAGATGTAACATTTCTGTCATTGGTACAGGAATACATTTTTTATTTACTTTAGCTAAAATATTTGAAAATTGTCTAATTCCTTCACGATTTGTTCTTTCAGACATTCCAACAAAATAAATATCTCCAACCATCATAACATCACCACCATCTAATGTACCAGGTGATTCAATTTTAAAAATATGTTTTTTGTCAAAAAACTTTTCTAAATAAGGCAACATTTCAACTTTTTCACCATTTCTAGATTTAGCACCAGGATTTGACAAAATTGCAATTTCTCCAGTCACAATAACTGCAGTATCTTCTACAAAACATGAGTCAGGAAATTTTTCGTTTTTAGGGCAAACTGTTACATTAACATTACAACTTTTTAATGCTTCAATGTATGCAGCATGTTGCTTTAACGCAAGTTCGTAATTTGGTTTGCCAAGTTCTGGTGCTGAAGTTATTCCATCAACCATAGAAGCAGCAGGTGCTTTAACAATTACATTTTTGAATTTATTTTTTAATAATTCCACTAAATTCTCCTTAAATTAAGAGTCACATTTTTTTACTATGACTCTACCTTAATTTTAGTTTATTTATTGAACGTAATAAGAAAAATTATCGATTGTGTCTTAAATGAAATACATTTTTATGTTTTACTTAATCTTTTGAACGAAATTTTGCTCTAATTAATAAATTAATTATCCAAAAATATTTTTGGAAAAAGCATATTAACTTTAAATTTCATAAATATTTTAATATTTATGTTTTTTACTTTTTTTAGGTAAAAAATCATTTATAATCTTTAATTATGTCAAATTATGAAGCAAAAGATTTAAAGGTTTTAAAAGGACTTACCGCAGTTAGAAAACGTCCTGGGATGTACATTGGATCAACTGATTCAACTGGTTTACATCACTTAGTTTGAGAAATTGTTGATAATGCATTAGATGAAGCATTAGCTGGATATGCAACTGAAATTAAAGTCACATTAAAAGAAGATGGCTCATGTATTGTTGAAGATAATGGTCGGGGAATTCCAGTTGATAAACACTCTGGTGGGAAAACTGGTGTTGAACTTGTTTTTACCGAACTACATGCTGGTGGTAAATTTGATGAAGGAGTTTATAAAACAAGTGGTGGACTTCATGGTGTTGGTTCATCTGTTGCTAATGCTTTAAGCACCAAATTAATTGCAACAGTTTATCGTAACAAAGAAGAATATGTGACTGAATTTGAGCAAGATACAATCACTCAAAGAACACATATTGTAGGACATACAACCAAAAGAGGAACAAAGGTTCAATTTTGGCCTGATCCATTAATATTTAAAAAAGCTAAATTTTCAAGCGATATTGTTAAAGAAAAATTACGTGAATCAAGTTTCTTAATTCCTAATTTAAAAATCCATTTTTATAGTGAAATTACTAACGAAAGAGTTATTTTTGAAGCTGAAGAAGGAATTAAAGAATACATTAAATTTATTGGAGAAGGTACAACATTTTTAACTTCAGTATTTCATGCTAAAGGTATGAGCCATAAAATTGAAATTGATATTGCTTTAGTTTATACTGATAACTATAATGAATCTATTTTTAGTTTTGTTAACAATGTTAAAACACGTGATGGTGGAACACATGAAACTGCTTTTAAATCTGCTTTAACTAAGACAATTAATGATTTTGCTGCAAAAAATAATATTTTAAAAAATAAAGCTACTTTTGATGGTAACGATATAAGAGAAGGATTAATTGCAATAATTTCTCTAAAAATTCCTGAATCTATTTTGGAATTTGTTGGTCAAACAAAAGACAAATTAGGAACTCCTGAAGCTAGAGAAGCAGTTGAAGAATTTTTTTCTGAACAATTTTCTTTCTATTTAAATGAAAACAAAAAAGAAGCTGATTTAATTCTTACAAAAATTAAAAAAGCATATGATGCAAGAATTGCTGCAAGAAATGCAAGAAATGAAGTTAGAAAAGTTAAAACTAAACTTGAAGGTAAAAAGATTTTATCTGGAAAATTAACTCCTGCACAATCAAAAGATCCAAAAGCTAGAGAACTATTTTTAGTAGAAGGCGATTCTGCTGGCGGCTCTGCTAAAATGGGTCGTGACCGTATCACTCAAGCAATTTTGCCTTTACGTGGAAAGGTAATAAATACTGCCAAAGCAAAATTAGTTGATATTTTGGGTAATGAAGAAATTGCAACAATTATTAACACAATTGGTGCTGGTATCCAAAGTAATTTTAATGTTGAAAAATCTCAATATGGCAAGGTTATTATAATGACTGATGCTGATACTGATGGAGCACATATCCAAGTTTTACTTTTAACATTTTTCTACCGTTATATGAGGCAAATGATTGAAAAAGGTATGGTTTATATTGCCTTACCTCCTTTATATAAAGTTACAGTTAAATCTGCAAAAAATAAAGATATTTATGTTTGAGATGAAGAAGAGCTAAAAGAAGTTACTTCAAAATATACAAACTATGAAATTCAACGTTATAAAGGGCTTGGCGAAATGAATGCTGATCAACTTTGAGAAACAACAATGAATCCGCAAACCCGTTCAATTATTAAAGTTAGAATTGATGATGAAGCATTAACCGAAAGAAATGTTAATACATTAATGAGTGATGATATTGTTGGACGGAAAAATTGAATTAATACATATGTTGATTTTTCAACTGAAGATGATTTCACAATTGAGGAAAAGAAATAGAAAGGAGGAAATATGTCAAAAAAATCTGAAGAATCAAGAAAACAAGAAATTGATTTGTTTATCGATAACATCATTGAAAAATCAATGGTTGACATTATGAGTGACCGTTTTGGAAGATATTCAAAATATATTATCCAACAACGTGCTATTCCAGATGCTAGAGATGGTCTTAAGCCTGTTCAACGTCGGATTTTATTTTCAATGTGAAATTTGCATTTAAAAAATAATCAACCTTTCAAAAAATCTGCAAGAATTGTTGGCGATGTTATTGGCCGTTATCACCCACATGGTGATAGTTCAATTTATGAAGCTTTAGTTAGAATGTGTCAAGAATGAAAATCTAACTATCCTCTTGTTGAAATGCATGGTAATAAGGGATCAATTGATGATGACCCTGCTGCTGCTATGCGTTATACAGAATCTAGACTTGAAAAAATTTCTGAACTTTTATTAAGTGATTTAGATCGTAAAGTGGTTCCAATGGCACCTAATTTTGATGATAGTGAATATGAACCTATCGTTTTGCCATCTCTAATTCCTAACTTGTTAATTAATGGTTCAAAAGGTATTGCCGCTGGATTTGCAACAGAAATTCCTCCTCACAATTTAACTGAGATTTTGAATGCAACAATTAAATTAATTAAAAAACCAAATGCATCATTTTCTGAACTTAGAGAAATTGTTAAAGGCCCTGATTTCCCAACTGGTGGAATTATTAATGGAGTTGAAGGAATTACTGAAGCTTTTGAAAATGGCCAAGGTAAAATCATTTTATCTTCAAAATATCACTTTATTTATGATGAAAAAAATAAAGATAAAGTAATTGGTATTGAAATTTATGAAATTCCTTTTGGAATTGTTAAATCAAAACTAGTTGCTGATATTGATGGACTTGTTTTAGATAAAAATATTAATGGTGTTAAAGAAGTTAGAGATCAATCAAATCGTGAAGGAATTTCTATTTATTTAGAATTAGATGATGATGCTAACCCTGAAGCTATTATTAATTATTTAATGACTAAAACTGAACTTAGAATAAGTTATAACTACAATATGGTAGCAATATATGAAAATTCTCCAAAATTAATGAATTTAGAAATGTTTCTACATGCTTATTTAAACCACTTAAAAGAAATTAACCGCAAAGGTATTGAGTTTGATTTAGCAAAACATAAAATTAGACTTGAGATTGTTGAAGGTTTTATTAAAGTTGCTGAAATAAGCGATGAAGTTATTAAAGTTATAAAAGCTAGTGATAATTCTAAAAAAGGTGTTATTTTAGCATTGCAACAACATTTTGGATTTACTGAACTTCAAGCAACTGCAATTGCTGAACTTAGATTATATAAACTTTCTAGAATGGACCAACTAGAATATCAAAATGAAAAAATTTCATTAGAAGAATTAATTGCAAGATGCAATTTATTGCTAACTGATGCAAATGAATTTGATAAATTTTTAATTAGCCAATTAAAACAAATTGATAAAGATTATGGTAAACCTAGAAAAACCGAAATTTCTGAAGAAAAAATTACTAAAAACGTAAACACTAAATTATTAGCTAAAAATGAAGATTTCTATTTCTTTATTTCAGAACAAGGTTATATTAAAAGAATTTCTAAAAAGATTAAAAATGCAAATGAATTTAACACTTATAAATTAAAAGAAAGTGATGCTATTTTCTATTTTGATAAGATAAACTCACTTTCAAAACTAATTTTCTTCACCAATCTAGGTAACTATTTTGTTTTAGACGCACACACTTTAAAAGAATGTGGTTGAAAAGATTTAGGAACGCACGTTTCTTCTTTAGTAGCATTGGATAATGACGAAAAAATTATTAGAATTATGGAAGCTGTTTCATTTAAAACTTATGTTAATTTAGTTATGGTTACCAAACATGGTATGGCTAAAAAAATGAGTTTAACTGATTTTGAAGATCGTCAAGTCGCTCGCAAAAGAAGTTGCTTCCCATTAAAACAAGATGACAAATTAGTTGACGTTAAAATTTCAAATGACGAAAAAAGAATTTTAATTCTATTAACAGGTGGAATTTATTATTTCTTTGATGACAAAATCATCCCAGAATATTCTTCAAAAGCCGCTGGCATTTCACTATTAAAATTGCCTGAAGATATTTATGTTGAAGCATTTAACACTATTCGCCCTACACAAGATAGAGTGATAATTTACACCAACAAAGGCCAATTTAAGAAAGTTAAATCAGTTAATATTAAACCTGTAAGTAGAGGTTCTAGACCTAAAATATTCTATTACCCTACAAAATCTATTCAATCAGAAATTGTTGGCATTGAACCTATTACCAAAGAATTAATCTATTATTACACTGATGCTAATAATGAGCCTACTGAATTTGAATATAAAAAAGGTTTGAACTTTACAAATTTACAAGAAATGCTTTCAAATGTTAGAATTAAAAATTCTAATAATATAGGTTATTTAATTCAACCTTATAAAATTAAAGAATTAGTTGAAGAACCTATCGAAAAACGTGAAGAAATTAACAAACAATATGAAGAAAATGCTAATTTAGATTTAACTTTAAGTGTTGAAACAACAATCTTCAAACACAATTATTCAAATCCAAATGAAGTTTATGAACAAATTGCTGAAAGAAAACTAAATAGAGAAAACAATAAAGACATCACAAGAACTAAAACTATTGAAGAAAACATCAAATTATTTGATGAATTCGAAGATAAATCTCTAGATAATAAACAACAAGATGAAAACGAAGAAGTTGATGTTGATTTAACTAAAACTTTTGAAGCTGCAATTGATGTTGGAAAAATTTACAGTAAAAAAGAAAAGAAAGAAAAAGATAATACCCCTGTAACTAAAGAAAGCGTTGATAAAAAGATTGCGGAGATGGAAAAATTAGATTTAGATTCAATCTTAAATACTGATGATTTTAAGATTTGGAGAAAAAATAAAAAATAACTATATAATTACTTAGCATATTTAAATTAATGATTGCATTAAGGACATATCATGAGAAAAGAAATTAGATTAAGAAATAAAAAACGTGCTGAAGAAAGACAAGCTAAATTAGCAAAAGAAAGAGCCAGAGATGCTCGTAGAGCTGCTAAAGCTAATGCAACAAAATAATTTTATTTCAATTACTTATTAAAATTCATAATAGACATGACTTAAGAAGGGTTATGTCTATTATTTTTTATGGTATATAATTTTAATTAATAGACTTTTTATAAGGAATTAGAAATGAAAAAATTAATTAAATATAAACAAACTGCACAAGAGTTTGATGAAATGGTCACAAATATTGCCAAACTTTGTGCAATTCCATCTATCAGTGAATATAAGGAAAATGAACAATATCCATTCGGAATTGAATGTAATCGCGCATTAAATTTTGCTTTAAAACTAGCTTCAGATTTTGGTTTTAAAGTTTATAAAGATCCTAAGAAAATGTATGGATTTGCACAACTTGGAGAAGGCAAAAAAGTTATTGGTATTTTAGCACATTTAGATGTTGTTCCCGAAGGCGATAAAAACCAATGAATTAGTAACGCATTTGAACCTTTAAAAAATAAAAATGAATTATTTGGGCGTGGTAGTTTAGATGATAAAGGGCCTGCAATTATTAATCTTTATGCAATGAAATATATCAAAGACCACAAACTATTAGACAAAAACTTTTCAATTAGATTAATTTTTGGTTTATCTGAAGAAACTGATATGAGATCTATGAAACAATATCTAAAAGATTTTGGTGAACCTGATATTTCATATACTCCTGATGGTGAATGACCTTTAATTTATGCAGAAAAAATGATTTATTGTTTTAATTTATGATTTCCTTCAATTCCTGATTTAGTTTTAGAAGGTGGGAAAGTAATTAACCAAATTCCTGATTCTTTATATGCATATTATCCAAATATCAAAAATATGCAACCTTTATTTAATAAAGACGAAACTGTTTTCGAAGAAAAAAGAAACATCTTAAAAATAATTGGCAAAAGTGGGCATGGCTCTACGCCTGATAAAGGTGATAATGCAATTATTAAATTTTTCAAGAAATTTGTTGAATTTGCACCAAAACATGTTTTATCTCATCCATTAATTAAGTTTATGAAAGAAAATTTCTTTGAAAATAAATTTGATTTAGCAAATATTTTTCCAAATTACACCGATTTTTCAGGCCCACTAACTGCTAATTTAGGTTTAATTAGAACATTACCAGGTTACATTGTTTTAAGTTTTGATTTAAGGGTTCCAATTTCACATAATAAAGCAGAAATTTTTAGTGATATTAGCAAATATATTGCTAAATTAAACAACAAAATTAACCTTGAACCTACATCTTCAAAACCTTCAAAATATGTTGAGAAAGATAACAAATTAGTAAAAATCTTAATAGACACTTATAATGAAATTACTAAAGAAAATGTCGAACCTATAGCAATAGGTGGTGGAACATATGCAAGGATTTTGAAAAACTGTGTTGCATTTGGTTCAACAAAATATATGCATTTAATGCATGGACCAAATGAATATTTCACATTTGATGAAATGAAAATGTCACTTGAAATTTATGTTAATGCTCTAAATAGATTACAGGATTATTTCAAGCCAGATAATAAAAAGGCAAATTAGTTTATAATTCTTTATGGTTTGGTCGCATAGCTCAGTGGATAGAGCACAAGCCTCCTAAGCTTGGTGTCGCAGGTTCAACTCCTGCTGCGATCGCCATTTTTTTATTTTAACCTAAAAAATAAACCTGTATTTCAGATTTATAATTATTATGTATATCATTTATCGATATACGAATAAGGAGAAATTAGATGAATCTAAAATATGTTGTTGGTACTTTAGTACCAATATTTAGTTGTCCTTCTATTATTTTATGTTCAGCAAAAACAAATGAATATAATGATGAAAAACAAAAGATTAAAGACTATTGTTTGTGAGATTTTATCAAACTTACTGGTCGACAAGATGCAAAAATTGCAAGTTTCACTAAATTAGAAAATACTGCCATTGGTAATGGCTATTTAGTTGGATATGATAAAGGTGGATATAGTGTGTTTTCAACAAATGGCAAAAAAATATATATGGTTAATCCATACGAAACCTCTTATTCATATTCACTTGTAAAAACAATGCTGAATAATTTTTATAAACCAAAAAATAACATAGTACCGCTTGATAAACCAGCGCCGGGTGATCATAAGCGTCTTCATGATTGAAATTATAGTGAATTTTCCAAACAAAAATTGATCAATGCTCAAAATGCAAAACCTAATGAATTTAAGAAATTAAATATTCATCCATCAAAAAATGGATTTATATATGCAGATTATGAAGTAAAACATTCATGATGATTTAAGTCTATTAGTAGCAATAATTATGGTATAAATTCTACAGAATACACATATCATAAAGGTGATGAATACTATAATAATTTTTGAAAAAAATATCCAAGTTATTATACTAAATCTGGATTTTATAAAAAAACAGCTGATGGTGGAATATGTGGATATGTTGCTATGAATATGCTAATTCAATACAATGAACTTTTTAAAGGCAATGGATATATATCAGATGAAGAATATGATATGTTTTACCATTTTAAAAAAGAATATAGAAATAATATTTCTGATTATACACATAAGACAATTTCTAATTATATTGTTCCTGATCTTGATCCTTATTTTATGAATTACTTATATCAAAAAACATGATTTGGTGATGGTGTAGGTAGAATTTGGGAATACAAATATATTGGTGAATCAATTTTGAGAGACAAGTGAAAAAGATCCGAAATTAATTATAGATATTGAACAAGTAGTTGAGTTTATGCAAAACATACAATTAATGAATGAATTAGATATTATAGCACACCATTAGTTACAGGTGGTGATTATGGATACCTTGACTCTACTACTAAAGAATATGGTGGACATGTTATTGCTGCATATGGTTGTTATAATGATGGAAGATTTTTAGCAAACTTTGGTTGAAGTAAAAATTATTTGCAAGTAATACTTCAACCCGTATTATCAGATCAAAATGTTGCAATAGCACATTGAACTGGCAAAAAAGTAAAGAAAGCTTTTAATTGACAAAATAATTTATATGATGGAAAGGAAATGACGGATATTCTTACACAAAATGATTTAATTTAAATCTAAAATCTAAGCAATCCTAAAAATGCAACAATATTAGTAATTTTTTCTAAAAGTTGCAACTCAAAATATTAGCAAAATGATTTATAATTATATAGATATATCTTTTAGGGGATTATTTTTTAATGATAATTGATATATCATGTTTTAAATATTAATATTTAAATCTTTTTGAAAGGAAAAAATGAGCGACGAAAAATTAGTTGCTAACCCAAGCGCTAAGAAGAAAATTAGCTTTTTCTCAGCTATTCTTATCGTTTTAGGTGGCTCAATCGGTGCTGGAATTTTTCTAAGGTCTAAAGCTGTCCTTAATTCTTCTGGTGGTAACCTAATTTGAGCTATCATTGTATGACTAATTGCTGGTTTTGCAGTTGTTACAATGGCTTTAGGTCTAGTTGAAGTTGCATCAGGACGTAATGATAACCTAGGTATGATAGGTTGAGCTAAAGCCTTTAACACTTTAAAGATTTACAAAGCTGTTAAATTCTTTATGACTTACTTATATCTACCATTTACCTACTTCTTTATGCCTTACTATGTTATTGTTCAATTCCAAGATGGATTTGGAGCATTTGGTGTTAATATAGCATTTGGTGCAACATGAGATAGCGTAGCTAATGCATGAGTTCATGGTGCAGTAAGTAAAGCTGCTCCTTGATTGTACTTCTTAATCGGATTAGGATTAACAGTATGAATGATTTTCTCAGCAGGTATTTCATCACGTGCTGGTAATATTCAAAACTGAATTGTTACAGCTGTTAAATTTATACCTTTAGTAGCAGTAACAGTTATTGGTTTTGTATACTTTGGAAAACAAATCGGAAATGGAATTGTTAACCCAGAAAAACCTTCTGCAGAACAAATTAAATATCTAGACTTAGTTACAAAACTAAATCTATTTGATAAAACTTCAAATTCATTCTTAGGTTTATCACCATTCTTAGGAGTGTTTAGTGCATTAGGTGCTATCTTCTTTGCATTTGATGGTTTCTATGTAACTGCTGGTGTTCAATCAGAAATGAAACACCCTGAAAAAACTCCTGCTGCTTTAACTATTGGCCTATTTTCAATGACATTTATTTACATAATAATTGCCGTTGCTATGACCTTAGGTGCAGGTAATGGTGGTTTCTATGCATTTGGAGACAAATTAGCTAACGATAAAGTTGGTTGAGTATTTGGTATTGTTAATATTTGCATCGCAATTGGTATCATTGGTATTCTAAATGGATTTACTATGTGAGCATCAAGATGAATAGAAGACTTAATCAAAGAAGGTGAAATTTGAGTTCCTACTCGTGTATACAAATACATGAAGAATTCAAAAATGCCTATTGTCGGATCACTATATGTTCTATTCTTATCACTACCATTTATGATCATCTTCACCGCAATTGGTGCATATGCATATATTCCAATTTGAGATGAAGGAGTTTACGGATATCAAATCGCACAACTTCTATCATTCTCAGACCTAATGGCTAACTGAATGGCAATCTTTGCGTTTGCATTTATTTCATTGTCAATTGTTGGTGCATTACAAAACAGAAAGAAACACTTTATTGCTGTTACAGAAAATAAACATACTAAATGAGCTGGTTTAACTGCAGTTGTTATCATCCTAACTGTTATGGGATTCTACGTACTAGACCCATTTGTAAGTTTAGGACTAAGCATTGCACATAAATCTCAATCAGACATTATTTCATATTCATGTACTTCAGCATTATTTATTATCTTCTGTCTAATTTCATTCTTGGGTGGAACATTTGAAAAAATGGTTGCAGACAAGAGACAAGCTAAATATGCTAAATTATTAGCTTCATCAACATTGTCAGCTAAAGAACGTGAAGAAATTATGATTGGTAAAGAATTAAATGACTTAATTCTAAAAACCTATGCAGAAGCACGTAAATAACTAGAAAGATGTTCATTTTTAAAAAGTCGGTTGCTAACCGGCTTTTCTTTTTTTGAATTTATTCAAAAATTTAAAATATGGTAAATAAAAAGCTAGAACTTATATATTGTTTTCTAGCTTAATTATTTTATTTAATCATCATAATATGGAATGATATGAACATGTGTTCTAAAGATTTCTTGTCCAGCAGCAATACCACTATTAATTTCTAATCTAAATCCTTTAGCATTTAGTTTTTCAATTTGGCTTAATGCTAATTTTCTAGCAGTTAGAATTAAGTTTATTAAATCATCATCTTCAATATCAAATAGGTTTTCTGAAAATTCTTTTGATACTACAAGAAAATGACCTTTGGTATGTGGATTTATATCTAAGAAAGCAATTGTCTTATCATCTTCATAAATGATTGTTGAAGGTATTTCACGATCTATAATTCTCTGAAAAATATCTTTTTGCATAAATTTATAATATTCCTATCTGTCTTAACATATCTCTAATTTCGGTATGTAAGTTTGTTTCATTGATACTATATAATTTTAACTCTTTGTAATATAACATAGCTTTTTTAAAATAATCTTTTTCATTTAAAAACATAATGTTATAAGCAATCCTTGATTTTTGTTCTGCATCTGATCAGGGGGTTCCATCTAAAGTTAGCTTTTTAACATCTTTTGAAATTTCAGAATATAAAGGAGAAATTTTTGAAACAAATTTACCAACAAATTCTTTTTGATCTTTAACTAAATTAACGGTCTTTGGAAATTGTGATAAAGGCATTTCTAATGGATTATCTTTGTGTTCATCTTTTCATTTGTTATTATCTGATTTCAAACGGGTTTGAAATTCATAATAATTTCTTTTACCTAATTTATTGGTTGATAATTTTCATTCAACTACAACATCACCTATTTTATTAGAATCATGTTTAATTCTATTTACTTCATAAGTTACAGTAATTTCATCTTCTTTAGTGGTAGGCTTACCATTTTCATCAACTTTTTTAATCTTGAATTTCGCTTCAAATTTATCATCTTTAAATGTTGCATCTTCAAATTTGTTTGCAGTTTCATTTCAGTATTGCAATGTTAAATGTTTGTTTTCAATTTTTTTAATTGTGCCATTTTTAACACCATCAATATATTCATCTTTAATTTTGGCTATAGGACGTTTTTTCATAACTTCCATTAAATCACCAAATGCAAATTCATTAGGGCCATAAATTTTATTAGTTGTTGGATCAATAAAACCAAAGATTGGTGATTTTTGATCTTTTATAGCACTAATTGATGTTTCCATATCACGTCCAGAAAAACCTGAATTTTTAATAACACCTTTATATGCTTTTAAAGTTTCCCCAATATCTTTATTATTTTCTTTAATTCCTGTGCTTAATAGAGTAGATTCTTTTTCTCATTCTTGAACAGGATCATTATGTTTATATTGTGGTGCTTCGTCTGGATTATAATCAGCTAAATCATTATATTGTTTTGCTGTTCTAATTCTCCCTTGAGTTCATCTAAGTTCAATATTACGATTGTCAGTAAAATTTCAGCTTTGAACAATAGGGTCATTCATTAAGGCTTCTATTAAATATAAATCATCACCTTTTCAATTTAAAGCATTATGTAATTCTTTTTGAGTATCAGTCATACTCTTTTTATCTGTTTTTAATGCTTTTTTAACTTTATCTTCACCATCACTATCGTTAGCAATATTTTTAAGTTCAGTTCTCGATTTAATTAAATAGTTATAAATAACTAATAATTTTTCAATATCTAAACGAATATTTGTATTTAAAACATCAGCATTTTGAAGAATAAATTTTAGTTGTTCGTCTGTAGGAACATTATTAGGAGCAGGTGAGAAAGAAGTTACATCTATTTTCAATTCAGCAAATATGTTTCTTAATTTGCTAAAAAATTGTCAATCAGTTGCAAGTTTTTTTCTTGCATATACTTTAAAAATCTTTAGAAAATCTTTTCAAAGTTCACTTGAAGAGTTTAATAATGCTTCTTTAACTCTATCTTTTGGATTAGTTTGTGCAGAAGTAGCATATTTTGAAACATCTTCATTATAAATTTGATTTAAAATTCCGCTTGTTAAATCAAGCATAACTTGATTTTGAGTTAATTGTTTTTTAATTAATGACTTTTGGTAACCAGAATTATTTGAATTTGAATTATTTTTGCATGCAGCAGCAATTATAGGCAATGTAGCTAAAGGAGCTAACACTAGTGATGCTGATAATAATTTCTTATTTAATTTTCTCATATATAGTCCTTTATCTAATTTTTATTAATAAAATCTTGAATTGCTTTGTATAAATATTCGACCATACCATCATTCCAATATTTGCTATCATCATGGCCTTCGATATAGAATTTGTTGTTTCCATTTTTCTTAAAGTCAGCAATGATATTGTCATTAATTGATTTTTTAACATATTCAGCAAGTTTATTTGTTTTGTCATCCAATAGTTTTCCACGTGCTACTTCATTTAAAATACTTTCGTAGAATTTAACACTTTCAATAGCTTCATCATTAAATGATTTTTCAACTGAATTTAAGTCTTTATATTTTTGTTCCTTAATGTACTTAATAAAATCATCGTCATTTAGTAATTCTTTAACTTTGAAATCATCAGTAACTATATTTTTGAACATATTTTCAATATCTAAAACAGGTTGAGTATAATCAGGAGAATTTGTTTTAGATTTAATTTCTAAATCTCTTTTAATTAATTTTAAGATGTTATCAATTTTGTGATTTTGATCTGTTAATTTATCATAAACACTTAGTAGCTTAATTCCTGATGAAGTAACTTGAACATAATTACCATTTACTTTAATAATTGAATTAATTTTATTTGAAGTTGCAGATTCACCAAAAACAGATGCAAATACTTTTCCAGCTGCTTTTTCAAATTCATCTTTATCGAGTTCATCAATTCTTTTCTTTAGTAAGTTGTTAAATTTAGCATACTTAGTTGATTCAGCGGTGGTATAGTTAGATTTTGCAATTATTTTGCCATTATCATTAGCACTATTTGTTAAATAAGTGTATAACTCATGATATTGAGAACTTGCATCAGGTGCCTGCTTAAATAAAACTTCCTTGATTATTTTTGTTCTTAAGTCTTTAAATAAATCATCTTTAGTGTGTTCTTGAAATATAGATTTACCATCAGGCGTGTCTGTTTTCATAACCATTGATAATAATGGTAAATAATCTGCGGGATCTTTACCACTAAGTCTATTTTCTAAACTTTGGAACCCATTTGAACCATATTTAGCAGCATTCGAAGATGAAGAAGAAATATTTTTTAATGCTAATTCATCATTTTTAGCAGCTCTTATAGTTTCATCTTTTAAACTTGGGTCATCTAAAATTGGATTTAATCCTTTAAATTTGCTTAGTCTTTCAATACCTAAAGATAAAACATTATTTTCTGCACCATTTGTAGCATCATCATTGTAAACACCAAATTTAAATAATTTTGTAATTTCGTCTTTAGTAACAGTTCAAGGTTTATTTTCATCTTTTAAATTAGGTTTCGCAGCGAGTTGAAATGTAGATGTTAGCAATTGACCTTTTTTAAGTCAAGGTTCTAGGAATCTTCTTCTAATACTTTCACCTGATTTTTTAGCAGGAGTGCTAAGAGGATTTTTTAATGATGAAATATAAGATTTGGTTGTAAACATATTAACCTTATATTCGTCTTTTGTATTAACTTTAAGTTCTGAAGAATCAGCGGCAGGCAAGGTATAGTTTTCATTTTCTTTTGCAAAGAAATCTTGTAAATATAATGTTGAGCCTTTAACAAAATTGCCACCTTCACCATTTGGTTTTAAAGTAACATTTTTCTTTTGCCCATTGTATGTATAAGAAATATCGGAATTAGCAGTAATTCCATTTTTAACTTCAGAATATGTGAAGTCTTTGTTGTATTCAAAAGTATAACGCCTATTAGCATTAGTTTTTAATTTTTCAACTGTTCTATACTCAATTGCATCTGCTTTAGTTTTAGATTTTCCTCATTCAGATTTAGCCATTTCTTCATTTAATTTTTCTTCTCATTTTTTAGAATAACCATATTGTGTTTTTAGTTTTTCTTCTAAATCAGAAAATTCTTTTTGAGCTTTTTTCCTTACATCTTCAATTGAATCTAAAGCAAAATGTTTTTGATCAGCAGGCAATTTGTTTGCATTATAAATAGCTTCATATCAAAGTGAAGCTTCGCGTTCTTGTTCATATAAATATTTAATTAAATGCTTTTGCATTTCAGATGCTAAATGTCTTCTTTCATTAACATTAGAGTCTAATTTCTTAATATCTCCATATTTAACTTGGATTTTGTTTCCATTTGCATCTGTTTGTTCATATAAAACATCTTCATCTTTATAAATTGGATCTGGTGTTGGCAATGCTTTTTGTGCTTGAACAACAGGGACAGTAATTCCAGTTACTATTGCAGCAGTTAAAATAGTACCTCATACACTACCTAAAATAATTTTTTTTCTTTTTGCAGCCTGCTCAGTTGTTAAAACTACTTTAGCTTTTTTTTCTTTTTGTTTAATAGGCATTTTTATCCTCTTTTCTAAAAATAACTTATTTACAATTTTATTAAATAATTAATATATTTTAACATTTTTGCAAATTCTCTCCTTTTTAAATGCATATATATATGTATATAAAGCCAATTTACCAAATAAATATGGCAATTTCTCGCTTGTTGTTATAATAATAAATTAAGAAAATCTAATCTTAGGAGTTTGTTATTTATGAATGAAAATATTGTTTTACCAAAGGGCAAAAAAATGGAAATATTAGAAGAATTTATTACTATTTGTAATGAAAACAAAGTTTGATATTCACTTGATGAAGATAGTTTGCTTTTAGCTTATGCAAAAAATGACTTTAGTGAATATTTAGACAATTTCACTGTGATACTAACTTATGAATCCTATGAACTTTTAAAACAAAAATATCCCCAAAAATTTTTGGATAATTCAAAGCATTCACAATATTTTTCTTTGCAAATAAAATTTATGAATAATATTCAAAACATTTATGAATCTCAACCCTTTTTAGATATTAATTTATTACTACCTACCAAAATAAATAAACTTAATAAATTTATTACTTTTAGAAATAAATTAAAAAGCATCAAATGTGATTATTTATCTTACAATGAGACTAATATTAAAAAAATATCTAACAAAATTTATTGATGAAAATTGTTAGGTCTATATAAAACTTTATCTTATAAAACAATGATTAATGCAATTCATGACGAAAGTTTTGATGGCTATGTTGTAACAAATAAAATTGTTACTAGAAATTGAATTAACAAATGAATTCCTAATGTTTCATTTAAGATAAAAGAAATAGATTTTTTCGGTTTAAAAGTTAAAGCTTTATTTGAATATGAACCCTATTTAAGAAATATTTATGGTAAAGATTTTGAAAATTATATTATTCCTGAACCTAAATATAGACATTTAAATCCAATAGAACTTTGGAATTTAAATGCTTTAGAAAATTCAAACAATACAAAAACTAACGAGATAAAAATTCCTCAAGAAAATATAAAAGAAAGTGAAAAATAAAATCAGGTGTTACTACTTAAACTTATAAGTGTATAACCTGATTTTTTAATTATTCATACAATTTTCTTTTTTTAGAAAGAATTCTTATTAAATGAACAATACCTGTTGTGATTGCTAACAAGAACATAATAATTCAAGTAATAAAGATTAAAACTTGAACAATTCCTGTACTCAATGTTGATGCAGTTTGAACAATTTTGTAAATTGAGTACAAACCAACACCTAATCCAAATCCAGCAAAAAGAATTGTAATTCTTTGTGTTACTTTTGGAAATTCACGTTTAAATGATAAGCAAAAGATAACTAAGTTAAATATTAATGCAGTTAATCCACCAAATAAAAATGTGTAGTCTATTCAATTCATGATAATATTACTCCTTTAAATAAGTAACTAAATTTTACTATTAAAATAGTAAATTAGATAATTTTTATTGATTTGTAACTATTTCATCATCTAATAATGATTTTCTTTTTTGCTCAATAATTTCTTTAATATGACCATTTTCTAATGAAATTACTTTATCAGCTAAAACTGCAATATCAGGGTCATGTGAAACCATAATAATTGTTGCATTATAATCACGATTAATTTGTTGTAACAATTTTAAAACAATATGTCCTGTTTTTTCATCCAAAGCACCAGTTGGTTCATCGGCAACTATAATTTCACTATTTTTAGCAATAGCTCTTAAAATAGAAACACGTTGTTGTTGACCGCCAGACATTTGAGAAGGATATTTATACATACAATTTTCCAAATCAAATTGTTTAAATAAGTCTTTAATATTAAGTCTTTTTTTCTTATCAGCCTGTAGATAAGAGCCTGTTTCTACATTGTCATAACTATTTAAATTTTGAAGTAAGTTATAGTTTTGAAATATAAATGAAATATTTTGACGTCTAAACAAAGTTTGATAACGGTCTGATAAATAAGGCAAGTTAATGTTATTAACAATGACATCACCAGTTGATGGCCTATCCAATGCACTAATTATGTTTAATAATGTTGATTTACCAGAACCTGATTTTCCATATAAAATTGCGATTTCGCCACGTTTAATGCTAAAAGAAATTCCTTTTAAAACTTCTGTTGCAATATTACCCGAAAGATAAGTTTTTCTAACATCTTTAACTTCAACAATCATACCTTCAGAATTTTGCAATAAAGCATGATCATCTTTCTTTCTTGGACTATCATTTGCCTTCCTAACTTTCTTTAAGGTTTTATTATCCAAAATCTTGATATTAACATCATCATCAACAATGCTGTAAGGTTCTTTAGCTTTTGAAAGTCTAGTCCCTAATCCTTCTGTAATTGGAGTTTTTACGACAATGGTTTTTTCAACATTTTTAGATTTTTTTTGCTTTTTTAATTCTTTGTTATCTTTCTTTTCCATTACTATTTTCCTTTCAAAATATCAATAGGTTTTTCTTTGTTCAATGCTTTTCAAGTTGCAATCGAAGTAATTGTAAAGATTCCTAAACAAACTGCAGCTGATAATATTATGCTTGAAATTGATAATGATAATGGTAATACTGTTTGGCTTGTTGCTAACATAAAGTGATTAAATAATGCAATTAAACCATAAGTTACAGGAATCATTAACACACATGCCATTAAAATAATTGGAACAAAGTTAAAGAAGAATAAGAATACTCTTTCACTATTTGTATAACCTAAGACAGAAAATGTTGCAATTGATCTTTGATTTGAAGTAATCATAATATTAGTAATTACAACTAAGATAATAATTGCAATAATAAATGAAATAATAATAAATCAAGTTAAAACAGTGTTTGCTGTAGATGAAATTCCACTAATAAATCCAGCTTCAATATCCTTACTATCAACATTAAATGAAGAACCATACATTATGTTTTTACCATAAATTGATGATTGTTCACTACCAAAGAATTTAGTTAAAATCTCTCTAGCTGCTTTTAAATCAGAAGGATTTGGATTTAATGGAGTTGTGCGATAATATTCTAATTTAGCATCATCAACATTCATTAATTTTTTCAATGTTTCTTTGTAATCTAAATTAGTATTATGTGCTTCATTGTATGAATTAACAATATGTTCATAAACTGAAACAAATTTTTGAGAAGGATCTGAAACAAAGATTCTTCTAAAGAAATCTCATATCGAACTATCAGGTTCATTATCAACATCGTATGAAGACATAGCACCTCAATAGCCTAAAGAAGAATAAGTTGTTAAAGTGTCAATTGTTTGAACTGGTGTTTTGTCATTAGACAAAATTCCATTAAATGCTTCATATTTTTTATTAAATGCTTTGGTAATTTGTGCAGCATTTTTAGGATTTTTTAATAATAATGCTTGAAGTTCTTCTTTTCTAGCATCTTGAAGTCTTTTAGATAAAGTGTCATAACCTAAAATTTTGTCTAAAATGTCTTTTCTTGTGATAAATTCATTGTTAATATAAGTGTTAGAAATTCCAATAACTTTGAAAGTATATTTAGTTTTTGGTTTGTGAGATTCATCTAAATTCAATGATCTTCATGCAAATCTATCAACATGATTTAGCATTTCGGCACTAAGTTCAGAACCTTCACCTAAATTGAATTGTTTTGCGACAACTTGGTTAATTAATAATGGAATTGGTTCATTTTTGCTTCAATTATAATTAGCTAATTTTTTAGTTAAATCTTCACCATAAGCACTATACGCTCTAATAAATCTACTTTCAACATCATATCCATAAAAGCGATGGTTTTTGCCATTAATTTCAGTTGATGCGTAGGTATATTTTTCATTTGAGTTTTCATTCCAATAAATACCAGCAAATGAAACAAAGAAATCTAATAAATCAATTTTCTTGTATGCATTAACTAAGAAATTACGATATTCTTGACGATATTTAGCAGTTGTAACATCAATGGGTTTTAGATATTGTTGCAAGTTTGGATCTCATTCAACAAATTTGAATTTTTTGTTTTTAGCATCATCACTTGAGTCAATTCCATTCCCACTCATATAAGCAAAATAACTCTTTCTGTTAGTTAGATCTTCTAATTTTCCAGCTTTTTTGTCCGCTAAATATTTTTTAGGATCGATTACACAAATTTTGCCATCAGGGCCTGTATTATTTGCATTTGAGGTGAAAATATTTTGTGTTGCTTCCATTTTCGATAATACACGCTTGAAAATCTCAGCAATTCTAGCTCTTTGAGTTTCAGGCATATTTGCATATGTTATATCTCAAGGAGATAGTTCAACTGATAAATCCATTAAAATATCAAGTGATGATTTTGTTAAAACAGTTGGATCATATCTTCTTTGAATAACATCTGTGTTAAATGAATAACCAGGACGTAAGAAGTTCGGATTAGCATAATCTAATTGTGAACCTGAGGTTGTCGAGCTACCTCCTGCTAAATCATTAGGAACATATAAATATCTTTCAATATCATTTCGATTATAAGGAATATATGGCCCACCCTCAGTTGTTGGGGATTCTAAATCAAGTTTGTAACGATAATTTCTATGTTGATATGTTTGTGAAATAGATTTATTAAAAGTATTATTTGAAGACATAAAGAACATTGAAATTAAAGAAGTTGTTGAGAATGCTAACATTAATGAAATTAATTTTCAGAAGTTATTAATTGCCATTGCAAGTATGTATTTGAATTTAATTGTCGCACGTCTAAAGATTGAAGAAATTTTTTGAGAAATATTACCAATTGAAACTTCAACAAGTCCACTCATAAGTTCAATAGCTTTTCTTTTGACTGAAATTTGGGTAATAATAAATATTAATGCACTAACTGCAATCAATGGAATAATAATCGTAATTAACATCGTAAACCAATGGAATGGAATTGCAACATTCTGTAATGTTCAATAGCTTGAGAAAATATTCATTGTTGGTTTTTGTAATAACAGTCCGACAATATAACCAAATAAGCAGCCAACCCCAGTTGGAATTCAACCAAATGCACAGAATGATAAAGCAATTTCTGTTGTTTTATATCCTTGCGCACGCAATATTCCAATAACTTTATTTCTTGCTTCAATATATCTTTTGATAATGAAATAAACAATAAATGCAATTAAAACAATTAGTAAGGTAATTAGATAAATTGTTGCATTTCTAATTGTGTCAACAATTTTTCTAACTGTAATCACTCTAATCATACGTTCAGGATTGATCGGGTCAGTTTCGTTATTCAAATAAGCTTTTTTCGTATTTGAACCGGTAATTGATGAAACGAATTTGTTAAATTTATCTCTAAGTTCAGTAGGTGATTTACCTTTTTCATAGATAGTTTTGCCAAATTTACCTTTTTGGCTAGGTGCTTTTGTTAAAACATATTCTTTTAGTGCAAAAGTTGGATATGCAGAACGCATTCTATCAAAACCTTTTTGATTAACATATAAAAGCGCTTGATTTTTAGTATCAACTTGTAAATTTTCTTCATTTGTAACAGGATATAAATAATCAACGGTTGTTTCTTCACCAATAATTAAATATTCAATTGAGTTAATTTTGACTTTATATTTATCGGGTAATGATTTAATAAATCTTTCCATCTCAATTGGACTAGATAAATATTTTGAAACATCGCCTTGATAAACTTCTTTTTTATTTTTACTTAGATAGCCATAATTTACTTTAGCTAAATAAGCGCCTGCATCAGTATATGAAATGTAGTTATAAATTGAAATAGGTTCAATAATTCTTGCCAAAAGTTTTTTTAGCGCTTGAGTGATGTTAATATCTCATAAAATAAAGTCTTTGTCATCTTTGTCTTTAAATTTACGGTTAACAATATATGAGAAATATGACATATCTAAACGAATATTTGCATCACTTTGTTCTGATAAAATTTTACGGCTTGGAACAAATTTATCAAACAATGGGGTGATTAATTCTTGAATTTCTCTAGTAGATAAATTATTTAAATTACCAAATAGTTGTTTGATAGCATATGCAATATTTCCTTCATTTGGATTGTTTGATAATAAATATGATGCAAAAACTTGTGGAAATGACATCATAAGCAATGGATTTAATAATGCACGTGAGACATTTAAAACTGATAATATTTCAGAAGTCTTTGAAGAATCTAACGCTAATTTATATAGAAGTTCTAAATCATAATATGAATTTGCTAATGGTTGAAGTTTATTCGCATTTTCTGAAGGAAGAAATGATTTTACAAATTCTTTAATCACTGATAAGTAATTTGTTGGAATAGTTCCTTCAATATTTCCAGATTGAGAAGCAACATAACCTAAAGAATATGTAAATTCAGTTTTATGTTTTAGCAAAAGATTTTTAATATTTTCAATAGTTTTATCTTTAATACCATTATTCTTTAGATTAGTGAAGAAGTTTGTGAATTCAGAACCATTTTTAATTGCATTTTCTAATAATTTAGCTGCTAATGATGTTTCAGCATGCGCATATGCTAAACTTAATGTTTTTGAATTATATTGATTATCTGAACCTAAAATTCCAATTCCAGGGATTTTGTTGATAACTTTTTCATAATTTTTCATTAATGAAGCAATTTCATCTTTTTGGGTAAGTTCAAGTAGACCTTGTAAAATGTTTGAAATTTGAGCAAGGGTTAAATCCCTTTTAATTTCAGTAATTTGCTCATTGACTCCAGTTTCAAGATTTTTTCTTGTATAGGTTGTTGTTTCACCAATATTTGAAAATTCATAAGCTAATTTAATCCATATTGAAAATAAATTCATAGCGTTATTAGCAAATCGAGCATCATTTCCACTCATTAATTTCAAGGTATTTTTTAATAAATTACCAATTGTTGAATGCAATGTTTCTAACAATGCTTTATTTTGAATTGTTGTATTTTTATCAAATTGCATTGATTTAAATGCTAAATCACCATACGTTTGAGCATTAATATCATCATCTAAATTGTAACCATCAGTTTTGCTTTGATAAAGCTTAGAAACTAAGGTAATGTAATTTTGTAATTTTTCTTTAATCTTAGATAATGTGCTAAGTTCATCTTCTTGCACCATAACATTATCTTTTAAGAACTTAAGTTCCATTTCTGTTAGTGAAACTTTTTTATTATTTTCAATTGCAGATTCAACTTTAGCCAAAATATTTTTAATTTTTGAAAGATCAAATGGATTAATTGTACTTTCATCAACCTTATTTTGATTTGGAGAAGAATTTAAATTACTAAACAAATCAAATTTTGTTAAGTTAAGAATGTCAAAGATAGAAATTTTACTATCTGATTTTTTAGGCATATTTAATTTTAGCTTGTCAAAAATAGCTGAGTGTTCAACTTCATTTGATAAGTTTAAAATCTTGATAATTGCATCTTGCAATGCATAGACTTTCCCATTAATATTCGTATTATCACCCTGCGTAATTGAAGATATAAATGAAGCTAAATATTCGATATCATTTAAAGCTTCAGTGTTAAAGTTTTCATATACCTTACCATTAGCTTGCACAGGATGTTTAATATGTCTAATTGATGATTCTAAAGCAGAAGCAAATTTGTTAACATCAATAATGTTAAATAGTTCAGTTAATCCTTCATTAATATTGTTATAGTAATTGTCAGTAGTTGAATTATTAATAGCTTTTTTAGTGCTTAATCTTTCAAAGAAAGATTTCATATCATTAATTTCTTGTTGAGATTGTTTGGTATTTTTTTCTCATTTTTTGAAAAGACTTGATTCTAAATGAGGATTTAAAATCTTGTTAAAATCAACTAAACTAATAAAACTTTTTAATGCAGTTTTAAATTTATAATCATCAATTGATTTAATAAAGTTTGCAATTATACGATCTCTTGACAATACTCAATATTCAACATTTGTTGCACCAAAATTACGATATGGATGTTGTTTATATCAATCTTGGATTGAATTTGAGAATTTCTCAAAATCTAATGCATTAATTAATTCTTTTAAAACATCAAAGATTTGTGAAACACCATTTTCTTTTAGATAATCAAATAATTTTGCGAATCCAATGTTAAGTCCTGGAATAATATTAAAGTCTATGTTAAATAAACCTAAAATTTTCTTAAATTCTGAGGCTAATTTAGTATTTGCAATTTGAATGCCATCGTTTGAAATTGATGATTCATATTTGTCTTTAAAATAATTAATTATTTTGGTAAAGACATTTTGCATAAACAAATTGCCACCAATATTTAAATATTTGTAGTTATTTGCAGCACGTCCATTAACATTTTCTAAAACATTATTAAGTAAATCAAATAAAACTTTTAATAATAAATTACTATTTGATTTAGAAGTTGCAAGTAATGTGTGATAGTCATTTTTTTCAATTGCACTAATTGCAGCATCAGCAATTAATTCAACATCATCACTAGATAAAACTTTTCCTAAATCGCTTTCTAGAATAACTTCTTTAGCAGCGTTTAGTAAGGTTCTTATAGTTTTGTTTTGAATAATGTCATTAGTAATTTGGCTATTAATTGCACCAAAGGCAACTGGAAGTGAATAAGCATTTTTATATTGTGGATTAACTCAAGCTCACCCATTCTTTCCAATTTCACCTCTAATTGTGTAGTTATTTGCAACTAGATAGTCATATAGTTCATCTAAAGTCATATAATCTTTTGCATTGGCAATTAATGCTTTCATTCAAACTTCATTATTTGAATATTCATCTAATTTTCCTTTTTTAAGGAATATATATTTATCTTTTGAAGCCAATGCAATTGCACCAACTAATGATGCACCACGACTTGTATTTTCAGTTTCAGCAGTTGTTAAAGCAAGCAATTTTTTATTAGTCATTAATCTAGGAATTTGTGTTTTTTCATAAAAATCATAGTAACTTTCAAACCTAATATCCGGTGTAAAATAGTTTGGATCAGGTGTATAGTTATCAAAAATTGCCTTAATAATTTCTTTAGTATAAACTGAAGGAATTTTTTTAATCAAATTAGGATCTGTTGGTTTTAATATAAAATCATCAGTGTTTTTATTAGAAATTGATGAACTTAAAATGGTCTTTCTAAAATGTTCATTTTGCATTTTTCCAACATTTTGAATTAAACCCCTAATTCTAGTTTGTTCATCGCCAGTATTAATAAAATGAAAAACGTTTTTACTGCTATCAGATTCATTAACAGTTTCAACTGTCATTGTTTGTCTAATACCTAAATTTTCGCGGCCAACTTCTTTTATTAATTCTTCAATAATAACTTTTCTAGCATATTCTAAAGTGCCATCATGAATTGTATTTTGTTTTGATTTAAACTCATTAGTATCAGTTATTTTTTTTAGTTTTGCTTCAATATAGTTTTTGAAATCAATTTTTGTTGGATCGTCTAATGCTTCTTTATATTTTTTATCGATAGCTTTTTCTATGTCATCAATATTACTATAATTAATGTTTTGTCAATTTCTATCAACTAATTGAGATAAAGGAGTTCCACTTCAAGGATTTTCAAATTGATGTTTGTGCTCATCTTTGCCATAATTAATTTTTGTTGTTTCAGATTCAGCTTTTTCTTGATTATTATCTTGATTTCCAAATAGATACTTGTGTTCAATAGTTTTTGTTCATACCGAAAAGTATTTTAGCTCATTATAAACATCAGGCAATTCATCTTTCAAATATCTAATAAACTTAAAGTAAGATCCTTTTCAATTCGAATCTTTTTCATTATCTGCTTCATTTCAGTTCATAACATAACGATTTCAATTATATGAACCTATTTTTCTATGACGTCTAATTCATTCCTTAGGAAGCTCATAATCAGTTTTTGTACCTGTTGATTTGAAAACTGTTTCGGTTATGTATTCGTCGACCGAAAGATTTTTATCTTGTAAATAATTTTTTAATTTAAAAGTAGAAATTAATTTGTCAGTTCCTTTTATATCATTATCTGTTGAAGTTGGACTTTGCAATTTTAAATCTGCATTTGCTTGATTTGTAGCTTTATATTTTCATTGGTCATTTTGCTTTTCAAAACCTAATGCTTTTAAAACATCATCTCCACTTAATACATAAGCCAACCCTTTTGATTTTCATTCATTGTATTTTGAAATATCAAAAGTTGCTTCTTTAGTTTTGACATTCAAATACATTGAGATAGGATTAATTGCATATTCACCTTTGCCATCACCTGTATAAGATATTCTAGTAATGTCATTCAGTGACATTTCTTTATCTAAATTAAAAGTATCATCTTTTGTAGCTGTAATTTTGTTGGTTAAAGGAATAAAACTATTGCCTTCTTTTTTATACAAATCAAATTTATATTCGTGATTGCCGGACAATGAAAATTTCTTAGCATGGTCAAATGTAACATTTTGACTTTCTTTTATATTTGATAAAGCATCATATTTATTAATTTCAAATTCAATTCCTGAACCTGTTTTTTTAGATTTTAAGAAAAAATCCATAAAATCTTGAGCTTTTATATAGTAATCAGGATGTGAAAAATTAGGTGTTGAAGCTCCAAACATATTTGCTTTTAATTGAATAAATTTTTCACTACCTTGTGGGAAAGTCAGTGAGAAATCTACACTATTATCAGCCGTAGTTCATTTAAATTTACTTGCAGTTTTTGAACTTTTGTTTTTATCATCAATTTGATCAAAACCGCCATTTGGAGCGAGACCGGAAGAATTAACATCTAGATCAACAGATAAATCGTGTAGTCTAGAAATTTTGTCATATGAATTTATGGTATTTGTATAACTTGTTTTAATGTCAAAAAATAAAGTAAAAATTCCTGATGTTAAAAAAATTAGAATTGTTAAACAAATCAAGGTTACTTTATTTCTAGCAAGTGATTTAAACACTTCCTTAAATAATCTTCCCATATCTCCCCATTCTTGTTTGAGCAAAAGTAAATATAATTATACCTTTATTAAATTTATTTAATAAGTGTATGACTATTTAACAAATATGATCAAAACCGATCTTATTTATTAAACCTAATCTACATTTTTTTTAAGAAAAATCTTGTCATTTTATTGTCAAAAAGTTAATTTAATATACAAAAAAGCATAAAAAAATGCATTTCTGCATAAATTTTACTATTTTATAATTTGACTTCACTTTCTAGGATAGTCTTTAGGAGTTTGCTTTTCTTTTTGATAATAAACTATGACATTTTTTATATTGTTGCAAATTATTTCCAATGTTTTTATATGCAAATTTAATTCTTTAATGTATTTTTGAGAATTCTCTAATTCCTTCAAATAATTATTAGACTTTAAAAAACAAAATATGCAATTATTTAACTTACCTAAATGGTAAGAAATTTGAATTAAATTTTTAAGTTCACTAACAGCTCTAGCTGTAATAAAATTAAATTTTTCCAACTCTGAAGAATCTTCAGCACGAATATTTTTGATAGTTAAATTTCCTAGATTTAGCTTTTGCTTAACCAATTCTAAAAATACGCATCTTTTTTTAAGAGGCTCATAAATTGTTAAATTAAAGTTTTGGTTTGTATATATATAGTAAGGTAAAGAGGGAAATCCTGCTCCTGCGCCAATATCTAATATATATTTAGATTTTAAATCACAAACTTTTTGATTTATTTCTTTAAATACTAAAATTGATTCAATAATTCCTTCTAAAATTAGTTTTTCATTATGAAAGCCAGTTAAATTATATTTTTGATTTTCTGTTTCGATCAAAACATAATATTGATATAGCATTTCATTAATTTCATCAGAATTTTCAGGTAAAAATTTCTTAAATAAATTATTTGTGTCTTTGACCGTAAGCATAATAAACATCTGTAATCGAAGTTTTATTAATATTTGCTTCAATTACAAGTCCTAAGAATTTTGCAAGTGAAAGAATTTTTAATTTTTTGTAGTTCTTTAAATGATCATGATTTACTGAGTCTGTAACTATTACTTCATCAACATCTTTATCATTTTCAAACATATCGAAACCTTTTGAAAAAAGGCCATGAGTTGCAGCAACAATAACTTTTTTAGCTCCCTGTTCTTTTAAAGCTTTAACTGCATGAATTATAGTTCCACCTGTGTCAATAATATCATCATAAATAACGACATTTTTGTCTTTTACATTGCCTAAAACACCCATGATTTCTGATTGATTAGGTCCAGTTCTTCTTTTGTCTATGATTGCAATTTCATCACCATGATCTAAAAGTTCTGATAATTGTCTTGCTCTAACAGCACCACCATGATCTGGCGATACAATAACAAAATTTTCTTTTCTTGATCTAAGTTCAGCTGAAAAAATAAATTGACCTCTTAAATCATCAACTGGAATATTAAAAAAGCCTTGAATAGAAGGATTATGTAAATCTATTGCTATTACTTTAGTAGCACCTGCAGTTTCTAATAAATCAGCAATTAATTTTGCAGAAATTGGTTGACGTCCTGCTGCTTTTCTATCTTGCCTTGCATAGCCATAGTATGTCATAACAACAGTAATATATTTTGCTGATGCTCTTTTTAATGAATCAATGAAAATTAAAAGTTCCATAATATTATCATTGACAGGTTTTGCTGTATTGCATATTATGTAAACTGATTTATTTCTTGTTGTAATTTCAGAAGATAACAGTCTTTCACCATCAGCAAATGTTACTTTTGTTACTGGATGAATTTCTTTATTAATTGAAAGACCAATGTTTTTTGCTAATTCTCATGAATTTTCAAGCCCAAAGATTACAGTATCATTGTTATTTGCCATATTTAAATTTATAATTTTTGCCATATTTTCTCCTTTTTTTATAAATTTTAAACTATTTGCAGTATTTTAATGGTTCTACACTATTTTTTATCTTTTGTAACTAAATTATAAGTTTGTTTAATTAAAAACATTGCATACTCTAAATCATCTTCGTTAGTAAGCTCAAACATTGCATTTCCAACTCCCCAATGTCCTATATTTGATCAATCAACCACTAGTTTTCTATAATCTTCAATTTCATTAGTTCGAGCTGACAAGGCAATTTTAATTGTGTTATTGCTAAAAACAAAAGAACATAAAGGGCGATTGTTAACTTTAATTGCTAGATAAACTTTTAGTGGTGTAAATTCAACATTAGGTAGTTCCGAAATTTTGGTTTTTAATTCAAAATACAAATCTTTCATATCAGAAGAAAGTCTATTTAAAAAATAAGTTTCACTATAAACTTTTACTTCATGATTAACTTTATTAATAATTTTGTTTTTAGTATCATTTGAAAATTTGTTATTACCATTCTTTTGGTAAAAATTGGAATTATATTTAGATATTGTGATGATATTTTGACTATATTGATTTATTTCATAAAGTTCAAATGGCATTGTTTCTTGTACTGCATCTCTTTGATAAATGGTAAATTTTGGTGAAACAAAATATACTCTAATATTTTCTCAATTAACATCATTTACTCTAAGCGATTTATTAAAAATCTCATTATATAAAAGAATCAATTCGGATTTACGGTCAAGTGCAGTGTTTAAATATGCATAGCCTTGATCAATTAGAGAATAATTTTGGCTTTTTTTGTATTCAAAAATTACAAATGAATTTCAATCTTCATCTTTATTAAATCCAACAGAATCAAACCGATATTTATCAATTTGGAATTCAGATTTAATAAATTTAATTGAAAACAATTTTTCCATATTTTTTTCAACAAAATTTTGTAAATCTTTTTCTGATTCAAATTCATTCTTTTCTAATTTAATTATTTCATTATTTTTCTTTTCATATATCAACATATATCACATCACTCCTAGCATTAAGTTTTATTTAAAATTATACTTTAAAATGTTAAAAATAGTCCTAGCACTAAATATAATTATTTATAGTGTTATTTACAGGGGAATTCATATGGCTAATAAAAAAATTATATTAACAATTATTGATGGTTTGGGTTTAAAAGAAGAAAAACAAGGAAATGCTTATGCTTTAGCATCTCATCCAACTTTTGATTATTTATTTAAAAACTTTCCAAATAGTGTTTTGCAAGCATCAGGCGAATATGTTGGACTTCCAAAAGGACAAATTGGAAATAGTGAGGTTGGACATTTAAATATTGGTGCTGGAAGAATAGTTTATACAGGTCTATCATTAATTAACAAAGCTATTGAAGATGGCTTATTTGAAAAAAATAATGTTCTTTTAAAAGTAATGAATGATGTTAAGAAAAACAATACAACTTTACATTTGATGGGCTTATTAAGTCCAGGTGGAGTTCATTCACATGAAAATCATTTGTTTGCTTTGCTTGATATGTCACATAATTTAGGTTTAAAAAAAGTATCAGTCCATATTTTTGGTGATGGACGTGATGTTAAACTAAAATCAATTTTGCCTTCATTACAAAAATTAGAAGATAAACTTAAATTATATAACTACACACTATCCTCAGTAAGCGGTAGATTTTATGCAATGGACCGTGACAAAATTTTTGAAAGAAATGAAAAAGCTTATTTAACTTTAATCGGTAAATCAAATAATGTAATTGATAATATAGAAACTTATATCAAAAAACAATATGAGCAAGGAATTTATGATGAATTTATTATGCCTGCTCAATTAAAAAATGGTTTATTTGCTAAAGATAATGATTCAATAATTTTCTTTAATTTTAGACCAGATAGAGCAAGACAATTATCACATATGTTTATTGGCTCTAAACTTTATGATTATGTTCCATCTATTAAAGTTAAAATCGCTAATTTTGTTTCACTTATGAAATATGAAGGAATAAACAGCTTAATAGCATTTGAAGAAATGAAAATTAAAAACCCTATTGGTGAAGTTATACAAAATGCAAATTTAAAGCAATTAAGAATTGCTGAAACACAAAAATATGCACATGTAACGTTCTTTATGGATGGTGGGAAAGATATCATTTATCAAAATGAAGAAAGGATATTAGTAGAAAGTATTAAGGCTAATTCTTTTGCTGATTTTCCACAAATGTCAGCAAAAGAAATTACAGATGTTTTATTGAAAAAAATTAAACAATGTGATTTTGTTATTATGAATTATGCAAATCCTGATATGGTAGGACATACAGGAAATTTAAATGCTACTATTAAAGCAATAGAATTTTTAGATAGCCAATTTAAAAGAATTTTAGATTATATAACCAAAAACTCACAAAATGTTACATGATTTATTACCGCAGACCATGGAAATGCAGAGATAACAGAAGATAAAGATGGAAATCCTGCAACAAAGCATACAACGAGCCCCGTTATGTTTATTTGTAGTGACAAAAATGTTAACTTGAAAAATGGAAGTTTGTGTGATGTTGCTCCTACAATATTAGATTATATGAAGATTGAAAAACCTAAGGAAATGATTGGAAAATCACTACTTAATAAAAAATAAAATACTTAAAAAAGTACTTAACATTAGTTGCTTTCTTGAATTTTATTGAATAATTTAGCAAGTCCAGCTCTCTTAAATTTAGGCCCAACTTCTGTGGCTTGTTTTTTAATATCTTTGACTGCATTACCCATAGCAACAAAAGCACCAATATATGATTTTGTAACAACATCATTGCCAGAATCACCAATATGAACTGTTTTTTTAGGGTCAATGTCAAGCAATTTGCAAATAAATAAATCGCCTTCGCCTTTTGTTGCATTTTGATTAGTAATTTCTAGAGCATAGCCTTTTGAAACAATGTGAACAGCAATGTTTATAAATTTTTCTAAAAGTAAATCTCTTAACATTCTTATACCTTTTTTTGTTTTTCCAAAAGTCAAGATTTTTGTTGCATTAGTAGCACGTGGAATTTCGTCATATGATTTCTTTTCTATGTTTCTTGCTCAAATACTTATAAAACGTAATTTAGCAGTAGTACCATAAATTGTATGTCCTGAATTTAAAATAAAAAGCATTTTTTCTTTTTTTAGTAATTGTTCAATTTCATAAACATCATCTTTTTGGATTTCATATTTTTTCAAAATGTTGTTGTTGATGTCAACAATTAATCCACCATTTTGACAAATTACATATTTACAATTTGTTTGTTTTGCTAAATTCATAACAAATTCAGAATTAGAACGACCAGTTGAAAATACAATGGGTGTTGTTTCGTTCATTTTTTTAATAGCATTTAAATTTTTATCACTAATTTTTTGTGATTTTTTAGGAAGGTCTAATGTTGTACCATCTAAGTCAATAAAATAAATTTCAGGTTTAAAAAACATAATTAGGAATTATACATTTATATTTGAAATTAAACAAAAGATTAATTTGTTTCAAATGATAATTTTTGTCATTCTAATAAATTAACTTTATAGCATTTTCATAAATCATTTAATTTATTTTCATTAACAAATTCTTCATAAATTAATTGAAATAAAAAATCATTGGTAGTAAATTCTAAATTACACATATTTTTTAGAACTATTAACAAATTATAGTAATCAATACTGCTCTTATCAAATGTAATTTTAATCTCGTCCAAATTTATAACTTGAATATTAAAAGTTTCTTGAGAAATTAAAGAATAAACATCTTTCTCCTTAATTCTTAAAATTGGATTTTTTTGTTCAATGAAATAATTTATAAAATTTATGGGAAGAATTTTAGATTGTTTTTTGAAAATCAAAACATTATCAAATATAGGAATATAACTTAAATTTTTATACTTTGCAGCATTGTAAAATATATCTTTTTTAATGTTAGTTAATGGTAAAAACAAATAATCATTTTTTGCATATGTAAAAGCAATGTTTTTTGACATTTTGTATACAAATAATAAAACATTAATGCCGAAATTAATAAAGCAATAGTAGAAAATAATTGCAATATAAATAATAAATTCATTCTGATTTTAAGTGATATTAGCAAGGTAGTTCCAAAAAGCAATATAGTAAATACAAAAGTTATAAATGCAAAAAGATTGAATTAAAAAGTATAGGCAATATTTTTCTTTTCATTAATTAAATTACTTTTCATTATTATCCCCCACTCACTGATAAAAAAACTAATATATGATTTTTTAATTGAAAAATTATAGAGCAAAGAAATTCTACTTGCTCACTTGACAATTTCAAATAATTTATACATTTTTATACATCCAGTTTTTAGTTGCACATAGCTTAAAATAGTGAGATTCAAAATAGTTATATGATGCAGAATTAATAAAGTGAATATTATTAAAAAGCAATAATATACTACAAATGTAATTGATGGCAATGTTTCGTAGCTTTTCCTTGTGAGTTTATTTTCATTTGAGCATTTTCTTTAACATAAAACATAAAGAAAGTTATTGCAATAAAAATCCAAGTAACAATTAATAATACGTAAAATAGAATTTGAAGAATATGTTTCTTTTTAATTGCTTCAATAATTTTTTTTCATAGAAAAAATTATATATTATAAAAAAGTTGAAAAACAAGTGGATGTACCACTTGAAATAAAGGTTTGAAGTTTATCGCTTAGATTTATCATATGCAATACCCGAAGCAGCAGGTGCATGTGATTTTTTGGCTGTTGCAATAACAATAATTAGAGTTAGGAAATAAGGAATAACTAAGAATAAATCACGTAATGGTTTAAGATTTAAATAAAAGTTTGGTGTTGTATATGCAAATGAATATAATAATGCAAAAACAAATGAAATTGAAGCAATAATTCCAACATTTCATTGACCCATAATCATAATTGCTAATGCTAAATATCCAAATCCATTAACATCACCTCTAAATGCCGCGGAAAATGAATGAGCAAAGAAAGAACCTGCAATTCCTGCCAATGCACCTGATATAATTACACCTTGTCATTTGTAACTATTAACATTAATTCCGGCAACATCAGCTGCTTGTGGATTTTCACCAATACTTCTAAATCTAAGTCCTCATTTTGTTTTATATAGCATAATAGAAGACACTACAATAACTGCAATCACAATAAAAGTTTTAAGTGAAAATATTTCTCAAATAAAGCCTTTAGAATCTTTTACTGATCATCTTAATTCTTCAACTAGCATTTTTGGTGCTTTCGAATTATTTCCATAAATGTTTAATAAAATAAGTGCAATTCCAAAAGCTAATAAGTTAATTGAAAATCCTGAAATTGTATGGTCACTTTTTAATTTAATAGTCGCAAAACCATGAAGCAATGAGAATAATGCAGCGCAAATCATTGCAAATAACATACCAACAATTTGTCACCATGGACTTGTTCCAA
Organism: Metamycoplasma salivarium; assembly: GCF_900660445.2. Lineage (GTDB taxonomy): Bacteria > Bacillota_I > Bacilli_A > Mycoplasmatales > Metamycoplasmataceae > Metamycoplasma > Metamycoplasma salivarium. Next base: position 312,541 of record NZ_LR214938.2, read on the forward strand.
TTGACTTAGAGCCAAATCAAGTATATAGTTGTTGTGTAAACACTAAATAAGTTGCAGCACCTATCACCATCATTCCGTTAATGCCAATATTAACAATACCAACTCTTTCACTAAACATTCCACTAATTGAACTAATTGCAAATATTACAAAATAAATAATTAAGTAATTGTAAATGCTTGAAAGTAAACCATCTGGCATTATTGTTTACCTCCTTTAGCATTAAAATATGCATAAAAATATTCATTCATAAATTGTTGATAAAGCGCTTCAACTTGTTTTTTATAATCAAGTAAAATATTTCTCATAATAGCACGATGTTGTTGTTTTATATCAACATTTTCATACTTGCCTAATTCATAAGATTTATGATCATATTCTCTTTTTTTAGCAGCAATTTGTGAAAATTGTTCAAGAGTTTGTGCACTTGTCATATTTTTATTAATTGCTAATTGCAAAAATGAGTCTTTGTGAAGATTGTGTTCTTTTTTAAGTGCTTGCAATTTTTGTTGATTTGACATTTCATTGATTTCAAATTGTTTAATGTCACATTGAAATGTTATAGTAGTGTCTAAACTTAATGATTTAATTTGATTTAATAATCTTTGTTTTTCATCAATTAGTTGTTTAACTTGGTGATTATTTTTTTCATAATCTGAAGTTAATTTTTGATTAATTGACATTAAATCTTGTTTTCTTTGTTTTTTAAGTTCTAAAATCTTTTGATTTTTATCATTGACAGTTGACTTTTTAACCAAAGAAATTTTTGTAGCATAATATTCTTTAATTTGAATTTTATTTACTGCATACAAATACTTATTATTTAATTTTAATTGGTTAATTTTTACATTTAAAACATCAAATTCATCATATTTTGCAATTTTTCTTGTTAAGAAGTCCTCTTGAATTAATAATTTTGTTTTTAAATTCTCATATTTCTTAGTTAGAAGTTGAACTTTGTTTAACATACCTTCTTCATTTGCTTTGCAAATATTCATACGAATCTTATGCATGTTAACTTCATAATTTCTATCTAAATTTGCAATTTTTCTCTTAATAAATCTTAATTTTAGTAACAACCAGTATTTTTTATATGACATTTTAATGCACAATTTTCATAAAAATTGTCCTGGTTTAAATGTCATAAGAATTTGTGAAATTGCAGCAAAATATAAGATTAATGCAGTAATAATTTTTATGTAATCTGCTTTCAAACTTAATGGATATAAAGTGATATAAATTGTTCCATTATATAAAGTTGAATAAAAAATTGCAGTAAACAAGACACCAATTGGTGAATTTAATGCCAATAAAGATACTGCGATTGCTTCGAAACCTAATGGTTGTAAAACATCGGCATCAACAAATGTTCCTTCTTTAAAAATATATAAATAAAATCCAGCAAGACCGGCTAATGCACCAGAAAATCCCATAACTAACATAGTTAATAATTTGTCATTAACGCCCATATATTTTCCGTTAGTTTTTGAAATTCCTAACATTTTGATTTTATAGCCAGTTGTGGTAAATCTTAAAATAAATCAAAATGCAAAAACTGATACTAACAATAAAACAAACCCTAAAATCATAAATAAGGTTACATTTTGATCGCTTATCGAAAATACACCTTTTGCAGTTCCCGTATATTCACTTGAAATAAATGTCGCTTTTTTATCAGCAGAAAATACATTTGAATGTGAAGAAAAAATAAATGAGCCTAAATAAACAATTATTCAATTAAGCAAAATGGTTGTTATAACTTCATGAACATTTAAATAAGCTTTCAATGCTCCAGCTAACATTGCAACTAAAAATGACAATACAATAGTTCCAATTAGACCTAAAAACAACATATCGGCGCCCAAATTTTTTTTATTTAGTGTTACAAACATTGAAAATGAGAAAATTGCACTAATCATCATTTGACCACTAATACCGATATTAAATAATCCTGACTTAAATCCAATAGCACATGCCAACCCAGAAAATCCAAAAATTAGCAAATATTTGTAAAAAGTAGGCAATGAATAGCTGCCAAAACCTTTAACAATTTGTGAAAAAAACAAGAATGGATTGTTTTTTGAAACAATTGCTATAAAAATCATTGCAACAATTAGACCTAAAACAATTGCTCAAATTGAAGACATAACTTTTCTTCAACCCTTTTTTGTTTGATCTAATTTAACAAAACCTCTTATTTTTGCACCAAAATCTTTTAGTTTTGAAACAAAAGAGGTGTGATTTGCTTTTTCATTTACATTAGTTGACATTACACACCTCCTTTAGTTTCATATGTACTTGATGACATATATGAACCAATTTCAACACGTGAAATTTGTTTAGCATCTTTTGTTGTAACAATATATCCATTATTAATAACTGCAATAGTATCTGCTAATGCAATAACTTCATCTAATTCATAAGAAATTAATAATATTGCTTTGCCTGCAGCTTTTTCTTTTAATATTTCACTGTGAATATTATTAATAGCACCAACATCTAATCCTCTTGTCGGTTGAACAACTATAATAAAATCATGTACAGTTTCAATTTCACGACCAACAATAAATTTTTGTTGGTTTCCCCCAGACATTGAACGGGCCAATGTTGTTCCTTTTCTAGCACCTCTAACGTCATATTTGTCGATAATTTTTTGTGTAAATGCAAATTTATTTTTATTTTTAATAATAGATAGAAATTGAAATTCTTTATCTCATAATCTTCTTAAAATAGCATTGTCAGCAACACTATAATCTAATATTAATCCATGATGATGTCTATCTGCAGGGATATATGACATTTTCATCTTACTTCTTTTATAAACATTAGTTTTTGTAATATTGTAAGAAACGAAATTTCCATCTTTATCTTTAAGATTTAATTTAATTTCTCCATTTGCTGGTTTTACCATACCTGAACATATTTCTTCAAGCTCATTTTGTCCATTTCCTTCAACGCCTGCAATTGCAAAAATTTCGCCAGCATGAATTTTAAATGAAACATCATGCAAATTCTTTCTTAATTTATGTGTTGAAATGTTATTTAGTTTAAATATGACATCTTTTCTTTCACAAGCCAACGTGTTAACAATATTTTTAACACTAGAGCCAACCATAGCTTCAACTATTTGTGAAAGTTTTACATTTTTCATATCAAAATTACCAACAACTTTTCCTTGTCTCAACACTGTTGCATAATCTGCGACTTGTTCAACTTCTTTTAGTTTGTGTGAAATAAAAATTATTGTTTTCCCAGCATTTTTAAAAATATTAAATGACTTAAGAAGTCCTTGAATTTCTTCATCAGTCAAAACAGCAGTAGGTTCATCAAAAACTAAAATTTCATTATCTCTAAAAAGCATTTTCATAATTTCAACTTTTTGTTGAGTTGAAACAGTTGCATCACCACTTTTTTGATTCAAATCGAAATGTAAATCATAAACATTTTGCAAGGCTTTAATTTTTTTAATAGCAATATTTTTATCTAAAATAATTCCATTATGCGTTCATTCAGCACCTAAAATAATATTCTCCAAATTAGTATATACATCAACAAGTTTAAAATGTTGGTGTACCATACCAATTCCTAATGCATTAGCATCATTAGGTCCTTTAAAAAACACACGATTATTGTTAACTAAAATTTCGCCAGCATCAGGTTCATATAAACCAAATAGTACTGACATAAGCGTACTTTTGCCAGCACCATTTTCTCCAATCAAAGCATGAATGGAACCTTTTTTAATTGCAAATGAAATATCATCATTTGCTTTGATGCCAGGGAATTGTTTAGTTACATTAACAAATTCAATAGCATTCATATTATGAAATATTCTTTTCTTTAATTTCTCTTGTTAATTTCTTTGATAATTTCTTTTAATCTATCTACAACTTTTTCAATTTCTGCACCACTTTGGGTAGCTTTATTACCTAATAATCATTTAAGTTGTTCTTCATTTAACCCATTAAATTTAGCTTTGGCAGTATTTAAAGCATCTTCTGCTTCTTTTTGTTTATCGCCTGTAATGTGAGTATCAGTTAAACCAACTCACCCATCTTTAACACCTTTTACTAATGAACTATTAGTTTTTCCTTCTTCATAATTACCAATAAATGATTTGTCATTAGTTAATAATCCGCCTAATGTATCATAAACTGCTTGACCAATTCTTTTTAAAATTGAAGTAAAGAATCTTTCTTTATTTTTAGGAGCAGTAAGTGCTTGGTCAGAGTCTACACCAATAGCATATTTAGTATTAAATTCTTCCTTGCTAGTCATTATATTTGTAGCAGGGCCTGCAACAGGTAAAACCAGTTTTGGATTTTTTGCTAAAACTGCATTAATAACAGAATTCATCTTATCATTAGGTGCAAAACCCGAATCTAATGCAATTACTTCATCAGTAATTTTAATTTTTTTGCTTGAGTCAGTTTGTTCACTATTTCATTGTTGAATTCCTTTTAGAAATCCTTCATTAAAATCAGTTACACCAGGAAAATCTCCACCACCAAAGGTTGAGGCAGTTCTATCTTTTTCATTAGTGTTTGAAGATAAAAATTTAGCTGCTGCATAACCCGCCATAAATCCACCTTCTTTGGTTTTAAAGTTTAATGAAATACCACGACCTTCTGGAATATCAGCACCTTTAAGATCAAAATCTAATGCAATTAAAGTAACTCCAGCTTTTTCCATTGCAGTTTTATTTTTAGCGTAAAAGTCCTTAATTGCGGCTTGGTGCATAAAACCAGGTAGTACTCAATATTTATATCCTCCAGCTAATGCAGCATTGTAGGCAGCACTAAAATCACTACCTGCAACTTCAAAGATATCATATTTATCTAAACCTAATTTGTTTTGATTAGCAATTTTCAAAAGGCCTTCTCATGCAGATTGGTTAAATGATTTATCATTTAAGTCGCCACCATCTGTGATAACGGCCATTTTTGGAACGCTTTGTGTATTTTCCAATTTAAATTTTGAGTTTTCTTTAACATCAGCAACTCATTCAGTAGGTGATTTAGGATGTTTTGGATCTCCACATGCTACCATTGTAAGTGGAGCAATTGCAGATGAAACAACACCTAATGTCAAAAACAATTTAGCGAATTTTTTCATTAATTTTCTCCTTATTTTTTTATTCAAACAAATTAGTGTCACTATCACTTTTGTAAGAATAACTAAATTATAAAAAATAAGGCCCGCTTTATTTTAAGATTGTGAAAATTTTGAGAAAGTTGAACATAAAATCAAAAAATGCCATGCCTAGCATGACAAAGTAAAGCACTTGAACTACTTTAGTTTTTTAAATTAACTAATCTTAAATAAAATTTTTTGTGGAAATGTTAGAACATTTAGTCCATTAATCATTTAAATTATTTTAATGTTTCTCTTTACCATAGCAACAAGTCTTTAATGTTGCAAGTTCAGTTACTATTATTTAGTTTGTTTTCCTTTTGATATTCGATTAAGATTAATTTAAAGAAATAATCATTTGTGACAAATGTTAAATTCTCTTCGTCTTTTAATATTTCTAACAATTCATAATAATTTATGTTTTTCTTGTCAAACGTAATAGCAAGTTGCATAATGTTTTCTTGTTCTACATTAAATGATGTTAATTTGTTTTTTAATAAATCAGCATTAGGTGTAACAATTTGTAAAATAGGATCTTTTTGAGATTCAAAATATTGTTTTATTTCTATAAGTTGTTTTGAGACTCATAATGTCATATCACTTGATAAATTTTTTTCATCAATGTTTGCAGCATAACATAATTTATCAAGTTTAGCAGTTAAATAAAATGCTTTGCTATCCAAACTTTTATAGGAAACTAATATATAATTACTCATCTCGCTAATATTCGACTTCTATTCATATTTTCGGCAACTTGAAATGTAAAACATAAAACTCCACTCGCTATTAACAAAACTAAAAATATAGTAAACAGTAATGAATATGATTTAACTCCAAATTTTTCAACTGCAACAATAGCAAAAGTCAAAGTAAGAAAAATTCAAAGCATAAATTCAAATGGCTATTTTCAAAGTATAATAAATCGCAAGTTGTTTATATAACTTAATTTGTGTTTTTATCATTTTCCTTTTTGTTAAATTAAAAAACATTCAAAGTTTGTTTTTTTAATCAAAGTCTATATATTAAAGAAAGTTTAGAAGCAATAACTACCATTTCAAAAAGCATATATAGTCTACTAGAATTTGCAAGTGTTCTATATACTTTAAACATTCAATTAGTTACATAAGAATAAAATAAGATAAATGCTAAAAATACCAAAATAACAAAAATGTATAGTACAAAATCTAATGTACTTAATTTATATATCATTTTTCAGTTAATCATTTCTGAGCATACTTTTAGACTAAGATAAAAGTATGCAAATAACCCAAGACCAATACATAATGTTAAAACGAAAATAAGATAAGTAAATGCAACTGCTAGATGCTTTTTTCTAATGCTTTCTATCAAAACTTTTCCTTTCTTTTCTTTTTTTAAAACAAAAAAAATAAGAAAAAACATTATAAACAAAAAAGCATTTTTTAAGTATTAAAAAAGATCACTAAGTTAATAGCAATCTTTGTAAGTTAAATTATTTAATTAAAACATTTTTAGTAAATCTTCCATAGGCATATAACCAGCAGATTGATTTACTAATTTTCCATCTTTGTAATAGAAAAGTGAAGGAATTCCATTAACATTCATTTCACGTGCAAATTCAATGTCTTTATCAACATCAACATCAAATACATTAATATCTGGATATCTTTGAGCTAGTGTTTGAAGTTCAGGTCCAAGCATTTGGCAAGGTGGACATCAAGTTGCTCTAAAAGCTAAAATTGCTTTTCCTTGTAAATGTCTATTATTTAAATCTTTTTTTGTTGTTTTTTCAAGCATAACTGCCTCCTTTTTATAAATTATATAGTTTAATATGCTTTTGCGAAGATTACTATTTTATCAGTTTTTTTACCAGTATAAAAACAATTATTATTTTTTAAATTAATTGGACATTCAAATGGAATGCATCTCGATGATGCACCAGTTTGTTCTTTAATTGCAAGCTCATCATCAGCATTTCCAGCAAAATGTGTTACAACCCACTTATTTTGTGCAATGTATTTTTTAAATTCTTCAAAATCTTTTGCTTCTATAAAATTAGCATATGTTCTTTTCTTAGATTCATTAAACAAATTAGTTTGAATGTCATCTAAAACATTAGAAACTTGTTTTACAAAATCTTTTAAATTAGAAATGTCTAAATTTTGTTTAACTAATGTGTCTCTTCTAACTAAAATTACTTGATTATTTGCAACATCCTTAGGCCCTATTTCGATTTTTAAAGGTGTTCCATGAATTTCAGAGTTTGCAGCCTTAAATCCAGGGTTTTTGTCGCTATCATCAATTTTTACACTAAATTGTTTTGATAATAATTTTTGAAGTTGTAATGCTAATTTATGAACTTTTGGTTCTTTTGAAGCAAAAAGTTCAATAATATCAATTTGTGTAGGTGCAATTTTTGGAGGAATTACAATTCCTCTATCATCACCATGTGCCATAATTAATGCACCAATTAATCTAGTACTTAATCCTCAACTTGTTCCATAAGCATATTCATATTCATTAACTTTATTTTTAAATTTAACATCAAATACTTTTGTAAAATTTTGAGCTAAATAATGACTTGTTCCAGATTGTAATGCCTTGCCATCTTTCATCATAGCTTCTATTGTTAATGTAAATTCAGCACCTGCAAATTTTTCATGTTCTGTTTTATAACCATCTAAAACATAAATAGCTAAATAGCTTTCAACAAAATGTTTATAAATTTTAAGCATCTCTAAGGTTAATTTTTTAGCTTCATTAGCATTAGCATGAATTGTATGACCTTCTTGTCACATAAATTCACGTGTTCTTAAAAATGGATTTGTAGTTTTTTCTCATCTTAAAACATTTGCTCATTGATTATAAATTAAAGGTAAATCATTATAAGATTCGATTTCATTTTTGAAAAAATCGCCAAACAAAGTCTCGCTTGTTGGTCTAATAAAATACTTTTCATTAAGTTTCTTACCGCCAACTTCGGTTACTGTTGCAAGCTCAGGATTAAAGCCTGACAAATGGTCTTTTTCTTTTTGCAATAAACTTTCGGGAATTAATAATGGTAAATAAACATTTTCAACATTTTGTTTTTTAAATAAAATGTCTAAATTTTTGTGGATGTTATCTCAAATAGCAAATGAAATTGGTTTGAAAATAATCGATCCTTTCGAACCACTATATGCCATTAAATCACCATTTTTAATAACATCAGTATATCATCTTGAAAAGTCTTCTTTTTGTGGAGTTATTTTTTCTAATTTCTTCATACTCTTCCTTAATATTATTTATTATATTGAAATTCTTCTAACTCTTTTTTAACTTCACAAATTGATAAATAAGGTTTTTGCAATTTATTAAAATTATTTCTAAATTCACGATATTCTTTTTCATTTGCAAATGTTTTAATATGTAAAAATTTTTGCAAGCAAAATTGTGTTAAAGGAGTTGATAAAATCAATGTTCCAAATAATAATATATCTAATAATATTGCCTTAGTCCACAATAGTTTGTTTGAAACATCTTTAATTGGATTTTGCATAAATAAAGGTCTAGTTGGATCAATGAAACGGTATAAATATCTTGTTGCATCATGCCCGGCTTCCATTTTTTGTTCATAAGTCCCAACAGTACCATTATATGCTTTAGAAAATAACATGCTAAACATAATTAAATAGCAAATAATATAAAATGCAACATAAATTGTTGAATATCAAACGTCTTTTTTAACCATAACTAAATCTTGCTTTGCAAAGCCATAACCCGCAAGGCCAATAATTAAGGTTAACCCATGAGATACAAAGACATGTAAATACTCATGAAATTTTTTAGTTTCATCTGACATTTTATTAAAACGATTATGTAATTCCATGCTAATAAAAATTCAATAAATCACAACACCAACAATGAATAAGGTAATTGCAAAATTCAACCTTCTAGCAAAAATTTGAAATTTCTTATTCACCGCATAATTGATTAACGCCGCACCGATAAAAACATTAATATGAACTGTTAAATAAGTAAATCTCATAGAAAAACTAATCAAACCGTTTTTTAAATCTGCTTTTTCAGCAATTGACAAATTTTTCTTAAATAACAATAATGTTCCATCATTTAATGCAGTATCATAAAATAATAAATCGTTAATTAAAGAAATTGCAATAATGCTAATAATAAAAATTCCACATCAAAGTGAAACTTTTCTTGAAATCGACATTTTCATATGCTGTTTTGACCTAATAATATTTGTTTCTTTCATATTCTTTCCTTAAACTATATTAGCTCATCAAAAATATCTTCACCGGTTGAAACTAAAGGAACATTAAAGTTTCTTGCAATAATATTGCCAACAGTTCCAAGCCCTTTTAAAGGTGTTTTTAAAACATGAGGTTGTTTAAATAGTTTTGAATAAATTGTTAATGGCAATGCTTCTCTTGTATGATCTGCACCTTTGAATGTTGGATCATTGCCATGGTCTGAAGTCATAATTAGTAAATCATCTTCTTTCATTGCGTTAATTAATTTTCCTAATTTAACATCTAAATTTGAAATATTTTGACTATACCCATATGCATCTCTACGGTGCCCAAAATGACTGTCAAATTGTACTAAATTAACAAAAATAAGTTGATTTTGTGACTTTGAAGATGCAATATCAATTGCAATATCCATATTTTCGTTATCAGATGCCGGGCCATATACTTTATCAATACCAATACCTGAAAAAATATCATGAATTTTTCCGACACCGATTGTTTCGATATGAGCTTTTTGCAAATCTTCTAGCAAAAGATGTGCAGTTGGTTTAATTGCAAAATCATGACGATTAAATGTACGAATAAATTTTCCATCTTCAAAAACAAATGGCCTTGAAATAACTCTTGCAATATTTCACTCTGGTCTTGATGAACAAATTGCCCTTGCTTTTTTAGCATATTCATTTAACTTTTCAATACCTAAGGTTTTTTCGTCTCCGCAAATTTGCAAAGTAGAGTCTGGGGAAGTATAAACAATCATATCTCCTTTTTCCATATGTTGATGGCCTAATTCTTCCAAAATTTGCATTCCTGATGCATGCCTATTACCAATAATCTTTCTACCATCAAATGCTTTTGAAAGTTCATCAATCAATTCTTTGGGAAATCCATGATCAATAAATAATGGACATGGGATTTTTGTAAAAATTCCCATCATTTCTCAATGACCTGTTAATGTGTCTTTAGCATTTGATTGTTCATAAATTTTGCCAACATATGCTAATGGATGCTTGTTTCTTGCAACATGTCCAGCTATTTGTGCAACTTCAGTAATACCTAATTTTGTTCAATTAGGAATGTTTAATGGCAAAACTTCAGAAGCATGTAAAAAACTATTTGCTCCTTTATCACCAAATTCTTCTTGTCTGGGTTCATAGCCAATTCCTAAACCGTCGGTGATAATTAAAAAAATTCGATTAAATTTAAATTTTGACATTATATCTCCTCAATATAATAGTTACTAAAAAATAGTAAACCATAAAATTATAATACAAATACTTATAAATATGTAAATCAAGCATGTATCGACAAGATGGCAATTTCAAATTTCACCTATAATTTAGTTACGTTTTGAACTAGACGTAACATTGAAAAATTAGCTAAAACAGAGTACATACCTAGCATTTTATTTTTGCAACTATCTAAAATTAATTTAGCAAAACATTTTAACATTTATTTTGCCTAACATTGTTAATTTTAAGTTGCATGGGTTTCGTATATAACAATATTGTGCTATTATTTTATTAGAAGTTTTTTTAATATTTTTAAGGAGCAATAATGATTAAATTTAATGAACTTAGAACCAAGATTGTTGCGACAATTGGTCCTTCTTCAAACAATCATGAAACATTAACTAATTTAGTTAAAGCTGGTGTTTCAACAATTAGGGTTAATTTTTCTCATGGTAATGAACAAACACATAAACAAGTTTATGATCTGACAAGACAAGTTTCAAAAGAATTAGAAGTTCCACTTTCTTTAATGCTAGATACTAAAGGTCCTGAAATCAGAGCTGGAAAAATGAAAAATGATGTTTGTGAAATTAAAGCAAACACTATTTTAACAATTAAAACTGATGAAGATAGTTATAAAAATTTAATAGGTGATGAAAAAACAATAACTGTTTCATATTGTATGGATAAAGATGTTCATAAAAATGACAAAGTCTTGCTTGATGATGGTAAATTGGTTACTATTGTTAAAGAAATTAAAGAAAATGCTGTGATTGTTGAAACACAAAACTCACATTTTCTTAAAACGAATAAAAGAGTAAATATACCTGGAGTTGAATTCTCATTGCCTTTTTTAGGACAGAAGGATAAAAAAGATATTTTATGAGGAATTAATTATGGAATTGATATCATTGCTGCATCATTTGTAAATTCAGCAAAAAATGTTAATGAAATTAGACAAATTCTCAAAGAAAATAATGCCGAACATATTCAAATTTGTTCAAAAATTGAATCAAAAACCGGAATTGATAATATTGATGAAATAATTGAATCTTCTGATGCAATTATGGTCGCAAGAGGTGATTTAGGGTTAGAAATACCATTTTATGATGTACCTTACTATCAAAAGAGAATTATTAGAAAATGTCGTTTAGCAGGCAAACAAGTTATTGTTGCAACACAAATGTTAGACTCAATGGAAAAAAGTCCATTACCAACTCGTGCCGAAGTAACAGATGTTTATTACGCTGTTGAACTTGGTGCTGATTCAACAATGCTATCAGGCGAAAGCGCAAGTGGGCTTTATCCAGTTAATGCTGTTCAAACTATGGCTAAAATTGCACAAAGAGCTGAACTTGAATATTACAATGAATTATTCTATAGCGAACAATTGCAAGCAGTTGCTAAAGATGCAGATTCTAGATTAAAAATTGCATATGAAATTGCTAAAAAATTAAAAGATGGTAAATACAAATATGCTATTGTGTTATCACACACAGGTCAGCTTTTAAAAGAACTTTCAAAATACCGTCCAAATGCTTTTATTATAGGTATTGTTCATAGCGATAAATTAACAAATCAATATGGTATTACTTCAGGTATTTTTTGTGAACAACATTCTGAAACAATTAGATTAAAAATTAAAGAAAATCATGCAAATGCTAAGGTTGCATTAGAAAAATTCAACATCAAAAAAGGTGATAAGTTTATCGTTGCTGATAGTTTAAACATCACTGAACATACATACTAAGTTTCTTTTCTTAATAAGTTGTACTTATTAATTAAGCGGTTTTTTACCTAAAAACTTATTTAAAGACTAATAAATTTGCTACATTAAAACATTATGTAGCATTTTTTATTCCTTAAAAAGCATTTTTTTGTGTGAAATATCTCAAATGGCTTACTATAACGGTCATTTTCTTTTTGTTTTGCTAAAATGAATACACTTAAATTAAGGAGAATGTTATGGATATTTCCAAAAAGAAGAAAACAGCCATTATCCTAGGAGCTAGTGCTGCTGTTTTAGCAACGTCTGCAATTATTACAGGTATTGTGTATAGTAAGATGAATCGTCAAAAACCTATTGATGATGATCAAAAGATTATTGATGCTGGTATTTCACAAGATGACAATATCAACCAAAAACCAAGTAGCTGAGATTCAAAAACTGAAGAAAAGTTTAATAAACTTGTTAAATATGCTGAAGCATTAACTAGAGCTTTAAAAGCATCTTCTGCTAATGCTAGAAAATCAATGAGTGTTCAAAATCTTAAAAATGAAATAGAAAGACTAAAAAATCTAATTGACAAAGCTGAAAAAACTATGCCTATTTTAGATGAGTCTATCACTAACTTAGAAAAATATAAAGTTAAAAAAGATAAACTTACCGAAGTTAGAAATGAACTTAATAAAGCATTAAATGATGCCAAAGATGCATTAGACTTTGCTAACCTAGCATACAACAAAATGATTAATAATAAATCATTAATGCAATCAAAAATTAATGAACTTATCAAGTTAATTGATGAAACTATTAAGAAATCACAATTTGCAGTTTATCAAAAACAAATTAAGAGTTTTATTGATAAATTAACCGATTGTAATACAGTTGGTGATGGTTTTGTAAAAGATGCTGAAAGATTAAATTTAGAAACCGAAAAGACTAATTTAATTGCTGCAATTGAACGTTCAAAAGCAGAAATTAAACGTTTAGAAGAATTATTGAAAAATCCTCAAAGTGAAGAGCAAAAGAAAGAAGCATTAAAGAAAGCTATTGAACAATTTGAAAAAGATGTCAATGAAATTGCTGCTAAAGTTGATACAACAACTGATTTAGAAGATATGAAAGATCTTTCTAAACAAATTGATGAACTTAAGAATTTAGGTAAAGATTATAAAAATGATGCTGAACAACTTGGATTAAATGATGAAGCTAACAAAGTAAATAAAGCAATTAAAAAATTAGAAGATGCAAAAACTAAAATAGAACAAAAAATTACACAAAAAGAACAAGAAGTTGATAAATTAAAGAAAGATGTTAAAAAACTTTTAAAAGATTTAGATGTTGCAATGGGCGAATGTATCAATGCTAAAACTATTGATGAATTTGATGCTGCAATTTCAAAATTAGCGAAACTTATTGCTGATGGTGAAACTTTACTTACAAAAACCAAAGAAGCAAAATTAGTTGATGAAACTTCTGAACTTGAAACTAAATTAGAAAGAGCTAAAAAAGTTTTAGAACAAACTAAAGAAAAACGTGATGCAAAATCCAAAATTGTTGATGAATGAAAAACAAAAATTAATGATGAAATTAATGCATTAAAAGCAAAAGTTGATGCAACCAAAAATGCTAATACAATTGCAACACTAGAACCTGCATTGAAAGAATTAGAAAATGCAATTAACCATGCAAATGGTATTTTAAGTGATGCAAATAATTTTGAAGAAAAAACAAAAATTCAAGCTGAAATTAATCAACTAACACAAGCAATTGCTGATGCTAATGCTGAAAAACAAACATCAGCCCAAAGACTTGAACAACTAAAAAATATAAATGCTGAATTAGTAAGAAAAACTAACGAAGCTATTCAAAAAGCAAATGCAGCAATTGAAGAAGCGAAAAACAATCAAAATAGTGATGACAAATCAAAATTAGAAACCATTATTGCCAACTTAAATGATGCTAAAACTCAATTGGATACAACAAAAACCGAAGTTAGTCAAGAATCTTCACTTGTAAAACAAATTGAAGACAAAACAACCGAAGTTAATGAATGAATTACAAAAATTTCAGACCAAAAACAAAAGGTTGAACAAAAAGAAGCAGAAATTGCACAAAAGAAACAAGATATTGATGCTCAAATCAAAGAATTAGATAAGAAACAAAAAGCTCTTGAAGAAGCTTCAAAAGATGGCGACAAAAATAAAATCAATGAGGCAATTAAAAAACTTGAAGAGGAAATTGATAAAGCTAAGAAATTGCATGATGATAATAAAAATGAACCAAAACTTAATGAAGATAATCAAAAACTTCAAGATAAAATTGATGAAATTAATAAGAAAAATTTAAATGCTATTAAAAAGAGAATCAATGATACTGTTAGCGACTTGCAAAATGCAATAAATGATGCAAATTCTGCTATAAGTGACACTCATAATCTTGAAAAAGTGAATGCTGCATTAGGAAAAATAACAACTTCAATTACTAATGCAAATGATGTAAAACAAGATGTTGAGGCACATAAGGAACAATATTTAACTGAATTTAATAAATTGCAAAGTAAAATTGAAGAAGCTATTCAAAAGCAAAGCACATTACAAACTCAAAAAACAAACATCGAGAAAGAACGTGCTAAAGCAGATGAAGAATTTAACAAATTTAAAGAAAAAGTTAACAAAATAATTAGTGATTACGAAGCAAATAATACAACATCAGCTGCTGTAAAAAAATCAATTCAAGATTTAGAACAAGCCACACTAGATGCAAATGTTTTAGAATCTAAAACTCAAGTTATTGCTTACAATGCATTGCTTGCAAAGATTTCAATTCTTAAATCTACAATTTCAACTAATTTAGCAAAAATGAGACTTAAATTATCTCAATTAGAAGAAGCAGAACAAAAGGAAGAAGATAGAATTAATCAAATAAAAGCTGAAGTTAATACTATGATTTCTAATCTTAATAGTGGAATACATGAAGTTGAAAAAGAACATACTACATCAACTTCATTACGATCAGATATATCTGCTTTAGAATCAATAATAGAATTAGCAAAAAAATTATTGCTAAAAACTGATACAAGTCCAAAACTTTCAACTGAAAAAACAAATTTAAATAATAAAATAATTGAAGCTAATGCCGCTATTAAAAATGCTAATATCAAAAAACAACAATTAATAGAACAAGAAAACGCTATTCAAGAACTAGAAGATTTTTCAAATAACGTTACTTTAACTGTAAATGATAGGAATAGATTAGCATCAACAGTTTCACCTTCAGAATTAACATTAAATCAAACTAATACAAACTATGAAGTTAAATATGATAGTTGATTGAATCCAAATGATAAAGAAGGAAAATTAGAAGTCGAAGTTACAATTAAACACAAAAAATATCCAAAAATAAATAAAACTTATTTCTTGAAAATCTTTGATTTCAAGAAAACTTTCGAAATTCCTGAAATAACATCTAATTTTGAAGAATATCTAGATTTTAAAAAACATCCGGAAAACATGTTAAAAGACACTTTATTATCAAAAATAAATAAATTTAAAAATAAAACTATCGATGAAAATAAAAAAATATTTAATGAATTATTTAAGTTTAAAAATATTTTACCTTCTAATGTTGAATTCGATTATTTATCTTTAAATAATGATGGGTATAATGTTTCAATGAAATTTAAAGGAAGATCTATAGTTTCGCGCGATAGAGAAGGAACATTACATTATGACGATTTTGTCCAAGAAAAACAAATTAATTTAGAAAAACTAAATGACATAATTAAATGAGAAAATACTAGATATATTGCATATAGAGGATTTATGGCTGGAAATAAATATGTTTATTATGTAAATGATATGAATAATGAAATACATATTGATAAAGTGAAAGAAAAATTTAAAGACAAAATTTTAACCACTTCTTTAATTGAAGAAACATTAAATTGATTAGTACCAATATCTAAAAAATGAAGAGATATTTGCAAAGCATTATTTGATGAAAATAAAAATTCAGCAGGGTGAGTACACGGTGTTTATCCTTCGCTTTCAGCAAGACCGTTCAATGCTTATAATGAAAAATAAATTGAATATTTATTTTAGACCAGGAATGATTTATTTCCTGGTTATTTTATATTTTGCTTAATATATAAAAATTTATTTATCATCATTGGAAAATAGCGAGAACTTGAAATTTATTTTTTTCTTTAGTAAATTAAATACGAAAAAACGAAAATAATAAAATTCATGAAAATTTTCTTAAATAATTTTTTTATTAAAAAAAGATAGTTCTAACTATCTAATTTTAATTAATCTAAATCATATAATGTGTGTAAGAAAAATTCTTTTAGTTTTTTACGTTTTTGTGGATGTTTTAATTTTCTAATAATTTTGGTTTCCATTTGACGGATTTTTTCTTTAGTTTTACCATATTCAATTGCTAATTCATCTAACGTATGTGGTCTATAAGGATTTCCATTTTTGTCTTTACCAAAGCCAAATCTTTTCTTAATTAATTCTTTATCAGCATCTTCTAATGCATCATCAAGCATTTCATTTAATATGCTTGATAATTCCTCATGCGAAGCATAATCTGTTGGACTCATAACTGATTCATCTTTAACAAAATCAGAGAAACTTGAATTTTCTTCTTTTCCAATGTTTTTATCAAGACTTATAGGATCAATATTTATTTTTCTTATATACCTAACTTTTGCAGCGGTAAAATCATTTCCATATTTTTGAGCAATTTCTTCATCGGTAGCAGGGCGACCAAATTCTTGTTGTAATTCTCTTTCGATTTTAAGAATTTTATTAATTGTTTTAACCATGTGGACCGGGACCCTAATTGTCCTTGCTTGATCAGCAACAGCTCTTGTAATTGCTTGACGAATTCATCATGTTGCATATGTTGAAAATTTAAACCCTTTGTAATAATCATATTTAGAAACAGCTTTCATTATCCCGAAATTACCTTCAGATATTAAATCAATAAAGCTTAAACCTCTATTTTTATATCTTTTAGCATTATTAAGTTTCTTTTAACTAGCATATCTCTTGCACGTTTAAACTTGTAATAATTATTAGCATTTTCAGCTTCTTCCATTTTTATTGCTAAATCTCTTTCTTCTTTAGGAGTAAGTAATTTACCATATTTACCAATTCAACGCATATATCATTTAACAATATCATTAGTTTCAGTCAATTTATTTGTTAATTTGTCTGTTTTAAGAGACAATTCATTATCGTCTATGTATCATAATTTCTCAATAATGCATCAGCATCAAAATCATCATCTTCATCTATTTCCATTTATTAACATAATCATCAGTTTCTGATGTTTCTAAATCTTCATCTGCTTCATCAATTTCATTTAATTTACGTGAACTATCATCAAATTCTTCGTCAATATCAATTTCTTTATCGTCATTTTCTTCATCAAAGTCTTGCATTTTTGATTCATCAAAATCTTCATCTTCATCAAAGTTTTTAAGATCTTCATTATCAAATTCTTCTTGTTTATTTTTATTTGTTTTAGATTTCTTATTTATCGTATCAAAAAAATCAGTTTCAGAAATATCATCATCATCTCCAAAATCAACATCATTATTTAAAATTTTTAAATTAAATAATTAAGGAATTAAAATGAATAAAAAAGAAAAAGATATAACTAAAACAAAAAAAATCACAAAAGCTACTCTAGACAAATCTAAAAAAGAAAATAATGAAATCGAAAATTCAATTAATGCAATAATTGAACTAATTAAAAAAGAATCAAAAAAGAGAAAAAATAAAACATTTTCTCAAGAAGAAATATAGGAACTTTTGGATAAGAAAAAAGTTTTTATTGATGAAGATAGTGCTGATACTATTTTCAATAAATTATTTGATTTAAAATTTTTAAATAATGATGTTGATTTTGGAGATGATGATGATATTTCTGAAACTGATTTTTTTGATACGATAAATAAGAAATCTAAAACAAATAAAAATAAACAAGAAGAATTTGATAATGAAGATCTTAAAAACTTTGATGAAGATGAAGATTTTGATGAATCAAAAATGCAAGACTTTGATGAAGAAAATGACGATAAAGAAATTGATATTGACGAAGAATTTGATGATAGTTCACGTAAATTAAATGAAATTGATGAAGCAGATGAAGATTTAGAAACATCAGAAACTGATGATTATGTTAATAAATGGAAATAGATGAAGATGATGATTTTGATGCTGATGCATTATTGAGAAATTATGATACATAGACGATAATGAATTGTCTCTTAAAACAGACAAATTAACAAATAAATTGACTGAAACTAATGATATTGTTAAATGATATATGCGTTGAATTGGTAAATATGGTAAATTACTTACTCCTAAAGAAGAAAGAGATTTAGCAATAAAAATGGAAGAAGCTGAAAATGCTAATAATTATTACAAGTTTAAACGTGCAAGAGATATGCTAGTTAAAAGAAACTTAATAATGCTAAAAGATATAAAAATAGAGGTTTAAGCTTTATTGATTTAATATCTGAAGGTAATTTCGGGATAATGAAAGCTGTTTCTAAATATGATTATTACAAAGGGTTTAAATTTTCAACATATGCAACATGATGAATTCGTCAAGCAATTACAAGAGCTGTTGCTGATCAAGCAAGGACAATTAGGGTCCCGGTCCACATGGTTAAAACAATTAATAAAATTCTTAAAATCGAAAGAGAATTACAACAAGAATTTGGTCGCCCTGCTACCGATGAAGAAATTGCTCAAAAATATGGAAATGATTTTACCGCTGCAAAAGTTAGGTATATAAGAAAAATAAATATTGATCCTATAAGTCTTGATAAAAACATTGGAAAAGAAGAAAATTCAAGTTTCTCTGATTTTGTTAAAGATGAATCAGTTATGAGTCCAACAGATTATGCTTCGCATGAGGAATTATCAAGCATATTAAATGAAATGCTTGATGATGCATTAGAAGATGCTGATAAAGAATTAATTAAGAAAAGATTTGGCTTTGGTAAAGACAAAAATGGAAATCCTTATAGACCACATACGTTAGATGAATTAGCAATTGAATATGGTAAAACTAAAGAAAAAATCCGTCAAATGGAAACCAAAATTATTAGAAAATTAAAACATCCACAAAAACGTAAAAAACTAAAAGAATTTTTCTTACACACATTATATGATTTAGATTAATTAAAATTAGATAGTTAGAACTATCTTTTTTTAATAAAAAAATTATTTAAGAAAATTTTCATGAATTTTATTATTTTCGTTTTTTCGTATTTAATTTACTAAAGAAAAAAATAAATTTCAAGTTCTCGCTATTTTCCAATGATGATAAATAAATTTTTATATATTAAGCAAAATATAAAATAACCAGGAAATAAATCATTCCTGGTCTAAAATAAATATTCAATTTATTTTTCATTATAAGCATTGAACGGTCTTGCTGAAAGCGAAGGATAAACACCGTGTAATCACCCTGCTGAATTTTTATTTTCATCAAATAATGCTTTGCAAATATCTCTTCATTTTTTAGATATTGGTACTAATCAATTTAATGTTTCTTCAATTAAAGAAGTGGTTAAAATTTTGTCTTTAAATTTTTCTTTCACTTTATCAATATGTATTTCATTATTCATATCATTTGCATGATAAACATATTTATTTCCAGCCATAAATCCTCTATATGCAATATATCTAGTATTTTCTCATTTAATTATGTCATTTAGTTTTTCTAAATTAATTTGTTTTTCTTGGACAAAATCGTCATAATGTAATGTTCCTTCTCTATCGCGCGAAACTATAGATCTTCCTTTAAATTTCATTGAAACATTATACCCATCATTATTTAAAGATAAATAATCGAATTCAACATTAGAAGGTAAAATATTTTTAAACTTAAATAATTCATTAAATATTTTTTTATTTTCATCGATAGTTTTATTTTTAAATTTATTTATTTTTGATAATAAAGTGTCTTTTAACATGTTTTCCGGATGTTTTTTAAAATCTAGATATTCTTCAAAATTAGATGTTATTTCAGGAATTTCGAAAGTTTTCTTGAAATCAAAGATTTTCAAGAAATAAGTTTTATTTATTTTTGGATATTTTTTGTGTTTAATTGTAACTTCGACTTCTAATTTTCCTTCTTTATCATTTGGATTCAATCAACTATCATATTTAACTTCATAGTTTGTATTAGTTTGATTTAATGTTAATTCTGAAGGTGAAACTGTTGATGCTAATCTATTCCTATCATTTACAGTTAAAGTAACGTTATTTGAAAAATCTTCTAGTTCTTGAATAGCGTTTTCTTGTTCTATTAATTGTTGTTTTTTGATATTAGCATTTTTAATAGCGGCATTAGCTTCAATTATTTTATTATTTAAATTTGTTTTTTCAGTTGAAAGTTTTGGACTTGTATCAGTTTTTAGCAATAATTTTTTTGCTAATTCTATTATTGATTCTAAAGCAGATATATCTGATCGTAATGAAGTTGATGTAGTATGTTCTTTTTCAACTTCATGTATTCCACTATTAAGATTAGAAATCATAGTATTAACTTCAGCTTTTATTTGATTAATTCTATCTTCTTCCTTTTGTTCTGCTTCTTCTAATTGAGATAATTTAAGTCTCATTTTTGCTAAATTAGTTGAAATTGTAGATTTAAGAATTGAAATTTTTGCAAGCAACGCATTGTAAGCAATAATTTGAGTTTTAGATTCTAAAACATTTGCATCTAGTGTGGCTTGTTCTAAATCTTGAATTGATTTTCTTACAGCAGCTGATGTTGTATTATTTGCTTCATAATCACTAATTATTTTGTTAACTTTTTCTTTAAATTTGTTAAATTCTTCGTCTGCTTTAGCACGTTCTTTTTCAATGTTTGTTTTTTGAGTTTGTAATGTGCTTTGCTTTTGAATAGCTTCTTCAATTTTACTTTGCAATTTATTAAATTCAGTTAAATATTGATCCTTATGTGCTTCAACATCTTGTTTTACATCATTTGCATTAGTAATTGAAGTTGTTATTTTTCCTAATGCAGCATTAACTTTTTCAAGATTATGAGTGTCACTTATAGCAGAATTTGCATCATTTATTGCATTTTGCAAGTCATCAATACTATCATTGATTCTCTTTTTAATAGCATTCAAATTCTTTTTATTAATTTCATCTATCTTATCATTTAAATTCTTTTGAGTTTGTTTAGCATCATCAATCTTTTCATGAATTTCTTGTTTTTTATCATCTAATTTAGCATCTTCGGCAGCTTGTTCTGCTTTTTTAGCATCTTCAATTGCCTTATCTAAATCTTTTTTGGCTTCTTCTAGTTTATTAAGATCAGGGTCAGGTTTAGCAAGTTCATCTTCTGCTTTTTTCTTAGCTTTTTCAAGATCTTCTTCTGCTTTTTTAACTTGTTCTTTAGCCTTTTCTTGTTTGTCTTTTAATTCTTCAGCAGCTTTTACATCGTCAATTTTGTGCTTAGCCTCATCAATTTTATCTTGAAGTCTTTGATTATCTTCATTAAGCTTTGGTTCATTTTTATTATCATCATGCAATTTTTTAGCTTTATCAATTTCTTCTTCAAGTTTTTTGATTGCATCATTTATTTTTTCTTTGTCATTTCCTTTAGCTACATTTTCAAGATCTTTTTGCTTTTTATTTAATTCTTTAATTTGGTTATTAATTTCTTGTTTCTTTTGTGCAATTTCTGCTTCTTTTTGTTCAACCTTTTGTTTTTGGTCTGAAATTTTTGTAATTCATTCATTAACTTCGGTTGTTTTGTCTTCAATTTGTTTTACAAGTGAAGATTCTTGACTAACTTCGGTTTTTGTTGTATCCAATTGAGTTTTAGCATCATTTAAGTTGGCAATAATGGTTTCTAATTTTGATTTGTCATCACTATTTTGATTGTTTTTCGCTTCTTCAATTGCTGCATTTGCTTTTTGAATAGCTTCGTTAGTTTTTCTTACTAATTCAGCATTTATATTTTTTAGTTGTTCAAGTCTTTGGGCTGATGTTTGTTTTTCAGCATTAGCATCAGCAATTGCTTGTGTTAGTTGATTAATTTCAGCTTGAATTTTTGTTTTTTCTTCAAAATTATTTGCATCACTTAAAATACCATTTGCATGGTTAATTGCATTTTCTAATTCTTTCAATGCAGGTTCTAGTGTTGCAATTGTATTAACATTTTTGGTTGCATCAACTTTTGCTTTTAATGCATTAATTTCATCATTAATTTTTGTTTTTCATTCATCAACAATTTTGGATTTTGCATCACGTTTTTCTTTAGTTTGTTCTAAAACTTTTTTAGCTCTTTCTAATTTAGTTTCAAGTTCAGAAGTTTCATCAACTAATTTTGCTTCTTTGGTTTTTGTAAGTAAAGTTTCACCATCAGCAATAAGTTTCGCTAATTTTGAAATTGCAGCATCAAATTCATCAATAGTTTTAGCGTTGATACATTCGCCCATTGCAACATCTAAATCTTCTAAAAGTTTTTTAACATCCTTCTTTAACTTATCAACTTCTTGTTCTTTTTGTGCAATTTTTTGTTCTATTTTAGTTTTTGCATCTTCTAATTTCTTAATTGCTTCATTTACTTTGTTAGCTTCATCATTTAATCCAAGTTGTTCAGCATCATTTTTATAATCTTTACCTAAACTCTTAAGTTCATCAATTTGCTTAGAAAGATCTTTCATATCTTCTAAATCAGTTGTTGTATCAACTTTAGCAACAATTTCATTGACATCTTTTTCAAATTGTTCAATGGCTTTTTTTAATGCTTCTTTCTTTTGCTCTTCACTTTGAGGATTTTTCAATAATTCTTCTAAACGTTTAATTTCTGCTTTTGAACGTTTAATTGCAGCAATTAGATTAGTTTTTTCGGTTTCTAAATTTAATCTTTCAGCATCTTTCACAAAATTTTCACCAACATTATTACAATCGGTTAATTTATCAATAAAACTTTTTATTTGTTTTTGATAAACTGCAGATTGTGATTTTTTAATAGTTTCATCAATTAACTTGATAAGTTCATTAATTTTTGATTGCATTAATGATTTATTATTAATCATTTTGTTGTATGCTAGGTTAGCAAAGTCTAATGCATCTTTGGCATCGTTTAATGCTTTATTAAGTTCATTTCTAACTTCGGTAAGTTTATCTTTTTTAACTTTATATTTTTCTAAGTTAGTAATAGACTCATCTAAAATAGGCATAACTTTTTCAGCTTTGTCAATTAGATTTTTTAGTCTTTCTATTTCATTTTTAAGATTTTGAACACTCATTGATTTTCTAGCATTAGCAGAAGATGTTTTTAAAGCTCTAGTCAATGCTTCGGCATATTTAACAAGTTTGTTAAATTTTTCTTCAGTTTTTGAATCTCAGCTACTTGGTTTTTGGTTGATATTGTCATCTTGTGAAATACCAGCATCAATAATCTTTTGATCATCGTCAATAGGCTTTTGACGATTCATCTTACTATACACAATACCTGTAATAATTGCAGATGTTGCTAAAACAGCAGCACTAGCTCCTAGGATAATGGCCGTTTTCTTTTTTTTGGAAATATCCATAACATTCTCCTTAATTTAAGTGTATTCATTTTAGAAAAAAAAAAAAAAACGACTAATATAGAGAAAAATTAACGTTTTTTCACACAAAAAAATTCTTTTTAGGAGATAAAAAATGCCACCTTGCATATAATGCAAAATGTGACATACAAATAATTAAAAATATTTTAACTACATCTTATTAGGGATATCTAAATCCATAAGTTTCATACCATTAGCTAAAACAATTTTGGTAGCTTTAACTAAAGCAACTAAACTTTCTTCATTTTCTGAACCAATAACTTTTGTATTTGAATAAAATGAATTAAATGCACCAGATAATTTTAATAAATAAGGTGGTAATAAATTAACTTTATAAGATTTTGCCATTGTTAAAATTAAATCAGGATATTCTAAAAGTTCATTAATTAATTTTTGTTCATATTCATTATCAAATTTTGTTGCTTTAGGATCTTTAAAAGTTGTTTTTTCTAAAAGTTGAACACAACGAGCATGTGCATATTTAATGATATACATTGGGTTTGTTTCGTCAGTTTTTTTAACTTTTTCAATATCAAAATCAATTTTTGAATTATATGAACGTTCAATTAAAAAGAAACGTAATGCATCTTTTCCAACAATGTCCATCATATCTCTTATGGTAAGTGATGTTCCTAAACGTTTTGACATCTTATATTCTTTACCATTTTTCATTACACGTAATAATTGAAATAAAACAACTTCCATTTGGTCACGACGATAACCTAAATCTTCAAAAGCAAATTTAACACGTTCTACATAACCTGAATGGTCTGCTCCTCAAATATCAATGATTTTCCCGTTTTTTGGATCATTTAATTGGTCAAATTTTTGTGCATGATAAGCAATATCGGCACAAACATATGTCGAATCACCATTTGATTTAATAATTACTCTATCTTTATCATCTTTGCCACCTTTGGTGGTTGCAAGTCAAGTAGCGCCATCTTTTACATAAGTGGTTTTAAGTTTTTTAATTGCAGGTCAAACTCCACCTTTTTCATAAAGTTCTTTTTCTGAAGTATATAAATCAAATCAAGTTCCAAAACGTTTCATATCAATTGCAATATTTTTTAATGCAATTTCTCTTCCATAGTTTCTAAAAAATGTTTGAATTTCAGGTGTGTATTCAACATTTTTATATTTGTCTTTATATTCTTTATAAAATTCATTAGCAAAATAAACAATGTCTTGGCCTCTATAAGCATCTTCAGGCATTGGATAATCTTTATTAAAAATTTGTTGGTATCTACTAAATAACGAAATTGCTAATTTATTCATTTGATTACCATAGTCGTTAACTCAATATTCTCTAGTTACAGGATGTCCTGCTTTTTCTAAAACATTAGCTAATGTTGCACCAATAGCAGCATTTCTTGCATGTCCCATATGTAAAAATCCGGTTGGATTTGCTGAAACAAATTCAACATTAATTTTTCCTTTATTTTTATCTTTTACATCACCGTAATGGTCACCTTTTTTAATAATTTCGTTAATAGAATCGGCCATTACATTCGAGGTTACTCAAAAATTAATAAAGCCGGGAGCTGCTACTTCAATTTTTGCAATTTCTTTGTATTTTTTTAAGTCAATACTATTTTTAATAATTTTTGCAATATCCATTGCAGATTTGCCTAAATCTTTTTGTAAAGTTAACGCTAAGTTTGTTGAATAATCTCCATATTGTTTTGATTCAGTTAAGATAACTTGTTTATTTCATTTATTTTTTTGAAGTGCTTCTTTTAAAGAAGCAATAATAATATCTTTTGTTGTTTTCATAATCTCAATTATAGCAAATTTATATATAATAGTTAATCATGAAAAAATACTACCTATGTGGACCGACTGTTTATAATACACCTCATATTGGCAATTTAAGGCCAATTTTAACTTTTGATTTAATGATAAGAGCTTTAAGATATTTAAAAGAAGATGTTTATTTCTTACACAACATTACGGATATTGATGACAAAATTATTAATAAAGCAATTGAAGAACACAAAACTGAAGAAGAAATTGCAAAAAAATATGAAAAATATTATTTAGAACAACTAAATAATTTTAATATTGAAAAACCAACAAAAATTGTTAGAGTAACAGAGCATTTGCAAGATTTATATAATTATATTCAAAAAATTATTGACAAAAAACATGCATATAAAATCAATGGAAATGTTTATTTTGACATTATGTCTTTAAAAGACGAATATGGCAAAATAAGTCATCAAAAGCTTGATAATTTAATTTATGATGAATTAGAGGATAATAGTTCATTAAAAAAACATCCTGCTGATTTTGCATTATGGAAAGAAACAAAAATTGGCGTTAAATATGATTCACCTTTTGGTTTGGGAAGACCAGGTTGACATACTGAATGTAGTTGTTTTATTGATAAATATTTTAATGGTGAAACTTTAGATGCTCATGGTGGTGGAATTGATTTGATTTTTCCACACCATGAAAATGAAAATATTCAACATTTTGCTATTCACAACAAAGAAATCGCAAAGCAATGACTTCATTTTGGCACATTAAATTATAAAAATCAAAAGATGTCAAAATCAATTGGAAATATTATTTATCCGCATGATTATTTAGCAAAATATTCTGCTGATTCCTATCGTTTATTATTATTTTCATCAAACTATGCCAAACCTATTAATGCAACTGATGAAATTTTTAATGCAAATGAAACATTAATTAATAAATTTATCGGAATTTGAAATAAATCACAACTTGAAAACGAACATTTAGAAATTAACTATAACAAAGTTAATGAAATTGCAGTATACACAAGTAAGTTAGATTTTGCAAAAGCTTTTAAAGAATTTATAGTTCTTTCTAAAGATAAAAATCAAAAAGGTACTTTTTTTGAAACTTTACGTATGTTAGGTTTTGCATTTATTAACAAGAAAATTACAACTGATAATAAAAAACTTTATCAACAATGAAAAGAAAAAGTTAACGAAAAAAATTATGAAGAAGCAGATAAATTAAGAACAAAATTAATAGAAAGAAAATTAATATAATGAATAAATTTATTTTTGGCAAAAATTCTGTTTTAGATACTATTAAAAATAACTTTCCAATTAAAAAACTTTATTTAAGTAAAAATATTAAGTTGCAAAATACTAATTTGCCAATCATATATTGTGACAATATGCAACTTAATAAATTAGTTAATGGAAATCATCAAGGTTATATTGCTGAAATTGAAGAATATAAGTATTTTGATTTTGGCAATATTCAAAAAGACAAACCAAACATTGTATTAATTTTGGATCATATTCAAGACCCACAAAATTTTGGAGCAATTTTAAGAACTGCAAATGCATTTAATGTTACTCATATTATTATTCCAAAAGATAGAGCTTGCGAAGTAACACCAACTGTTCTAAAAACATCATCAGGTGGTTTTAATAATCTAAAAATCATCAAAGTTGCAAGTTTATTTGATACTATTAGCAATTTAAAAGAACTAGGTTTTTGAATTTATGCTTCAGTCTTAAATGAAAAAGCAAAAACTCTAAACGAAGTTAAATTTAATGCTCCAACTTGTTTAATTATAGGTAATGAAGAAAAAGGAATTTCTAACACTTTAATTAAACATTCAGATGAACTTGTTTATATTGAACAAAAAGGTAGTGTTCAATCTTTGAATGTTTCAGTTGCATGCGGAATTTTATTGTACAGAATAGCAAATTCTTAATTTTTTTGTATCCTTAATGAGTAGTTATGTTACTTGACCAAAAAAGTAACATTTTTTTGCATTTTTGAAAAGTTAAAATGGCAAATATATTAAAATTATGTTATGCATAGCTAAATGCATATAAAAATTAAAAATTATATAAAGGAAACGAGAGAAAAAACAATGACAAAACATCGCAAAATGTTATTTTCAACTTTATTTGTCGCATCTATTGCACCAATTTTATCTATCCCTGCACTAGCTGCAAGTTGTGTTAAAGACCCACAAGGTGAAGTTCAAGCTACACAAGGTTATGCTGACCAAATGTCTAAATTAGCAAATAAGAGTATTACAATGGCTGGCGCTTGAGCTGATGCTAGAACTTTTGCTAAAGAATATGCTAAAGATTTAATTGCAGTTGGTTCAACTGACTATATTTCGAATGATGGAGTTCAAGCAAGAGCAGGCTTGAAAGATGGCGATATTAAAGCTATCCAAACATTACTAAAAAATGTTGTTAAAGAAGCTGCTAAAAAGCAAGATAAAAATTTAACTTATGTTGATAGTAAGGGTAAAACACAAAGTATTTTCAAAATCTATAACCATGATGATTATTCTGTTGTTGCAAGAGATGCAAAAATCAGGTATAACGTTGATGGTGCTACCAAAAACGCCTATTCAGAAACCCCTCAATCTGGATCAGATTATTTTGAAATGGATGCTCAAGGCAAAGTTACTGTTAAGGCTGGCTCACCAAAATTTAAAATAAGATTTATACCTTCATCAGATCCTACTTTAGTAAAAGACGCAACTCAAAAATTAACTGCTTATTTTGCTTCAATTGGTATCACAAATCTTGAAATAACTGTTGCTTCAGATTACAACCAAGCCGCACAACAATTAGATGCTAAAGCACAAGATTTAGCTTTCTTACCAGTTAACACTTGAGCTGAAAAAAGTGGAAAGTCTAATTTCATTTTACAAGCTGGTAGAAATGTACAAATCATTGACCCTTACAAGAGCACTACAAACCCTGCTGAACCTCAGTTCAATGATGAAAAGACATTAATTAATGCATTAAACAATTACTTAGAATTTAATAAGGGCAACCAAGGTAAAGAATTATATATTAATAAAGACAAATCTAAAAACCCACAAGCTGCTGCTGAAGGTTATACATCTGAATTTAAATCTCATGTTGATACACTTACACAATCAGGTCAAGATCTTCCTCCAGTAGGATTTTATAGATCATATATCTATGCAAGAAGAGATTCAGAAATTGCAAAATTGATCCTTGAAGCAATTGAAAAACAAGGTTCTAATTGAAAATTAAAATGAGATGATGTTAAAAAATATGTTGTTTATGGACATACTGGCAAAACTTCTTCTGCATCATACGTTTATCCAGAAAAATGATTTAGAGAGCACTTTGAAGGTTTTAAATCATTTGACAATATTGCCAAATAATAAATAATTAAAATGAAAACAATTACTCCTACAAAAACTAATAATAAAGAAGAAAAATTAAAACATAAAAAACAAACAATAAGTGAACTTGCTACTCAGGATTGACCAATTGAATGAATTAATGCCAACAAAGTTTATCCCAATGGAACTAGAGGATTAATTGATGTCAATTTAAAAATCAGCCAAGGAGAATTTGTTGCAGTAATTGGTTTATCAGGAGCTGGCAAAACTACACTTATTAAAACAATTAACAAAATTAATGACATAAGTTCCGGCGCATTAAATGTCGGTCCTTTTGTTGTAAATTCTCTAAAAGGTAAAAAACTTAGAGAGTTTAGAACCAAAATTGGTATTGTCTTTCAAGGTTATAACCTTGTTGAAAATGTTTCAGTTTTACAAAATGTGTTAGCTGCAAGATTGCCTCAGATGAATCAATTTAGAGCATTCTTTGGAATTTATAAAAAATCAGATGTTGAAATTGCATATGAATCGCTTGCAAAAGTTAATATTTTAGAAAATGCTTATGATTTAGCAAAAGATTTAAGTGGCGGTCAAATGCAACGTGTTGCATTAGCAAGAACTTTAGCTCAAAAACCTAAAATTATTTTGGCTGATGAACCTGTTGGTGCTTTAGACCCTATTATGGCCAAAAGCGTTATGGATGGATTTTTACTTGTAAACAAAATGGATAACATTACAGTTGTAGCCAATTTACATCATGTCGATTTAGCATTGCAATATGCAGACCGCATTATTGGCATTAAGAAAGGTCGAGTTATTTTTGATGGTGCTTGAGATAAAGTTAATTTAAATGTCTTAAAAGAAATTTATGGTGAAGAACTAGAACAATTTGATGCTCAACAATTTGAAGAAACAAGAAGAAAAAGAAAAGCTATTCAACAAGAAAATATTGACAAAATAGAAAAGTTAAGACAAAATGCAAAATAACATAGTTAAAAAACAAAGCATTAGTATTTCTTCAACATATTTTTTTCAAAAGATTAAAAATTACTTTAGTCCTAAATTTACTGATATTAATGGACAAAAAGTAATTAAAAAATTCCCTTGACTTGCATTATTTTCATGAATTTTTGTACCATTAGCAATTATTTTGTTAATAATTGCAATTAAACCCGATTTCCAATTAAGTAGATACTTTTGAAAATCATTGTCTCACTTTTTTGATACAAAAGTAAATGCACATATTGGTTCTGCAATTAGAACTCCACTAGATACTTTTATTCTAAGTTTACAGTTATTATGAAAAACAATTGCATTTTCTATATTAGGAACAATACTGGGAATATTAATATCAATCCCAATTGCATTATTAAGTTCTAAAAACTTTATTAAATCTCCTTTGATTTATGGACCTTTTAGAGCAATAATGTCTATTATTAGAGCAATTCCGCCAGTAGTTTTTGCATATATTTTCTTTCTATTATTATCAAAAGAACTATCAGCAACAATTTCAATCGCATTATTTGTGTCTACTTTAATGACAAAATGATTATATGAAGATTTAGACACATACGATGTTAAATCATATTACGGTGTACAAGCTATTGGAAATGGTAAATTTGTTGCATTTAAGAATTCAATCTTTCCATATTTAACCAAAAGAATTTTTTCTTATGGATTTTATTCATTTGAAATGGTCGTTAGATTTGCAGCAATTTTAGGAATTGTTGGAATATCAACAATTGGTGAACTTTTACAAGATTATAGTGATAGTCAAAATACATTTTCACATATGTCGATTGTAATTTGAGTATTAATTGCTTTTATGATTATGCTCGAATTAATAAACTTTCTGGTTAGAAAATATTTTTTAGAAAAAACACCTAAGCATCCAAAGATTGATGACAAATTACCATATAATGAACAACTTAAACAATTAAAAAAGCAAAAACCAAAGACTTATATTTGAAAAATTTCGCTTGCAATTGTGATCATTGCATTAATAATTGCTGCAAGTTTTCAAGTAGATTGATCTTTAGCAAATAGTATTAAATTAAGTCAATTTAAAATAGGTATTAAGAATTTATTTCATCCTGATTGATCAATATTTAATAATCCAGGAACAAACCCAATTATTTTAGGATTTGATGCACTTTGATTAGCAATAGCATCTTCAATATTAGGATTAGGTTTGGCCTTAGTTATTGGTTTATTTGCGTCAAAGAATATTATGGGAATTTGAACAGCGTTACCTTTTAAATTCATAATTATTATTTTTAGAGCTATTCCACCATTCACTTTTGCAGCATTATTCTTATTACTATCAAAAGATTCAAGAATCTTTGCTGGTACATTAGCATTAGGTTTTCACTCAGTTGGTATGCTTGGAAAATTAATTAATGAGTCAATTGAAAAAATTCCAAACAAGGTCTTTCAATCACTTGATTCATTAGGATGCAGTTGATGACAAAAAATTAAACTTGGTGTTTTCAAACAAATTATGCCCCAAGCATTATCAAACTTCTTATATAGAATTGAAATTAACTTTAAAACAACAGTTGTACTAGGTGTTGTTGGTGCAAGTGATTTTGGTTATCAAATTAGTATTTATTCGGCAGACTTTTCAAATTGAAACAGATTAGCACCATACTTGCTATTTACAATTGTTATCTTATTAATCATTGAACAAATATCAAATCTATTAAGAAAGAAATTGATGACTGGATATTGACTTAGCCAAGATAATTGAATTAAAAGACAAATCAATAAAAGAAGATACATTAAGGCATTAGCCATTTCAAGAGTTAGAAAAATTCCGTTTGTTTATGAAAGAAAATGAGCAACATATGTTATTTGTGAATCTTCATATTACAAATTAAGTGTTTTAAGATACTTTAAAGAAAATAAAGATGACAATCTTTCATATTATAAATATCTTATGTTAAAAGATGAAACGAAGCAATATAATAAAAATGTTGGTAATGAAATTAAATTAATTTCTAAAGATGTTAAAACAATAGCATCGCAAGCATACAAAGAAACATATAAAAATTCAGCACAAGTCATTAATAAAGCATTTTTCATTCAAAGAATGAAAATAGCAAGAAGATCAATGAGAAAAGCTGTTTCTAAATATTTTGAAGGATATGCAACTAATTAATATGAATAACTTGAAAGAAAAATTTATAACTTTTTGAAATTACATTTCTAATGCTAAATATATAACTTTATGTACTCACGTTGAACCTGATGGAGATACCTTGGGTTCTGCAATTGCTTTTAAAGAAATTATTGCTTTAAATTGTCCAAATGTTAAAGAAGTTTTAATTTCTGGCGGTGATTATCCTAGAAATTTGAGCTTTTTAATTAAAAAACCAATAAGTTTAGTATCACAAAATTTCTTTGATAAATCGTTAAAGGTAGTAGTTGATACTTCTACTAAAAATCGAATTTTTGATAAACGTGTAATTCCAGAAAAGTCATTAAAATTTGACCATCACCCCGAAGAAGAAAAATGATTGTTTGAAATTGGTGGTGATTATTGACCTGCGACTGGACAATTACTTACATTATTAATAAAAACTTTAAATTTAAAAGTTAATGAAACTACATTGGAGGGATTAGCAGTTGCAATAATTACTGATACTGAATATTTTTCAGAAAGAAATATAAGTGCTGAAACTTTTGATATGATGTCATTTTTGATGTCTAAGGGTTTAAAATATTCTGAACTTTTAGCTAAAATGCAACTTAATAAAAATGAAGCCCAACAAATTTTTGACGTATGTAAAAATATGCAAACTAAAGGTATTGTTACATATGCAATATCTGAAAAAGTTGTAACAAATGACTTGGCTAGACCCTTAGTTGCACAATTTGTTAGCTTAAGCAATAGTGAAGTTTCGCTTGTAATATTAAAAAGAGTTCAAGGTAATTATCGTTGTGGAATTAGATCAAGAACATACTACAATGTTTCTGAAGTCGCTAAACATTTTGGTGGTGGTGGCCATCATAATTCCTCAGGTTTTATGATTGATAATTTACAAAAACTAGATGAAATTATTGATTTTATCAACACCCATGACTATAAATAGTCTAATTTAACTGAATTTGTGATATTATTTAATGTACTAATTAAATAATAAGTTATAAGGAGCTTTATTAGAATGCCTGCACGTTATGTAGTTAACCACGAACATGGTTGAGCAGTAAA
This sequence comes from Metamycoplasma salivarium, assembly GCF_900660445.2. Classification (GTDB taxonomy): domain Bacteria; phylum Bacillota_I; class Bacilli_A; order Mycoplasmatales; family Metamycoplasmataceae; genus Metamycoplasma; species Metamycoplasma salivarium. The sequence continues at coordinate 345,796 of NZ_LR214938.2, forward strand.
AAATAAAATGGAAAACGTGCTCTAAAAACTTTTAGAACACAAAAAGAAGCTATTGACTATGCAAATTCATTAAAAAATACTACAGGAGTATTAGTTCAAAGTAAAGAAGGAAGTTTTAGAAAAAACGGATGATAAAATCCTTCTTTTAAATAATAGATGCATCACTTTGATGCATTTTTTTTGCTCTTTTATGGCAACTAAAACAATCAAAAAAAATGTGGGAAAATCCCACATCTCTTTGTTTATATAATTTATTTCAAGGTAACTTTTGTACCAGTTTTTTCTGCAATGATGTTTTCTAGATCTTTTAAATCACCGATGAAAGCGGCTTTACCACCTTCTTCAACAAATTTGATTGCAGCTTTAACTTTAGGAAGCATACTTCCAGGCGCGAATTGGTTTTCTTTGATGTATTGTTCAAGTTCAGCTTTTGTAGCATGTTTTAAAGCTTTTTGGTTAGGTTGTTTGTAATTCACCATAACATTGTCAACTGCTGTTAAAACAACAAAGTAGTCAGCTTTAACTAAAACAGCGATTTTTGAAAGTGCAAAGTCTTTGTCAATAACACCATCAACTGGGGTTACATAGCCTTTAGCATCTTTGACAGTAGGGATACCTCCACCACCACCAACGATAACAGTTGCACCAGCTTCAACAGCATTTTTAATTTGGTTAATTCCAATAAATGTTTGAGGAATAGGTGAAGCAACAACTTTTCTATATCCTCTACCAGCATCTTCAATAATTACACTATTTGGGTTCATTTGTTCTGCTTCTTCTTTAGTTGCATAGAATGGACCAATAGGTTTTGTAGGATTTTTGAATGCTGCATCTTTAGCATCAACTATTGTTTGGGTTAAGATATACATAACTTCTTTTTCCACATTTAATTCTTTAAATGCATTGGTTGTTGCATTTAGCATGTGAAGTCCAATGTAACCTTGGCTCATAGCTCCAGCTTCAGGAAGTGGAATTAAAGGACTTTTTTCATTAACTTCATGCGCTTTAGACATTCCATTAAAGATCATTCCAACTTGTGGGCCATTTCCATGTCCAATAATAACTTCGTGGCCAGCTTTTACTAATTCTGCAATTTTTCTAGCAGGTAGTTTAACTAATTCTTTTTGTTCTTCAGGATTATTTCCTAAAGCATTACCACCTAAGGCAATAACAATTCTACTCATATTAGTATCCTAATGTTGCTAAAATAACAGCTTTAATTGAATGCATTCTGTTTCCAGCTTGTTCAATTGATTTGTTGTATTTTGATTGGAACACTTCATCAGTAACTTCCATAGCACCGGTTTTAACAACTGGGTATTTAGCACCAAATTTTTCTTTGATTTCTGATGAGAATAATGTATGGTCATCGTGGAAAGCAGGTAGACAGTGTAAGAAAATAACATCTTCTTTAGCCGCTTTAATCATAGCCATATCTACTTGGAAAGCACCAAGTTCTTTAATACGAGGTTCAAATAGTGAGAAGTCTTCTCCTAATGATACTCAAACATCAGTGTAAATTGCATCAGCATCTTTAGCTGCTTTAATTTTATCATCTGAAAATGATACAGATCCACCATTACGTTTAAATAATTCTTGACAAGCCTTGTAAACTTCTTTGTAACCTTCACCAGTTTGAACTAGTTTAGCTTGTTCTTTAGGACCACATAGTACTACATGCATTCCAGTAAATGCAGCACCAATCATGATTGAACGAGCAACGTTGTTTTTGATGTCACCAGCAAAAACAATTTTCTTGCCTTTTAAATCACCTTTAAATTCTTTAATGGTCATATAGTCAGCTAACATTTGTGTTGGGTGTTCAGCATCGGTTAATCCATTTCAAACAGGAACACCTGAATATTTAACTAATGCATCAACATCAGATTGTTTAAATCCACGGAATTCGATTCCATCATAGAATTTTCCTAAAACCATAGCGGTATCTTCGATTGATTCTTTTTTACCGAAGTTTGAACCTGCAGGGCCTATGTATGTACAACTTGCACCTAAGTCAGCTGCAGCAACTTCAAATGAACATCTAGTTCTTGTTGAGTCTTTTTGGAACATAATAGCAATGTTTTTTCCAACAAGAGGTCTATTGTTTACATGAAGTCCTTGCATTTTTGATCTTTTTAATTCGATTGACAAATCGATTAAATAATTAATTTGATCGGTTGTAAAGTTTAGCGCTGAGTCTAAACTACGACCTTTTAAATTCATTGGCATTAAGCACTCCTTTTGCTTATAAATAATATCGATATTTTAAGTGTATTTTCTCTATTTTTGATAGCGATTTTTAACACATTCAAAATTATATACAATTCTTATAAAATGTTGTGCCTTAAAAATAAAAAAAACTAGAAAATGTATTTTCTAGAATTTTTGAATATTATTATTTTTTAGGTGTTTGTTTCTTAATAAGCAACTCTTGATAAAATTTCAAGTTTGTCTCATGTTGCTGCAATTTATTCTTTTTATCCAAGATAGTTTTCTCATTTGCTTTTTCTAAAAAAGCTTTATTGTCAAGGAATTTTTTATTAAATTCAATTTCTTTTGTAGAAAAATCTATAAGCTTTTTAATTTCTTCAATTTCTTTTTGTTTTTGTTCATCAGAAAGTTTAATTGAGATTGCTTTATTATTTGACAATTTAATTTCTAAATCATTATTTTTTAGTTGTCTAAAGTTTGTTAATTTAGCAATTATTCTTTTATCTACAGCATTTAAAATTAGTGTTTTTTTATCAAAAAATAGTTGCTCAGATTTTGAAATATTTTTTTCTTCACGATATTTACGCAAGACTGTAATTAATTCAATTAAAATATTTACATTATTATTAGAAAGATTTCTTTCAACAAGTTTCATAGGAGTGGCTTCTAAAAGTTGCTCATGATACATATTTTCATATAGATAATCAGTTGTAAATGGCATAAATGGATGTAGCAATAATAATATTTCTTTAAATAAGAAATGAACAAAGTTTTTATTTGTTTTGAATTTGACAAATTCTAAATATCATGATGATAAATCATTAACTATAAAATTTTGAATATGCTTATAAATTATGGTAAATTCATATTTATCCATTGCTTCTTTAATGTTACTTTTTAAAGTTAAAAACTTGTTTAAAATTCAATCATCAAATGAATCTAACATCTTGTTTTCATCAAATTCTTCTTTAATATGAACTTTAATTTGAGAAATAAGTCTTGCTACATTTCAAAATTTATTTAGAAATAGTTTTGCAGATTCTAATTTATCATTACTAAAATTAATGTCTTGTCCAGCAGTTACATTAAAGATTAAAGCCATTTTTAAAACATCAGAACCATATTTATCAATTATTTCAATAGGATTTATTCCATTGCCTAAAGATTTAGACATTTTTCTACCTTGCGCATCTCTAACTAAACCATGCAACAAAACATTTTTAAATGGTTTTTTACCAGTGAAGTATAAAGATTGAAAATACATTCTTGCAACTCAAAAGAAAATAATATCATAACCTGTAACTAAAATGTCTGTTGGAAAATATCTTGATAATTTTTCAGTACTTTGAGGTCAACCTAAAAATACAAATGGTGCTAATGCTGAACTAAATCAAGTGTCTAAAACATCTGGATCTTGAGTTCATTTGCCATCTGGTTTATTGACTTGTACAATCACTTGTCCATTGTCATTATATCAAGCAGGTATTCTATGACCTCATCAAATTTGACGACTAATTGTCCAATCGTGTGCATTTTCCATTCAAGTTTTAATAACATTTTTAAATCTTTCAGGATAAAAGTTTACCGCATCAGATGATTCTAAATGATTTAATAATTTGGTTGAAAGATCATGCATTTTGACAAATCATTGATATCTAACTAGAATTTCAATTGGTGTATCACTTCTTTCGCTATAACCAACATTTGATATTACTTCTTCAGTTTTTACAATCAATTTTTTCTTTTGTAATAATTTTGCAATTTCTTCTCTTGCTACAAATCTATCCATACCTGCAAATTGTTGTGCTTCTTTATTCATTAAACCATTATCATCTATACATTCAATAATTGGTAAATTGTTTTCTTTGATGATATCAATGTCATCCATTGCATGAGCTGAAACTTTCATAACACCAGTTCCAAAATTTTCATCAATCAATGGGGAAGTAATAATAGGAATTTCTTTGTTTGTTAAAGGATGTAAAATGGACTTATTTAAAAGTTTTTTAGCATTTTTATCATTTGGATTTATTGCTAAAGCCACATCAGAATACATTGTTTCAACACGAGTTGTAGCAACTGTTAAATGTCCAGATTTGTCAGAAAATGGATATTTAACATAATACATTTTTTGTTTTACTTCTTTGTTTACAACTTCAATGTTTGATAATGCTGTTTTAAATTTTGGATCTCAGTTAATTGCTTTTTGATCACGATAAATTAATCCTTCATCATACATATCAACAAAAACTTTTAGAACGGCTTCATTAGCATTTTTATCTAAAGTAAAACGTTCAGAACTATAGTCTAAAGCAAGCCCCATTTTGTTTCATTGCTCATCAATGTTCTTTGAATAATCATTTTTTCATTTTCAAATTTCATTGACAAATTTTTCACGGCCTAATGTATAACGACTTTCACCTTGCTCTAATAGTTTCTTTTCAACTTTTGCTTGTGTTGCAATACCAGCATGGTCTTTTGCAGCCACTCACATAACATCATAACCTTCAATTTTCTTAAATCTTATGATGGTATCTTGCAAATAATCGTCTAATGCATGCCCAATGTGCAATTGTCCAGTAATGTTAGGAGGAGGCAAAATAATTGTAAATGGTAACTTCTTCTCATCGTGAGTTGAAAAATATTTATTATCAATTCATTTTTGTTGACGCCCTTCTTCAACAAGTTTGAAATCTAGATTTTTGTCCATTTTCATTTTTGCGCCTTTCACTAAATTAGTTAAATCCATAATTTGGGTTTCATCAAATTTTCCAAATTCGACATATTTTTCTAAATCATCAACTTTAGTTTTGTTGACTTTAATGTTACTAAATAATAAACTCTTTAATCTAGAGTCTAAAATGTTTGATTTTGTAGCTCAATTGTTTAATTCTTGTCAAGTACATCAAACATAGTGTGATGCCTCAACCTCATATTTAAAAGTATTTTCGAAATTGTTATTGTATGAACTATACTCAATGAATTGAGTAGTAGTTTCATCGTTGCTATATCCAAGTTTTTTTCTAACCAACGGATTTATTGGATTTGTTAAAACTTGTTGGGTCTTTCCTTCTTCAATAATTTTTGCTTTATCAATAATACAAATTTTATTTGTAACTGCGCTTGTAATATTGTAATCATCAAGTAAGTAAATTCCAATGATGTTCTTTTCAATGATGTATTTATTAATTTCATCTAATATTTTAAGTTGTAATGTTTTATCTAATTTTGCAATTCCATTGCCGATAATAATTAAACTAGGACGGCTAATAAATAGTCTTTCTTTTTCAAGTTCAATTTGTTTTACAAAAGGCAAACTCGAGATATCTTTATAGAAATCTGAAAGTGGAACATTAATCTTTTTCAAGATAGTATAAACTAATGAACTTGTAATAAATTGTGTACATAATTTGATGCTGGTTCTATTCTCAACAAAAAGTGAGTGATATTGATAGAATTGTTTTTTTACAATGTTAAATTGGTTATACAATCTTTTTAAAAAACTTGCTCTAATTTCAAGCTCAGAATTAATTAATGAATTTTCTCTTGAACTTGATTCTTCAAAATAATTAGTAATACTATTAAATACAGCTTTGATAAAGTGTGAAATTCTTTGCAAATAAATTCTATTTTCTTTACACAAAGAATAAATTTTTTGGTTATATTGTCTAATGTTTTCACTAACACTTTTAAACAAAGTATTATATTTTCAATAATATTCATTTCTAAAGTTAATGTATTCATCTTTATAATCATTTAATTCTTCTAAAAAAACATAGTTCTTGTTTCCCATATTAGTTTCAATAGCAGCATTTTCAACATCTGCTTTGATTTTTTTAATGGCTTCATAGTAATTATCAATGCGTTCTTTAGCTTCATCTAAGTAAAATTTAGTTTTAATTTCATACTTTTGATTAACAATTCTTTTAATTAAATTTTGTAACTTAAAAATACTAATTTTATTAACGTCATAAAATTTTAATTCGTCAAATATTTGTAATCTAATTTCTCTAACTTCTTCATTTACTTGCGACAAATAACTTTCATCTAGTCATTTTAAAATGTTATGATATTTGCTAAATGAAGCAATCATTTTTTTGTTTAAGATGAAATTTCAATAATAATATGTAAATGATTTTCTATTATTTGCATTTAAAGCCATATATTCAAGATATTCATTGCTAGTAATTAAGTCATTTATAACTTTAAAAAAGATTTTAGAAGACTCATCTAAACTATTTTTAACATTCTTTTTAAATTCTTTGATTTTTGCTTTGCATTCTAATTTTGTATGTCTTTTAAAGTTATAAAGACGATGATATTTGGCATATGCTATTTCATATTTTTTCTTAGCTTGATAAAATTTTGCATAGTTTAAAAATGACTCACCATGCTGAAATTTATTAATTGAATCATAAGATAAACGCATTATTTTATATTCATAATCTTTATAGATATCGATTAACTTATGTAATCTGTTGCTGATTTCATCAATTATTGAAAAAAAGCCATTTCCAGTTAATGACTTAATTGCTTGCTTTGAAATATTTGAAAAAAATGACTCATCAAATTCAACTAATATTTCATTTAATTGTTGTTCTAAATCCAAACTATAGTGTAAATATTGATCTTTTAAAACTAGTGAATAATTGGCATAAGTTTCTTTTAAATCTTTAACAAAATTTTCAGTTGATAATTTTAAAAGACCAATATTTTTGAAATAATCACATAAGTAATTAAAAATGGATTTTTCTTCTGTGGTATTCAAAAAATGGCTATCAAATGCTGTTGCTAAATTTTTAATATATTCTTCGTTTTTGTTACACAATAAAGCATTTTTATCTTCAAAATTAACAGTGTAATAACCTTGATATGTGTTTAAATCATTATATTTTGTAGTAAGAAGATCAAAAATCTTTTGTTTAGTAATAATATCATCACTTACAATTCCTAAAATATTACTACGTTCAAGGTCAAAACTAAAATTATGCAAGTAACTTGTTCACTTGCCTTTATGTTCTTCATAAATCCGAATATTATTAAATTTTATTGACTGAATTAATTGCTTAGCCATAGTTAAAAATTATTTCCTTCTTTGACTCTAATTAAAGGTGAAACAACTTTGTAAGTTGCTAAAATAATGACGATATTAAAAAATATTTTGAACGGTCCAAACAAGGACTGCGTCGTTAAATTGACCCAAAAGTCTGTTTTAAGTGTCAAAGTATCAGCCATTGACAAAACAAAAGTATTAATAAATTCAATAATAGCAGAAAATGAAATAATTGCCATTAGTTCAATAAATGTTTGAAAACGTTTGCGCAAAAACACACGATATAAAATCATAAAAATACCCATCAGTCCAAATCCAGATGTGGTTAAAAGTAAATAGAAATATTTGTTTTTAACAAATCTATTGTGAATAAATAACGAGTCATTAAGGTTTGTAAAAATATAAAATATAATTCCAACTTGCATTACAATAATAACTAATGCTGAAATAAATGAAAAGTTAATCATTGCATTTGGACGACTCTTATTTTCTAAAAGAATAACTTTAACTTCATAATATGCAATTCTCTCTGAAAAATATTGAATATCCTCAGCATTTCCTTTAATTAAAGCTTCTTCATATTGCTTTTTAAAGAATTGGATTGTTTCTTTAAATTTTGAAATTTTGTATTTGCTTGAAAAAAACATTTCATTTACATTGAAAAATCAATAACCTGCAAATCCAGGAACAAATCCAGCAATAGCAATAGCAATTGTATAAAGATAATGATAATATGTAGGAACCAAAATAAATGATATTAAATCAGACAAAACGCCAGTAACAACACCAACAATTGGTCCAAAAATAAAACCTGTAATTTTAATAGGAAGTCCTATAAATGCAAACTTAAAACTAGGTAATGCACTGACTGGTAATATCCTTACCGAAATAATGAAAAAAACAACAGAAATTGAAATAAGAACGCTAACAAAAGCAATACGTTTTGAGTTTCATTTCTTGTATCCAAATGTAATTTGAGATCTAGCTCAAGCTAGATAATGTCTTAACCCACCAGGAACCCTAGTGTCTGTTTTTCTTTTTTCGTCCATAGTTATAATTTTAATATAAAAGTTAGATCTTAATCTATATTTATAGTATTCTTTCTACCCTTAAAAAATGATCTTTTGTCAATAGTGATTATATTAACAAATGTCTTATAGAAACTTGAATTAACAATGACCCCAGCATAAGTGAAATATGCCATAAAAGTTAAAAGCAAAATTAAATACATAAACGCTGCAACTGGTCCGAATTTTTGATAGTTAAAAATAGAAGTTAAAGAACCAAAAATTAAGATAAATAAAGATGTTGGAATTGCGGTAATTAATGCTCCGGGATGAACGTGTGAAAATTTTAATTTAAAGTTTGGAGCATATAAATAAAATAATGCAAACCCTAAATAAGTGAATGGAGGTAACATAATTACTATTAGTAAATAGTAAATAAATCAAAAATGTCATGTTAATTTCAAATCATAAACCGAAGTAACAGATTGAACATTACTAAAATCTCCAAAGTTTGCTTTTTCAACTAAGAATGTCATAAAAGCAGTAAACCCTAATAAGATTAAAGTTAATGCTAGTATCAAGAAAATTGAAACAAAAACTCCTTTAATTCTTCCTTTTCACATTCTAAAAGTTGTTTGATGTTCATATAACACATCAATAGATACAATAAATTTTGCATAACCTTTTGAAGTAAAAAAGATAATTGACAATGCAAGTAAAACAAAGGTTGTTGCACCGCCAGCACTTGTTCAAATTTCGGTAATTGATTTAGGCAAAACACTTTCAATTCCAGGAATAATACGACCTAAAATTGCATATCTAAAAATAACATCATACTCTGGTCTTATTGGAGCAATGATTGACACTAAAATAATAGAAATAGGAATAAATGATAAAAACAAATACATTGCATATCCCACAGGAATAAATGCAAATTCATTTGAGTTTAATTTTGCGTAAGCATTATTAACAATTTCTTTACCTTTTGATTTACTACTTTTTAGATAACGAGGAATAGAAATAAATAAAATAAAATAAATTATTCATTTGAAAAATCTCTCAAAAATATTTTTTCGAGCTACAGTTTGAATGATTTGTTCGTTTTTTATTTCATTCTTATCATTGTTTTTGTCATCATCTGGATCTTTTTGTCATCCACTTTTGACTTTTTTTCATTTATTTCTTCACATATTTATCTATTTTATTAAATATCCATAATTTTCTTAAGAATTTCATCTAGTTGAGAAATATTTGCTTTCCCCATAGTTTTCTTCATAATTTGTCCAATTAAAAACTTTTTGTTACGTTCAAAGTTCTTTGAAAATGTTTCTTTTAAATCTTTATTTTCAGTAAAAATTTGTTTGACAATATCTTCTAAACTTAAATTGCTTTTTTCAACAAATAATTTTTCTTTTTCTAATAATGTCTTTAATGGTATATCACTATTTTTTTGTTTAAGGTCTAAAATTTTCAAACTGTTTTTTTTATCTATTTTGTCATCTAATAAATATTTGAATAATTCTTCAACTTCTTTAAGTGTTATTTTTAGATCAGAAATTTGAATTTGAGATTCATTTAAAAAAGGTATTATAGTTGAAAAAAATAAGTTGGTTTTTTTCTTAAGATCGCATACATTGCCTATTTTTTCAAAATATAATGCATAGTCTATATTGTTAATTAATTGTTGAATTTGAACATTATTTAAATTTGCATCTAAATATTTTTGTTCCTTTTGATAAGGCAATTCTTCGATTTTAGTCTCATCAATAACTTTCTGTGGAATTAAAATTGTTGGAATATTAGGTTCAGGAAAGTATTTATAATCAACACTATCAGTTTTTTTACGCATTAAAACTGTTTCTTGTTTTTGTTCGTCAAATCTTCTAGTTTCTTGCAAAACCTCTAAATTCTTTTCTCTTAGATTTATTTGCCTTTGAAATTCAAAATTTATTGCTTTTTCAACATTTGAAATAGAATTTAAGTTTTTAATTTCTACTCTAGAATTAAATTCATTCGTTCCTTTTTTACGAATTGATATATTAATATCAGTTCTTAAACTTCCTTCATTCATTTTAGCATCACTAATATTCAAACATAAAACTGTTTGTCTAATTGCATCTACATAAGCAGCGGCTTCTTTTGCTGAATGCATTACCGGGTTTGAAACAATTTCAATTAAAGGAATTCCAGCACGGTTGTAGTTTAGATAAGTTAAATTATTTTTATGAATAGACTTTGCAGTGTCTTCTTCCATATGAATTCTTTCAATTGCAATAGCTTTCCAAACATTATCAACTTTTGCTTTAACAAAACCATTTGAACCTATTGGATGAAATTGTTGAGTAATTTGAAATCCTTTTGGTAAATCAGGATAAAAATAGTTTTTACGATCAAATCTAACATAAGGATCAATTGTCATATTTAATGCTTTTGCTAATTTGATTGCTCTAATAATTGCACCTTTGTTAACAAGTGGTAAACTACCAGGATATGCTAAATCAATATTTGAAACATTATGATTTTGCTTACTATCAAAATTATTAAGCATAGGTGAAAACATTTTTGTATTTGTATTTAATTCAATATGAATTTCAATACCGATTACTAATTCTCAATTATTCATTTTGACTCCTTATTAGTTTTTCAAAATAAAGAGCATATTCCATTAATTTAACATCATCATAAATTTTTGTATCTAAAGCAATATTAAATGGCATATTGTTGTTTGGATTTTTACCTAAAAACATCGTTAATGAAGGATTTCCAACCAAATTGCAATAAGTTAAAATATAATCCATGTAAGAATCTGGATATGATTTTCCATCCTCAGGAGCACTATCGTTTGAAGCAGGATAAATAAATAAATCTGCTTTTTTGTGTATTTCTAAAAAATAATTTTGCAAATATCTTCTTAATTTTTGTGCTTTTAAGAAATATTTTTGTTGGTTATCTTTTTCCAAAAAATAGGAACCTAAAATTAGTCTTGATTGAACCATATCTCCAAAACCTTCAGAACGAGTTTTGAGCATTACATCTTCTCAACTTTTTCCATCTTTTGTATTTCCAAAGCTAAACCCAGTCATATTTGATAAATTAGAACTAGCTTCTGAAAATGCAATAACACGATAAACAGTGTCAATTGATTTTAAAATATTTTCTGGAATAGTAATTTTTATTAACTCAATATTTTCTTTTTTTAATTTTTCAAGTAAGTTGTTATATGCATCTTTTACATAAGGTCTTAGTTCCGAAAAACAATCTAAATAAGCAACTTTCTTAGGTTTTTTAAGAACTAACTTTGTTTCATCAAATGATAAATTAACATTAGTTAAATCATGTTTAATATCTTGCTTATAAAGCACTGAAGAAATTAAAATTAGATCATTAATATTATGTGCAAAATAAGCAACTGTATCCATACTTGTTGCAAATGCAAATAAACCATAGCGTGAGATTGCTCCATAACTTGGTTTAAACCCAATTTTACCTATATTTGAGGCGGGTTTTCGGACAGAATCCCCCGTATCGGAACCAATTGCAAACGAAATATTATTAGTTAAAGTTGCTGCAGCGCCAGAAGAAGAACCTCCCACCAAATATTTATTATTCAATGGATTCAAAACTTTTCCAAAAGCTGAATATTCACCAGATCCGCCTAAACCAAATTCGTCTAAATTAGTTCTAGCAACACAAATAGCACCTGCCTTTTCCAATAAATCAATTACAGTTGCTTTATATTGAGGCCTAAAATTATTTAGTAGTAAGCTTGAAGCTTTACAATTAACATTAACGTCTGCATAATTATCTTTAACTGTGAAAATACAATTTTGTAATTTTCCTTTGCCTTCATTCAAAGTTTTTTTGTCAAAAATATGCGCAACTGCATTATTTTTATTTGATTTTAGTTCTTTAATTGCATTCGCTATATTACCTTTATTAATCATTTAGCACCTTCTTTATACAAATAAAATCATCTTCAACTTTATTTGCGTTTTCTAAAATTGCATTAACTTCTAATTTAAGAGAATTATCAACATTGTCATCTCTTAAATTGTCAAATAAAAACATTTGTTCATTTACTTTTGATAAAGGTTCTAACTCATTAACAATATTATTAAAATCTTTGTCTAGTTCTTCAAGACCTTTTGTAATTTTTTGATATAAAAATAAAGTCAAATCAATAACTTTTTCAGATGGTTTTATATAAATTGAACTTGCTAATGTTTTAATTTTATTTCGATCCATTTTAACTCCTTATTTTGATAATATTATCAATGTGGTGGACAAACAAAAGTTTGTTCATTATATTCTTTAAAATCTTCGCTTAAATTATGAAAGGTTATTGAATAGGAATGTAAAAACATCCTTCTTGCTCTTTTTCCACCATATTTAGTGTCTCCAACAATAGGACAATGTAAATATTCTAATGTTGCACGAATTTGATGTTTTTTGCCTGTAACAATTTGTGCATAGTTTCTCATACCATCAGTTCAAAAAATAGTTTTCGCTTTGACACCATAACTATCATTTGCAATCATCTTTTCATTTTTGATATCTTTTTTAAGTCTTACAGCAACTTCTTGTTTTTCTAAAGACTTAAAATCTGAAACAAATTGATAAACTTTTTCAAATTCATCTTGTTTTTCAGAAAATTCGGTGAGGGTTTGATAGTTTTTACAATAAACTACAATCCCTGATGTCTTTTTGTCTATTCTTCCAATTGAAGAAGGTATAAATGAAGATGTTTTTTTATAATCTAAGTATGTTAAAACTTGATCATTCAAACAATTTTCTTCTGAATGAATTGCAACATTAACTTTTTTATCAACAATTAATAAATTTTTATCTTCATAAACAACAGAAAAATTAATGTTAGCTTTTGACCTCTTAGTTTCTCTTGAAACATCTTTTAGCCCATAAACTAAAATTTCATCATTAAGTTGTAACTTGTAATGTTTTTCATTAGTTTTTTGGTCATTAATCCTAACATCTTTTTCACGAAATAGTTTTTCTAGTCTTGAAATAGGAACATTATCTAGCATTTTTTCTAGATATTTAAATAATGTTCGGTTAACATCATTTTCTTTTGCTTTAAATTTCTTGATCATCGTCGTCACCTTCTGCAACTAAAATTGAAGGGCTTTGAGATTTTTCATCTTGACGTTGTGAATCAAATAAATTAAATTCTTTGTCTTCCATTTCTTCAGATTCATCTTTATATCTTGCAAATTCTGGAAATGGAGGAAGCTCTGCTAATGTTTTAATTTTGAAATAATCATAAAATTTATTGGTAATACCATACAAAATTGGATTTCCAGGAGTTGGTGCTACTCCAACTTCTTCAATAATTCCTTTTGTTAAAAGCGATGCGACAATATGGTCACTAACAACACCTCTAATATTTGAAATCATGCTTCTAGTAATTGGTTGTTTATAAGCAATAATTCCTGCGACTTCAATTCCAGCAGTTGACAAATGTTGTTTTCTTACAATTGTGACTAATTCTTCAATTGCTCATTTAACAGCAGGTGTTGTTAAAAATTTAAAAACGTCATTAAATTCAGCAACCATAATACCATGTTCCTGTTTATTAAATTCCTCTTTAAATTTTCTAAGTAAAAGTCTAGCTTCATTTGTAGTATTTAATTTCAAAACATCTTTTAGTTGCTCACTGCTTAATCCTTCACTACCTTGAATAAATAGTAAAGCTTCAATTATTTTGTTATTCATATTCAACTCCTTTTGTGAATGTAATGTCAGTATCACCATGTTGTTGCATTACAACTATTTGTTGTCTTGCTAAGTCTAAAACTGCTAATAATGTAATTACGAAATGCCCCATTGTAGGTACATGAAATACTTCCTTAAAATTAAGTTCATTCTTATGTCTAAATAATTCAATAATTCTCTTTTTTTGTTCTTCAGGGCTTACTGCTATTGTTGTAATTTTAATGTTTCTAATCATTTCAGCGTAAGTTCGTTCAAACATTTTACGTAATGTAACAACTAATCTTGAACTATTTGCATGACCATCTAAAATTGAATCATCTGTTTCTCTAACAAATTCTGTTACATCTTCAGGTCTTTTTTCATAATAATTTTTTCTCTCAGTTTCATGTTCTCTTAAAGTAATAGAAATTTCTTTGAATTTTTCATATTCAGCAATTTGTTCAAGTAATCTTTTCTTTTCTTGTTTAATTTCTTCTTCAACTTCAGGGTCTTGTAACACCATTCTTGCTTTAAGTTGTAACAAAGTTGCAGCCATAACTAAATATTCACTAGCAATATCAAAATCATTATCTTGTAGATGCTTAATAATTTCAAGATATTGGTTTGCAAGTTCTGCAATATCAATGTCTAGAATATTGATATTTTTTTCTTTAACCAAGCTAACTAATAAATCTAAAGGACCATCAAAATTTGATAAAGTGAATTTATATTTTGGTTCATAAGCTTCATTTTCTTTTTTATCTTTAGTTTTCTTGTCATTTTTTTTAGTTAGTTCTTCTTCTTTGGGTTCTTCTAAAGAAATTTCATTAACTTTTACTTTTTTTGTTTCATCAATAATCATTTTGAGCTCTTATCTTATTTTTTATTTCTTTTGGTATATGTGTTTTTAATTGTTTCTTTTGAGGTTATTGTTTGATCAATATAGTTTGAAGCAATAATACTTTTAACATTTTCAGCAATATGTTTTGGATCAAGTGTTTGAAACATTACAGGTTTAATTGGTGTATGAAATGTTACTTCAACTTCTAAAATGCCTTTTCTATTTTTATCCATAGCATTACATGCATTATTAATAGTTACAGGAATAATAGGGACATAGGCTGATTGTGCAACTCTAAAAGCTCCTGATTGAAATTCGCCTAATTTACCATCTCTAGTTCTAGTTCCTTCAGCAAAAATAACACCACAAAGTTTATTATTTTTTACATAATTGCCGAAATCACGTAAGGTTTCTAAAATTTCTCTTGGTTTTGAATAGTCTAAAAAGTAAGTGTTAATAAAATCAGCAATTTTTTTAATTCCTTTTTTTTGTTTGCTTTCAGATTTAGCAATAAAACCAAAATTCTTTGATCTTTTTTGTCCATCTCCTTGATTATGTAAAGCTGATGCAATAATTAATGGATCTAAATAAGTTGAATGGTTAGGAATAATTAAACAAGGCCCATCAGGAACATTTGAAAAATTATTAACTTTTAATTTGATTCCAAATTTTTTAAGTAATGAATTTGATTTTTTTTGAAATATTTCACATTTTTCAAATTCTTTGTAATATTCTGGCATTTTTTTAGCTCTTGAAGCCTTTGAAAGTAATGATCAATAAATAAATAAAATTGGTAATGCGTTTCAAAATAATCTAGTTCTTAATTTCATATTTTCTCCTTAATTTTTATGATTAAAAACAATAGCAATAATGTAGTCATCGTCATTTGTAGTTGAAATTTCAAAGTCCTTAAATATATATCTACCTACATTGTCTTTAGTGATATTTATTTCTGAAAAATTTTTATATTGATTATCACATTTAAAGATCGCTTCTTTAATTGCCCATCTAGTTGCTAAAAACTTTAATTTATCATTGTCTTCTAAATATTTTTTTAGTTCCATAGAATGTAATATTTTTTTTGCAATCTCTTCTTGATTTTCTTTAAACCTACTCTTTTTAGTTAAATCAATACCTATCATTTTTATACCTAAATAAATATTTAATATATTATAAGTGATAAAGCATAAAATTACCAACATTTAAGAAACTAAACTTTTTTATAAAATAAAAAAACTGGACTTAGTCCAGCAAAATCATTATTAATAATTTAATCCGTGAATTTTAAAAATTGTTGTTTTAGTCTCATTTGTTTTTAAATTTGTAATTTCAAATTCAAGTTCAATAATTGTATGTAAGTATACTTTACTTCTTGATACCTTAATATTTTTTGTATTTAGCTTCATTTTGTAATTTGCTTTTAACTTTTCAACAATAGAAGCAGGTTTATAATCATCTTTACCGAAACCCGAATTTAAAAGTTCAACTAATTTTTCTATTTGTTTTTCTTCGCTTAGCTTATTAAATTCAAGTTTTTCTAATTCCTTTTTTAACTCCACGTTTGAAATATTGAATGAAATATCTGATGCAACATCTTTATAATTATAATAATTTAATTTTAAATATCCTATATAAGCAACACTATTTAATCAATTAATTGTTAAATGAAAGGTTTTAAAGTTTTTGCTGTCAAATCTATCAATTCTTTTAATAGTCATTGTAAATTTTGTTAAATCATCATCGTCTATATCTTGACCTGTGTCTGGATCTTGAAGCTTATAGGTTTGAAATCCATTAGGATCAATTTCATACTTAAAGTCTAAATAATTGTCCAATTCTTGCAAATCAAAATAATTTAATAAATTTTTGAAACTTAAATCTTTTTTAAGTTCTTCAATTAAACTTAATGAAGTAAATACTTTGGCATTTTCTTTAGCACTTAATGTAAAAGGAGTTGATTCAACTTTTGAATTAAAATTATAAACAAAAAATGTATATTCTTTTACTTCATTTGTTTCTTTGTTTTTTATTGCAAGTCTTAAATGAATATTTGTAGGTCCATGGTCGTGTAAATAATTTAAATATTCATTGTCCTTTCCAATAAAATCAATTTCATATTTTGATTTGTCAAGTTCACCATCAACTAAACAATATTTTCTAAAGAATTTTAGTTGTTCTTCACCATTTTCTTCATATCTTGAATCTTTCATTTCTTCTTTAAATTTGCTAATGAAATCCTTTGATGTCATTGTTGATCCAAATGTTGTTGTAATACTATAAAACTTTAAATTACCAATTTGCTCATAATTATCAGTATCAACATAATCTTTTAAATCGCAAATTGTAAAAGTTTTTTGTATTGTAATATTTGACTTTTTATCTCTAATATCAAAAACTAAATCTAAAGTGTTTCTTTGATATTTTGTCTTTGCCATATTCAAAGAATATGCATAATTTTTATTGTCAATATAATCAAAATTAATGTGTGAATATTTTTCTAAAATTTTTTGAATTTCCTCTAATGTTTTTGATTTTTCAAGTTCGTCATAAATTTGTTTTGATGTAGTATTTTCTTTAACATCAGTAATTTTTTGATTAAAGAAAATTCCATAGTTGTTATTAGTGCGTTCTTTTAAATCATTAGGAATATCAAACTTTTTTTTGCATGACACCATAGCAGGAATCAATGCTAAGGACATTAGTGAAGAAACCAAAACTATTGATTTATTTTTAAACATAAAAACCCTTTCAAAGTTGTAAATTAACAAAAATTATATAATTTAATTTCAAAAAAATTGTCAATATTTCTTAATATTTATCAAAAAAAATGTAATTTGATTAAATTTATATTGTTAATTAAAGAATTTTAAATTCTACAAGAAATAAAAAAAGAGCATACAAATGCCCTTCAAAATTTCTAATAAATTAGCAAATTGGATCAAATGGTTCTAATTCAATTGGGTCTTTTTTAAGTCCTGACAATGCTTCATCTGATAAATATTTTTTGTCTACGATAGCTTCATAACTAAATTCATCAAATCATTTATCGCTCATTGAAAAGATACCTTTTTTGCCAACTTCATCTCCCCAACTATTTTCAACTTTTCAAGCTAAAGGTTTCCCATTTTTATCTAAATCAACACCAACTAAATTCATTGCATGACTAATAACTGATGCATGCAATTCAAATTTTTCTTTTTTACTAAATGGTAGAAGTTTTGTCAAAGTTAAATCAGTTGTATAAAGATTTTCATCCATAATACCTAATTTGCTATTGCTTGATGCCCCAACATCACAACCAAATCAAACCGCTTTTCCATCTTTTAATGAATTTATAATTGCTTGTTTTTGCTCTTTCAAGGTAATGTTTAATTTTAAAAGTCCAGTGCCATCATAAACATTTTTTACAAAATCACTATGTAGTAATCTGTTGTAAGGATAAATTTCACGTGGGTCTGAAATAACAGTTATTTTTTCTGATAAAGGTTTTTCAACATGTTGTTTGTAAAAATCTATTGGGGTTGATTCGAAACTATGAAATTTCTTATCTTTATCGTGATAAGAAAAAGTAAACGATTTTGGAGGCATACCTAACGATTTAACTAAAACGTTATAAACATCTTCTAATGCTTTTTCTTTTAGTTCATATATTTCATCTGTAACTTGCTTATCATTTTCATAAACATTTCTCATTTTAGCAACATATGATTTTAAACGCAAGTTAACTTCCTTAAATATTGCAGTTGTATTTTCTGATTGGAAAGTTTCTTGCATTGCTGATTTTGGACAAATTCCATATTTTTTAATAAGATCCATAAATCATTCAAAATATCCACCATCTTGAACTGGACTTTCATTATAATGTTGGAACGTTCTATCTAAAGTTGATAATCCTAAACCTTTGTCAATCATAAAATTTAAATAAGTATTTGCTTTTTCTAAATAATCATGAAAAGCAATATAGTTTTGTGAAAGCTCAATACTTTCTAATTTAAATTCTTCCATTAGTGCAAGTCTTACCATATTAATTGAAGCAAAAATTCAACATCTTCCTGAATTTTTTTGGTTAGTAATTGCACCTATTTTTGTTTCAATTGAAAATTCAAAATTATGTTTTTGCACAGCATCGTGGTTAATTGAACTTTCATAAATACCATTTTTGATGATTGCATTTTCTGCAACTTTATTTAAGGTAGATTTTCTATATGATTTTTCTAATTTTTGTAATGTTTCTTGTGAAATATTTTTATTTTTCATATTATTTCCTTTCTAATTTTTATATACAATTATATGCTTTAATATCCCATTGCTTTTTCATAATCTTCAAGTTCACCATAAAACAAAAAACTTTCCTTTGGTTTAATCTCTAAAATAACATTAGCGCATTCTTTAATCATTGCTCTATTGTATGTTGTAAAAATACATGAACTTTTATAATCTTTAATTGCAGAAATAAGTGAATCAATTGATTCAGAATCCAAATGATCTAATGGTTGATCAAAAATCAAAAAATTACTTTCTTCTAGCATTAATTTAGAAAACATTAGTCTAACTTTTTCTCCTCCACTTGTGACTTGAATTTTCTTAAATACCGAATCATTTGAAAATAGCATTCTGCCTAAAAAAGATCTCATTCTTGAATCTGAATTATCTTTAGTTTCTTGAGTTGTATTATTTAAAGTTCATTTACTAATTCATTCTAAAATAGTTTCATCATTTTTAAAATATTCCAAGTTATTGTTAGGAAAATAATTTGGTTTGATAGTAATACCTCAAGTAACTGTACCACTTGTTGGTTTTATTTTCCCAGCTATAATTTCTAAAAATCTTGTTTTAGCAATATCATCATCACCAATGACGACCATTTTATCTCCTGGTTTTAAAACAAAAGAAACATTTTCAAATAAAGTTTCACCTTCATTGTTTTTATAAGTTAAATTTTCAACAGATAATACTTGTTTACCAGGTAATCTATTTAAATCAAATTTAATATAAGGATATTTACGTGATGAAGGTTTTAAATCAGTTATTTCAATTTTCTCAAGAAGTTTTTTCCGACTTGTTGCTTGTTTTGATTTTGATGCATTAGCAGAAAAACGAGCAATAAATTCTTTTAATTTAGCAGCTTGCTCTTCTTTTTTAAGATTAAGTTTTTGTTGCATTTCAATTAACAATGCACTTGTTGATTTTCAAAAACTATAATTTCCAACAAATAATTTTGCTTCTGAATAATCAATATCAATAATATGAGTACAAATTTCATCTAAAAAATCACTATCATGACTAACAACAATAACAATGTGTCCATAATCAATTAAAAAATTTTCAAGTCATTTAATTGTTTTAAGATCTAGCCTATTGGTAGGCTCATCCATTATTAAAATATCAGGATTTCCAAATAATGCTTTAGCGAGTAAAACTTTAACTTTTTCATTTGCTTTAAGTTGCTTCATTTTTAAATTTCATTTAGATTTAGCAATTCCTAAATTAGATAAAAGGTTTTGTGCGTCATTTTCAGCATTTCAACCTCCCATTTCACCATATTTTTGTTCCATCAAACTAGCTTTTTCATAGTCTTCTAAAGTTGCTTCTGGATTTTCATAAATAGCATTTTTAGCAAGGCCTAGTTCATAAAGTTCTTTATTTCCCATAATAACAGTTTCGGTCACATTAAAATCATCAAATTCATTTTGATTTTGACTTAAAACACTCATCCTTGAGTTTTTATCTTTAATAATTTCGCCTTCAGAAGCTTCAACTTCATCTGCTAATATTTTTAGAAAGGTAGATTTTCCAACACCATTTGCACCAATAATTCCATAAACATTACCAGGCAAAAATTTTAGGCTAACATTCGTGAATAACTTTTTGTCAGGAAAAATCTTGCTTAAATTGCTAACTTCTAACATAAAAACTCCTTAAAGTAAATAAACTTTTTCAATTATACTAGATAAACAAATTAAAAAATGATATGTCTCCATATCACTCATAAACTATTTATTATTTTCAAATTGATCTTTGCAATTTAATATATGAACCGCTTGGTATTTCGTAATATCCATCATTTGGATTTTCTGTTTTTTGAATTGTTCCGGATAAATATAATGTTACAAATTCATTTCTTGATGACATTTCTATTCTAATAGTTAATGAAGCATATTTTTTATAATAATTATCTTTGTTTTTATAATACATTTGACCAGACAAGAATAATTGTTTATACCAATGAAAAGTAGTTACATAGCGATAGAAATTAAGTTTTCCTAACGAATTTAAATGTTTCAAAAAGCTTGATAAATCTAGAGTAATCGCATAACCGCCTATACCACTTCCATAAAATAAAGGTATTTTACTAATTTCATTAATGCCTTTCACGACAAATTCTTTTGTAGTAATTAATGTTTGCCCTCTACTTACAAAATCAACAAATTCTTTTGAATATTCATATACTTTATATTCATATTTACTATCAATTATTTTGTCTAATTCTTTACGATAATATTTTGCAGTTTGTGGAAACAAAAATCCCCCACATGAAATTGTGGGTAATGCAGTAGCAGCAATAGTAATCGGAGCCAATAATTTTAAAAACAATTTCTTTATAAGTGTCCTTTACTTTTTCAGTTTTATACTTAAATTATACCATTTACATAACTTACTATTTTTTTAAGATAAAAGCAAACTTTACATTTATTTTTTTAGAACAACAAAAATTTCATATAAAATATTTGTAACTTAATAAAAACAAATTTGTTTCTTTTATTCAAATAATGATTGGAGTTGATAATTTATGAGACCAACAAAAATTTTTGGTTTAGGTGGAATGCAAGAAATTGGTAAAAGTACATTAATTATTGAATACGATAAAATTTTTATCATCGACACTGGCATTAAATTCTGCGATGTTTTTGCAACTGGTGTTAATGGCTCTATCCCTGATTTTTCATATTTGCAAGATAATCAAGACCGTATTGCTGGATTATTTATTACACATGGACATGAGGACCACATTGGTGGTGTTCCTTATTTAGTGCAACAAGTTGATGTACATAAAATCTTTGCTCCAAAAATCGCTATTCAATACTTAAAATTAAAATTTGAAGAAATTAAATTAAAAAGAAAAATAGAACTTGTTGAAATTCACAAAGATGATGTTTATGATTTTGGAGAATGTTCAGTTGATTATTGAACAGCGCAACATTCAATTCCAGATGCTTTTGGAATTAGAGTTAAAACTCCAAATGGTAGTTTAATGATGACAGGTGATTTTAGATTTGACTATCATCCGATTGGAAACTACACTGATTTTAATAAATTAAAACAAATTGGTGAAGAAGGATTAGATGTTTTATTTTCAGATTCAACTAACGCAATGAGGCCACATCATTCACCTTCTGAAAGTGATATTTTAAAAGATATTGGTAAATATATGCAAGAGGCAAAAAAGAAAATAATTATTACTGCTTTTGCATCTAATCTAACAAGAATTAAAGCAATTATTGAACTTGCAGCACAGATGAAGAAAAAAGTTATTGCATTTGGAAGATCAATGGTTGATGGCGTTGATATCGGTAGAAAACTAAAATATATTGATGCACCAGATGAAGTTTTTATTGATAAAAAGAATATGAAAAACTTTAATGATAGTGAACTTGTTATCTTAACAACAGGTTCACAAGGCGAAGAACTTGCAGGACTAGCTAAAATGTCATTTGGAAAACACCCACACGTTACAATAAAACCAGAAGACACAGTTATTTTCTCTTCAAGTCCAATTCCCGGAAATAGATCTAAAATTGAACTTTTAGTTAATAGACTATACAAACTTGGAGCAATCATTAGAGAAAATGGTGTTGATGGATATTTGCATACTTCAGGTCATGCATATAAAGATGAACATATTAAATTATTTAATTTAACTAAACCTAAATACTTTATGCCCTATCATGGCGAATATAGAATGAGTGTTGTTCATTCACAAACTGCTATTGAGTGTGGAGTTAAACCTGAAAATGCCATCGTTGCTAATTTAGGAGATGTTTATTATTTAGAAAATCACAACATTAGACTTTCAAACGAAAAAGTTTATTTTGGGCCAGTATTTATTGATGGAACTATCTTATCAAAAACAAACTCTGCACTAATTAAACAAAGAATGGAGCTTGGACAAAATGGGTTTGTTCATGCAATTGTTGCATTAAACAAAGAAAAAAATCTTATTTTAGGTAAGCCTAGAATAGTATCACGTGGTGCATTTTTTGTAAGAAATTCTTTACATTTAGTTGAAGAAGCTAAAAGAATTGTTCATGGCGCAATTTTATATACTATAAAAAATTCAAAAGATTGAACAACACCGCAATTAAAGCAACTAATTATTGATCGTTTGGTGCCATTTTTCTACAAACACAAAAGAAGAAATGTTGTTATTATTCCAACGATTCTATTTACAAAAAGTACTAAAGCAAACATTCAAGAAAATACTGAACTTGAACTTGCAAACGAAAATCCAGATGATTTAATTGATTTATCAAAATCATATGGAAACAAAGACCAATCAAGATAATTTAAAAACCACAACTTGTGGTTTTAATTTTTGAAAATTTGATTTTTAGTAAACAGGTGCCAGCATAAATGGAACAATTGAATATAGAACGATTTTTCCGTTTGTTAAATTAGTTTTTTTCTCCAATCAAATTCCATAAAATATACATTTAAATATGTAAGAAATTCCTAAACAAATTGGCGGCAATACGAAAAATGCAATAGCACCTCAAGCATCGCCTTTGATGTTTAAACAATCAAATCATATTGTTAGAAATATTGAAATAATATTAACATATAGTGTCAAATATCATCTAAACAAATTCCAACTAGTATATCAATCGCGGTCAAAATTATCCTTTGATGTAACATTAATTTTAAATGGAATGACTATTAATAAGTAGTATAAAACTATATCAAACAAGATATATTTTCCAATATTAAATAACATAACTATACTAGTCATGTGAATATCGTGATAAAAGATTAACATTCGTTTTCAAGATAATGTTGAAATAAACATAAACATTTCTACACAAATTGCAGATATTAAATTAGTTATTCTTAAAATATTAATTGTAAGCAATTGTTTGTCGCCTTTAATTAGCAAGTTTATTTGCATATTTGTTTGATTTGCAATTTTGAAATCAAAGTTAGTAGTAGATTGAATTAAAAAGTTGCATACTAATTCTAATTTGTATTTAAACAACAAAATATGAAATACAAAACATAACGTTGAAATTCCAAAAATTAAACTTGCGATTGATATTCTTATTGTCGATGTATTTTTTATGTAATTATCTAAATGATAAAGATGAATCAATCATTCATATAATATAAATCCAACTAATGCTAACATACAAATAGTTGAAATTATTAACAAGCTTAAACTAAAGTTTTTATATTTCTTATCGATTTTTTGTTCTGATTTTTTTAATAACAACAAATAAAATAAATTTCCTGATATTGGCAAAACTCTATATATACTAAGATTCATTCAGCACAAAATTCCTTTGCTTTTTTTACAATGACATTTAAATTGTAACTTTTATTTAAAAGCAAAAGATCTTGCAATTGATTTAAGTAATAAAAAAGTCACAACTTGTGGCTAATTTCCATTATAAAAATTGTTTGTAGATCTTTTTGTAAATCATTTTTACAATCATTATCAAAGTAATATAAATTCCTACAAACATTAAAAGTCATGCATAGAACATTGGAGCTAATGGTTGTAGCTCTAATCCTTTGCTAATCCCTGGAATATATTGTGCAGCGGTAATTGCAGCAATACCTAAAATTGTAGTAATGAATATTGGAGAAGAAGCATGTGATTGAATAAATGGGATTTTTTCTGTTCTTAAAAAATGAATAACAATAGTTTGAGTTCACATTGATGTTACAAGTCAACCAGTTCAGAATAGTTCCATAAATTGTTTTCTAGAAACATCTGTAGTTAAAATATAATATGATTTTATTCCCATTTGTTGCGGTACAAAAACATAGAATAAAACAACAAATGTTATAACATCAACCAGAGTACTTACTAAACCAAATCAAATCATAAATTTCCAAATTGATTTATGTTCTCATTTTTTTGGCTTTTTGATATAGTCTTTATCAATATTGTCTCAAGGAATTGCAGCACAACATAAATCATAAATTAAGTTTAAGAAAATAATTTGTACAGGCGCCATCGGTACAAATGGTAATAAAATAGAAGCTATTAAAATACTAATAATATTTCCAAAATTTGAAGATACTGTCATCTTGATATATTTATTAATATTAGCATGAGTCTTTCTGCCTTCTGTAATACCAGTTGCAATAACCTTTAAATCTTTTTCAAGTAAGATAATGTTGGCAGTTTCTTTTGCAATATCGACTGCAGTGTCAACAGAAATTGAAACATCAGCAACTTTCATAGCAGGTGCATCATTAATTCCATCACCCATGTAACCTACAACATGTCCGTTTTTTCTCAAAATAGTAATAATTCTAGCTTTTTGGTCAGGCGTAAGCTTTGCAAAAATTTGTGTTGTTTCAACTTCTTTTGCTAGCTTTTCATCAGACATTGTAATCAAATCTTTACCTAACAAGATTTTTTCATAAGGAATTCCAACTTTTGCACAAATAGCTTTAGTTACTAAAGCATTATCACCAGTTAAAATTTTTACCTCAACTCCACGATTGTGAAGTTCTTGAATTGCAGATTCAGCTGAATCTTTTGGAGGATCTAAGAAAGTTAAATATCCAATTAAAGTCATATCTTTTTCATCAACGGTTGAGAATTTCCCTACAGGAGCAGCATCATTTTTTGATGCAATTGCAATAACTCTCATTCCTTCTTCAGAAAATTCTTCAACTTTGTTTAAAACTGACTTAATTACTGACTTTGTTAAAGGAATTACTTTACCATCTTTGTAAATTGTGCTACATACGCTAATTATTTCTTCAACAGCCCCTTTGGTAATCATTTTAATGCGATTATTTTTTAATGATCTAACTAACACAGACATTCTCTTGCGATTAAAATCAAAAGGAAGTTCATCAATTTTTTCAAAATGTAACTCTAAATTATCTAATGATGGTTCTTCTTCCGCAAGCTCCATAGTTCTTTTAATAATCGAATTATCCAATAGGTTTTTTAATCCTGTTTGATAATATGAATTTAAAAAGGCATATTTAAGCACATATGGATCTTCTTTTCCAGTTACATCCATATGACGTTCTAAAATAACTTCATCCTGAGTTAATGTTCCGGTTTTGTCAGTACATAAAATATCCATTGTTCCAAAATTTTGAATACTATTTAGACTTTTAACAATGGTTTTTTGTTTACTCATTACAATTGCACCTTTTGACAAACAACTAATGATAATGACAGGTAACATTTCAGGCGTTAGTCCTGCGGCAATTGTAATTGAAAACATCAAAGCTTTAATTCAAGGATTTTGTACACTTTTTGTAGTAAAACCGACAATTAAAAAGACAATTGGAATAATAATTGCCATAACAATTGTTAGCATAATTGAAATCTTCTTAATGCCTTTGTCAAAGTTAGTTTTAACTGGTTTTTCATTGATTTTGCTTGCAATTTGACCAATATATGTGTCATTCCCAGTTACAACCACAATCGCAATTGCAGAACCTGAAATTATGTTTGATCCCATAAATGCTAAATTATGATAATCAGTTATGTTGTCATATTGTTTTTTTGAATCAATAAACGTATATTTTTCAATTGCATCAGATTCTCCGGTTAATGAAGATTGTGAAACAAATAAGTCTTTAGCTTGCAAAATTCTAACATCTGCAGGAATAATATCTCCTGCTGCTAAATGAATAATATCTCCAACAACGATATCAGAAATTGGAATTTCACTTAAAATGCCATTTCGTTGTACAAGTGATGTAGTTTCAATAATTTTAACCAATTTTTGTGCGTTGGTTGAACTATGTTGTTCCTGAATAAAATGAATGATACTACTTACAAAAACCATAATTAAAATGACAGTCATTGTGGTGTATGATGGTTTATCATCAGGCGAACTCGGTGCCTTTAAAGGGATAATGACATCAACAATTAATGAAACAAAGGCTAATGAAAACAAAATAATATTGAATAAATTGAAAAATGATCTAAATAATCTTTTTCAAACATTATCAGCACCTTTTTTTAAAATGACATTACGGCCATATTGATCCCTATTTTCATCAACAATCTCATCAGTTTCAATTCCCCTTTTTGAACTATGAAATTTTTCATATAATTCGATTTCAGTTGACTTTGCAGCTTCAATTAATCTATTTTTTGTTAATTGAAGTTTTTTTGTTGCTTCTGATTGTGCAATTTTTGTCATATCATTCGCCTCCTTAAATCATAAAAAGTCTTGTTAAAAAATTTAGTTTGTATATTTATTCTAAATTTTATTGATTTTTAAAGTTTTGTTGTCTTTTTGCAAATTATTTTATTTAAGAATTTTAGAAAAGCAAATAAAAATTAACATTTAAATGTTAACTTTAAAATTTTAATACCTATAAAGAATTAATTAATGTTAGATTGAGTTGGTGATGTAGGACTATCATTTTGAGGTGAAGTTTGTTGTTGATTGTTAGATGTATTTGCTTTAATTTTAGCTCATAAAATTCATAATGCAACTATGGTGCAAATTTCTAAAGCAATAAGCAATATTGCATAGAATATTTTTAATAAAAGTGCAACATATTCAGCACCACCAGAAATAAGTACGCTAAATAAAATCAAGTATAAGATAGCAAATGAAAATTGCAATATTAATGAAATTAACAATAATCTTCATAAAACTTTAAGTTCTGGTTGTTCAACCAATAATTTGTTAGTGTAAACTAAACTAATAATAATTAAGATAAATGAAGCTAGTCCAATTGGATATCAAAGTTGTTTTACC
Source organism: Metamycoplasma salivarium (assembly GCF_900660445.2). Lineage (GTDB taxonomy): Bacteria > Bacillota_I > Bacilli_A > Mycoplasmatales > Metamycoplasmataceae > Metamycoplasma > Metamycoplasma salivarium. The sequence continues at coordinate 373,585 of NZ_LR214938.2, forward strand.
ACTTTTGCATTGTAAATTATGTCTCCAAAGACGCTAATTGGAGTATAAAATATGCTAATTATAGATACTATTGCAGCTGCTAAAACAATGCCTTTTATTGTATTTTTGTTCATGTTTCTCCTATCCCTATTTGAATATATATTAAATTATATCAAGGAAAATTTTAAAAACAATAGCAATAAAAAAGCTAGTCAAATTTAACTAGCAATTTAAACACATCTCTAATATTTTGGCTAATTCGATGTATTTGATTCATTATGCAAATCATTTTGAGTAGAATTGTTGTCTTGCACAACTATTTTGTTAACTTTGATTTTTACCCACAATATTCAAGAGCACACAATCGTTCCAATTGCACAAATAACTGACAATGAACTAAATGTTGTTGATAAAGCATTTAATAATTCAATAGCAGCGGAAGTTTGGGTAAGTGTTAAAAAGATAATTATTCATGCAAATTCTACACTATATTGAATTACAAAAAATATCAAGAATAGTTTACATGGGGTGCTAATACTAGGCTGTTCTTTAGATAATTTACTTGTAAATACTAATGTAATTATTCCTAATATAAATAATGAAATGCTTAATGGATATCAAATATATCTATTTGGTCTATTGTTTCAACTCCACCAAAAAATATTGAAAATATTGATATTATTGCAGTCGCTAATGCAATGCTTTTAATTGCCTTGTTACTCAAATTCTTACATAAATTTATACTACTTGAATTTTCATTGTATTTCACATATAAAAAACAAGCACCTATTAAGTGCTAGTTTTTAAATGGTACACCCTGTGGGGCTCGAACCCACGACCCAAGGATTAAGAGTCCTTTGCTCTGCCAGCTGAGCTAAGGGTGCTAATGCATAATTATTTTACACATATTTTTGATTTTTTATAGCAAATATTGATTTTGGAATATTCTAAGTTTTACTCAATTCCTTCAATAAAAATCAATGAATTTCTTTAAATTTCTTTGAAAAATGCATTTTTTGTGTCTTGTTTTTGAGACAAAACTAAATTAATAGATAGGAATAATTTAAAAATGATAAAATTGAAGAATAATTTATAAAATCATTGAAAGGTTATTAATTAAAAAAATATGAAAAAAGCAAAATTATTTAGCTTGTTTGCACCACTTGCTACACTAAGCATTGTGCCTATGATGGCAATTAGTTGTGGTGAAAAAGCTGAATTCGATAGTGTTTCATTAAAATACAATCACGATGCTAAAATTAAAGCTTCATCAATTACCAAAGAAATGTTACGAAAAGATGTTGAATTAAACAAAACTGGTTATGAATTAGTTGTTGAAGAATTAAAAGCTGATGATGAAAAAGGAACATTGGAAGTTAAATACCACTTAGTATTTACTAAAACCAAAGAAGTTTCTACATCTAAAACCATTGTTTTTGATAAATTTTTAAAAAATTCGGAAACCATTACTAATGACACATTAGATCAAATGATCAAAAAATCAGTTGCTAAATATGCAAATGTATCTGAAAAAATTTCAGATGCTAATGTAAAGGCAAAATTGCAAAAAGATGTTGAAGAATTTGCAAAGAATTTTGCTGGTGATTTAAACAAAGAAGTTTTAAATGTCAAAAAAGAATTTGAAAATATTATTTCATCAAGTAGTTTAAAAATAGCAAATGATAAAATTGTTGAATTAACTGAAAAAATTAATGGCATTTTAGCAGATGTTGTTAAAGATGTTGCTGAAAAATATGCAGCAAATACAAAAGTTACTGATGGTATTGCTTCAATTAAAAATTACTTAACAAAAGAAAAGTTAGAAGAAAAAGCAAAAGAACTTGGTGATTTTGTCAAAGGCTTAAAAGATACAATGACTCCTGTTGTTAGTGATGTATTTGATTATTTAAGTAAAGATGAATCAACAAAATCAATTACAAAACTAGCTGACTTAAAAACAGAAATGGTTAAATTCTTTAACGAACAATTTGAAAAAGTTGGTAAAGAAATTTCTGAACATAAAGTAGATTTAAACAATGGTTACAAGGCTGCATTAGATTCATATGTTGACATTCTTAAAAAAGTTAAATCTGAAGCTGCTGCAAAAGCAAGAACTGTTTTAACAAATGAAAATGATTACAATGCTGCTAAAGCAGTATTGGGCCCTAAATATGAAGCTGCAATGAACATTATGAAAAATGCTATCGAAAAGTTAGTAGAACACACAAGGAAACTTGGTGAAGTTCTTAAAACTAACCTAGCAAATTAATTTTGGATTTATTCTATAAAATAAGAGGACTGGTATTGAATGAAAAAAATACCAGTTTTTTATTTTGCTATTAAAAAGAGAAATAAAAAAATGGCGGGTAAGAGAAGATTTGAACTTCCGCGAGAACTTTCGTCCCCCTACAGTCTTAGCAGGACCGCCTCTTCGACCACTTGAGTACTTACCCAATGCAAAATAAAATTATATATGAAAAACATTAGTGGGGGAATATTTCATCAAATTTATTAGTTTCCTTTCAAAAACCTAACTTGTTATTTTTGGCATAATTTTCAGCGTTTGTTAACAAATTATAATAAGAAATATTGCTTGTATAATATGTGCTTTTCTTATTAAGTGAAATATATGCTTTTCGTGCTAATCCTTCTTTAAGAAGTTTTTCATTTAAGCAATGATATTTCCCATTTTCATCTAGATAATAAAGTATTGCAACAATTCTTCCATATGAATCAGTCATATTAGTTTTACCATTTTTTGTCTTTTGAGGAATGGCAAATATTTTTGTTGGTCTATTTTTATATTTATCGTTTTTTGGCAATAAGCCATTTAACATATAATATTCTGTAAAATTAGTTGCTAATTTTCCATATTTATATTGCAACCCACTTGTCGGAACTCATAAACCATTTTCCTTTTTTCTAGTTTCAGGTGTATCAATGCCTGCAAACCTATAAACATTACCCTTGCTATCTTGAATTGTGTCCCCATCTCTAATATAAGTTGGAATAATTTCTGTTGCATAATTAATTTGCAAATTGCTAGATAAAGAATAAGGTAATTTATCTATACCGCTGTCAGGCTGCAAATTCGAAAAATACTCTTCTTTATTATCTTTTGATGGTTTTTGTGGAGTGTTTGGAGTATTTTGCCAATTGCATGAAATAGAAATAATAGGTAATGTTATCGCTCCTAGTGATGAAACATTTAATAAATATTTAAACTTTTTCGTCATTATTTTGCCTTATTAATTGAATTAAAAACCTTAAATTTTTCAATTAAAACTTCTTTCATTTTTTGCATTGCAAATTTATTAATTTTTCTTGGATCATAGTTTCTATTTTCATCTAAATTATTAATTTCCATATATTCCTTTAATGCATTTGCATATACAATTTGAAGCTCTGTATTAATGTTAATTTTTGAAATTCCAAATCCAATCGACTTAATAATTTGTTCTTCAGGAATTTGACTTCCACCATGCAAAACCAAAGGTAAATTTATAGCTGCATTAATTTTCTTTAATAATTCAAAATCAAGACCATTTCAGTCTTTAGGATATTCACCATGAAAATTATTAATACCAATAGCTAGACAACAAATATCTAATTTAGAAATTTCTTTAACTTCTTCTAAATTTGAGATTGCACCCTGAACAAATTTATTATCTTCACAACCTCCAATTTTTCCAATTTCTACTTCTAGCGAGACATAATTCTTTTTTGCAATTTCACTTAATGCTTTAGTATTTTTACAATTTATCTTAAATTCTTCGCAACTTCCATCATACATAATTGAACTAAATCCAGCTTCAATTGCTTTTAAGCATTCATCATAATTTCCATGATCTAAATGTAATGCAACTGGAACTGAAATATTTAAATCTCATATTAAATTTTTAATTAATCATGCTGCAACATGATATCCTCCAACATATTCAATAGTTTTTGGAGAAAATGCAACAATAATTGGTGATTTACATTCTTCTGCAGTTAATAATGTAATTTTTGCCCATTCTAAATTATTAATATTAATATGCGGAATAGCATATTTTTCTTTGTAAGCTTTTGCAAGCATTTTTTTCATATTTACTAATTTCATACTATAAATTATCAATTAAAATATGTTAAAAACAAAACATTTTGTGAAACATTTATGAAACTAAATAGAAAATTGCAATAAAAAAGGTAGGAATTTACTCCCTACCTAGTGTGTCAGGTCTAATTGCAGTTCAAGTACCGTCATTATTTCTAAAGAATCTACTATCAATAGTTAACAATTTATATAATTCACCACGTTTTTTATTAATAATCTCAACATCTGACACTTCTGTTGGGGTTTCGGCTCTTCAGCTGTCAAATAAGACTTCTTTTACCTTATCAAAAATAGCATCGAATTCAACACTTTTTTGATGACCCAAAAAATCTTTCGCGGTGTCAACCATAGTAAAGAATTTCATATTATGCTCCTTTACAAACAAAAATCTATAATACAAATAAGAGAGAAAAAAGTGAAAAAATATATTAAAAAGACTATTACAAAGTTTGCTAAATAAAACAAATAAACATTATATTTTGGAATAAATGATTTTATTCATTAATGGAGTATAATTTTATTGTATAAATAGAAACCTAGAAATAATTTTTAATGCCCTTGTTCAACAAAGACAAGCACATTATACCATAAAATTATTTTTGTTATTATTTTTAGTTTAGGTAAATTTTATACAAAGCAAAAAATTATTAAACTTGAAAGGATTACACTTAAATGTCTGTATTTAGCAGTAAATTTAATGGAATTCATGTTTACTCAGAAATTGGCGAATTAGAAACAGTTTTAGTACATGAACCAGGAAAAGAAATTGATTATATTACTCCATCTCGTTTAGATGAATTACTATTCTCAGCTATTCTTGAAAGCCACGACGCTAGAAAAGAACACCAAGAATTTGTTGCAACTTTAAAGAAAGAAAAAATCAATGTTGTTGAACTAACTGATTTAGTTACAGAAACTTATGATTTAGTTGACCAAAAGACAAAAGATAAATTAATTGATGAATTTCTAGAAGACTCAGAACCAGTTCTAACAGCTGAACTAAAAGCAACTGTTAAGAAGTTCTTAAAATCATTCAAAGAAACACGTAAATTAATCGAAGTTATGATGGCTGGTATCACCAAATATGATTTAGGTATTAAAGCTGACAGAGAACTTATTGTTGACCCAATGCCAAACCTATATTTCACACGTGACCCATTTGCATCAGTAGGTAATGGTGTTACAATTCACTACATGAGGTACAAAGTAAGACAACGTGAAACATTGTTTAGTAGGTTTATTTTTAATAACCACCCTAAACTAGTTAAAACACCTTGATACTATGACCCCGCAATGAAAATGTCAATTGAAGGTGGTGACGTATTTATTTACAACAATGATACTTTAGTTGTTGGTGTATCTGAAAGAACTGACCTTGACACAATTACTTTGTTAGCTAAAAACATTAAAGCAAACAAAGAATGTGAATTTAAACGTATTGTTGCAATTAATGTTCCTAAATGAACAAACTTAATGCACCTAGATACTTGATTAACAATGTTGGATAAAGACAAATTCTTATATTCACCTATTGCTAATGACATCTTTAAATTCTGAGACTATGACCTTGTAAATGGTGGAGCTAACCCTCAACCTAAAGACAATGGTTTACCTCTAGACAAATTATTGAAGTCAATCATTGGAAAAGAACCTGTTTTAATTCCTATTGCTGGACATCACGCAACAGAAATTGAAGTTGCTCGTGAAACTCACTTCGATGGTACAAACTATCTAGCAATTAGACCAGGTGTTGTAATTGGATATGCACGTAACGAAAAAACAAATGAAGCATTAAAAGATGCCGGAATTACTGTTTTGCCATTCAAAGGAAATCAATTATCACTTGGAATGGGAAATGCACGTTGCATGTCAATGCCTCTTTCTCGTAAAGATGTTAAATGATAATAATAATTAGGTAGAAATGTTTTAGTAATGTAAAACCCCTAATTACATTTAACAAAAAACATTTTTGCTTAATAAAATTTTATATACTAATTTCTTTATTTCATAATGGCCAAGGTAAATACTTGGCTTTTCTTTTTATTTTTTGTAATAAAAAATGGCATAAGCCATCTCATTTTGTAATTAAACATATGGTGCTCCAGACTGGACTTGAACCAGCATGACTTTCATCGGTTGATTTTGAGTCAACTGCGTCTACCATTCCGCCACTAGAGCAACTTGATAAATTATAAAGGAATTTTCAACAAAATTATCATATAATAAAATCTATGAATTTAAAAGTTATTTTCGAAAAGCAAATTAAATTGGATGAAACTTTGCATAACAATGTAATCAATCCAAATGAGAAAAATTTAAGAGAAAAAGAAATTATCGCACTTTTGGTCGAACTCGGTGAATTTGCAAACGAAGTTAAACTTTTTAAATATTGAAAAAAGCATAAAGAAATTAATCAAACAAAAATGTTAGAAGAATTCGCTGACGGTATTCATTTTTTAACTAGTTTGGCTACCGAATTTCACGTTGATTATGAAATAAATGTTATTAAAAAATCTATTGATTTTTGTTTGCAACTTGCTTATGTTTATAAAATTTTCATAAAATTATTTAAGCATTATACTAAGAAACTAATTAAAAAAGCCTATGGTGCTTATTTAGGTCTTGGTGAAATTGTTAATATTACATATGAAAAAATTGAAACTGCTTATTTTGATAAAAATGAAGTTAATTTTAAAAGAATAGAAAACAATTATTAATAAGTATTAAAACTCATTCGTGAGTTTGTTTTTTGATATTTTTTGGACTAATTTTTTGTTTACAATTAAATAACATTTTTGTTATAATTTTTATTTAATATAACACCGATATATTTATTTTATAAATATACAAAAACGTTTAAAAGGAAATACCATGGCTGAAGAAGATATCAAAAAAACATTAAATGATAATAATGAGAATGATCAAAATGATGATACTGATGAAAAATACTATGACTTTGACGACACAATAAAAAAAGTTTTTGAAGAACCCAAAATTGTTGAAGAAGATGACGAGGAAGAAGACATTCCTCAAGAAAAAGCTGGCTATCAAGTTCAAAGTCAAATTTTAGAAACTGAAACAAATGGTCTTAAACCAACAGATTTAGCAAGAGTTATGAAATCATCATTCATTGAATATGCAATGAGTGTTATAGTTTCACGTGCCTTGCCTGATGCAAGAGATGGTTTTAAACCAGTTCATAGAAGAATTTTATTTGCAATGAGTGAACTTGGTATGTTTCATACTGCTGACCATAAAAAATCGGCAAGAATTGTCGGAGAAGTTTTAGGTAAATACCACCCACATGGTGATAGCTCAGTTTATGAAGCTATGGTTAGAATGGCACAAGATTTCTCAATGAGATATCCTTTAATTGATGGCCATGGTAACTTTGGATCAATTGATGGCGATGAAGCTGCTGCTATGCGTTATACAGAAGCTAGATTAAGTAAAATTGCATCTGCTATGGTTGATGGTATTAAGAAAAATACCGTTGATTTTATTGATAACTATGATGGTAATGAAAAAGAGCCTGTCGTTTTACCTGCAAGATTTCCAAACCTTTTAATTTCGGGAACTAGTGGTATTGCTGTTGGTATGGCAACAAATATTCCCCCACATAATTTAGGCGAAGTAATTGATGCAGTTTGTGCACTTGCTAGAAATCCAGAAATTACTATTGAAGAACTTATGGAGTATGTTTTAGCCCCCGATTTTCCTACACGTGGAATTATTTTCAATCGTGCTGGTTTAATTGAAGCTTATAAAACAGGACGTGGTTCAATTACGATGAGAGCAAGAGCTCATATTCAAGAATTTCAAAATGGTAAAAGCAAAATTATTATCACCGAAATTCCATATGAAGTTAAAAAGACTGAAATTATGGAAAAAATTGCTGAACACATTAAAAATAAAAGAATTGAAGGAATTGCTGATTTTAAAGATGAATCTAACCGTGATGGAATTAGAATCACAATTGATGTTAAAAAAACATATGTTCCAGAAGTTATATTAAATCAACTTTACAAACTAACAAGACTTCAAACTAACTTTAGTTTTAACATGATTGCACTTGTTAAAAATGAACCTAGATTATTAAACTTAAAACAATGCTTAGAAGTTTATTTGGAACACCAAATCGATGTTGTAACTAGAAGATTAAATTTCGATTTAGAAAAAGATTTAGCAAGAGCTCATATTCTTGAAGGTTTAAAAATTTGTATTGAAAATATTGACCGTGTCATTGAAATTATTAAACACTCAAAAACAGACCAAGAAGCACAAGAAAAACTTATGAAAGAATTTATTCTTTCTGAAATTCAAGCAAAAGCTATTGTTGATATGCGTTTAGGTAGATTAACAGGTCTTGCTATTGAAAAGATGAATGAAGAATTAGACCAAGTTCATGCAAGAATCATTGAATATCGTTCAATCTTAGCAAATCATAGTTTACTAATTGATCTAATTATTAAAGAACTTCAAGAAGTTAAAGAAGCTTATGGTGACAAACGTCGTAGTGAAATTAACTGAGATGAAATGGGAAATATTGACAATGAAGATTTAATCCCACAAAAAGATGTTGTTATTACAGTTAGCTCAAATAGCTACGTTAAAAGAATTGATCTTGATGAATATCGTGAACAAAAACGTGGCGGTGTAGGTTCTTCAACTGTAAAAACTTATCAAGATGATGATATTAAAGACATTTTAGTTGCCAATACTCATACCGATTTGTTAATTTTTACAAATAGAGCTAAAGTTTATCGTGTTAGAGGTCACGAAATTCCTGTTGGTACTAAACAATCTAAAGGAACACCTATCATTAACATTATTCCTGCAATTGAAAAAGATGAAAAAGTTGTTAAAATCCTTTCAATTAATGAATATAACGAAGGAACTTATTTGGTAACAGTTTCTAAAAAAGGTACTATTAAAAAGACCAAAATTGCAGAATACGAAAGAATTAATCGTAATGGTAAATATGCACTTTCACTAAATGAAGGTGATGAGCTTATTGATGCTTTAATTGGTGTTGACAATGATGAATTATTTATTGCTGGATCAAATTCACGTGTTAATAGATTTGACATAAGCCAAGTAAGAGCAATGTCAAGAACAGCACATGGTGTTGGTGGAATTAGACTTGCAGATAATGAATGCGTTGTTAGTGTTTCAAGTTCAAGAGATGGTAAATATGTCTTTAGTATTGGTGCTAAAGGTTATGGAAAAATGTCTCTTGCTGAAACTTATCGTAAAACGAAAAGAAATTCTCACGGTGTTTTAGCATTAAATAGTGCAAAAGCTGGTGATTTAGTCTATGCTGCAACAGTTCATGGTGTTGAAGATTTAATTATTATGTCAAAAGATGGTATTGCAATTAGATTCTCATTGAAAGATGTTTCAGTTGTTGGTAGAAACTCAAAAGGTGTTAAATTAATCAACCTAAAAGGTAAAAATAACACAATTGTTGGTGTCGCTAAAATTTATGATGAATCTGAAGCTCAAGAAGATAGAGAATTAACCAAAGAAGAATTTATTGAAGTTACTAAAGAAATTGAAATGACTTTACCTGACGATATTTCAAATGAATCTAATGACTCAAATGATGATGAAAATGAATTAGAATAAACCTGAAATTTTAAAAAATATAGATGTAAGATACATGTCTTACATTTTTTTATGTTATTATTTTAGGAATTAATTTTGAAATATGGTTAATCCTATGCACAAAAAAATTATTGAATTATTATCCACAGAATTTAAGATTGGCACTCCAAAAGTGGGGAACTTATTTCACATCCTAATTTTAATTTCTTGCTTTCTAATAGCTACCATTCTAATTGCTGCATTATGAAAAATTAAAAATAGCCCCAAAACATTATTTGCAATCACATTAATTGCATTAATATTTTTAATCTTGCTCGAATTTCTAAAACAATATTATTTTTCAACAGAAGCTACAAAAGATAAATTTAAATGAATTTTCCAACCTTGAGCATTCCCTGCAACATTATGTGCAATGCCACTTTATTTTTTACCAATTTATTTATTTACATTTAAAACTAAAAAAGTAAAAATGTATGTTCAAGATTTTTTAGGAATTTTTATGTTATTTGGTGGAGCTTTTGTTTTATTCTATCCAGGTGAAATTTTTAAAGCAAATATTTTTTGAACAATGCATTCAGTTTTATTCCACGCTGTCATGTTAATTTTTGGACTTTTTTTAGTAGTCACAAACATTGTAGCTTATAAATGAAACAGTGTTTATCATGCATTTATTGTGTTTGTATTATTATGGATATTTGTTGGTGCAATCAATGAAATTTTATGACAATTAAAACAAAAAAATGTCCTAAGTGAAATTCCAAATTTCTTAAGCATTTCACATCGTTTACCAAATCCGTACATCATAAGTATTTCTAAGTTTTTAAAAGGAAAAACTCTACCAATTTATTCAATATATTTTATTTACCCACTAGTTGTTTTTGTAATTTCAAATAGCTTATTCCTAATTTTTGGTTTTATTGGCTTTACAATCAGGAAACTAATTATTTTGAATAAAAAGCAATATATAAGGAAATTAAAGTACAACGCTTATTTAAGGCGTATAAATGTAATTAAGGATTACAAATTAACATATTTAAGGAATTAAATTATGCAGAAAAGTTTATATAATTGATTATCAACCGAATTTAAAAATGGTGAAATGCCTAAAGTTGGCGGCATTTTTCACATTGCTTCATTATTTATTTGTTTAATTACAGCATCAGTCTTTATAATTTTATTTTGAAAATTAAAAAATAAGCATAGCGTTACATTAGGCATTTTGCTTACAATTTGATCAATTATGGTTATTTCCGAAATTTTAAAGCAATGATATGTTTTAAAGCAATATAAATTAGGAATAATAAATCAAAATGTTTATATCGGTTATTTTCCATTCTTTTTATGTGATATGCCACTTTATTTTATTCCATTATATTTAGCATGTTATAAGGTTAAAAAACTAAGACTTTACATTTTAGATTTCTTGGGTATTTTTTCATTGTATGGTGGTGCTATTGTTTTATCATATCCAAGTGAAATTTTTAAAGCAAATATCTTTTTAACAGTTCATTCAATTTTTTTTCACAGTATTATGCTTGTTTTAGGTTCCTATTTAGTAATTACCAACATTGTTAAATTAAGTTGAAAATCAGTGTTTTACGCATTCGCGGTTTTTGTAGTGTTATGAGCATCTGTTGGAATTATAAATGAAATTTTATGAAGAACCTTAAAATCAGGAAGATTTAATGAAATTCCTAATTTATTAAAAATTTCACATCGTTTACCAAATCCATTTATAAAAACAATTTCTAAAGTATTAGGTCGAGAATATGTTCCAAGTAGTATAATTTATTGGTTCTATCCATTATTTACATTTGTTGCTTCTAATACATTCTTTGCAATCTTTGGTTTTATTGGGTTAGGTATTAGAAAAGCAATTAAAACTGCGCAAACACATTATCAAAACAAATTAAAACACCGTTCATTTTTAAGAAGACAAAATGTATTGAAAACTTTTTAGGAGAAAAAAATGAACAAGAAATTATTTGAATTCTTAAGTACACAGTTTAAAAATGGTGAACCTAAACTTTGAGGCTCATTTCATATTATTTCATTAGTTATTTCTTTAACAATTGCAATAATCCTTATTGCAGCATTATGAAAAACTACTAAAAAAGAAATTGCAACTTTTTGAATACTATTTGCTTTTTGAATTATTTTATTTACTATTGAATGTTTAAAACAATTCTATGCAGGTAGCAAAATTGATGGTTCTGGTAATTGATATTGAAAATATGACACGAGATGATCTGTTCCGTTTGTATTATGTTCAATGCCTTTATATTTCATTCCATTATATTTAGTAACATATAAAACAAAAATGTTTAAGACAATTATTTTAGATTTTATTGGAGTTTATTGTCTTTATGGTGGCGCCTTTGTAATGATTCTATATCCAGGGGATGTGTTTACTTCAACAATTTTTATTTCAACACACTCAATGATTTTTCATGGAGCAATGCTAATAATAGGAATGTTTTTAGTAATTAACAATATTATTAAATTTAGTTGAAAGACAGTTGGATTTGCATTCTTAATCTTTATGATTTTATGAGCAATTACAGGAATTGGAAATGAAATTATTTGACAATTACACAAAGCTGGAAAAATAGACTTTATGCCAAACTTATTAAATATTTCACATCGTTTACAAAACCCATTTGGAGATGCTATTAAAAACATAACAAATGGAAAAGTAAAATTTAGTGATTTAACAATTTATTTAGCATATCCATTATGAACATTTATTGTTTCAAACATAATTTATGGATTCTTTGGATTTGTTGGCTGGAGTGCAAGAAAAATTGAAGCTTCAGCTAAATTGCATTATGAAACTAAGTTACAAAACAAAGCAATGTTAAGAAGAAAAAATGTTGCAAAAGAAAGCATCAACGCACAATAACATCTTATTTTGGAATCAATGCACGTCATTGATTTTTTATTTTATGAGTATTTTTAAAAATATTAGTTTGCAAACAAAAATTCTGACTTTCACAAACATTTATCAATTTTGTTAAGAATATATTATTAAAATATAAAATTTATAGAGATATGAATGCAAGAACTAAAGAACTAAGAGAACTTAAAAAGCCATCAATTCAAGCGTTGTGGTTTTGAATTTTATTAAGCATTATTTTTCTTTGTGCGATTACTTTTTGAATTTACATAGTTTCTGTTTTTCAATATAGATACAATATTGATGCTAAATGATATTTAAACGATATTATTATTTTAATAACAAGCGGGATTTTAATTGGTTTATTGCTCTTAATGTTGTCATTTACCGTATTAAAAATGTTAAAAAAAGCTTTAATTAAGAACTTTTTTGAGTTTTATTGTTATTTAAACTCATTACATAGTAAACACAATTTAACTTTAATAAAAGATACACGCTTCTTACCTTTATATACGTCTAATAAAATGCAAACACGTGAAGAATATATTAATTTTATTGCTTCAATTTTAAAATATGAACCAACTTCAATTGACTACAAAAACCTTAAATATGAAATTGAAGAAGATTTTGCAAAACATGCATTTAAAGATCCTGATTTTTTGAAATTAAGATCAGATACTTTTTCAAAAGTAATATTTTTAGATTTAATTGCCCCTGCTTTAGTTGCAACAATGTTAATTGTTTTATCAATTTTATACCCTTCAAAAAATGATGAACCTTTGCGTGCAATTCCTCGATTTGCAATTGTATTAGCATCAATAATTTTAACTTTAGCAATTAGCATTTCAACTTATGAACTAGTTATGTGTGCAAAAATTAAAAACATTGAGACATTTAATAACTTCTTTATGTTCTCATTTAATTCATATAAATTTAAATTATTAAATTCTTCAATCGTAAAAATTAGATAATTGTTTGTGAAATATCAAAAAATGTATTATAATAAAGCATGCATTTTAGATGCCCGAGTGGCGGAATAGGTAGACGCTAGGGACTTAAAATCCCTTGACTGTAATGGTCGTGCTGGTTCAAGTCCAGTTTCGGGCACCATATGCGCCCTTAGCTCAGGCGGTAGAGCAAATGGCTTTTAACCATTGGGTCGGAGGTTCGAGTCCTCTAGGGCGTACCATTTCAAGAAATTGTTCATATAAAAAAGTCGAAAACTTCGACTTTTTTATTTCCAATTTTTAATTAAAATTCCAGAATTTTTCATTAATTTCAAAGCAAAATCATGAAATTCATCTCTTTTGTGTTCTTTATTATCAAAAGTATCTACTAAATCTTTAAAAACAACAATTTGTTTATCCATATTTAACTTATTGAAATAAGTTTTTAAATTTAATGCTAATTGTAAAATACAAATATCTGTACAGCATCCAACAATTTCGATTGTGTCATATGTTTCAATTTCTTTTAAATTTAATTCAAAAAAAGAATTAGTTGTAGTTTTTAAAACTATTTGTTTGGCATAAGGTTTCAAATCATTATCTATTTCTGATTCAATTGTATTTTTTAAGCAATGAGCAGGATATACTTTCATTTCTAAATCATAAATTGAATGACTATCACATACAAAAATATTGTCTGTTTCACTTTCATCTTCCAAAAATTCTTTAATTTTAGGAACTAATTTTTTTATGTAGGGTGATGATAATAAACCAATTTCTGTAAATCCTTTTAACATATCAACAATTAAAATAAGTTTTTTATTAGCTATCATTACATTTTCCTTTCAACTTCTTTAATTATAGTTTTAATTTAAATTTGTATATAATAAAACAACTATGAATTTAGAAAAACAGACAAATGAAATTAAAAATTCGCAACCAAGTAAATGTAATGAAAATGGTTTTTGTGGTTGAAAGAAAATTCACAAAGTAATTTTATTTATTGGAATTATTCTACTCGTAACTAATTTGATCCTTTTGTTCAATAGTTATAACACTAGCATTGAAAATTTAATGAAAAGATTTAAAAATTCAGGAGCAGATTCACTAATAGGAAATAAAGGTTTTTATCCAAGTGGAATTGCAAATATGTGACCAGTAGGTTTAACTTTCACTATGATAAGCAATATGGTTTTAGCATTATCAATGATAATTTATGCTATCTACCATAAGTATCAAAAAGCACAATATTTCTTCTTTTTTGGTGTTGTAAATATTACAATCACCTTTGTTATTTATTGAACACTTATCTTTTTTGTTTCAATTAAAAATGGAACATGAAGTAATTTACGTGCTGCAATTCCTAGTTTTGTATTACATGCAATAAATCCATTTATAGCATTTATTTGTTTAGGCTTTGCAAGAAAATATATATCAATTAAAAAATCACAAATGTGACTAACCAATGTTATGGTTTTAGGATATTTTACTTGAGCTATGATTACTTTCTTTATTGGAAAAAGATTATTAGACTTAAAACATATTCCTAACGTTGATAATTACACAAAATATAACATTGTTGTTTACCAATTTTTAAACTTTGATCAACCATTATTTTACAAAGGCGGAAAATTAGCAATTGTTATTTTATTAGATATTTTAATGTTTGCACTTGGTGCTTTATTAAGCCCAGCATTTGCTTGAATGTGAAAAGGTATTTTTAAAATAAAACTATATACTCCAGGAGTTGATCAAAACATTAAAAATAGTCTAGTTAGCACATGCCAAATGCAAACAAAATAACGATAATTGAAGGAAATATTTATTTCCTTTTTTTATTTAACTTTCTCAAATGTTTCTCAAATTAAAAGAAATTAAAATACTATTAATATAAAATTAAATACAAATATGAAAACAGCAACAAAAACAATAAATTATCAATTGCAAAATAATAAAAATATTCAAGAATATATCACTACCAATCCAAGCGTTGGATTAAACAACAACGATGTAATCGAAAGGCAAGAAAAATTTGGAAAAAATATTTTGCAAGAAACTAAAAAGAAAAATCCATTTTTAGTTTATTTAGCACAATTTAAGGACTTACTTGTCATTATTTTATTGTGTGCAACTTTAATTTCATATATTATGGCAATTGTTTATGCTTCCCAAAATAATTGAGTTTATTCAAAAGAATTAGTTATTGTTTTTATTGAACCATCAATTATTTTGTTTGTTGTTCTAACTAACTCGTTGATTGGTGCTATTCAAGAAATTAAAAGTGAGAAAGCTATCAATGCATTAAAAAGCTTAAATCCAATGCAAGCAAAAGTAAAACGAAACGGGAATTTATTAACTATTAATTCATCAGAACTTGTAATTGGAGATATTGTGTTTTTAGAAGCAGGTGATATTGTCCCTGCTGATGGTTATTTGATCAATAGCTCTAATTTACAAGTTATTGAGAGTTCTTTAACTGGAGAATCATTACCAGTTTTAAAAGATCATAACGTTAAAAAAGATCTATCTTTACCAATTGGAGATCAAAAATTTTCAGTCTTTTCTTCCTCAGTTGTTGTTGCTGGAAACTGTATTTTTGTTGTTACAAAAACCGGAATAAACACAGAGCTTGGGAAAATTGCAAGTTTAGTTAACAATGAAAAAGAACAAATGACACCATTGCAAGCAAAAATTAATAAGTTAGGTAAAATGTTTGCAATTGCAGGAATTATTTTATTTGTATTGAGTGTAATAGTACAAATTATTTTTCAAGCTATTTCAAAAGGATCATTTAGAAATGTAATTTTTTGAAGTACAACACTTATTAATGGAATTTCTTTGGCGGTCGCTGCTATCCCTGAAGGATTAGTTGCATTTACTTCAATTATTTTAGCTATTGGTATTCAAAAAATGGCAAAACAAAAGGCAATTGTTAAGAGTCTAATGGCTGTTGAAGCTTTAGGAAGTTGTTCAATTATTTGCTCAGACAAAACTGGAACATTAACTCAAAATAAAATGACAATTGTTGATACATTTGTTTTAAATAAAAAATATGATATTGCCAATCATACTTCAAACCTAAATTTAATTGAATTTGCCTCATTATGTTCTGAAGCTAATTTAATAAAAGAAAATGACTTATATAAAGAAACTGGCGATCCTACTGAATTAGCATTTTTATATTATTTAGAACAAACTAGTAGTTATAAAACAAAGAAAATTCTTGATGAAAAATTTTTAAGAATAAAAACGCTTCCCTTTGATAGTGATCGCAAACTTATGACTTCTATCAACAAAATTAATGATGAAAATATAGTTATTGTAAAAGGTGCACCAGATGTTTTATTACAAAGATGTGTTAATTTAGCTGAAAAAGATCAAAAAATAATAAAAAATACGATTGATCGTTGATCTAATAATACATATCGTGTTTTAGCAATAGCTAAAAAATCAATAAATAATGATATTTTAAACAAAATTAATAATGAAAAAGATAGCAATGCAATGTCTGCATTAGAAAATAATTTGGAATTTATCGGTCTTGTTGCTATGATAGACCCTCCAAGAGAAACATCAAAAGAAGCAATTGCTATTTGTAAAAGTGCTGGTATTAAACCTATTATGATTACAGGCGATAACATAAAAACTGCAATTGCAATTGCTAAACAATTAGGAATTTATCAAGATGGTGATTTAGCGCTAACTGGAATTGAATTAAATAAGCTTAGTGATGATGAACTAAATGCAAATATTAAAAAATATTCTGTTTATGCAAGAGTTGCACCTGAAGATAAAATTAGAATTGTACATGCATGACAAACAAAAAATCAAGTTGTTGCAATGACAGGTGATGGTGTTAATGATGCACCCGCTTTAAAAGCGGCAGATATTGGTTGTGCTATGGGAATTACTGGCACTGAAGTTTCTAAGCAAGCTGCAAATATGGTATTAGCAGACGATAATTTTGCAACAGTTGTAAAGGCAGTTGAAAATGGCCGTTCTATTTATCAAAAAATTAAAAATGTGATTCATAACTTACTAATTACTTCAATTGCAGAAATAATTTTGGTATTTTTCGGATTACTAATTTTTAAAGGTATTTTTAAAAATGAAATTAATGCTTTAACAATTTCAAATCCAAACTTTGAATTTTATATTTTAGGAGCAACGCAACTTCTTTGAATTAATTTATTTACACATGGATTTCCAGCAATTGCATTAGGCTTACAAGATTCAAAAGAAAATTATATGAAAAATAAGCCTATCCCTAAATCACAGTCTATATTTGCAAATGGAATGGGAATAAATATGTTGTGACAAGGAATTTTAGTCGGTATTATTTCATTAATTGGATATTATTTAGGAGCTTCTTTAGCAATAAAAAATGGTAAAACATCTCAATTTGTGGAATATGGATCAACTTGTGCATTTTTAGTCTTAGGTATATGTGCTACATTTAATGCAATAAATTTAATGAGTAAGAAACCTATTTTTATGTCAAATCCACTTTTCTATTGAAAAGTTTATGCATCAGTTATTTTTTCTTTAAGTGCATTATTTATTGTAAGCTTTATTAGTAAGATAGCTATTGCATTTAAAATTACAAGTGATTTATCTTTAAACTCTACATTAATAGCATATTCATTAGGTTTACCATTAACATTAATTCCTATTTATTTAACTTACAAAATTAGCGTAATGTTAATTAACAAATATAAAAAATAGAACTTTTATTCTAAATATGAAAACTTAAAAGTTCTATTTTTCTATTTTTCAGAATATTTTGCAAAGACGAAATTATTAGTATCGTTTTTAACAACATTTAAGAAATAATCCAATTTATTAAATTTCTTAATTTCATTATTTTGAGTTATTACTTCAAATTCATAATAATATATGTCAGGCATTTGAGAAGCAAATTTAATAGCTTCTTTATCACTAAATTTACGTAAATCAATATTAAGTTTTTTGTTTAGTTCATCAACCATATTAATTTTATTAAATGGATATTTAAATTCAATTTTTTGTCCATTAAATACAACAGAATTAATGTTTAATTTTTTAGTAATGTAAGCAAATAGTTTTTCAATTCTATCCATCATTCCTCAAAGGTCAGAATAAGCTTCATAAAATTCTATCGAAGTAAATTCAAGGTTATGAGTAGTGCCAACACCTTCATTTCTAAAAATTCTACCTATTTCATAGACTCTTTCATAACCGCCAACTAATAATTTTTTTAGTGTAAAATTTGTGTTACAAATATAACATAAAATCGTTTTTTTAGCAAAAGTTAACCATTAGTAGGAAAAACAAACATTTTAATATAAAATTAAAATAATTAATTTATGTTAGAACATTTTAATTCACAAAGAAAGAACAAATTAATTATGGAAAGAAAATTTACCGAACAAGAACAAACAAGAAGAAATAAAATTGATGAATTAAAAAAATCAAATATTTTAGCTTTTAATGGTACAGTTAAACCAACAATCAGTTGTATAGAGATTTTTAATAAATTTAATGGCAAAACAAGAGAAGAATTAGAATCTCAAGATAAGAAATATATTGTTAATGGACGTGTTATTGCACAAAGAGGTCCATTTATTGTTATTCAAGACCGTGACATGACTTTGCAAATTTATATTGATAAAAAAATTCTTGATGAAAAAGCTTCTATTGTTTTGAAGCAACTAGATTTAGGGGACATCATTAGTGCAAAAGGTACTATATCTAAAACTCATACTAATGCTTTAATGCTAAGGTGTGAAAATTTAATTTTACTTACAAAAGCATTAAAACCTTTGCCTGACAAATATCATGGTTTAGTTGATCGTGAAGAAAGATATAGAAATAGATATGTTGACACTATTGTTAATGAAAAAGCTAGGAAAACTTTTATTTTAAGAACAAAAATTATTAAAGCAATTCGTGAATATTTCGACAATTTAAATTACTTAGAAGTTGATACTCCTGTTTTACAGCCAATTTTAGGAGGAGCTGCTGCTAAACCTTTTATTACTTTTTATAATGCTTTAGACCATAATTTTTATTTAAGAATTGCAACAGAACTTCCACTAAAAAAATTATTAGTTGGTGGTTATGAAAGAGTCTATGAAATAGGTAGAATTTTTAGAAATGAAGGTGTTGACACTACTCATAACCCTGAATTTACTTCGATAGAATTTTATGAAGCTTATTCTGACCTTTGAGGAATGATGGATAGAACTGAAAAACTATTTGCTTACATTACTAAAAAATTAAACATTAATTCTGTTGTATTTAATGGACAAAAAATTGAATTTAAATATCCATTTAATAAAATTAATATGGTTGAAGAACTAAACAAAAAACTTAATATTGATTTACGTAAATTTAGTGATAAAGAAGCTATTAAATTTGCAGAAAGTCATGGCATTAAATGTGAAAAATATTACAAATTAGGTCATGTAATTAATGACTTATTTGAAAAATATATTGAAGAAACATTGATTCAACCAACTTTTGTTTGAGGCCATCCAATTGAAATTAGCCCCTTAGCAGCTAAAGACCTTAAAGATCCAAGATTTACATTAAGAGCTGAATTATTTATTAACACAAAAGAATTTGCTAATATGTTTACTGAACTTTCTGACCCAATTGACCAATTAGAACGTTTCGAAGCACAACTTAATGAACGTGAAAATGGAAATGAAGAAGCTAATGAAATTGATTGAGATTTTGTTAATGCATTAGAATATGGAATGCCTCCAGCTGGCGGTTGCGGTATTGGTATTGATAGACTTATAATGCTACTTACAGAAAATGATTCAATTAGAGAAGTTGTATTATTCCCTCAACTTAAAGAAATTTCCTGAAAAAAATAAGAAACAAAAAAGCATAAATAATAAAATATGCTTTTTTTATTCAATTTCTATATCAAAAATAACGTCATTGTCGAAATATAATTCAGAAATTTTCATATTTACTAAATCTGCTTTTCCTTTTAATGAAAAATCTGCTTTAGATAAAGTTATTTTTATTTTTTTATTTGGATATTTTTTAACAAAATCTCTTACTTTTAAAATAATTTGTTCTAAAAATGAATGTAACAACATTCCTTTTAAATCATTTTTAAGTTCATTATAGTAATAACTGCCATTATTTTCATATATAAAAGTGAAAGAATAACTAATGTTGTCAAGCGTACCAATTGTTTTTTCCAAAGTTAATTCGGAATTAATTTTGTTTAATTTCTCAGTTGGATCTATTATATTTTTAAAATGTTTTTGATAATGCTCAGTTAGTAGTTTTAAATAATCTAATTTACCAAAATTAAATTCAGTTGTTTTAATTTCATAATATTGGTCTTCTTTATTATTGTAGTTAGAAAACTTATTTGAGTCTCCACCTTTAAAATCAAATAGTGCACGATATTTTAATAAAGGCGGTTTATATGTTTCAAATTTCTTATTAGTTTCCAATTTTCTGGCAATGCCTATTTGGGAAGCGAGATTTGACGACTTATCAATTTTGGAAGTAAATTGTAATTTGTATTTTTTATCTTTAGTTAGCTCAACTTCATTGTAAATTGTATCCTCTAATTTATCTGAAACAAATTTGTCTCTTGAAGTAGAACCTTTCCTATTTAAAACTAAAGGAATAGTTATTATAGAAGCAAAGGCAATAGTTAATGAAGAAAATAAAAATACATTTCCTAAAATCTTTTTTCTATGCATTTTTTTAACTTGTTTTTCATCAATTTTAGGTAATTCTTGTTCTGAAGTTATTTCTAAATTTTGAATTGGTTTCTCATCCATATTTTTATTTTTCATTATTCCCCCCCTTTTTTCTAAAATATCTTTAATTCTTCTGACATTGATATTTGACATAGTAAAATCACCATTCAAAATATTATTATACAAATATGCTACAAAATGACTAATAATTCTATATTTATAAAAATTGTCTGGTTTTTTTATTCCATAATGCAATCAAAAAAATGCCTCGCTTGCTTCAGAAAGCCCAATATTTTCAAACATAAATGCTATATCTAAAAATCTATTATTATAATAAGCTACTGATCAATCGATTATGTATAAATTGTAATTTTCATTAAAAAATATATTATCTAAATTTAAATTGTTATGACAATTTGCATCCGGCTTTATATCATTAATTCATAACAATATTTGATCAACTATTTCCTTGCCACCAATATCGTTATAAACATCATCTAAATTAATATTTTTCATATACCAATCAACTTTTTCTTTAAGTATAAATGAAGGAAATTTAACATCTGAATCATGATATGTTTTCATCGCGTGTGCCAAGATTTTTATTTGACTACGATTTAAAAAATAAACACTATTACAATCAAGCCATCTTCAAATAACTTTGTCATTATCTTCATAAACACAAATAGGAACAAAATAGAATTGTTCAAGTAATTTCAAATTCAAGCGATTGTCAAATTGATTGTGATATTTTTGGCAAATAAATTTGTTAGAGATTGAATAATCTCTATTTTGCATTTGAGAAAATGAGTCAGTAATTTTGCATTGTGGAATATCTAATTTCTCATAAACTTCTTTATAAGCAGCTTTGTCAAAAGTTTCTACTAAATAAATATAATCATCAAAAATAGTTTCATCTAATTGAAAATGTTCAATTATTTTTTGCTTATCAATACTTAAAAATAAATATAGTCCTACTAAATCTACGTATTTTGAATTGTAAGCCACATATTCAAAATCAATTAATTTAACAAAACCATATTTATTGATTAATATGTTGTGTCTTTTAATGTTGTTATGCGATATAACATACTCTTGATCTTTGTATTTTTCTAAGAGTTGATAATATTTCTCATCATTAACTTTATATGCATATCAATTAAATTTTGAAATCGGTAATTTTAATTTTCTAAAATTTGTTAAACAATTAAAAATTGCATATTCAACTTTTTCAGTGATTTTAATTTTATATAAATCTTGGCCTGGAAACCATTTTTTAATCAAATATCCATCTTTAGCATAAAAATAATCTTTGAAAGTTAAAACTACTTTAGTTTCATTAGCATAATTTAAACTTGCAATTTTTTTGGGAATTCTAATTTGAACTCATACATTTCTTAATTTTCCTATGTAAGTTTTATTGTTAAATCCCTCATAAAAAAATCTTATATTTGAAAGATCATCAAATTCATTAGTTCCAAATACTTCTTTTAAATCTTCAATAATTGCTTGAGTTGTAGGATCATTTTTTCGTGTCACATAATTCTTTTTATATAGTTTTGGCATAATCTATCTCTTATTAATTATATTTAGACAAATACTCTTGCATATATTTTTCAACACGTTTATTATAAATTTCATCAGAAAATGGATTAATTTCATGAGAATTAATTCATAAAACTATTAAAGCATTAACAATAATACGATGAATTAATAGATATTTTGGTTCATAATCATCACCATAAGCTTCAAAAAATACCTCTTCTTGATCTTTTGTTAGATTACTACTTTCAATAAAATATGCTAAATCAAAATGTACATCACCCATAGATGCATATTCTCAATCGGTAATATAAACAATGTTATTTTTAAAAATCATATTAAATAACCATAAATCATTATGACATGGTGCTGAAGTATTAATATTTTTTAAAAATGTGTTTAATTTATTAAAATACCTATCAATAATTGCCACCTTTTTATTCAACGAACTTATTTTCTGTAAATAAATTTTAAAACGACGTGCAATTTGATTTTGTTTAGGAAACTTTAATTTTGAATTATGCAAAGTGATTAATTCTTTACCAATAATTTTTAGTTGTTCATTAGTTAAGTTGTTTGGGTTAAGTTCAAGGCCATCAATTCACTCAGTTTCTAGCTTTTGAGCATCATCAAAAACTACTTTAGGGCTAAAATCCAAAGTATTTAAAATTTTATAGTCTATCTTATGATTAAAAGGATCATAACTTTTTACTTTAACAAATAGATTTCTAGATTTATCATGATATGTTTTATTTGTATACCCTTGGTTTTCAATTAATTCCATATTAATGTAGTTAAAAAATTAAAAATTAGAAGTCAATATTGTTGGCATACTTTGCATTTTCTTGAATAAAATCATGACGAGGCTCAATGTCTTCACCCATTAAAGTTGCAAAAACAGTGTCACAGCTTGCTATATCATCAATTTGTACTTGTAGCATTTTTCTAACAGCAGGGTCCATTGTGGTTTCTCAAAGTTGTTCAGGGTCCATTTCTCCAAGTCCTTTGTAACGTTGAATAGAAATATTATTTTTATTTTCTAATTTAGCTAATATTTCTGCTTTTTGTGCATCGTTATAGGCATAAGAAATATTTTTTCCTGCAGTTATTTTATATAGAGGAGGTTGTGCTAAATAAACAAAACCATATTCAATTAATGGGCGCATATAACGGTAAAAGAAAGTTAATAATAAAGTTGTAATGTGAGCACCGTCAACGTCGGCATCAGTCATAATGATAATCTTGTGATATTTTAGCTTATTGATATTAAATTCATCAGTAATTCCGGTTCCTAATGCATGAATCATAGTTGCAATTTCTTTATTACTTAATACAGTACTAAAGTCATTTTTTTCTGCATTAATAACCTTACCACGTAAAGGTAAGATAGCTTGAGTCATACGATCACGACCCATTTTAGCAGAGCCACCAGCAGAGTTACCTTCGACAATAAATAATTCTGAAATTTCAGCATTTTTGGTTGTACAATCAGCTAATTTACCTGGTAAATTTCCTAAATCAAGACCATCTTTTTTTCTTGACGCATCTCTTGCTGCATTTGCAGCAATTCTAGCACGTTGTGTCATTAAACATTTTTCAATAATTGCACGTGAATGATCAGGATTTTCTGCCATGTATTTTTCTAAAGCTTCAGAAATTACTTTGTTTGTTGCAATTCTAGCATCTTTATTTTCTAGTTTGCCTTTTGTTTGACCTTCAAAAATAGGATCAGTATGTTTAATTGAAATAATAGCAACTAAACCATCTTTGACATCTTCGCGGGATATTTTTTCATCTTTGTTTTTGAAAAGTTTATTATCTTCAGCATATTTGTTGTAAATTCTGGTTAGAGCATCATAAAATCCTTGTTCATGCGTTCCACCATCAGCGGTTTGAATATTATTTGCATAAGAAACTATATTAGAAGTATAAGTTTCATTATATTGCATAGCAACTTCTACCATAACATTTTCTGCATTTGGAACTCTATCTTTAAAAGTTCCTTCTGCATAAATTACATTAGGAATAGTTAATTTTTTACCTTTGTTTAATTCATTAACATAATCAATAATTCCACCTGCAAAGCAATAATTTCTAATAACATTTTTTTCAACGTCTTCACAAGTAATGTTTAAACCTTTATTTAAATATGCAATTTGCTTTGCGTGGTCAATAATAGTTCCAAAATCAAAGTCAACTTTATCCATAATTGTATAATCCGGATGAAATTTGATTTTTGTTCCTGTTTCATTATTATTTACCTTTCCAATAATTTCTAAAGGTTTAACTGGATGCCCACCTTTTGTATATTTTTGATAGTACAAATTACCATTTCTCTTAACTCATACTTCAAATACATCGCTTAATGCATTAACAACAGAAGCACCAACCCCATGAAGTCCACCAGAAACTTTATAGTTGCTACTATCAAATTTACCACCAGCATGTAAAACAGTTAGAATAGTTTCAACAGCTGATTTTTTGGTTTTAGTATGAATGTCAACTGGCATTCCACGACCATTATCAACTACTTCAAGTACATTGTTTGGATAAAGTTTAATGTCAATTTTAGTTGCAAATCCCGCCATCGCTTCGTCAACTGAGTTATCAACAATTTCTCAAATTAAGTGGTGAAGCCCTCTAAATCCGATTGATCCAATATACATTCCAGGACGTTTTCTTACGGCTTCAAGTCCCTCTAAAACTTGAATATTATCTGCACCGTATTTTTTGATTTCATCTTCTTTGCTCATAATAAAATCCTTTCATTACAACTTTTTATATATTATAAATATATAATTATACATAAATTTTAGTGAACTATTGACTAAAAAAGTATTTAATTGTATATACAAAACCAAAATAAATGAAAAAAATAGCACCTATAAAGGCACTAAATTTTTAGGTTATTTCATAATTGCATTTAAATCAACATCAGCTCTTTCTTGTGCTGAAGCTTGAACAAATGCTAAATTATGTAATTGCATTTTGCTTGCAACCCAAACTGATGGAAATGTATAAATTTCTGAATTGAATGTTGAAACTCTTTGGTTGTAAATTCTTGATGCACCATAAATTTCTTCTTCACATTGATCGATTTCAGCCATTAAATTTAGATACATTCTATCTGCTTTAAGTTCTGGATATCTTTCAAATTGAATTTTCATTCCTCTTCAAATGTCATTTAATCCAGCATTTAGAACAACTGGGTCTTGTTCATTTGCTAATGCATTCAATCCTGAACGTAATCTTGCAACTTCAGTTAATGTTGTTTTTTCATGTTCTGCATATTTTTGCACAACAGTAGCCATTTTGGTAATGGTTGCAAATCTTTTTCTTTCAGCTATTTGAATGGTTGAACTTGATTCTTGAATTGATTGCATTTTTCTATTGAAATAATTTTTCTTTGAAAAATAATAAACTAAAGGCCAAATTCATAGTAAAAGTGTGATAATTCCAAAAAATCATCAAAGAACAACAAGGCCCATTTCTCCTGTGCTAATTTTAGCTTCTCTAATGTTATTATCTACATTTGGTTTAAAACCTTCTTGAGTTTGTGCTGCATGTGTATCAAACATTATATTTTCTCCTTTTCTTAAATATTGAAGTGTATAAATTATACCTAATTTGAAATTTTAGTTTTCCTTTATATATAAGATAAAATTCAAACTTCTTGCTATTCAATTGAAAACAATTTCAAAACGAAATTAACCATCTCATATTTACAAATTAATAATCTATTTTTGAACCAAAAAATGTTATTTTTCCCGTTAAAAAGTTTGAAATCTTGTTTTTTTTAGAAAAATGTCTATAATAAACTATACAAAAAAGGAGGACCCTATGATGTATGAAGTAGCAGCAAATGCTGCAAAAGTAAGCAATAAATTACAACCTATTGCAAACATTTTTAACAAAGATGCTTCTAAGATTTTAGCTAATAAAATGTTTAAGGGCATGAGTGACGAAGCAGCTAGATTAAATGCTGGAACTATTACAAGTGGTGTTTTAACAATTGTTTCTCTTATCTTATTATCTTTAGCTGGATTATTTTTAATCATTGGAATTCTTAGAACTCTTGCTGTAAGGTATTCAACTAAAGGTGATGTTGAAGTTAACAAAAAAAGAGCTATTAGAATCTTAGTACATTGCATAATTACATTTTTAATATTGGGTATATTGGGTGCAATTTTCCCAACAACCATCGCATTCTTGCGTGTGTAGTAATATTAATGTTTTATTTAAGACTAGTTTCAAAAATGAGACTAGTTTTTTATGCTTTCCTAAATCTTTCACAAATGTTTCTCAAATATTAAAAATTCTAAAGTATTTGATTTTAAATTAAGGTATGAGATTAGAAATACAATTGGATGAAAAAGACTGTGGACTTGTTGTTTTGCAGAGCTTTTACAAACATTTTTATAGAAAATGAATTGATATAAATCTTTTAAAACAACATATTGAATATAGTCAAAATGGAATTAGTTTATATAACCTTAAGAATTTAGCATCAAAAATAGGACTTGAATGTGAAATCTTAGAAGGCGATTTTGTCTCATTTACTAAACTAAATATTGATAAGCCAATTTTTGTATTAACTAAAGAAAGCAACTATTTTCATTATATTATCATCGAAGAAAAAGATAGTAAATATATTTATGCACTTGATCCTGCAAAAGGAAAAAGGAAGATTTTACTAACTGAATTTGAAAATTTATATTTAAACATTATAGTTTATGTAAAAGCAACAAATCAGATAACAATTTCAACAAACAATTCAAACAAACTAAACATTTACGAAGGAAACATTTTAAACTTAATAGTAATAAACGTTTTGTCGATAGTCTTTCAGGCTTTTTTGTTTGCTAGTAGTTTTTTAATGAAGTATATTATTGATAATGTTATTGTTCCTAAAAATATATTGCTTTTAAACTACTATATTATTTTGTTTTTATGGATATTTGTTTTAAGAGTATTATCCAATTTCTTTAAGACACTTTTACAACAAAAGTTGTATTTGATTTTACAGCAAAAAATTACTAATTTATTTGTGCAAAAAACACTAAATTCACAAATAAAAGAGTTTGAAAAAATTTCGAAATCTGACTATATGCAAAGGTTTTATTCAATTCAAGTCATTGCTATGTTTTATAGTAATTTTATTCCACTATTGTTTTCTGGAACTACTATATTTTTTGCATCAGGAATCACAATATTTTTAATTGATTGAAGGCTTGCTTTATTTAGCTATTTTATAGTGTTTATAAATTTTCTAGGTATTTTCATTTTTAAAAAAATTACAAACAAACATTTTCCAACACTTATCAAAAATAGTGTTTTGATGTATGAAAAAAATTTAGAAATCTTTTTAAATAATATTAATTTGAAAAATCCAATTTATAAAGAAAGCATGCAACAAAAAATTAATGATTTAACTAGAAAAAATTATTTGGATTCTTTTTTAATGTGAAAAATTATAAATTTTAAAAGCGTTTTTACAACATTTTTAAACGTACTTATGCAAATATTAATAGTTTATATTGCTACAAAATCTATACTAAATAATTCAATGCAAATTGGAAATTTACTGTTATTTAATTCATCACTAACTTTTATGATTTCTCCCTCAGATGAAATACTAGAAGTTTTCTCAAATTGGAAAATTAATAAACAAAACATATCACGACTAAATTACATATTATTCATAAACATTGAGGATACTGATAATAAAAGTAAAATTGGAAAAATAAAAACCATACAATTCAAAAACTTTAGTTTCGGATATAATGCAAATAATATTATTAAAAACCTTAACTTAACCATAAATAAAAACACACATTTAGTTGGCAAAAATGGTTGTGGAAAAACAACAATATTTAAATTAATTTATGGACTTTACAAAAATTTTGATGGTAAATTATTTATAAATGACATAGATATCTTAAATATTGATCTATCTTCGTTGCGCGAGAAAATATTTATGTGCTGAAATAATTGCTTGCCAAATGGAAATCTTATTAATCTAATTACATTTCAAGATCCAAATCTAATTAATATTTTTAAACAAAATATTGATAAATATCAACTCAATAAGTTTATTGAATCATTTAGGTTAGATTGAAACTATAAAATTGAAGATAATGGAATTTATTTATCTTCAGGACAAAAACAATTTATAAATCTACTCCGATTATTTTGTAGTCAATATGATTTAATAATGTTAGATGAAGCATTTGAAAATATTCAAAACTCAGTATTAAATAATTTGTATGCAAAAATTTTAGATTTTCAGAAGGATGCATTATTTGTAGAAATAAGTCATACAAAGCGTTATATTTACAATAAAAATTCTTTTAATTTTTTTGTTGATAAAACTAATTAAAATGATTAATTTCTAATATATAAATTTTTTATATATTACTTTATAATATTGCGTATGAATAATTTAGTTTTTAAAAATGAGAGCTTCCATAAGTTCAAGTTCTTAACTGAATTTAAGAATATTTTAGATGAAGCTATTAAGGAATTTAATCTAGATAAGTTCATTGAAGTTGACCTACTTTTTGTTGTAGCACCTAAAATGAAGAAATTAAATAAACTTTATCGAAATAAAAACTATGTTACAGATGTTTTAAGCTTTCCTTTTGAATCAAATTTAGAATTTTCTTTTTTAGACACAATTCCCTTAGGACAAATAATAATTTCCCCTTGAAAAATTAAGAAACAAGCAAAAAATTTAAATCACTCAATTAAACGTGAATTTTGCTATATTTTTACGCATGGAATTGCACATTTGTTAGGATATGACCATCAAACAGAAGAGGAAGCAAAAATTATGAATGAACATGTAGAAAATATTATGAGAAAAATGAATATAACTAGGAGTAAATAATGAATAAAAAAACTTGTACAGTATTACTTATTGGAAGGCCTAATGTTGGAAAGAGTACATTATTAAATAAGATTCTAAATTATGAAGTTGCGATTGTTTCAAAATTTGCTCAAACTACACGCGACCAAATAAAAGGAATTTATAATGATGATGAATATCAATTAGTTTTTTTAGATACACCAGGGATGCATAAAGGGCAAAATTTGTTATCAAGAAGACTAAATCAGAAAGCTATTGAATCATTAAAATCAGCTGATCTTATTTTATTTTTAACTCCAGCAAATGATGAATTTGGTAGGGGTGATAATTATATTTTGAATTTAGTTAAAGAAACAAAAACTCCAACTATTATTGTTTTAACTAAAATTGATCTTGCAAAAGATAAAAGTTTGATGAATAATAAAATTGAAACATTAAAGAAAATGGGTATAAAAGACATTTTTGGAGTTGGTTTTGATTATGACCAAAGCTATATTGATTTACTAAATGAAATTAAAAAATATGCAATCGAACAAGAAGTAGAATTTGAAGATGATATATTTACAGATAGTAGTATGCGTTTTCTTGCAAAAGAGATAATAAGAGAATCTGCTTTAAGCAAACTATATGATGAACTTCCTCATTCAATAGCAGTTGAAATTGATGACTTTAAAGAACAAGAAAATTTATTCGAAATATATGCGACAATTTATGTCAAAAAAGAGTCACAAAAGGGTATATTAATAGGAAAAAATGCTTCTATGATTAAAAATATTTCAATAGATGCGCGCCAAAAAATGCAAAGAATATTTAACTCAAGAATCTTTTTAAATATAGGTGTAAAAGTTAGTGAAGATTGAGTAAATGATGAAAATAAAATTAAAAAGTTAGGATATTAGGATAATCGGATGAAAAAAAATAGAGTTAGGTCACTCCCATTACATACAATAAAAATAATTTTGCTGTCTATATTGATGGCTTTTCTTTTCATTATTTTTATTTGAATATTAATAATACGTGTTTCAAATCCGTTCAAAGTAAGCATCTATAACTATGAATCTTATTTAAGTAGAAGTGTTATTTCGAAGATTAAGACAGAATATTCATATCATACATTTAGTGAAATAAATGAATTTACTAAAGCTATAAATAATAATAAAGCAGTTGCAGGTGTTGGGTCGGATCATCAAATTGCACAACTTGTTATTGAAGGAAAAGTTAAAAAATTAAACTTAAATAAAGTTTTTGATTTGCCTAGCGAACTAAAAGATGATGAAAAAAATAATGATCCTAATAAAAGGTTTCTTTTAAAACAAAGAATTTATGAACTTTATGAACCTATTTTACGTAATCATCTAGATGCCTATGAAGAAAAAATTTATGAATTAATTAAACAAATTAATCCTAAAAATGAAATTAAAAGATATCGAAATGGTAATTTAATAACACCATATCTATATTATGAAAATCAAGACACCAATTCAGGAAGAATATTAGGTTTTGAAGCAGATTCAAAAGAAGGAATAGATCATTTTTACCAATTTTTAATTCCTTATCTTTTGCAAGACAAAGTTATTGCATATAATAAAAATCCTAAATATAGACCAAACATAAAAAATGTTGAAGAAATTGCAAGCAATTTGCAAGGTAAAACTAAGTGATTAGAAATTATTCAAACATTAGTGCAAAAACATAATTATTCATATACAAATTGAACTAATTCTTATTTAGATAATGCAATGATTGGTCAATTTTATGCAACTGAAGAAAATAAAGAAAACTTTATAAATCACAATAAAGTAAGTGAAATAACTGAAGATAATTACAAAAAAATATTTGATTATTTTTTAGAATTTGTACAAAAATCAACTGGTTATAGTATTAAAGATACAAGGCATAATAAACTAACAACCGATGGTCTTGAACTTGTTAATGATATTATCGAACCAAAACCTTCAAAACCTGACATTTCAATCATGTATAATGGCGATTCGTTAGATTCATATTATGCAAATGATAATTTTGCTAATTTGGAAGATCGTAAAGAAATTGATATTGTTAGACCAAAAAATAATTATTTGCTTTTAGATGCTTGAATGGTGTCAAACAATGTAAATGATCAACAAACTGATAAACTAATGAACTTTCTTAAAGAAAATGCTTTTACTGGTTATAAATGAAAAGAAAAAGAATTTGAACAAGCTTACTTTAAAACAATTTATGAACAACTTATCAAAGATTTCCCTGAAAGAAAAGATGAATTTTTAGAAGCTTTATTTAAAAATAAAAATACTGATACACCAATTGATGTTGAAGACAATATTGAAAGTGAAAAATTTAAGAAAATTTATGATGAATTTAGAGACGTTTTTTCAGAAAATTTTGGATTTAATCATGCTATTGACAATTTCAATGCAGTAAACTACACACCTCCTTATTTTGAAATGAATAAATTTATTAAAAAATACTATTTTAGAAAAGAAGGTTTTGAAGAAGATAAAAAGGCAAATGAAATTTTTGAAATATCTAATAAAAATGGTGTTATTCATCAAATTTACCAACCCATTAATTTAAAATTAAGAACAGCAATTATAGATTATTACTACAACAAAACAAAATCATAAAGGAGAAAAAATGGAAAGAAAGAAAATTGTAAATCAAGAAACAGCGCCCATTATTGAGCTTGTAGACATAGTTAAAGAATTTGAAGATAAAACAGTTTTAGATAATGTTAATTTAAAAATAAATAGAGGTGAATTTGTTACTTTGTTAGGTCCTTCGGGTTCTGGAAAAACTACCATTTTAAGAATAATTGGAGGATTTGAGTGAGTTACTCGTGGTGAAGTTAAATTTAATGGTAAAGATATTAAAGATTTAGAACCATACAAGAGAAATGTTTCTACTATTTTTCAAGACTATGCTCTTTTTCCACACCTAAATGTAGAAAATAACATTAAATATGGGCTTAGATTAAAAAGACTTCCACGTGAAAATATAAATAAACAATTTGAAGTTAGATTAAAGGCTAAACAAAATCTTTGAAATAAAAAAGCAACACAAGAAATGAAAAAACTTGATAAATTAATGTTGCAATATGAAAATCAAATTAAAAAGAATAATGCTGCAAAAAATCAAACAGAAAAACTGCAAGCAAAAAGTGATAGGTTGCAAGCAATTATCGACAATATGGATTTTAAATATTCTTATTGAGAAAATTATTCTGATTTAAAAACAGAATCATATGAAAAAGCTCACTTGACTCGTCCAATAACCAACAAAGAAATGGATGTTGAAGTTAAAAATATTATGGAATTAGTTGGACTTTCTGGAAATGAAAAGAAAAATGTTAATTCCTTGTCTGGTGGGATGAAACAACGTGTCGCCTTAGCACGTTCTTTAGTTATTGAACCAGAAATTTTACTACTTGATGAACCTTTGAGTGCGCTTGATGCTAAGATTCGTGAAAGAATGCAACGCTTTTTAAGAGAAATTCAACAACAATTAAAACTAACATTTATTTTTGTTACACATGATAGAAATGAAGCATTACAATTAAGCGACAAAATTGCTGTTATCCGTGATGGTCGTGTTGAGCAGTTTTGTGATCCAAAACAACTTTATGATTATCCTAAAAACAAGTGAGTTGCCAATTTTATTGGTGATTCGAACTTTTTTGATGCTACTTTCCTTAAAGAGGGAAAAGTTAAATTTCTAAACAAAACATTTGACACTATTCACACAGAATTTGCAGTCAATGAAATAGTTGATGCTCTAATTCGCCCTGAAGATATTAATGTTACTAAATACGCATCAAAAGCTAAACTATCAGGAATTATTACAAAAGCAACTTATAGAGGAAGCTACTATAACTACGAAATAGATGTAAAAGGCACAAATGTTCTAATTGAAACTCCAAACAAATATGAAGAGGGAACACAAATCCATTTAGATTGAGATATTGATGCTATTCATTTGATGAAAAAAGAAAAAGAGGAGGTTTCAAATGATGGCATCTAAGTTAAATAAAATGAATCTTTCATCTCCTAAAAAGAGAATTATTGAAAGCAATTCAAAGTGAAAAATTTCTTTAATTACTCCATATATTATTTTTGCAACAATTTTTATTATCTTACCGATGATATTAATATTTTATTATGCATTTAAACCATTAAATGGACAAACACATTTAGAAAATTGAGAAATTATTGGTAAAAAGCAAACATGAAATATAATGTTTAGGTCTTTATGAACTGGCCTGCTCGCTGCAACGTTTGCATTTTTTATAGGTTTTCCTTATGCTTATATTTTGACAAAAACAAATGCAACATTTAAAATCTTGGGTCTCTCATTAGCAATAAGCCCATTAGCTATTTTTACAATCTCAAAAGCACTAGCTATTAGGGGTTTATTTTCTGCAATATTTGATGAAAATAGTTTAAATAATTATGCATTTATGATTTTTGGAATGGTTTATTTATATTTACCTTTTATGATTATTCCAATTTATCAAATTCTAAAAGATATGCCCAAGAATATCATTGAGGCAAGTCAAGATTTAGGATATTCTAAGTTTAAAACTGCATTAAAAGTTATTATTCCTTATTGCTATAAAGGCATATTAAGTGGATTTGGAATTATTTTAATGATGTCGTCAACATCTATTATTATTTCAGATAAATTATTGCCAAATGGTAGTCAAAAACAACTAATTGGTAACTTAATTAATCAATTTGCAAATACAGTAAATCCTTTTGATTTAGCATCTGCATCAACCTTAGTTATTATTACAATGGTGTTGTTATTATCACTATATGGATTAATTTATGGTATTCCTTATTTAATAAGTAAATATAAACAAGGAGGTTCATATGAATAAATTTAAGTCTTTTTTAAGATATTCTTACATAATAGTAATTTTATTATTACTTTATATCCCAATATTTTTTGGACTAATTTATAGTTTTAATGAGCCTTCTGCTAAAGGAGTTTTTTCAGTAACAACTTGAAATAGAACTTCATGATCTGCTTACAAAGAACTTTTTTCAAAATCACATAGCTTAGCATTTGTAAATTCATTTTTATTAGGATTTACTACATCAATTATTGTTATAGTTCTATCTTTAATTACAGTTTTTGCTTTATGAAGACAAAAAAATAGAACTATTAGAACATTCGTTCAAGGTACCTCAAATATTCCACTAATAAATCCTGATGTTATTACCGGGCTTACACTTGCAATTGTTTTAAACTTAATTTTCATTGGAACTCTAAAAGCAACAAACGAAGGTTTTTTTAGAGCAATAATTGCTCATAGTGTTATGTGTTTACCTTATGGTATTTTAATAATGTTGCCTAAAAGTGACAAGTTTTCAAAAAACATATTTGAAGCAAGTCAAGATTTAGGATATTCTAAATTTAAAACTTGATTTAAAACATATTTCACATATATGCTAGGAACAATTGGATTTACTTTCGTTATTACAATGACACTATCGTTTGATGACTTTATCATCACTAGAATTGTTTCAAACACTGAAACTTTAGGAACACAACTATATGAAGGACAATTTCAAGCATGATCACTTGCAATTGGTGCAATTTCCTTAATTATAGTTATCTTTGGAAACACAATTTATGCTGCTTACAAAACTGGGCAAAATGCAAGAAACAAAAAATTATCAATGGCTAAAATAAATAGCAAAGTAAAGTAGGTTTATGAATTGAGAAATAAGAGTTTTAAGGCATTACTTTGAGTGATTATACTTGCAACAATATTACTTGGTTTCATAGTTTTTTTCATAATAAAATGCACTGTTGGGTATAGACCGAGTATTTACAATTATGAATCATATCTTGCTCCTAAAATAATAAACAACATTAAAAAGCACTATAACTACAAAGAATTTAAAGAAATAAATGAATTTTCTCAAGCATTATATGCTGAAAAAGCTATTGCAGGTATAGGTAGTGATTTTCAGGCTGCTCAATTAATAATTGACAACAAAATAAAGAAAATAAATTTTGAACAAATTTATGGCAAAAATAGTAATGATTGAAATGTCCGCAAAAACCTATATCGAAATGATATGGTTAGGCATATTGAAAAATTTGATAAAGCAATTTATGACACAATAAAAAAAGGGCTAACTAATAATAAATTTGCAAAAATTTTAAATAATCATGAATATGATGTTGATGGTGATTTAAAGCCTGACCATTTTTATGAATATATACTTCCTTATTATTCACAAGATAAAGGAATTGCATATAACATTGACACAAGTTATAGACAACATATTAACCCGAATGGATTAAATTCAAAATTTAATAGTGGATATTTTAGTTTCCAACAAATTTTTGAAATTTTAAAAGAACATAATTATCAAAGATTTGGTTGAACAAATGCTTATTATGATAATTTAATGATTGGCTCAATCTTTGCAAACAAAAATCCATTTAATGTTTTTGATAGTTCAAATTACAAAGAAGCAATAGACAATTTCGTTAAGTTTGTTGAAGAAATTGGTGGCCATTCGATAAAAGATACTGAATATAATTTCTTTAGTGGTGACGGACTTGAACTTTTAAATCATTTAATAGAGTCTAAAGAAAAAAGAAGTGATGCAGCCGTTTTATATAATGGAGATGCATTAGATGCATATTACTCTAAGGATAATTTTTCTTCTACAAAAGAGGGGAAAATTGGATTTGTAAGACCTAAGGATAATTATTTATTAATGGACTGTTGAGTTCTTTCAAAGACTTTAAATTCCTCACAAACATCTTCAATATTAGATGTATTAGCAAAAAATATTTATATGTCAAATGATATAAATAATTTGCACAATGAAAATAAATATATTAAAGACATATTTTCTTTTCTATCTAACAAATTGACTGAAAAAACTATTAAAGAAGAAATTGAAAAAAATGTTTTTACACCGAACAAAATTGAAGAATTTGTTTCAATTGTTAAAAACGCTGATTATTCAAAAATTGAAAGTATTTTGAACTACCATAATGGTAATATGTTTGATGATCTATTCAAAGAATATTTTGAAGAAACAAATCTTGGAGAAATTAGCAATTTTGATTATGTTTCTTACACTCCAGTTGATAAATTAACATACGAATTTATTAAAAAATGATATTTTAAAAATGATCCATATGCTTTACAAATTTATGAACAACCTGAAAGCAATGGAAATTATAATGTTGAGCATTATCCTATTGTAAATTCAAATTTAAGAACAAAAATTGCATCTTATTATTTTGAAAAGACTAAGTCTTAGCTAATTTATATAAGATGGCTTTTTATTTTTTTCAAATATAAAAAGTGTAGTTATTTAATTCATAATCATATTTATAAGAATTTTCATTAAGTAATTGTTCTACTAATAAAATCAAAGCTCCTGTGCCTCTACCACAAACAATTACAAGTTCATCTTCGTAATCATAACTATCAAAATCATAAAATTTGTTTAATACCATAGAAGTTGCTTTGTTTATATTAGCACCATGTAAATCAAGTTTATTATTAAATCAACGCATATTATTTGCTCTCTTTTTGACATGTTGGACAAAAATATGTCCCTCTTTTATTTACAAAAATTTTCTTAATAGGTGTTTTGCAAATTTTGCAGTACTTGATTTTGTCATTATGTATCATTAGATAATCTTGATAGCTCCCTATCACATTATTCAAACTTTTAAAACTATGGATGGTTGTCCCTCCATTTTTATATGACTTGTCAAGTATTTCAATAGCTGCATTTAATATTAACTTAACTTGTTCTAAGCTAAGCTTGTTTGATGGCATTAAAGGATTAATTTTTGTTTTAAAAAGTATTTCATCTGCATAAATATTTCCAATTCCAGACATAATACTTTGATCTAATAATTTAGTTTTAATAGCGGTTTTTGATTTTTGAAATTTGTTAAAAACATCTTTTGGGTCAACATCTTTAGGTTCTAAAGCAATATTTACATAAGGCTGAGGTAAGCTTTTAGTTAAATCACATCTAATATGAAATGTTCCAAAAAGTCTACTATCATGATAATCTAATTCAGTATTATCAATAAAAATGAATCTGACTACTAAATTTCTTATGCTAATCTTACCATCATTAACAATACTATACTTACCTTCCATTCTTAAATGTGAATATAAATAGGTATTATCTGATAAATTAAAAATGATTAATTTTCCTCTTTGTGTAATTGATTTAATAGTTTTTCCAATTAAATTTCGAATAAAAAAAGAAGGATCGAATTCCTTAAACAATTTTTCTTTATAAATGATGATATCTTTTATAGTTTTGTTAGTAACATACTCATTAAGTTTGCTAACAACAACTTTGACTTCAGGTAATTCAGGCATGATTAGTAATTATACATAAATAATGATATGTTATTGACTCAAAATGCTACAATAAAGTAGATGAAAAATAGTAAATTTGATAATCTAATAATTTCAACCACTGACACGGTGCTTGGACTTGGTGGAAGAGTGTCAGAAGATACAAAAAAATTAATTTTTGAAATTAAAAAGAGAGATCCTAATAAAAAATTGATTATTCTTGTTGCATCAATTGAACAAGCTAGAAAATTTAGCGAATGAAATCAAAAAGCGGAAGAATTAGCAAAAAAATATTGACCTGGTGCAACGACAATCGTAGTTAACAATCAAGGTTTTAGAATGCCAAATCAATTAAAATTATTAGAATATTTAGAGTATAACGGGCCAATTTATATGACAAGTTGTAACATTTCAAATGAGCCTGTTTGTGATAGTATTGAAAAAGCTAAAAAGATATTCCCAGAAATTAAAAATGTATATAACTTTGGAAAAATGTCTCAAAAACCTAGCAAAATAATAAGAGCTGAGGATAATAAAATTTTAAGAGAAGGATAAAAATATGAAAAAGACTGTTTATTTAACAAGTGATCATGCTGGTTATGATACAAAAATTGAAATTGCAAAAATATTAGAAAATGAAGGTTATAAAGTTGTGATCGAAGGAGCAACCAATGCAGAAACTAAGACTTCATATGCCGAAATAGGAATTCAATTTGCAAAACAATATATAGCAGATAAAGAGAAAAATAAACATTTATATGTCGCATTATGTGGTTCAGGTATTGGAATTAGCATTGCATTAAATCGTTTCAAAACAATTATATGTGCAAGAGTAACTAGCGAAGAAGAAGCAAGGCTTGCAAAGTTACATAACAATGCAAATATTTTGTGTTTTGGTGGAAGATTAATTAATGCTAAAGATGCAGTAAAAATGTTTCATATTTGAGAAACTACTGAATATGAAGGTGGCAGACACGATTCGCGTATTGAAACATTAAATACAGTCGGTGAAAATTAAAAGTAGGACACCCTACTTTTAATTTTTAATCAACTTTCGAAGTATCAAACTTTCCAATAATGCGAGAAATTGTTGAAATAGTAATTCAAGCATCATGGTCAATTTTCAAAATTTCGTTTTTAATATGATTTTGTTCTAGATACAATGCAAGAGTTTCAATTTTTACTGTTCCTTGATTGTTGTATCCACTTGTAACAGTTGAATAATTATATCCATGTCAATAATTAATAGCTTTTAAATGAGCAATAATAAGTTCAGCTTTTTTGGTATAAATTGTAATTTTAATCTTGCGATATTTTGGATAAATAACTTCAAGAAAACCATTGTAAACAAAGATATATAAAACTGTAGAAATAGTTCTTACTAAGAAAGCTCCAGGATTTCATGATTTTTTTTCATTTACACCAAAGAATTCTAAAAGGCCAATTAAAACAATTGAAACTGCAGCAAATATTAAGGCAACAATTGTGGAAATAAATCCAATACTTTGCTTTTTAACACGTGATACATAATAAACAATAATGTCGCTTCCAGCAGTAGAACCTGAATTTTTTCATGCAATTCCAGCAGCAGCACCAGCACAAACAGCACCAATTAATGAATAAATTATTATAGGTCACGTAGGATTTGAAAAACCTGAAGGAGTAGGAGTAAAGTTTTTATACACACCATAAACATTTCATGGAATTAACTTATAAGTTGCACCTTTTGTTCAATTTACATAATAAATTGAAATATTATCAAACATATCCCCAACGGGTTTAATTAATAAAAGACTTTGTATTAAAACTTGAAACAATAATCAATACATTGTCAGAATCATAAAAATCCGTGGATTTTTCTTTCAAAATGCAATCATAAAAGGTAAATTTAATGCTAAATAAATATATGCAAAATAAGGTGCAGTTTGACTAACAGTATATGTTAATCCTTGTGCCAAAGCAGAAACACCTGAAGCAACAGTTGCTGCTTTTGCTAAAAAAGTTGCAACCCCAATGTTATATAAAAGTGCAGATAGAAAGATAAAAGCAACTTTTTTTGGAAATTTCTTTCAAACATTAAAAAAATTAACCTTAAAAGGATTTAAATCAAAGGCAACTTTTGGTTGTTTAAATTTTTTCTTTGAAACAACATCTTCTTGTTGTTTTTCATCTTGTTTTTGAAAGTCTTCTTGCATATATAATTCCTAATTTTCATGTATATATTAACACAAATCTAAAATTTGACAATTAAAAATTAGATAGATAACTTTTAACCTATCTAATTATAATCAATGTTTAAAAAAGTAAGGTACTTTAATCGACTGATGAGGTGTCAAATTCACCATTTAAATCATGAATATTTGATGTACAAATTCAGGCTTTAGAATCAACTTTTTTGACCTCTTCAAAAAGTCAATCTTTTTCTAAATATAAGGCAATTGTTTCAATTTTTGCAAATTCATTATGGAAATATCCACTAATTCCATAAAAAATATTATATGAGTGAATATATCCAATTTTCTTAAAGTGTTCACAAACTCAATCAACTTTTGAAGTATAAATTTCAACCTTAACTTTTTTGTATTTTGGATAGAATTTATTAACAATCACAGTAAATAAAATTAAATAAATTACTGTTCCCATAATTCTCATAATGAATTGTTCACCACGTCAAGGGTGTTTTGCAACCATTCCTGCCGCTTCTAAAGAACCAATAATTATTGTTGAGAATGATGAAAAACATATAGCGACAATTAAAAAAACATTCCCAACAGGTTTTTTAGTTTTGTAAGCAATATAGTTTGAGATAACAGATGTACCTCCTATTGATCCTCTTTGTCTTCATGCAATAACTGAGGCAAATCCTTCACAAATACCCCCAAGTGAGGCATATACCAATATGGGTCATGTTTCTTTATTTCAAACAGGGCCAAACATACGATCTTCTCTACCAAATGGGTCTCAATATGAATTGTTACCATAAGGTTTATAAATGGTTAAATAATTATCAATAAACTTAACAATTGGACTATTGTTATTGTAATTAATAAAAATCAATTGAACTAGTATCTGGAATAACATTCAATAATACGTTAAGACCATAAACATTCGCGGATTTTTTCGTCAAAAAATAAACATTAATGGTAAATTAACCAAAACATAAAATATCCCATAGAAATGTTCAGTGGTTGGTGCTAAAAATGTAATAATTTGAGCGAATGATGAGGTGCCGGATGCGATAGTAGCTGCTTTTTTTAAAAATACTGCAATGGCAATATTGTATAAAAACGCACTAACAAACATCCATAAAACTTTTTTAGGATATTTTTTTCATATATTAAGTAGATTAACTTTATTTGGATTTAATGTTGCAGTAAGCTCTAGATTTTTTTGTTTTCTTTTTTGTTTTTTAATGTCTTTGTTTTCTTGCATCTATTCATCTCTCCTTAATTTATTGTTGTTTATATCTCTTGCGGCATAATAAAACCTGTTGGTTTTAGCTTCAAAAATTAAACTTATCATACCAGTAGCACCATTTCTATTTTTTGCAACTACAACATTTGTAGGTAATGTAGTTGGTTTATCTTCGCTTCCGTCTTCATTAACCATTTTCTTTTTTTGATAATAATCATCTCTATGCAAAAATAAAACAACATCAGCATCTGCTTCAATTTTTCCCGATTCACTTAAATCAC
Source organism: Metamycoplasma salivarium (assembly GCF_900660445.2). GTDB lineage: Bacteria > Bacillota_I > Bacilli_A > Mycoplasmatales > Metamycoplasmataceae > Metamycoplasma > Metamycoplasma salivarium. The sequence goes on from NZ_LR214938.2 coordinate 415,289, forward strand.
TCATAACAGGAATTTTATCTTCTCTTTTTTCAACATTTCTACTTAATTGACTTAATGCAATGATTGGACATTTTAATTCACGAGCAAGTTGTTTTAATGTACGACAAATTTTTGCAACTTCTAGTTGTCTATTATCATTCCTTGATCTTGTACTATCACTAATTAACTGTAAATAATCAACAATAATTAAATCTATTTGTTTATTCCGTGCAAAACGTTTTGCTAATGTTGAAATGTCTGAAATAGTTAATGCTGATTTATCGTTAAAATATAAATTTCTTTTTCCGAATGATTGTAAAGCTCATTGCAATTGACCTCATTCGTCCTTTTTAAGTCTTGCAGTTCTTAGGGAAGTGATCGGAATAATTGTTTCAATAGAAATTATTCTTTGAACAAGTTGTTGAGTTGTCATTTCCAATGAAAAAAATAAAACATTATGTCCTTCGTAACTACTTACTTTGTTTGCTATGTTCAAAGCAAAAGCAGTTTTTCCAACTGAAGGTCTAGCTCCAATGATAATTAAATCACCAGGATTTACACCCAATAAGATAGCATCAAGTTCAGGAAATCCAAATTTAAGACCAGTTTTGTCATTCTCATCGTGATTGATTATTTTTGAAACAAACTCATCTGCTTCTTCTTTTAAGGTTGTGTATGCTGAATTGACTTCAGATACATCAATATTTATTAAAGAAAGTTGAATTTCATTAATAAGATCTCCAATGTCAAAAGACTTGTTATTAATAATGTCAATATTATTGTTAAGAAGTGTAAGAATTTTTTCTGTTTTAAATTGGTCAATTATTTTTTTAGCATAAGTATCAAGTTCTGCATAATATCCACCATTTTGAATTAATCATTCAATATATTCAAAAGCAGTTTTTCCTAAAATTGAAATTTGTGGTGCAAGTTTTTTTTCTTCAATATAACTTATTAAATTCGAAACATCAAATTTAGATGATGAGAGTTGTACATCACAAATAGCTTGGTACAAAACTCTATTTTGCGGAAAATGAAACATTTCAGGTTTAATAATTTCTGAAATTTCATTAAATGCCTTTTCTTCACGTAATAAAAGCCCTAAGAAGCTAATTTCATTGTTTAAAATAGCATCTTCTTTAATACTATTTGCTGACATTGCTCTCCTATAAATTATTTATTTTCTGTAATTATTATCTTTAGCATTGCTTTTACAGCATCATGCAATTTTATTGTGACATAGTGTTGACCAAATGTGTTTAATGTTACAACCTCAATTGAGTTTTTTGGTAATTTAATATTGTGTTTTAATAATTCCTTTTCAATTGCAGTAGTTGTAATTGAACCATGCACTATATTTCCATTTGCTTTTAAAGTAAAATTCAAGGTTATTTTTTCAATTTCTTGTTTTTTGTCATTAGCAAGTTTTACTTGTTCTTCGTAATCTTTTTTTATATTTTCTTTGACACGATCTAAATTTGCCAAAGTTTGCTTATTAATAGGCTGTGCATAACCATTTTTTATCAAAAAGTTTTTAGCATAACCATCTGAAACTTCAATTATTTCATTAACTTTATATTCTTTAAAATTCTTAATTATTATTACTTTCATTTTTCACACTCACGATTGCTTGTTTAATATTGTCAACAAAAACTTCTAATGGTTCCGAACTTTCTGCGGCCGCGGCTCCAAAATGTCCACCACCATTAACTGCTTCTGCAATTACTTGAACATTAGTGTCTAAACCTCTTGCAGATAGTTTATATCTATTTGTACCTTCTAATTTACCAACAACAAAAGCAGCTTTTCTACCTTCCACTCTTAAAATTTCTTCAGCAGCAATTGCAATAATATCATTTGATGCCTCAATATCAGCATAAGATAGAAAATAACCGGGTTTAATTTCTTGCATATTGCTTTTAAGCTGAGCAACTTTGTCATAAATTTCTTCACTCATTTTTAAACTAATTGTTGATTTTTGAGCATCTGCCCCTCATTCTTCTAGCAATGAGCAAGCATAAAATGTTTTCGAAGAAGTATGCTTTTGAAACATACTAGTATCCAAATAAATACCATCTAATAAAAATTGTGCTGCAGTTTTATTTATTTTATTTTTATTGTTTGTTAAGGCAATAATCTCAGTAACTATTTCAGATGCTGAAGATGCTGAAGAGTCAATATATAAATTATTGCTACTTAAAAATGTAGGATTTCTTAAAATCCTATGATGGTCAATAACAAAAATGTTGTTCTTCTTAATATTTTTAAATGCATTTTTGTTTTCAATTCTATTTTCATCAGCAACGTCAGTCAAAATAACTAGGGTGTTATCATCATTCAATTTTGTTGCTTTACGTGCAGAAATAAAAATGTTGTTTCTTAATTCACTTGTGAAAGTATTATTGACCTTACGTGTAGTAGTTTCATCATAAGTCAGATTTTGAATATAAGCTTCTTTGTTATATTCTTTAGATAAAACATAAAGTCCATATGCAGAACCTATTGCATCTAAGTCAGCATTTTTATGTCCATAAATAATTACTCTTGTAATGTCATGTGACATAAGTTTAGTAACTAATCCTTGTGAAATTAATTTGACATTAGTCCTTGAAATATTAATTTTAATTTCAGAAGTTGAACCATAATGTCTAGATTTTGCATCACGTGACATAACGGTTGTTTGATTACCACCACGAGTTTGAGATTGTAACAACGCTTCTTTTGCTAATAAACTTAAAGTGTCAAGTTTATAAATACCATAAGCAAATCCGGCAGATACTGTTATTAAATTATCATTAACAGTTTTCCCATCACCTAATGATTCAAAAACTCTAAAATGTTCTGATTCTAATTTATCCAAAGTTTCTTGATTAGTTATTATAAAATAACGTCCATTTTCATATTGTCTATAAATTAAGTCATATTTTTTAGTTAAATCTTCTAACATGTTTATTACAATCGAATAAACTTTAAAAAGTTCATCTTCAGACATCGATGCTTGGAATAAATTGATGTTATCAATATTAATTTCACCAAACACAACTCTTTGGTTAGTATAGTCACTAATAATGTTGTCTCTAATTGTGACATCTTTAAAAATTGCAAGGTTCTTTTCTAAAATAATATGTACTTCATATTTAAACCCTTTGATTTCAACTTCTAAAGATAAGTTTTCATTATCTCATTTGTCTAAATTTAATAATTCTTTAATATTCTTACCAATAATGTTTTTTGAAAAACGAGTTTCAATAAAATTTGATGTTCAAACAATTGTTCCTTTATCTAAAAACACAATGACACCGATTTGACTTTTGAATAATTCTTTTTCAATAAAATAATTCACGCCATTGTTCGCAAGTAAATTATTTTGCATATATTTTTTAATATTTATCATAGCAATAATTGAAATCGCAACAAGCCAAATTATGTATGAAGAAATTAAAAGCCCTTGATAAATAACGTTTTTAAATGTAAAAATTGCAATGCTAAAAATTAGTGTTGGTAGCAAATATAACAACAATAATTGAATAGCAAGATATATAGATGTTCTATTTTTTTTCATAATATAAATAAAATTATATATTAAATTTAAATATATATGTGCATTGATTATCAATGCAAAAGTAAGTGCAAGATATTAAAAAATACACCAACTCGGTGTATTTAATATATAAAACTTGAGTATTTATTTTTTTTCAATAGTTTTTTTAGTAACTCTCTTAACTGGTTTTTCTTCAGTAGATTCTTTAGAAACTTTGGCTTCATGTTCTTTTTTAGGAGCTGTTTGATCGGCTTCATTTTTTTCAAAATAAGCTTTTCTTGATTCTTTTTTAGCAGCTATAGCAGCAGCTCTAAGTTCATCAAATCTTTTTGGTAATGGGCCAACATAAGGCAAAATACCAACATATCTAGCTCTTTTAATTGCAAGAGATACAGCTCTTTGATGTTTTGCACATGTTCCTGTAATACGTGAAGAAAGAATTTTTCCTTGTAAATTAACTAATTTAACTAAAACAGATTCATCTTTGTAATCAATATAATTATTTGCACTATTTCTATTCAAACAAAATTGGCAAGGACGTCTACGAACAAAAAGTTTTTTAATTCTTTTATGTGCCATGAAATAACCTTTCTATTATCAATCTAATTCATCACCAATAGAATCTGAAGGAGTTATATCTTCAGTAGGTTGTGATGAATTATTTTGAATTTGTGAAGCTTCAGGAATGTTGAATTCTTGACTATTTTTTTTTCTACTTTCAACAACAGCTTTAGATTCTAAAGCTTCAATTCTCTCAACATTAATAGAATAAGTGTTGGTTGGAAGACCATCTTTGCCAGTTATTCTATTTGATTGAAATGAACCTTCAACTTGAACTAAAGAACCCTTGTCTAAATATTTATTTACAAAATCAGCATTATATCTTCAAGCAACACAAGGTATAAAATCAACAATTGGTTCTTGACCTGCAGGTGTTTGATATTGTCTAGGAACTGCTAATGTAAATCTTGCATAATTAACATTTGATGTGGTTTTACCTTCAAATGCTTTACTTGCTAAACGTCCAATTAATAGTACTTTATTCATACATTTCCTTCTTTATTTCAATTATTCTTTGTCAGTTTTTTTTGTAGCTTTAGTAGAAGTTTTTCCAACTTTTTTAGCTGGTTTTTCTTTTTGTTCTATAGTCTTTGTATTGCTTTCAGTTTTAGCAACTTGTTCATTTGAATTTGAAATAGGATTATTTGATCTTGGTGTAAAATGAGGTTTGTTTTTGCTTCAGTTACGATTAGGTCTAATTTTTTTAGGTTTTAAACCTTTTTCTAAATCTAAATTAATTACTAAATATCTTAGAAAATCTTTTTTAATGTTTAGTTTTCTTGTTAATTCAGTAATTAATGAAGGATCAGCCTTAGTGTTACATAAAAAATAATTTGCATGAGTTTCTTTTTTGATTGGATAAGCTAACTCATTGTTTTCAAGTTTTTGAATTTTTAAATCCTTAACTTTTAAAGTTTCGGTTAAAAACTTTTGGACAGTAGCTTCAACTACTTCCATTTTTGTTAAGATTAAAATTTCATAATTTGACATTATTCTCCTTTTGGACTTTTGGGCTTTATAGCCAAGGAGTCTTACCTTCGTTAAAAAATATTATTAGATGTTTTATTAATTAACTTCTTTATTGTACTATATTTCATTAAAAATGTATAAGTTATTATTTATATGTTTGAAAACAATTCTTTAAAATCGGATATTTCATCTTCATACCTTTGAAATTTATTAAATCCAAATTCCAAAAGGTGCCTATAAAAATTAATTCCATTTCTTATATTAAATCTAACTCACTTATATATAAACAAATGTTTTTCATAAATTTGTTTTAAAAAATTTACAAACTTTTTTTCATCAAGAATAAATCTTTCTTTGTATTCTTCTAAATCACTTTTAGTAAGTTTAATACCACGATATATAAATTTATATAATATTTCATGAGCCAGAATTGTAATACCAATTTGGTTCATACCATAAATATAACTCTTAAAATGTTCAATATAATAATTTTCTCTTGCCATTAAAAATTTGTCATCATACTTTTCTTTTTGAAATTCAATAACAAAAAACTCAATTTGTTCAATTTTTATATTATTTTGAGTCATCGCCATAACAAATTTTGAATACAAATGTTTACTATCCCATCTGCCTGAGGTGAATGTCTCTTTATAACTACCAGTTGTTTCTATATCTTGTAGATATTTTTTTATTAATACCCTATGGTTAGAAAACCGTCTTCCAAATGTAGAATTTGTTTTTCCAACATAATATTCATCACCAATTTTAATCAAATAAATTCCTTTATAACTAGAAAATTGTGAATCATATTTTGTACAAATTGAAAAATTCATCTTTGGTCTTTTTTTAAAAGGAACAAAATAATCATCCATATTAATTTCCTCAATCAATTTCTATAACATCATATTTTTTCTTAGTATTTTTCTTAGACAATACTTTAAAAGTGATTTTATCTTGATATTCCAATTTTGAATTAACACGTAATGAGTGATTTAATTGCTTTTCTATTCATTCAGATAGAGTCATTTTTTCTTCATCTTCAGATAATGTTAAATCAAATTCCTCTTCAAATTCAAGTTGTTTTCACAATGTTTTCATTAAAACATTACCACGAGCTCTTGACTTTTCAAGACTTATTTCATATATCATTTCGTCAGTATCATATTCATCATATATTTCACCAACAACTTCTTCAATAATGTCCTCAATTGTAATTATTCCAATTACTTTATCTGAGTTATTGTTTTCAACAACAAAAGCCATTTGTGCTCTTGCTTGTCTCATTTTTTCCAAAGCTAATGAAAGAATTGAATTAGCAGAAACATTAGGAACATTTTTGATATAGTTCATAATATTCCCTTTTTGTAAAAAGAAAATGTCTTTTAAAAGTAAAATTCCAATTAAATTGTCATCTTTCTCAATTGGTAAACGTGAGTAATTTGTTTCTTTAAATTTATCCAATGCTTCTTGCATTGAAGATTGTCAATTAATATAATCAACATTTTTTAATTTAATGTAATGTTGAGAAACTTTAGTTGAATCTAAATCCAAAGCATTTTGTGCCATAGAAGATTCATTTTGTTCTAAAACACCCTCTTCTTTAGCAACTTCTAATAAACTTCTAACATCTTCTTCAGTGTTAGTAATATAAATTTTTTTGCCCATCTTACTAATTGGATAAGTTAGTGGAAAGAAAATTCAATATAATGCTTCAATATATCAATAAAATGTTTTAACAACTCCAACAGGATGTGCTTTTGCTACAAGTTTTGGAATTACTTCAGAAAATAAAACGATTACTGGTGTCATAACGCATGTAGAAATAATAACTTGCATACCGCCTGATAATGCAGTACTACTTAACATATAAGAAAATAAAACAGAAGCTAAAATGTTAACTAAGTTGTTTCCAATTAAGATTGTACTTAATGTACGGTTGAAAAATAAATGATGCTTTTTAATTAATTTCGCACCACGTTCTTTATTATCAACCATTGTCTCGATTTTTGCTGGACTTAACGTTGTATAAGCTGTTTCACAAGAAGAAAAAATTGCACTTAAAACTAACAATGCTAATAAAGCGATTGTTCCTCATATATATTTAATCTGTAAGGGATCCATTAATAAATATCTCCATAAAGTATTAATTAAATACTAATAATCCAAATTATATAAGATAAATACTTTTTTCTTTATATAATCATATTATGTTTAAATTTGAAGATATACATTTAATAGAATTACCTGATGAAAGACTTAGAGAAAAGTCACAAGACCTTAAATTACCACTTTCTGAAGAAGATAAAAACTTGATTGAGAAAATGATTTTCCATGTAAATGATAGTCAAGAACCTGAAACAAAATTTAGACCAGCAGTTGGTGTTGCAGCAGTCCAATATGGAATATTAAAAAATGTGTTTTATATTCTTATCAAAGATGATAATGACAAAGTTATTTTTTCAGATGCATTAATTAATCCTAAAATGATAGGACATTCTGAAGTTAAATTATCTTTAAAAGAAGGTGAAGGGTGTTTAAGTGTTAATGAAAATTATCCAAAACAAGAAGGATATGTTTTTCGTTACAACCGTGTCATCATCAAAGCTTATTCATATTTTGAAAAGAAAGAAAAAAGATATGATCTTTCAGGTTATTCTGCAATTGTAGCACAACATGAATATGATCATTTACAAGGCAAATTATTTATTGACCACATCAACTTAAAACATCCTTGAGATTTGCCAGGAGATGTAGAGATATTAGAATAGATATTTTTAATTTGCCACTAATTTTACTGTTTTAGTTCTAATAAATTCGCCTTTATCATTAGGGACTGTAAAATAACGTCAATAGACGTATTTTTTGCCATTTTCTTTTATATTTTCATTTGCTAACAAAAATGGTTTATAACTAAATGTAATTTCGTTTTTATCCTTATCATAGGATAAATTTGAAATTTCAAAAGGAAAGAAATTAACTTTTTGTTCTTTAAAATTATTAAGAAAAATTTGTTGAAATAATTCACTTCTAATTCACAAATCATTAATTGCATTTATTTCCTTAATATATTTTTCAATTGATTTAGTTTTATCAATGGGAGTAAATGAAAGCTTTGTGCCAAAAAAAACACTTTCAAGTGCATATAATCTTTTTTTGTCATTGTCAGTTACCTTATATTCATTTTTAGAATTAGGCAAAAAGTTTTTTAGTTCAACATTTTTCAAAACTTTATATTCTTTTTTATTTTGTTTATTAACAAACAAACAATCAAGACAAATTGAATTATTAACAGTATTATGAATAACATTATGAATTTCAAGATCATACTCATCACTTTTTAAGTTTTTAAAATCTAATTGTTTTAAAAATGATGTCTCGTTCCATTTTTTATTAAAAATTAATTCATGTATAGTACTTTTAATATCAACATCTAACTTTTTATTTTTATCATAAAAAATTCATTCATCTTGTGCTTGTTTATTAATTAAAAGCTTTGGATTTCAATATCTATAATCACTATTTGTTGTTTTTTTTATAGTTAGTGCGATAGTAAGAACTGCTGCAACTCCAACTATAGCTAAACCTCAAAAGAGTCCTGCTTTAATTTTCTTTTTTTTCTCATGAGACATTTCATTATTCTTTGGTTTTATCTCATTATCAATATCAATTGAGCTAATTTCAGATTTTTCGTTATTATTTTCAGTCATTATAATACCTAATTGTTATCACTTATATTCATTAACATTGTTGCAATCTTGTCACAAACAATCTTTCAATTTAAATCAGAAATTGCAAAAATAGGATATTGTTTTGTGATTAAAAACCTTAGTCCATCTTTAAATAATAAATATTTATCATATTGTTTTTGATAATCTAGTGTGTCAAAGACAAGTCCTATTTCCAATTTATTATTCAACTTATTAAATATTGCAATATCAATATTTTTAGTACCTATTGAATAATCAAAAGTAATTGAAAAATTATCTCCAATGTTTAGTTTTTCAATATAATCAATGATTTTTTGTTTTAAGTCTTCTTCATTTTTAATCTTGTCATCATTGTTTTCTTTAGAATTTGATTTAATCAAGTAACTCTTTTGTTCTTGCTCTGATAAATCTAAAAACCTTAATCAATCTTTAAATAAAATCATATCTGAAGAAGATTTTTCATCTATTTTTACATCATCAGCATTAATAGATTTAATAACAATGATTTTTTCTTTAGCTCTTGAAATGGCAACGTTTAAGGCATTCTTTCCACCTTTTCTTGTTACATAAGCACCATACAAAGAAGTAGTATGATCATAAACAACTGACATAATAACTAAATCTGCTTCATCACCTTGAATGTTTTCAATATTTTTGATAGTTAGTTGATCACTATGCAACGCTTCTTCTAAAATAGGTTCATTTGTAAAAATTTTGTTATATAAAAATTCTTGTTGTTTAACATTAAACACCAATGCAATAATTTTTTTGTAATGTAAATTTTGTTTAATAAGTTGGATTAGTTTATCAACTTCTTCTTTGTTAATTCCATTATCTCAAACACCATTAGTTTGAAAAACCTCAATACTTTTTTCATTTTTATTAACAATACTATAATCATCAATTACATCAAGTTTTGAATCGTAAAAATGTTTTGAACTAAACGTCATTAAAGAAGCATATTTTGAACGATAGTTTTTGTCTAATAATATTGAATAAACACCACGTGCAGATGCATAATCTAATAAAGATTCTATGCTTCCAAAATCTTCGGTTTCTTCATTGTTATAAGATGCAGAAAATCATCTTGTTGGTTGCATTTGTTTATTATCACCAGCTAATATTTTTCTTTTTGCTAAATATAAAATTGGAATACCTTTTTCGATGAATATTTGACTTGATTCATCTAAAATTGCATAATCAAATTCATTTTTATCTCAAATTGAAAGATCAACTTCAGGTGTTGTAACAATCACAGGAAATAAATATTTAATCATTTCCTTATGACGATGGAAAAACTTAAATGGTCTTAAATGTGCGGTTCTTATAGCCATTGCAAATGCAGTATATTGTCTTTTTTGTTCTTCGGTAAAGTTATGCATTTTTTCAACAGTTTTTTTAAGAAACATTCTTGATAATTTCAAATCATCATTTATATTGATAGTTTTATAAGAAAGTTGTTCTTTAAAAAATGAATTAATTCTAACAAAATCATCATATGAAATATTGCTAAATCCACTAATTAAATTATCTAAATCATAGTTAAGTAAATCTCTATTTTGGTTTAAATACAAAGCTGCTTTTTTAATTGCTGCAGGATAGATAGTAAATATATAAGGTTTTTTGTGAAAATTTACTTCATATAAGTGTTTTTTTAGATTTTTTGTGTCTCTTAGTCTTGGTATATCATAACGTAAATTTCTGTCTAATAAGTTTAACTTATCAAATGTTTCAACAGTTAGATTTTTATCAAATGCATATGAATAAAATTTAACAATATCTTCTAAATTATGAAGTGAAAGTAAATATTCAATGTTATCTACATAATGTTTGTCTTTCTCACTAAATACTTCAATAGCGTCTTCAGTACTATCAACCTTATAGTTTTCAACTAAATAAATAAATTCTTTTAGAGGTTTATAAAAAGTTTCATTTCTCATACTTTTGTCATTTAATGCAAATAAGCAAAAAATAGACATTTTCTTTAGTCTCTTTTTTAAAACATCTAATGCAGCTTTCTTTTGTGAAACAACTAATGCAGTATACCCTCTTGCAATTATATTTACAATTAGATTACTAATTGTTTGAGATTTTCCCGTTCCTGGAGGTCCTCAAATAATTGTATCTTGATATAGTGAAGAAACAGTTGCACAGTCTTGTGAATAATTTGTGTTTTGAATTTTAAATAATCTAAACATTTTGTCAAAAATAACAGAACGTATTTTTTCTTTATATTTATTCTTGTCAAAATCAGGATTTAATATATCTTCAAATTCATTATTGTCAACAATTTTCTTTAATTGATTTCATAAATAACCCGAAGAAACATTAAAAAATCCAAGTACCATTCCAGGCACAAATTTAATTGATTTATTAGCTATATCTTCTTGCTTTGTTGCTGGAATTTTTGCACAAAAGTTTTCAGGGATTTCATATAAAGTGTTTCAACTTTTACTAAAAAAAGAAGCAATATTTGCAATTGACATATTTGAGAAATCAAAAGCGTCAATATCTAATGCAAAATCTTCTTGATTTAAAAAAGTTATTAATTTTTCATTTAATTTAATGTCTGAAGTTGAATATAAATAAGCCAATGAATTTTTAATTTCAATGTTAACTTCTTTAAAAAACAAGGGAGCAAAAATGTTTTTCTTTTCTGTTTTAATAGTCACTATAAAAAAACCAACGTGTAAGGGTCAAATATTACTTTCAGTATTAATAGAATTAGCTTTGTTAATTAATTTTTTTCATTTAATAATTGATTTTTGTTGTTCTAATTCTAAGATGTCAATTAATTCTTTTTTCTTACTTCCAAATTGATTATCTTCAAATGGTTTTTCATTATTTTGTTTTACATATTCATTGTAAATTTTTCTTATTTCGTTAATGTCTTTGCTATTTTTAACTCTTTGAATCAATTCACGATTTGCATTGTCTGATAAAAGCAAATTTAAATCGAAATTGTTGTAAATTTTTGAGAATATTTTTTCACCAAAATATGAATAAATATCAAAAAAGTTTTGATTGTCGATAGAAAAAAATAAAGAGCTATCAAAAGATTCAATATTTAGCAAATTATTTAATAGTCCTTGATATTTATTATTTGCCATTCTTTATTTCCTTATCAATCTTTTCAGCAATATATTTTGCATTATTTCCAACAACTAATGATACCCCATAACTATTTAATGCAATTCCTGAAATACCATTTAGTTTTTTAAGCTCCTCAATATTCAATTTAGTTTTATCTTTATATTTAATTCTTAGAACTTTTTGTGAAGTACTATGTGAATCAGATGAAGTTTCGATAATATTTTCATAACCACCTAAAAAACTAATAAAATGCTCAAAATTAAAAGGAATTCTTTTATCAACAGTTAAATAATCTTTCTTATTTGATTGTTTATATTTTCTTCAATATAACAAAATAAAACCTAAAGTAATGATTATTAAAAACACATATAAAAATTTTTGTTTACCACTCATTTTTACTCCAATAAAGTATGTGACTCTCGTTTTTTGCTTTGATATAGTTTATTTATTAAATATTATTATATAATTAAATAAATTTTTAGAAACCTATACAAATTTAATGAAATGATAAGAATAAGGAAGCTAAAATGTTAAACAAAAAAACCTTATTAAGTGGAATTACAGCAACGGGAAAATTAACTTTAGGTAACTATATTGGTGCTATAAAAAATATGGTAAAACTACAAGATGAATACAATAGTTTTGTTTTTATTGCTGATTTGCATGCATTAACCTTACCTATTGATCCTAAGATTTTGGAACAAAACCGCCACAATATTTATGCTATTTATTTAGCTTGCGGTTTAGATCCTAATAAAACAACGATTTTTTTTCAATCTGATGTTATGGAACATGGACTTATGAATTGACTTATCATCAACAACACAACGATTGGTGAATTGTCACGTATGACACAATTTAAAGATAAATCACAAAAAGTTAAATCAGCTAATGGAATGGACACAATACCTACAGGACTCTTGATGTATCCAACATTAATGGTTGCTGATATTATGTTATATGATGCCGATTTAGTTCCTGTTGGAATTGACCAAAAACAACATGTTGAATTAACGAGAAATATCACACAACGAATAAACAATAAATACAAATTAGACTTCAAAATACCTGAACCTTATATTCCAAATGTTGGCAATAAAATTATGTCTTTGACAGACCCAACTAAAAAAATGTCTAAATCAGATACAAATGAGAAATCCTCAATTTATTTATTAGATAATCCAGGTGAAGCTTATAAAAAAATTATTAAATGTGTGACTGACTCTGAAGGAAAAATTTATGCATCGCCTGATAAACCAGGAATCACAAACTTATTAAATATTTATAGTGCTTTAAAAGAAATTTCATTAAAAGATACAGAAACGTATTTTAAAAATAAAAACTACAAAGAATTAAAAGCAGAAGTTGCGCAAACAGTAAAAGAATTTCTTCAAAATATACAAACCAGATATCAACAATTTTTACCGCTTGTTGATAAATTAAGTAAAGAAGGAGCAATTAAAGCAGCTAAAGTTGCTAAAGCAAACCTATTAAAATTAATGAAAGGTATGGGACTTAATAATGAAAAGTAATCCTAAATTAAACCATTCTGCAAGTCATTTATTGGCTGCAGCTATTCTAAAATTATATCCAAACACTAAACTTGCAATAGGCCCCGCAATTGAAGAAGGATTTTATTATGATTTTGAATTTGAAAATCCTTTATTAGAAAGTGATCTACCCAAAATTGAAAAAATGATGCATAAAATTGCAGAACAAAATTATGATGTTAAAAAAATAGATCATTATCAATATGATTTTTCATCACAACCTTTTAAGCAAGAACTTTATGATGATTTTGTTAAAGAAAATAAAACAATAACTTATTATGGCTTTGTTCACCCAAAAACTAATGAAAATATCTTTACTGATTTATGTGCAGGAAATCATATTCAAAATACTAAAGAATTAAGACATTTTAAATTAATTTCATTAGCTGGTGCTTATTGAAAAGGTGACGCTAAAAATAAAATGTTAACAAGAATTTATGGAACTTGTTGAGAAACTAAAGATGAGCTTGACAAATACTTGCAAATTTTAGAAGATCGTAAAGAAAGAGATCACCGTAAAATTGGCAAAAATTTAAATTTGTTTACATTTAACTTGCTTTGTGGTCAAGGTTTTCCTATTTGACTAGAAGATGGTATGAAAATTCATAATGCAATTAGAGATTATGTTTTGAAATTAGACAAAAAATATGGCTTTGTTGAAGTATTGACCCCACATTTTGGTGAAAAGAAACTTTATGAAATTAGTGGACACTGAGTTCATTATCAAGATACAATGTTTAATCCACTAAAAATGGATAATGAATTATTAGTCCCTCGTCCTATGACTTGCCCTCATCACATTATGCTTTTTGACGCAACAAGACGTTCATATCGTGAACTTCCAATTAGATATTCTGAACAATCGAGATTATATCGTTATGAAAAATCTGGAGCTTTAACAGGTCTTGAACGTGTAAGGGCTATGGATTTAACAGAAGGCCATATATTCGCAAGGCAAGATCAAATCAAATCTGAATTTAAACATTTATACAAAATGATTTTGCAAGCTTTAAAAGATTTTAATATTGAAATTGACCACGTTTCTTTATCATTAAGAGACCTTAATGACACTGAAAAATTCTTTAAAAATGATGATATGTGGAATAATGCTGAAAATGATTTGCGCGAAGTTTTAAAAGAATTAAAAATTAAATATAAAGAATTTATTGGTGAAGCTGCATTTTATGGACCTAAAATTGACTTTCAAGTTAGAACCTCATTAAACAAAATTATTACTATGTCAACTTTACAACTTGATTTCTTGTTACCTAGCCGTTTTGAACTTAAATATGTTGATGAAAATGGCAAACAACAAATGCCTGTTTTAATCCATAGGGGATTAATTGGAACATACGAAAGATTTATTGCAACTTTATTAGAACAAACAAAAGGTAATTTACCTTATTGATTAAGTCCAAGACAAGTAACTATTATTCCAATTAGCGATGATCAAAATGATTATTGTCAAAAACTTTATGAAAAATTATTAGATAAAGATATTAATGTTAATGTTGATTTAAGAAACGAAAGAATCAATAAAAAAATTAGAGATGCTCAACTTTTAAAAACAAAATATTTAATTATTATTGGAAAAAACGAAATTGAAAATAATGTTTTAGCAATTAGAGAATATGGTTCTGAAAAAACCGAAACTATGACATTACCTAAATTCTTATCATTAACTAAAAAACTTATTAAAAATCACAAATAATACAAAACAAAAAGTCTCCTTACCTTTTACTATTAAAGTAGGAGATTTTTTAATTCTTATCTCATTTTAATTGCTTTATATTTATTGACATTAATTTTTAAGCATACTAATTGGAGCAACATAAACTCCATCTGGCCTTTTGTATGCTTCCCCAGTTAAACCATTGATTATTAATAAAAATGAAGGTTCTTTGTCGTTTTCATTTGTTATCATTTTTGCAACTTTAAGTAAATTTTTAGATGCATCATCATTAGAAAAATCACTTAATTTAATTTCAACAGCTGCTCATGAACCATCACTTTTTTCCAAAATTGCATCTATTTCATTTCCCTTTGAATCTCTAAAATAGTACAAGTTTCAATCATTCGTATAAGAATAAATTCTTAAATCTCTTAAAACCATTGACTCAAATAATATTCCTAAAAAATTTAAATCGTCTTTCAATTTTTCAGCATTTATCTTTAAAAAACCGCACGCTAGTGATGGATCAACAAATCTTTTCTTTACAGATAAGGATAATCTTCGTGAAGATCTTATATTAGTTATATATGGTTTAATGTTATCAACAATAAATATATCTTCTAAAATTTTAAAATATGAGTTTAATGTTGGTCTACTAATCTTAAAATTTTTGTCATTTTCAATATCTTTAATAATTGTTTCATTTGCTACTAATGTACATTCATTTCTAGATAAAGACATAATAAACCGCATAAATCTTGACAAATTATTTTTTTTGATAACAAATTTAGTAAATTCGTGTTTTTCTAGCATAGCACAATACATACTTGCAATCCTAATATCATCGTTTTCCAATTGTGATGGTCAACCACCTTTAACAATCAAATTTGCAATATCATTCAGGTCAAATTTCTTACCGTTTAATCTTTCAAAAACATATCTTTTATTAAATAAATCCATCAAAGAAACTTGACCAGTTGATTTTTCTAATTCATATAGTGACATGGGAAACATTTGAATTGGTATATATCTACCAATGCCACTATGGTATGTATTTAATTCTCTTTCTGAGCCTGTTAAAATATATTTTCCTTTGTTAAAATCAACTTGACGTCTAACCAAATCTCACAAAATAGGAAGGATTTGTCATTCATCAATAAGTCTTGGTTTTTCGCCATCTAAACACATTTCTATAACTTTTTCCTTGTCATATTTTGTCATTATCAAGTTATCTAAAAACATTTGTGACTTTGTATTTTGGATTCCTGTATATGTTTTTCCGCATCATTTAGGTCCTTCAATTATTAATGCTGCATTAGTTTTTAATGCTTCCTCAATCTTTTCATCAACTAATCTTCTTTTATACATTTAAATCCTTCACCTAAAAATTACATTTTTCACACTTTTAATTTTACATTTTTCACACTTTTAATTTTACATTTTTCACACTTTTAATTTTACATTTTTCACACTTTTAATTTTACATTTTTCACACTTTTGTATTTGTCTTTTTCGCATTTTTTACTAGTGATAAATAAAAAGGCGAAGCTTAGTTTGCTTCACCATCTTCATTATTCTTTTTAGATTTTTTGGGGCTGTCTGGTTTCTCAGATTTCTTATCATCTTTATCAAATTCTGATTTAAATTTATCTTCTGAAATTTTCTTTTCACCAGCAACTTCATTAAATAACTCTTCAAAGTCTTCTTTAGAATATGTTTTGCTTAATTCTTGTTTTTCTTTATCCATTCTAGGAGGTAGCTTCATATATTTATTTATATAATCAATTTCTTCAGCAACAATAGTTTCATTTAAAACTAATGCATCTTTAATTAATTCTAATAATTGTCTATTTTCAGAAATTATTTCATGCGCTTTTTGTTCAGCTTCTAACATAATCTTACGAACTTCAGTATCAATTTCTTTTGCTGTATATGAAGAGAATGAAACATTTTTCATATAGTCTCTACCTAAAAATGGTGTGTCACTATCTTCTTCATATTTAATAGGACCTAAATCAGACATACCTCATTCAGTAACCATTTTTCTAGCAATTTTTGTTGCTTTAGCAATATCATCGCTAGCACCAGTTGAAACGTTTTCATTTCCATAAATAATAGCTTCTGCAACACGCCCACCCATAAATGAAGTAATCATGGCAATAAGCTCAGCTTTTGAACGGTTGTATTTTTCTTCTTCAGGAAGCATTAGATTATAACCACCTGCATGACCTCTAGGAATAATAGTAATTTTTTGTACTTTATTACCACCAGGTACTTTTAATCCAACAACAGCATGCCCAGCTTCGTGATAAGCAACTGCAACATTTTCCTTTTCAGAAATTGTTCTTGATTTTTTAGCAGGTCCAGCAATTACACGATCAATTGCTTCATCAATTTGTTCAATAGTAATAACGCCTGTTTTTTCTCTAACAGATAATAAAGAAGCTTCATTAATAACATTTTCAAGTTGTGCTCCAGAAAATCCAGGAGTTCTTCTTGCTACTAAATTAAATTTAATATCCTTAGAAATTCTCTTACCACGTGCATGCAATTTTAATATTGCTTCTCTTTCTTTAATATCGGGTAAAGAGACAGTTATTACTCTATCAAAACGACCAGGTCTTAATAAAGCAGGATCTAAAACGTCAGTACGGTTTGTAGCAGCCATTATTAATATTCCACTATTTTCTTTAATACCATCCATTTCAACAAGTAGTTGGTTTAATGTTTGTTCACGTTCATCATTTCCACCACCAATACCAGCACCACGAGAACGGCCAACGGCATCAAGCTCATCAATAAAGATAATTGCAGGAGCATTTTTTCTTGCTTCAGCAAACATATCTCTAACTCTTTTGGCTCCAAGACCTACAAACATTTCAACAAAGTTTGATGCAGAAATAAAGAAGAAAGGAACGTTAGCTTCACCAGCAGTTGCCTTTGCAATTAAAGTTTTTCCAGTTCCTGGAGGACCTCCTAATAAAATACCTTTGGGAATTCTTGCACCAGCAACAGCATATTTTTTAGGATTTTTTAAATAATCAACAAGTTCTCAAACTTCTTCTTTAACTTCTTCATTACCTGCAATATCACTAAATTTCTTATCTGTTTTAATACGTTGTGCAACAGTATTATCCTTTGTAAATGGATCTCCCATATTTCTCATCATTGCTTTAACTATGAAATATGCAATACCGATCATTGCCATTATTGGCAATAATGATGACATAACACTTCATATTTTGCTACTTAATGATGGAGTAGGATATGGTGTTGTAAATAATCTACCAACAAATTCTTTTCCTTCTTTGTTTTTATATGTAAAAGCAGCAGCTGTTAATTGATTTAATAAATTTCATTGTTGAATTTGTATTGTTGTTACATTTAATGTAAATACATATTCTCCTGATTTAATTGCCGACTCAGGAACACCTAAATTTTTAAAAAATTCTGCATCAGAAGCATCAATTCCGAGTGTAAATTTCATTAGATTCTGATAAGGATTGTGCTCAACAGATTTAAATGCAGTTCCATCAGTTGTATTACTTAATATTTTTGTTAATACTGACCGATAAAAATTGTAATCATGTGTGGCATAATCACTTGAGGTTGTAAAATGCTTTATGGTAATGGCCATTATTGCAATCAGAATAATAGCTGCAAAAATACCTAATAATCACCAAATATTAAAGCGAAATCTTGGTTTTCTATTGTTATTTTCCATAAGTATTTCTCCTTTCAAAAATTAATTAGTTAATAAATTATTATATAAAAATTGCTATTTTGATATTTTTAATACGTTTTTTTTCTTAAATAGTATATTTTTGTCGTCTAGTTTATACCGTGCGGTTCTATTATTAGAAATAATAAATTGATAAATTCCTTCCATTTTAGAACTAGAAAGTTCAACATTTAAAAAATATGTATTTATAAATTTATAAATTAAGTTTTTTCATAAATTATTATCTTTAAGAAAGTTACAATCAAACTCTTTTTGTCTTCATTCATTAAATTTATTTTGAATTAATGTTTCTAATTCTTTATTTTTTAAATTTTTTGTCACAAAAGAATCAAGGAGTTTAACTTTTTCTTCTAACGAAATTTGCTTGAGTCTATTGCGAATTGCATTTCTTGTATAAATATCTAAATCATTCGTGTAATCTAAAGCATAAGGCAATTTATCTTGATTACATAAATTTAAGATTTCTGATTTTCAAAATGCAAAAATGAGTGGCCGATATACATTCATTTCAAACAAAAAGTTTTTAGGCTTTATTCCATAATATAAAACTTTCCGACATGAATTTTCTTGCATTATTGCTGTTTCTAAAAAATCATCTTTATGGTGCGCCAATATCAAATAATCACATTTTTCTTCATCATAAATTTTCTTAAAAAATTCATATCTTTGTATCCTTGCAATATTTTGAAAATTGCCTTGCTCATTGTGTTTTTTTAGATTTAGAACAAAACATTTTATATTATTTTTTTTACAAAAATCAATGACAATTTCTTCATCTATTTTGCTAGTTTCACGCTTATTATAATTAATGTGCGCGACAACAATATTTTTGTTTTTTAATAAATTTAATAAAAACATAGAGTCAGGGCCACCGCTAACTCCTAATAACATCTTTTTGTTAATATCAATATTGTCTATTTCAAACTGTTTTTCAATATTAAACATAAAATTATCATTTTCCATTAAATTTGTTGATTACATAATGAATGTCATTGTAAATATATGTTAATGCAATATCTGCTGCTGAATCAATTATCTTATTGATAACTTCTAAATCATTTGGCGTAAATTTACTCAAAACATAATTAACAACATTATCTGATCTACCAATTCCAATTTTCAATCTATTAATTTTTTCAGTGCCAAGTTTTTGAATAATATCTTTTAATCCATTATGGCCACCAGATGAACCTTTTTGCTTAATGGTTGCTCTGCCAATTGCTAAGTCTAAATCATCTTGAATAATTAAAATGTCATTTTGATTAATTTTGTAATAATTCATTATTTCAACTACAAAACTACCACTATTATTCATATATGTTTGTGGTTTTGCCAAAATATATTCATCGCCAATGTGGTAAATTCCATTGAATTTCTTTTCATCAAATTCAACATCAAGTTTTTTTGCAATTGCATCAACAACCATAAAACCAACATTGTGTTTTGTTTGAGCATATTCTGCTCCAGGGTTCCCCAATCCAACAATTAATTTCATTATTTAACTCCTTGATTTAATTTAGCATTTCAAAGTTCACTAATACATGTGATTCTTTTTGAATCATCATCATTTTCAATACCATAAATAAAAGCATCTTTTTGTCCAAAAATTATACTTAATTTCTGTGCTCTTGTAATTGCAGTGTATATTAATTTTTTACTTAATAAAATTCTAGCTTCATCAAATAATACAGTAAAAACAATTGGGCATTCACTTCCTTGATATTTATGAACGCTAGTACAATAAGCCAAAATAATTCTTTGTAAAAATTCTTTTCTTGTAAATTGAACAATTCGATCTTCATTTTCAAATTTAATTTGTACAAAACTAATTATTCTAGTGTCATCCTCGAAAATAAAATTATAAATATAACCAATTTCACCATTAAAAATCTTTTTTGAAGGATCATTAACAGTATTTATGACTTTATCACCAATTGCATATGCTTGCTTTCCAATTAAAGTTGTTTGCATATTGTCTAATTTTCTTCAAAATGTTGAAAGTTCATTATTTAAATTATCAATTCCAGTTTGATAGTTATAAATTGGACTTAAAATTGCAATATCTTTTTTAACATAACCTTGTTTAATAAGTTTTTTGATTTCGGAAATAATTATTTTGCTTAGATTTTCTTTTTCAACTTCATGAAATTGCGAATGTTTACCATTAAATTTAGGAAATTCGGATTTATTAACACTAATAGCATCTCGAATTATTTCATAATTTTCGGCTTGACGATAAATTTTTGAAAGTTCTATTGTTTCAAAAATATTAGATTCAATAAAATCTTTAATTAAATAACCTGGTCCTATTGCAGGGAGTTGATTTTTATCACCAACAACAATTATTTTTTTAAGAGATTTACTTAACCCTTTTAGTAAATGAAAGAATAAATCAATTCCAACCATAGAAAATTCGTCAATAATTAAAACTTTTTTATTTTCAGGTCAATTTTCATTAACCTTAAATTTATCAAGATCAACATCTCATTGCAAAAAGCTATGAATTGTTGAAGCTTTAATTTCATTATCTTTATTAATATTAATTGTTGCTCGTCCTGTTGGGGTAACTACAACAATATCCTCTTCACTATATTTTGTTAAGAGTAGGTTAATTATTTTATTTAAAATTAAAGTTTTCCCAGTTCCCGGAGAACCCGTAATTAAACATAAATTTTCATTTAAAGCACTGTTGATTGCTTCAATTTGTGTTGGATGAAAATATGAATCTGCATAAGGTAAGAATTTGTCTTTATGTTTTTTGCTTACATCATATAACCTTGTAATTACATATTCTTCCATTAATCTTAATTTTGTAGTCGTAATAAATTCTTTATTATCAAAAAGTAAGACTCTCTTTTCTTGAATTAAATATTTAAGTGCATCTTTAAATTCATCAACTGAGATTTTTTCGTAATTCTTATAAAAATAAGCGTAAAAGTCTTTATTTGAAATTTTAGTATGGCCTTTATTGAAAAAATATTCTTCTAATGCTTTATATAACACCATTGGCTTTGTAAAAAAATGGCCTTCTGGAAAGAAATGTTTAGTAATTTTATCTAAATCAGATACTTGAATTCCTTCAACGTCAAAATAAAAATCATAAAAGTTGTCTTTATATTTTTCCAAAAACATTGCAAGTGAATCGAAATACAAGTTAATTTTTTCATAAAAACTAGGTGATAAATTTAATTTTAAAAAGAACAGTTGATCTTCAATAATGTTAGTATTTGCTCTAAGATATGCTCTAGCTTGTGAATATGCTTCTTCTGATATTCCAAAATCATCAGCATCATAATCATCATTAAAAGCTAAAATGTTTAAAGTATCAAAACCAAATTTTTCAACAATTTTTGTACTTTTCACTTCACCAATTCCAGGAAACTTTGAACTTTTTAAAAAACGAACTAAATAATTTAGTTTTCACATTTCACTTTCTTTAAGTTCAACTAAGTTATAACTTTCAGTATATCTACTATGTGGAAAGTATTCCAAAATCATGTCATAACATTTATCAATTTCAAAATCAATATCTTTTGACAAAATAGAAATAGTTCCATATTTGTTAGTTTTGATTGTAAGACCTTGTGGTTGAGCTGCAATTTTACAAGATGTAATACGGAAATTATTTTGTTTTTTTTCAAATAATATCTTTTTAAAAAAGCCCGAAATCTTAATTAAGTCACTCATATTTAAAAATTTTATCATTTTCTCAAGAAAAAAACTAACTCATAATTTTGTAATGAAAGGTATAATAATTAATTGCAAAAATTACCATGTGAGGTATCTAAATGTTAGATTTAAAATACATAATAAATAACAAACTTGAAGTTATTAAAAAATTATCAACAAGAAACTATGACATTGATAATATTGAAAAAATAGTTACTTTGGTTGAAAAAAGAAATAAACTAATTGCAAAGCTTGAAAAGTTGCAAGCTGAAAGAAACACATTAAGTGATGAAATTGGAATTAAAAAGAGAAATAAACAAGATACATCAAAATTAATGGAAAAAGTTTCAAAAATTAAAGTTGAGATTGACAAAGTTGATGTTGAAGCTGATGAATTAATTAAAAAAGTTAATGACTTAGTTATCAAAATTCCAAACATTCCTTATGATGAAGTTCCAGTTGGAAGAAGTGATTTAGATAATGTTGTAATTAAAGAATTTCCTAACTTAGGTCGTGGTTTAGTTAAAAACGTTGAGGCACACTATGATATTGCCACAAAACTTGACATCATTGATTTTGTTAGATCAGTAAAATTAGCACAAACTAGATTTGTTCTATATAAAAATGAAGGTGCACAATTAGTTAGAGCATTAGCTAATTTTATGTTATCAACTCATATTAAAAATGGTTATAAAGAATTAATGCCTGCACATTTAGTTAATAGCAAAATGTTATTTGGAACAGGCCAGCTTCCTAAATTTAAAGAAGATTTATTTAAAATTGAAAATAACGATTTATGATTAATTCCAACAGCGGAAGTGCCTGTTACAAATTACCATTATGATGAAATTTTAGATTTATCTAAACCAATTAAATATGTTGCTTACACAAAATGTTTTAGATCAGAAGCTGGAAGTGGCGGAAGAGATACACGCGGTGTTATAAGACAACATGAATTTCATAAAGTTGAACTTGTAAAATTAACATCAGAAAAAGATGGAATGCATGAATGAGAAGAAATGGTTAAAGATGCTGAAAGTATCTTACAATTACTTGAAATTCCATATCGTAAGGTTTTATTATCAACTGGTGACATTGGATTTAGTTCTGCAAAAACAATTGACCTAGAACTTTGGATTCCATCTGAACAAAAATATCGTGAAACAAGTTCAATTTCAATTTGTAAAGATTTTCAAGGACGTAGAGCAAAAATTAGATATCGTGATGAAAATGATAAACTAAAATATGCTTATACAATGAATGGTTCAGGTCTTGCAATTGATAGAGTAGTTGCCGCTATTTTAGAAAATTATCAAAATCCTGATGGTTCAATTTCAATTCCAAAAGTTTTAATTCCTTATATGAATGGACTTGAAAAAATTTCTAAAAAATAATTTATGTGGTTATTTAGTAACCGCATTTTTATTTACTGCATTTATAATATAATTGTTAATTACTTATATATAAAAATTAATTTTTGTTAAATAAAGGATTAAATATGACAATTAAAAAATTATTAACATCACTTAATGATATTAAACATGGACAAGATTTTGAAATTCAAGGTTGAGTTCAAAACAATCGTGGAAATGAAAAAATCAAATTTTTAGCATTAACTGATGGAAGTACAGTTGATACTTTACAACTTGTTATAAAAAGTGAAAACATTAAAAGATTTAATCTTGACAAAATTAATTTGGGTTCTTCAATAAAAGTTAAAGGAAAACTATTATTAACTCCAACTGCTCCTCAACCTATTGAACTTGCAGTTGATGATTTAATTTTAATTAACAACACCGATGAAGATTTTCCTATTCAAAAGAAAGAAACAACACTTGATTTTTTAAGAGAAATTCCACATTTAAGACATAGAACCAACTTATTTAGAGCAATTATGATTATTCGTAATGCTTTACTTTTTGAAATTCACAGTTATTTTCAAAAACATGATTTTCTTAACATTGCTGCACCAATTATCACATCAAATGATGGTGAAGGTGCTGGCGAAACTTTGATTGTTAATAGTTCTGAAGGTGATTTTTTCAAACAAAAATCTTTTTTAGGTGTGACAGGACAATTGCATGCTGAAGCATATGCTGCAGGATTTAAAAAAGTTTACACTTTTGCGCCTACTTTTAGAGCAGAAAATTCTCATACTACAAAACATTTAGCAGAATTTTGAATGATTGAACCAGAAGTTGCTTTTTATGAACTAAATGATATTATTCCTTTTGCTGACAATTTACTAAAAACAGTAATTAGTAATGTTATTAAAAAATATCCTTCTGAAATGAAATTATTAGACTCTTTAAAAGACAATAATTTGATTACTACATTAAAGAAATATATATCTACTCCATTAAAAATTATGGAATATAAAGAAGCTATTAAAATTCTTGAAAAACACAAAAAAGAGTTTGAGGAACAAAACATCTTTTTTGGTATGGATTTGGGTTCTGAACATGAAAAATTTATTGCTGAAAAAGTTGTAAACGGCCCAGTTGCAATGATTAATTATCCTAAAGACATTAAAGCTTTTTATATGTATCAAAATGATGATAAAAAAACTGTCGCTGCATTTGATTTATTAGTCCCTGGAATTGGTGAAATTATTGGTGGAAGTCAACGTGAATCTAGATATGAACTTTTAGTTCAAAGACTTAAAGAACTAAAAATTAAGCAAGAACCTTTGCAATGATATTTAGATTTAAGAAAATATGGATATGCACCATCTAGTGGTTTTGGAATTGGGTTTGAAAGACTTGTTATGTATGTAACAGGAGTCGCAAATATTCGTGATGTAATTCCATTTCCAAGAACACCTGGAAATATTAAAATGTAAAAAGGTTATTTATGGACAAGAATTTATTAACATTTATTATTCCAATTTATCATCCATCAATTTCTGTTGATGATATTTTTAAGAATATAATTAAGCAAAAAGACCAAAATTTTAATGCTATTGTTTGCATTGATAAACCAACTGAAGCACAACTTGAAAGTATTTATCAATTAACTACTATGTTAAAAGATAGACTTAAATTAATTATTAATACCTCACACATTAACATCGTTAAGGTTTTAAGGCAAGCATTAGCTATGTCTAATACACTTTATTCATATATTCTTTATTCATATTCTTACATTAAGAGTGAATTTACATTAAACTTATTTGACTTTTTAAACAAAAGTGAAATTAAACCTGATTTTATAGAATTCAATGGTTATATGAGAGGTGTTAATCACATCGATTTTTATAGAAGCAAATATAAAGAAGAAGAAATTTATGATTTAAGTAAAGATCAAAGTCCAATTGCAATGGTAAGTCCTTATATTTTCAATTCAATTATTAAAACTGAAATCTTGAAAGATGTTTTTGCAACTTGCAAGATTAAAGATGCTAATATGCAACTCTCTTCTGATATTAAATATTTGTCACTTTTAAAATCGAAGACTTTTGCTTATATCAAAAGAACATGAATTGAGGATTTTAATTATCAGCTAGGTTTATTAAATCCTAAAAACATCCAAATTGAATGAGAAATTATTAAAGATATTGCTAAAGATAAATTTGTAGAAGAACTACAATTTGCTTATAAAATGCATATTTATTATTTCACTGCAGGGTTTTTAGGTCAATTAAAATTTAAGAAAAATTCACGTGAAGCCAAGATGTTAAAAAACTTTAACTTAGAATTAGAACAAATGATTAAATTGTCAAATCAACAAACTCCTAATATTCTTGAATCCAATAAATATTTTAAAATGTTTAATGTCGTTTTACCTACTTTATCAGAACTAGAAACTAATCAAAATTGAAGAAAGATAATGAAAAACTTTAAATGATAAAAATACAAAAAAAAGCTAATTTTTGAATTCGTTTACTCGCAACATTTATTGATTGTATTTTGTTTTTATCAATTGCAACAGGAACATCATTCTTAGTTTTTAATTACAAAACTGGAAATTATTTTTATAGATATAATTATTATTTTTGACTTTTATTTTTAAGTTTATATCTAGCTTTTTTCTTTATTGTCTTGCCAATTATTTGAAAAGGTAAAACTATTGGGATGGCAATTTGCCGAATTATGATTATTAAACAATTTAAGGAAGATAAATTACCAAGAGTAATTTTTGATCGTCAAAGACTATTCTCGTTTTTATGAATTATTATTTTACTTTCTTTTATGATTTTTATTCATCCAGATACTTTTTTGGAAGCAATTCAAGGTAAAACATTAAAAACTTACCAACGTGCTTTTTTAATTATTCCTACAGTTTTATCTTCTTTAGCTTTAATTACAGACATTTTCTTTATTTCAAGTAATTTAAGAGCAAATAGAATTGGATTAAATGATAAACTTTCAAGAACATTTACTGTTTGAATTAATAAATTTGAATTTGTTGAAGCAGAAGATAAAGAAGAAATTTTTGCTTCTCAAATAAAACCAAAACCTAGAATATTACCAAATATAAAAATTGAAAATTAACTATATTAACCTAAAATATAGACATTTTTTTGACCTATGATTTAACCTTTGATACTATAAAACACATAAAATAGAATATAATTAAATAAAGCAATTGTTTTTGCTTTTTTTGCTATATCTACAAAGAAAGTTGGTATTTTAATGAATGAATTAGATTTGAAAAGTTTAAATGAACAACAAAAAGAAGCCGTTTTGTATAATGATGGGCCTTTAAGAATAATTGCAGGTGCTGGATCAGGAAAAACAAGGGTTTTAACACACAAAATTGTTTACTTAATTAAAGAATTACACATTAGAGAAGATAAAATTCTTGCTCTTACTTTTTCTAACAAAGCTGCTAACGAAATGAAACAACGTGCTTTAAGTTTGTTGAATAATTTAAATTATCAAAGCGAATATGAACCAACCATTAGTACCTTCCATTCTCTTTGTGCAAAAATTTTAAGACGTGAAATTCACAATATGAATTATCCAAACGATTTTCAAATTATTGATGAACTAGACCAAAAAGAAGTACTTAGAGTTGTTTATTCAGAACTTAATATTTTACAAAGTGAATTTACTTACAATTCGATTATTTCATTTATTCAAAATCAAAAAAGTAAACTAAAAAGTCCAAATGATTTACTTAATGATCCGACTTACAAAGACGACCTTAGGGCAAAAATATATGAACGTTATCAAATACATTTAAATAAAGCACATACTTTAGATTTTGAAGACTTACTTGTTTTTGTTTATAAATTGTTTTATGATGAAGAATTTGCCGGAGTTGCTAGCAAATGAGAAAATAAATTTACTCATATATTAGTTGATGAATTTCAAGACACCAACTGAATTCAATACATGATTGTAAAAAGATTAGCAAGTAAGACAAATAATCTAACAATTGTTGGTGATCCTGATCAAACAATTTATAGTTGAAGAAATGCCGATATTAATATCATTATGAATTTTGATAAAGACTTCCCAAATTGTAAAACTATTAAACTTGAAGAAAACTATCGTTCTACCAAAAAAATACTTACTGTAGCCAATAATTTGATTTCACATAATAAAAATAGATTAGATAAAAAATTGTTTACTGAAAATCCAGAAGGTGAAGAAGTTGAATTTTTTGCAGGATTTAGCGATGAAGCTGAAGCTAGGTGAATTACATCGAAAATTAATTTATTAAAGAAAAATAGAGTTCAACTTAAAAATATAGCTATTTTATATCGTATCAATAGTTACTCACGGGCAATTGAAGAAGCATTAATTCAAGACAACACTATTTATAAAATTTTTGGTTCTATTAAATTCTACCAACGTGAAGAAATTAAAGATGCATTAGCTTATCTTAGAGTTATCCACGATGGTAGTGAAATATCATTGCTTAGAATTATTAATAAACCATTGCGTAAAATTGGTGATGTAACTATTGATAAACTCTTAAAATTTGCAGGTGAAAATAACTTAGATTTATACAAATGTTTAGAAACAAAAATCAATGAAATACACAAAAAATTAAGTATTTCAACCGAAACTCTAAAAAACATTATTAAACTTGTCAATAACATTCGTTGAGCAAGACGTGCTTTACAAACTAATTCAATTGCAGACACATTAAAAGAATTTATTACCAACAAAATTCAATACTTTGAAGATATTAAAAAATCCGAAGATGAATATGAAGCAAGAATGGACAACTTTCAAAGCTTAATAAATGCTATTGCAAGTTGAGAAGATAAAAATAAACATGGAACCATTGATGAATATTTGCAGGAAATAACATTAATTACTGACCGAGACGTTGAAGATGATGCAGCAAGTTATGTGTCACTAATGACAGTACATAATGCAAAGGGTCTTGAATTTGACTATGTTTTTGTAATTGGGCTAAGTGAAAATATTTTTCCATTAAGAAGAGCTATTGTAGTATCTCCTAATGAAGATTTCACAAAAATTAGAAACAAGAACATTGAATTACAAAAAGAAAATATGGAAGCTTTAGAAGAAGAAAGACGTTTGGCATATGTTGCAATGACTAGAGCTAAAGAAAAACTATTTCTATCATTTTCTGTTGGAAGAAATAACAATAGGAGAAGTAGATTTATTCCTGAAGCTGGAATTAGAGAAACAAAAACTATTAAAGTGGCAAGTAGTTTCTCAAATAGCATTAACATTAGCAAAAATATTTCTTTAATTGCTGGAGATAAAATTTCACATAGTACCTATGGTGTTGGTGAAGTTTTAGAAGTTGAAAATGATTTAATCAAAGTTAAGTTTCCTAATGAAAAGAAAATTAAGACGCTAAATATGTATCATGAATCTGTAAAGAAATGGGACGAAGCAAATGACAAATAGTATTGCAATGATTTTAATTTCTTGTTTGTTCTTATTCTTAACGGTGTTTTTTATTGTATTTTATTCAATAAAATCCTATTATCAAATTAAGAAAAACAGTATTAGAAATGGGTTTTTATTATTTGAAGTTGATGCTGATTTAAAAAGAGTTAGGATTAACAATGACATTGAGATTCTAAATTACATTCCCGAATTTATTATAGATTTACAAGTTAAAAATGGTGAATGATTTGATATTAATTTATTTTTAAATTTCTTTGATAAAGATACTAAAAAAATTCTTGTTGAGACAATTAATAGCAAAGATAAAGAAATTAGTAAAACGCTTCTTAATGTTATGCTCGAAGGCAGTAACAATGATGTTACATATAATTTGTCTTTAGAAAATAAAAACTCCAATATGTTTTTAATTACTTTATCGTGAGAGGATATATTTTCATTCTCAATCAATAAGAGAATTCAATACATCGAGACACAAAAGAGTTTTGAATTAATAAAAGATAAAAACTTTGTTATTTATTTACATTTGAAATTGTCAAAAATTTTCAAAATTAAATATTTAGTTAATGAAATTGCATCTATTCTTGTTAAGAAAAAAATTAATACTAGAATAATAATTGTCAATAAAAACGAAAATTTCTTTATTTATTTTGAAAATGAAGCTATTTTTAATACATTAGATATTGAAATACAAGCACTTTTTGGTTATATAACTGATTTAAAAATTTTGAACTCTTATTTTGACATATGTGTTTTGATAGATAAAGCTGTCATAAGTGAGTTTGATAATAATAGATTTTTCTTGCTAGTTGCATATTTACTATTCAAAAATTCAAATGAAGAAGGAAAAAAATTAAATTATGTTCTTATAAATAAAGACGCTTTATCTCTAAATGCTTTTGAGTCATTTGAAAATAAATATCTGAATGTTATATCTTTAATTAACAATGGAAATTATTTAGTCAAAAATGCACCATTACATGATTTTTCTTCTTCACAAACTTCACTAAAAATCACTATGCCGATATTTTCGGAAGAGTATTTAAGTGAATATGAAAATTTATTAAATAATACCGACTTGCAAAGATATTTGTGGTTAGTTTTCTTTAAAGATATTGACAAATATAAATTGACTAATTCAATTTTAATGATTGAGGACTTTATATTTCCTTCTTTAAATGCTAAATATTTGTATCATGTTTTTAAGAAAAATAAGCATTTACAAATATGTATAAAAATTAATAATTCAGAAAATTATGAACACTTAATTTCAAAATTAAATGCATTAAACGAAGCTAGTTATTCCGCTGGAATTAGGATTAATGAAATTGAAGAAAATTTATTGTTCTTTTTATCAAAAACAAACATTCAATTTATTATTATCAATAAAGAAATAAGCAAAAACTTAAATGTTGCTAAAAATATAGTATCAATTAATATGCTTATGTCATATGCAAATGATAAAGGTATCATATTAATTTTTGAAGAGTTAAATATTGAAAATTATAAAAAATTAATCACTACGAAAAATAATGAAAAAATACTATACTTAAATGCACAAAACAAAAAATAGAGGTTACAAATATGAATAAAGAATTATTAAAAAAAGACTTTTACGAAGCAATAAATGGAGAATGACTAGCTAAAAATGAAATTCCCGATCATTTAAGCGGTTGAGGTTCATTTTATGAACTTGATGAAAATATTAGAAAGCTTAGATCTTCACTTTTCCACAAATGACTTGATGATCAATCAGATATTAAAGACAACCCTATTTTAAAAGAGATGATTAAATATTTTGCTTTAGTAAAAGATTGAAATTCACGTGAAGCAAACGGAATGAAACCACTTAAATCTTTAATTGATAAAATTAGAGGCTTTAAGAGTTGAAAGGACATTGAAGAAAATTACAAGAAATTACAATATCTTCATTTTTATGTACCTTTAAACTTCTTTATAATGGATGATTTTAAAGATAGTACTAAACAAATATTATGACTACAATATCCAGATATCATTTTGCCAAGTAAAAATCATTATGTTGATAAAGAAAAATCAAAAGAATTATTAACTGTTTGAAGAAATGCAGCTGAAAAATTGTTAAATAAAACTTTCCCCAATCAAAAAGAGTATGTAACAAAACTATTGGATGATACATTAAAATTTGATGCATTATTAGCAAAATATGTTTTAACCCCCGAAGAAGAAGCAATATATCCAAACCTTTATAATCTATTTTCTACTAGCGAAATTCAAAAACATTGTAAAGTGTTTGACATAAAAAAAATAGCCAATAATTTAACCAATAACAAAGTTGAAAATATTAGCGTTGTTTCAAAAGTGTTTTTAGAAAATATCAACACATTATATAATGATGAAACATTTGACCAGTTTAAATCTGCTTTAATCGTCAAAACCATTTTACAATGTTCTTCTTATTTAGATGATGAATCTAGATTAATTGGCAGCGAATATAGTAATTATTTAAGAGGTTTAAAGAAACCAATTGATAGAAATAAATTTGAAATAGAATCAGTAGCAAAATTTTTCTCAGTACCATTTGGTTTATATTATGGGAAAACTTATCTTGGTGAAAAAGGCAAAAAAGACGTAGAAAAAATGGTTAATAATATGGTTAAAATTTATCAAAATAAATTAGCCAATAATAATTGATTAAGTGAAGAAACTAAAAAATATGCTATTAAAAAACTTAACAAAATGGGAATTCACATTGGCTATCCAAACAAAATAAAACCATTTTTTAGTAAATATAAAGTTGAAAAATACAATGAGTTTGATAAATTATTGCTAAATTCTTTAAACTACATTTATTTAGCTAGTGAATTTAAATACAATGAATATCTAAAGCCAACCGATAAAGAATATTGAGAAATGCCTGCAGATATGGTAAATGCTTATTATTCTCCAAATCAAAATCATATTGTTTTTCCTGCAGCAATTTTAGCTAAACCATTCTATTCTCTTTCTAGTTTAACTAGTGAAAATTATGGTGGAATTGGTACAGTTATAGCACACGAAATTTCACATGCTTTCGACAATAATGGTGCAAACTTCGATGAGAATGGTAATTTAGTAAACTGATGAACAGAAGAAGATAAAAAGAATTTCGATATAAAAACACAAGAAATGATTGCATTATTTGATGGTGTTGAAACCCCTGTTGGAAAATGTAATGGAAAATTAACAGTTTCTGAAAATATTGCTGATGCTGGTGGAGTTTCTTGTGCTTTAGAAGCAGCAAAACTTGAAAAAGATTATGATGGTCAAAAATTCTTTATTAATTTTGCAACGATTTGAAGAATTAAATATAGGCCACAACTTGCAGAAATGTTATTGAAAATTGATGTTCATGCACCTGCAAAATTAAGAGCAAATATACAAACAAAAAATTCTGATGAATTCTATAAAGCATTTGATATAGAACCATCAGATGAAATGTATTTAGATCCTAACAAGCGTGTCAAAATTTGATAAATATTATGGGAAAAACTCCCATTTTATTTTTGCTTTTTTATATTAAAAATAGTGGATAAAATAACTCTTTGAATTCGAGATCTTGTATAACGTTTTGAGATGCAAGCATTGACAAATTCATCATAGTTATTAATATAAATATTTTTCTTGAATAAACTTTCCATACCTTCACTCATTAAATTTATTTGTGAAAGTTCTTCTAATGAAGACGTAAAAACTATTTGTTGAAACAAATTGTATTTATCTTTAATCGAAGGAATAGGATATCTTATTTTCATAGGGGAAAAATGAGAAATATTTTCTTGTCTTTCAATCATTTTCCTAATTTCAGTGCCAGAGGCATAATTAAGATTGGTTTTTGTTGATTTGTGATTTACAATTCTTTTGATACTAATAGGAATAATTTTTAATTTATTAAAGACAATATATTTGACATACTCAAAACCTAAAATATCACTTGGATATGGTATTTTTTCAATATTTAGAATATTTAACGCAGCTAATGCTGTACTTTTGGAATACGCAATTCCATTATCTAAATTTTGTTTAACTAATTTATTATATTTTTGATTATTCTTTAATATAGCATTTGCAGAGTTTAGATAAACATTAATATCCGCAATTTTATCTGAAACACCAAATACTAAATGAGAAATATTTTCCTTTAATAATAAATTTATTGCATTAGCTACAAAAATATGAGCAGCTTGAACTGTTTCATAATCACTTAATTGAACTACTTTGTTTACCCCATATGACAAAGCAATATTTTTCCTATCTTCAAATGAAGCTACAGTCAGTTCCCCTCTTTGCGTTACATCACTAGTTAACGCAACAATTAAAAAACAATCCGGGAATTGTTCTTTAATTTTTTTTATCAAATATATATGTCCATTGTGAAACGGATTAAATTCTGCTATTAATCCAATTATCGGTTTTGAATTTTCCATATTGCAATAAATAAATTACTCAGTTATTTTTTGAGCAACACGAACATGTGTATCTAATATTTTATTTAAAACAACATCAAACATACCATCTCACTTATTAATCTTGCTATTTACGATTTTGCGGATAGGTTTTGCTTTGTAATCGCCTTCTAAAAGGGTGATGGTTAATAACATTTCTTCACCAATTTCACTAAAGAATTTTTTATTTGCATCAATAAAGAAATCACCTTTGTAAAGTTGTTTTCCTTGGTTTGCATAAATTCTATTGTGTAATGGTTGCTTGTGTTGTTTTGAGAAATCAGCATTTAATGTAATTTCTAGTTTAACACTGTAAATATTTAAGATGTATTTATCTCTATTTTCACTCACAAATTCAACTTTTGCATCGTTCGGCATAATTAATTTTCCACTAGAAGGTGCAATGGTAAATGAATTTTCTGTTTGTTTTACAACACCACCTAATAATGGACTTAAAATCATAAATTGTTTAATTTTTGATTCAAAGGTGAATGTTTCTTTTGAAGTAGGTTTTGTGAAGCTTTCTACATCTACATTTTTAGAAGTTTCTTTATTTTCATCAAACGATAAACTTGCCGCAAGTTCGTTGTATTGTTTTTCACTTTCGTTATCTACATTTTCAAACTCAAAATCATCATCGCTTATAGATTCGTTTTTTGAAGTTTCAGCTTTTTGGAATTGTTCATTATTTAATTCAAATTCTTGTGAATTTAAAGTCTCATCTTCTTGTTTGATTTGCGGTTCGGGAACAATTTCTTCTTTTTCGTCTAATAGTTGAGATGAGCTTGCTTTAGGTTCAACAACCTCTTCTTGTGTATATTCATCTCACAGTATTTTATTTTCGCTAGTTTTTTCTTCTAAATAATCATCATAAACATCAAGTTTTGTAGTTGTATCAGGTTTTTCAAAGTCAAAACCTTCAAATTCAGATAAATTTGCTTCTTTGTTTTTTGGTACTGCCAAAGAAGATTCAACTATATTTAGGTCTGTGCTTGCTAAAGGAGTAAGTTCTGTTGTATATTGAAGTGGTGTTTGAGGCAAAACTCTATCACTATGAGGTGTTTTATTATTCTCATTAACTTGAAAATCTGGTTCGGTGTATGTTTCAAAATTTTCCTCAATTAGTATATTTTCTTTCTTAAGTAGATTGTCTTTATCTTTATCTGTTAAAACTTCGGCATCTCCTAAGCCTAAATCATTATTTTCATCTTTTGCAATGTCTGTTAAAATCACATCACCAAAGTTATTGGTTTCCTCTTCACCATCTTTTTTCATGAAAGAAAGATTTTTAGCTAATTCTAAAGACATAGTTTTTGTTGTAGAATCACCTTCATAAGTAGCTAAAGATTTTTTATATCTTAATTCTTTAGCATAAGTGATCATTTCTTCCAAAATAGGTTGTCCATATTCTGATTTTGCTAATAATTCTGAGGTTGAGCATAATAACTCATCAGCAACTTGATTTCTAAATGTTCTTCTTTCATCAATACTATTGTTATTTGGAAAGACAACATAGGTATTTTCAGTCAAGTATTCATATTGTACATTTCTTCTTCCAGCATTGTATTTTCCTAAAATTGCAACTTTTCCAAAACGTACATAAATTCATGTAAGGATAGCAACAATTACACCGTAAATTAATCCAATAACCAATATTAATCATGAAGCTTTGTATGCTGCGTCACCTTTTACCATTGGTACAAAGAAGTTAAATATATATTCAAAGATATTTCCATTCATTATTGAATCAGCTGAAGGTGAAATACTTATAAAAGTAACAATTCAACTTGCAAGAACTGTTGGTAAAATACCAAAGAAAATATACATAAATGGCGATATAAAGAATATAGCTAATAAAATAGGTTCATATTGTCCTAATAAAATAGAACCAAAAATTAATGGTAAATAGAATGCACAAACAAATTTCTTGTTACTTTTCTTTGTTGCTATTATAAATATAGCAATAACCGCAGGTGCTAAGAAAATAGCAAATAATAATTTATAATATGGAAGAATACCACTACCATATACAGTTTGTGTCATATGATGTAAGTTTAATGGTGTTAATAATCCAATAATTAATGAAGATACAAAATAATTAACATTATTGGCACCCAATCCAATAATACTTGCACTAGATGTTTGAATATAATGTGCAATTGTAGCAATAATAAATGTGTGTGCAATTCCAAACACACCTGAAACAAACATAATTAATAAAATACTTGCAATTGCAGTGCCTATTAAATTCTTAGTTCTTTTATGTAGTGCTGAAATAATTAAAGCATTTACATATCCAATCAAAAATCCAATTAAAATGTTTGAATTAATAAAATTTAATTGAGTAGATAATCCTAAAGGAATTGAAGTAATCAACTCATTCCCATTTAGGTTACTAAATAAAGTCTTGTTTTGTCAATATCAGATCGAATAACTTCCAGATGCCCCTTGAATCAGCATCGCTTGAACACCTAAAAAAGCCGCTCAACCAACCAATGTCGCAAGACCCCCTAAAGTTCTATTTGAACTAAAGGTTATTGCAATAGAAAGTGCGGTAAGTAATGGAATTAATCCCATCATCTTTTTAAACACTAATCTTGCAGTTTGTAAGTCACTTATTACGGTTGGATTTAAAGAGACTTTCATATTTATTAAAAGCTCCATTAACCCATAAAAAATTGATACAACCAAAAGAACGGTAATAGGGAAAATAATTGATCTAAAAATATCCCCCATTTTCTTCCTAAATTTCGGTATTTGATTGTTTGGATTAAAAACAATCTCTTTTTGTTTTGCGTTTGTCATAAAACCTTCTTAATATTTTTGTATATTTAAATTTTAATATATTTAAACTTATTTTTTGAATATAGACTAAAATATAGTGTTTTTTCAAAATTTGTGCCATTTTTTGCTATTAACATATAAAGTTATTAATTTCGCACTTATAAACACAAAATTATTTTGAAATTTTACCTTAAAATAAGTATTAATTTGAGTTATTGACATTTTTTACATAGTTTATTATTATTAAAATCTAAACAAAACAAACCAACTTTATTTTATATAATTATTTATATGATTAATTACAACGACACAATTGTTGCTATTTCTTCGGGAAATATAAATCAAGCAATATCAATTATTAGATTATGTGGAAGTGAAGCAATAAATATAATAAAGAATATATTCACTGGAAAAATAGGTGAAAATAAAACTATCACTTTCGGAAGAATAATCAATAGAAAAACCAATGAAATTATTGATGAAGTATTGATTAATTGATTTACTAAAACAGATAACTATGTGGGCGAACCAACGGTGGAAATTAATGCACATGGTGGTGTTATAGTTACAAATAAGATTTTAAATTTGATTCTAGAAAATGGTGCCCGTTTAGCTGAACGTGGAGAATTTACTCGTAGAGCTTTTTTAAATGGAAAAATTTCTTTAGAAAAAGCAGAAGCTATTAACCAATTAATTCATGCAAAAACTAATATTCAAACTAAAATAGCAATTAACCAATTTGATAGCAAATCAAATGAAATTATTGAAAATCTTGAACAAGAACTTTTAAAAATTATTTCGATATGTGAAATTAATATTGATTATTCAGAATACAATGACATTGAAACCATTGATAAAAAGAAGTTATTTACATTTATGAACAATTTGTTAAGCAAAGTAAATATCGTGATAGCAAATAGTTTGAAGGCAATTGATGTTTATAAAGGTGTTAATATTGCCATTATTGGTGAACCTAATGTAGGTAAATCATCACTATTTAATTTATTGATTGATAAGGACAAAGCAATTGTTACAAACATAGCGGGAACCACTAGGGATGTACTTGAAGATTCTTTTGAAATAAATGGAATTCTATTTAACATAATCGATACCGCTGGACTTAGAGCAACAAAAAATGTTGTTGAAAGCATTGGGATTGATCGTGCTTATAAAGCGATTGAAAAAGCAAAAATCATTATTCATTTATTTGATTTAAAAACTATCAAGAATAAGTTAGATCCAAAGCTTCAAAAACTGCTAGCTAACAAGCGCTGTATAAATGTGCTAAACAAAATTGATGAAATATCTGATCTTAACTCGATTAGAAAATATAAAGATTATGTTTGAATATCAGCTAAAACAAAACGTTTGTATGAATTAAGAAATGCACTAGTAAAAGAGTACACAAATTTTGATATTAATAATCCTGACACTCTATATGATGAAAGAAAATTGTCATTACTAAACAAAGTTAAAGAAAATTTAGAAAATGGTATCAAAGGGCTTAATAATAATTTTGGTCCCGAAGTTGTAATTGTTGATTTAAATGCTGCATGACAATATTTAAGACAAATGTTAAATAAAGAATATGACAATGAAGCATTACTTGATAATATGTTTAAAAATTTTTGTTTAGGAAAATAGTATGGAAAATAAAAGTTTAGTAAACCAAATTTTACATAATCAAAAAGTAACTGAATATGGTTATGATGGTTATGGAATAGTGAGGATAAACAACAATTATCCTATTTTAGTTGAGAACGCATTAAAAGATGAAATTGTTGATGTTCAAGTTATTCAACAAAATGCTAAATTTGCTTTAGGAAAAGTTGTCACTCAGCATGTTAAATCAGAAAAAAGAATAGATGTCGCAAACAAAGAATTAGTTTATTCCTACAATGCACCATTGATAATAATTTCATATGAAGATCAATTGAAGTTCAAAACACAAGTTATTAAAAGTATGTTTGCTAGAGAATTTAATTTCTATGATGTTGCTGATTGTAAAGAATCAAAAAAACAATTTCATTATCGCAATAAATTAACATTGCATGTTCAACAAGATGAAAAAGAAATTAAAATTGGTTTTTTTGTGAGAAACACACACATTATTCTTGAACAGAAAAACTATGATTTAGTTAACGAAGAATTAGATAAAATTGTCAAGATTGTTGTTGCTTTTCTAAAAGCAAACGCAACACAAATTAGAAATTGAAAACTATATTCTATTGTTTTTAAGTATAGTGATAAGACTAATGAAACTTTAGTTATTTTTGATAGTTACAATAAATTAAAAACCGAAAACGAGATAGCTCAAATTATCAAACAAGCAATTGGAAATGAAAAAGCAAACTTGATTTTTCATGTTATTAATCATAAAACTGGAAAAGTTGTTGAACAAAAAATATATGGGCAAGAAAAAATAACTTTTAAAATTGGCAAATATAAATATTTAGTTAATTATGATTCATTTTTTCAAGTTAATGACGATCAAGCAAAAGCTATTTTTGATTTTATATTAAAGAAAAATGAATTTAAAGGAAACGAGCTTGTAATTGATGCTTATGCGGGCGTTGGAACAATTGGATTATATATCGCGAAAAATGTAAAACATGTTGTGTCGGTTGAAAATATTCATAACGCTACAGAAAACGCAAAACTAAACGCAAAACTAAATAAAATTAGTAATTTTAAAGCGCTAACAATGGATAGTACTCGTTATTTTG
This sequence comes from Metamycoplasma salivarium, assembly GCF_900660445.2. Lineage (GTDB taxonomy): Bacteria > Bacillota_I > Bacilli_A > Mycoplasmatales > Metamycoplasmataceae > Metamycoplasma > Metamycoplasma salivarium. Next base: position 454,584 of record NZ_LR214938.2, read on the forward strand.
ATACATTTGTTGATAAAGAGAATGTTGGAATTGTGATATTTGATCCACCTCGTGCAGGGCTTAATACAATAATTATTAGAAAAGTAATCGAAAAGAAAATTGATCGAATAATTTATTTAAGTTGTAATCCACATACATTAGTTAGAGACCTTAAAGCATTCTTAAATGGGGATTATCACATTAAACTAGTTCAACCATTTGATATGTTTCCACAAACACAACATATTGAAACTTTGTGTATTTTAGAAAGAAACAAAGACCAAAAATAATTCACCGTTAAGGTCTTTGTTTTAATTTATAATTAAATATTAGTGATTTAAGGATAATTATGGGATTTTGAAAAAGATTAAAAGAAAAATTATTTGGAACAGAAGAAGAAATTCTTGAAAGAAAAAAAGCTAAATTAGAAGCTAAAAATCAAAAAAAATTACTCAAACAAAGAGAAAAAGAACAAAAACTAAATACTTATGTTGCTGGATTAAGTAAAGCAAATACTGCATTTACTGATTACATCAAAGAAGTTCAAAACAAACACAATAAAATAGACGAAGAATTTTTTGAAGACTTGGAAGAAGCATTGATTTTATCCGATATTTCTGCAAACTTAGTAAACATTATTATTGATGAATGTAAAAAAGAAGTTAAAGCAGAAAATATTGATGATCCTAAGCTAATTAGTGAGATCATTGCTGATAAATTAGTCACAATATACACAATGGGAACAATAATTGATTCTTCATTAAATATTCAAGATGGTCGTTTAAATATTATTTTAGTTGTTGGAGTTAATGGTTCTGGAAAAACTACTTCAATTGCAAAAATTGCTCATAAATTAATTAAAGAAAATAAAAAAGTTTTGATTGCAGCGGCTGATACGTTTAGAGCAGCAGCAGTTGAACAATTAGATATATGAGCAAACAAAGTTGGAGCAAGTATTATTAAACCCGCAGAAAATGAAATTGATCCTGCAGCAGTTGTTTTTAAAGCGATTGATAAAGCAATAGCAAAAAAATTTGATGTTTTAATTATTGACACAGCGGGTAGGTTACAAAATAAAGTTAATTTGATGAATGAACTTTCAAAAATAAACAAAATAATCGAAAAGAAAGTGCCGGGCGCACCTCATGAAAGTTTATTAATTATTGATGCTACAACAGGACAAAATGGTGTAACGCAAGCTAAAGTTTTTAAAGAAGCAACACCATTAACAGGAATTGTTTTAACTAAAATGGACGGGACTTCAAAAGGCGGAATAATTTTAACTATTAAAGATGATATTGGTTTAACTGTTAAATATATTGGACTTGGAGAAAAAGTTGAAGATTTACTAGAATTTGATTTAGATTCATATATTTATGGACTTACAAAAGGAATTAACTAAAAAGGACAAAATGGAATCTTTAGAAGAAAGAAAACTTATTATTGAGTTATTTGATAAATATCAAAACTTTTTACCTCAGTCTCAAAAACAAGCTATGTATTTGAGGTTTTTTGAAGATTTGAGTTACTCTGAAATTGGAGAAATTTTAGCAACTACTAGAACTGCAGTTTTTGATGCAATTAAAAAAGGAAAGCAAAAATTACTTGAAATTGACAAAAAAATAGGTTAGTCAACATTTTTTGCTTAAATTTTTAAGGTCATAATGCTACAATTAATTAGAAAGTTATTGGAGTTAGTTGGATGTATAAAAGAATTTTAATCAAGCTATCCGGTGAAGGATTAGCTAACAAATCAAAAAGCCTAGCAATTGACTATGAACTTGTTCAAAAATTTGCTAAACAACTTAAATCAATTATTAATAAAAAAATTCAAGTTGCTATTGTTATTGGCGGTGGTAACTTTTGAAGAGGTACAAGCGCTGAAAAAAACGGTATCCCAAGAGTTAGAGCTGACTATATTGGGATGCTTGCAACAACAATGAACGCATTAGCATTACAATCAGGGTTCGAAAAAGAAAAATTAACTTGCCGTGTTTTGTCAAGTTTATCAATGGACCCAAAAGTTTGTGAAGAATATATTAATGAAAAAGCAATTAAATATTTAAATAATGGTGAAATAGTTATTTTTGCTGGTGGAACGGGCAGACCATTTTTTACAACTGATACAGCAGCAACATTATTTGCAAGTGAAATTGGTGCAGATGCAATTTTAATGGGAAAAAACAATGTTGATGGAGTTTATGATAGTGATCCAAAATTAAATAAGAATGCGAAAAAATTTCATAAAATTACTTTTGATGAAGTTTTGACAAGAAATTTAAAAGTTTTAGATCAAACCGCTGCATCAATGGCAAAAGATAATAAAATTGATATTGTTATTTTCAATATTTTAGAAGATGATTCACTTAAAAAAGTTATTGAAAATGATATACCACATACAGTCATTACAACTAAAGAATAATTAGGAATAAATAATGGAATTAAATATATATATAGAAAAATTAAAAAAGTTAATTGAAAAAGCAATTACAAATTATGAAACTCAAATTGCAAAAGTTGCAATTGGTAGAGCTAATCCAACATTAATTAGTAAGATTAAAGTTAATTATTATGATTCACTTATTTCGATCGAAGAAATTTGTTCAATTACAGTATCTGGCCCTCTGCAATTAATTGTTAAGCCTTATGATATTGCTTCTATTAAACAAATAGAAAAAGCAATTACTGACTACAATTTAAATGTAAATGTTGTAAATGAAGGACATCAAATTAGAATTTCATATCCTCAACTTACAACCGATAAAAGAAAAGAACTTGTTAAACAATTAACAACAATTACAGAGCAAGCAAAAGTTGTTGTTAGACAAGCTAGACAAGATATTAACAAAGAAATTAAAGCAGATATAGACTTATCAGAAGATTTGGTAAAACATTATTTAGAAATTGTTCAAAAAGAAGTTGATAACGGTATTAAAAAAATAGATGTAATTACTGCCGAAAAAGAAAAAGACTTAATGACCATCTAAGGTCATTTTTTTAACAAATTTAGATTAAAAGTTTTAACAAAAAATTACTCAAAACAATATTGCTAAATATTATTTTTTTTGCTTATCTTTTTAAGCAAATGGTATGTATAATTAAATATTAGTATGAGTAGTAAGGCTAAAAATATAAAACAAAGAATAAAAAGCTTAATCCCGCTTTTTTTTGTTTTGATTCCAATGATTTTAATAATTTTTTTTGCGAAAAAAGAAGGGAGAATGATAGGGATCATATTTTATATGATTATTTCTTTATATGCTACTTACGAAGTAATTCAACATAACAAACAACATTTTGTTTTAAATTATAGTTTTTTACTTTTTGCTCTAATATTTTGACTATTACCATATGGGATTTGAAATGAAACTTCAACGAATTATTTGTTTTCTAATTTAAACTTTACTACTTATAATGTTTCAAGCTTAAAACAATTACTTTTGGAATTATTATATTCAAGAGAAAATTTAACAAGTTTATATGGTTTATTTTTATTATTTTCAATGGTATATGTGACTTTTATTTTTGCATTAAATATAAAAAAATATAAATCAAGAAAATTGTTTTTTTCATCATGATTAATAACGATGTTTTCTATAATTTATATTCCTATTACTTTTAAATTATTGTATTTGTATAATGTATTATCTTTATATATTTTATTTGCAATGTTTTTTATTCCTGTAATTGTTGATAGCTTTGGTTATTTTATTGGTATGTGAATTGGTGGCAAATTCATCAAAAAGAAATTTGCACCACATATTAGTCCCAAAAAGACATGAGAAGGAGCAATTGCTTCGTATTTATTTGGAGCTTTATGCGTTTATCTACTTTTGTATTTAGGTTATCAGACAAATAATGTCAAACTAACCTATTTTACAAATATTAAACAGTTAATTGTGGGTATTGTGTTTTTGCCTGTAGCATCTATTGTGGGAGATTTGTTGTTTTCAGCATTTAAACGTCTATTAGATATAAAAGATTTTTCAAATTTATTACCTGGTCATGGTGGAATTATGGATAGATTTGATTCAACATCTTTTGTTGTTTTAATGTCATCAACAATCTTATTTATTTAATTTATCTTAGGAGAAAATAATGGAAAATTCCAACAATCTATATAATGATGGTTTTTTAAAACTCTGCAAGGAAATAAATTTTGTTCCTACAGATGTTTTTCAAGATGTAGATATTAAAAAAGTTGATATTACAACCAAAGATAATCAACCCTTATTAAATATTGAGTTAGAAACGATTACTCATTTACCCTTAAGTTCATATTTAGAATTTAAAAAAGCAATAGAAAAAAGGTTTAAATCTAATGTAAATTTTGATATTAAATATACAAATGTAATTTATGCAAAAGAAAGAATTTTAGAATATTTTTTACAATACATTGTAGATAACAAACTAAGATTACCTCTAGTTAGAAGTTTATTTACTAAGGAAAATATTGAAATTAACTTAAATACTAAGCAATTAACTATTTCTAATTTAACGAAAGATGCGTGCAAGACATTAAAGAAAGTTGAAGATAAAATATTATCGATTTTTCATAATATTGGTTTTAATGATATTACATTAAAATTTGTACCAATCGAAGAGGATAATCAAGATTTCTCAAATTATAAAAAAGCAAAAATTGATAATATTGTGACCGATTTTATTCCTCAACAAGTTGATTTTGAAGCATTAGCTAATAATAAAAAAACTAAGAAATACAACGGAAAGTCGAAGAAACATATTCAAATGTCAATTAAGTCTGCTTTAGAATCATACGAAGAATATATTTCAGTGGTTGGTGAAATTTATAAAATTGATAAGAGATTGACTAAAACAGGTGAAAATTTATATTCAATTGATATTTCTGATTATGAAGAAGCTATTAGAATCATCTATTTTACTGAACCAAATCAAGTTTTAGAGGTTGATAAAGGCGATACTATCATTGTTAACGGCAGACTAACGACAACAAATTATGGCAACAAAGAAATATTGTGCACTACAGCTCCTATTAAAACTGAAAGTCTTGTGAAATTAAAAAAAGATAATGCGCCAATAAAAAGAATTGAATTAGCAGCAAGAACAATAATGTCAACACAAGATGGAATTAGTAAACCATCCGAATATATTGATGTAGCAAAAAATTCAAAAATAAATGCAATAGCAATTACTGATTTAGATTCTGTCCAAAGTTTTCCAGTTTTTGAAAAAGAAGCAAAAGCAAATAAAATTAAACCTATTTATGGTGTAACTTTATCTTCGATTACGACTAGCAATGATATTTTTTACGGTTATAAAGATTTCAACTTAAAGAAAGCGAAGTATATTGTTTTTGACTTAGAAACCACTGGACTTAGTGCGAGATTTAATGAAGTTATAGAATTTGGTGCAATTGTTATTGATAACGGAATTATTACTGAACATATTCAATTCTTTTTAAAACCTTCAAAACATATTCCAAAATCAATTACAGATATTACAAAAATTACTGATGATGATGTTAAAGATGGTTTATCTCAAGAAGAAGGAATAAAAAAAATTTATGAATTGCTAAATGGAAATATTGGCGTTGCACATAATGCAAATTTCGATATCAATATTTGTAAGCAAAACTTTACAAAATATGGCCTTGATATATCACAAATTTATTGTGTTGATACCTTAGCTATTTCATGATTTTTGTTTCCTGATGAAAGAAAACACAATTTAAATAGTTTGTGTAATAGATTTAATATTAATTATACAAAAAGCGCTGCGCATAGAGCTGATTATGATGCTGAAGTTTTGGCAAATTGTTGACTTGGAATAATTAATAAATTAAACAAAGAATACAAAATTAAAACATCAGAACAATTAAATGATGTTGATTTTAAAGAATCTTTAGGAAAGAAATTTTCTTACGAAATTAGAATGCTTGCTAAGAACCAAGCAGGTATTAAAAAGATGTTTAAATATGTTTCAGAAAGTTTAACTACAAATTACAATAATGGACCCAAATTTTATATTGACAAGTGAAAAAAAGACAATGATTTGCTTTTAGGTTCTGGAACACATTCTTCATATTTGTGAGAACAAGTAATAAATGGTAGTGATGAGAATATTTTAAAAGCAATTGCACCATTTGATTATATTGAATTACCTCCAATTTCAACATTTAATTATTTATATTTAGATGATTGGATTACGCTAGAACAAATTCAATGGGCATATAAAGATTTAATAGAAAAAGCTAAAAAATTAGGAAAAGTTTGCGTTGCTGTTTGTGATTGTAGATATGTTTATGACTACCAAAAACTAATTTATGACATTTATGTTAACACACCTGGACTTGGTGGAAAAATTCATTGAATGAAAGAAAACAGAAAGATTTGTCGTACAAACTTTCAATATCTAACAACTACTGAAATGTTAAGTGAATTCTCATTTTTAAATAATGGAAATTTAGTTGAAGATATTGTTGTTAATAATACTCACAAAATAGCAAATATGATTGACGATAATATTGAAATTATCAAGAAAAAACTATATGTTCCTAACTTTGATAATTCTGATAAGAAGTTGAAGGACTTAGTGTTAGAAAATGCCAAAAAAATTTATGGTGATAAAATTGATGAAAGAATCAAACAAAGAATTGAAAAAGAATTAAATTCAATTATTAAGTACGGATATTCAGTCATTTATTGAATTAGTCATAAACTTGTTAAAAAAAGTAATATTGATGGTTATATTGTTGGTAGTAGAGGTAGTGTTGGATCATCAATTGTTGCTTATTTAGCCGAAATTACTGAAGTTAATCCCTTAGAACCTCATTATTTATGTCCAAAATGTAAGTATTTTGAATGAAGCAATGACCCTAAAATTTATTCGGGATGAGATTTATCTGACAAAAAATGTCCTAAATGTAATGTTCTTATGAAAAATGATGGGCATAACATACCATTTGAAACCTTCTTGGGTTTTGAAGCGGATAAAGTTCCTGATATTGACCTAAATTTTAGTGGTGAATATCAACCAACAATTCACAATTATGTTAAAGAATTGTTTGGCGACACACACACTTTAAGAGCTGGAACTATTGCATCTGTTGCCTCAAAAACTGCATATGGTTTTTGCAAAAAATATTTAGAAACTATTGGGGGAAATGAAGATCAAATTTGGTCTAGAACTTTCTTAGACTTCCTATCTTATAAAGCAGAAGGTGTTAAAAGAACAACAGGTCAACATCCAGGCGGAATTATCATTATTCCAAAGGAATTTGATCCTGAAGATTTTACTCCAGTTAACTACCCAGCAAACGATATAACAAGTAGTTGAATGACATCACATTTTGATTTTAGGTCAATTCATGACAATGTTTTAAAATTAGATTTACTAGGACATGATGATCCTACGATTGTTAAGATGCTTGAAGATTTAACACATACCAAAATCGAAAATATTCCAAGGTACGACAAAAGAATTATTCAACTATTTAATAGCACAAAAGCAATGAATTTAACACCTGACCAATTATCTGGAGAAACTACTGGAGCATATGGACTTCCTGAGTTTGGGACAAACTTTGTGCGAAAGATGTTAAAAAGTTCAAAACCAGAATCATTTAATGATTTAATTTTACTTTCAGGTCTTAGCCATGGTACTAATGTGTGAACCGGAAATGCTGAAGAATTAATCAAAGTTGGCAAAAAACTTAATGAATGTATTTGTTGTCGTGATGACATTATGAGAACTTTAATTGAGACTTATTTCCTTGATAAACTTATGGCTTTCAAAATTATGGAAAGTGTTAGAAAAGGGAAAGGTTTAACTGAAGAGCAAGAGAAAACTTTAATTGAACATAATGTTCCGGATTGATATATTGATTCGCTTAAAAAAATTGAATATATGTTTCCCAAGGCACACGCTACTGCTTATGTTATTATGGCTTGAAGAATTGCATGATATAAAATTTATTATCCATTGCAATTTTACGCTGCACATTTGTCAACCAAAAACTTTTGTATTGATGTAGAAGTAATGGTCGGCGGTAAACAAATTGTTTCATCAAGATTAAATCAACTTAGAACAATGCAAGATAAAAAAGACCCTGATTTTACAACTAAAGATTCACAATTTATTCCCGTTTTGGAAATCACACAAGAATTATATGCAAGGGGATTTAAAGTTACAAATCCAGATTTATATAAATCAAATGCATCTGCTTGAGCGGTTGATGAAAAAACCAATACTTTAATTCCTCCATTTGCTGCAATTGAAGGGTTAGGAGATAAAGCTGCAGATTCTATAGTTAGTGCTAGAAAAGATGGAGAATTCTTATCAATTGAAGATTTAGTTGAACGAACAAAATTAAATTCTAAAAATATTGAATCACTAAAAAAATTACACGTCTTAGATGATTTAAATGAAACAAATCAAGCTAGTTTATTCTAAAAAATTGCCATTTTGATGGCTTTTTTAGTTTTTTAATTGTCTTGGTGAGTGTTAAAATGCGTATTTTACTAAAATATTATTAATATAATATAATTTATAAATTGCTTGTGATTTATTCACAATATGAGGTAACGATGTCGAATAATAAAAAATGAAAAAATAAAAAAATAAATTTAGATACTTACAAATCTGCGAGCGAGGTTAAGAAAGAAAGAAACAAAAAGCAACTTTCAATGTCATGAAAAATTTCATTAGTTGCTTTATTTTTGGTTGCAATTCCTTCGTTTTTAGTATTTTTGATTTTTGGGGCTGATGGTTGAATTATTCCTGCATTGAAACAAATGATAGATGCAAATCCATGAAAAAGATGAGCAATTTATTTACCAATTTCATTAGCAATTGCTGGAGTTCAATTTGCTATAATTTCACTTTTGATTTGAAAATTTAAAGTTTTACAACCTTCTGCATTAAATTTCTTAGTTGCTGTTGTTTTAGCAATGAATTCATTTCTAGTTAGTTCGGGTGCAGAATCTGGAAAATGGTGAATTAGAGTTCTACCTGCAATCGGACTTGCGTTTTTAGCAATTCCTGTAATTGCAATTAATAGAGCTGTTGCAAAGAAAAAATTAAGAGTAGAAGAACAAAAAATTAAAGAAGAAGAAAAGAAAATTAAGTCACTTTTAGATTAAGTTGAGGTTGCAATGTATAAAAAAATTAGTTTAAGAGATACTGAAATTGAAGAATTAATAGAATTAGAAAATCAAAGACAAGAAGATTATGTTGAATTAATAGCATCTGAAAATTATGTTTCTGAAGATGTTTTAAAAGCGGCTGGATCTTGTTTAACTAATAAATATGGTGAAGGCTATCCTGGCAAAAGATATTATGGTGGCTGCGAATATGTTGACGGAATTGAAACTATTGCACAAGAAAGAGCAAAAAAATTATTTGATGTCAAATATGCTAATGTTCAACCATATTCAGGAAGTGTTGCAAATGCTGCAATCTTTTTAAGTTTATTAAAACCGAACGATGTTGTTTTGGGGTTAGATTTAAGTTGTGGAGGTCATTTGTCACATGGTTATAAAATATCTTTTAGCGGGATTTTTTATAATGCAACAACTTATTTTCTAGACCAAAATGGGCATTTGGATTACGATGAAATTGAAAAAAGAGCATTAGAAGTAAAACCAAAGTTAATTATTTGTGGATATTCAAACTATTCTCAAATAATTGATTTTGAAAGATTTAGCCAAATTGCTAAAAAAGTTAATGCCTATTTATTAGCAGATATCTCACACATTTCAGGTCCAATCATTGCAAAATTGCATCCTTCACCTTCACCTTACGCAGATGTTATTATGACAACTACTCATAAGACTCTAAGAGGGACTAGAGGCGCAATTATTATGACTAATAATGAAGAATTAGCTAAAAAAATTGACCGCGCAGTTTTTCCTGGTTATCAAGGTGGGCCTTTGTTTCATCAAATTGCTGCAAAAGCCGTTTCATTTTATGAAGCATTACAACCTGAATTTATTGAATATCAAAAACAATTATTAGTTAATTCAAAGGCATTTTGTCAAACTTTTATCAACAAAGGCGCAAAAGTTATTTCAGGTCTTACTCAAAATCACTTATTTTCAATTGATGTTAAAACAACTTATGGTCTAACTGGTAAACAATGTGAAGATATTCTACACACTTTAAATATTACTATCAACAAAAATTCAATCCCATTTGATACTGAAAAGCCAACTACAACTAGTGGAATTAGATTAGGTACTGCGGCAATGACTTCAAGAGGATTTAAAGAAGATGAATTTATCATTATTGCTAATTTAATTGATAAAGCATTGCGTGAACCTGAAAATTTAATTTTGCATAATGTAATAAGAAAAGAAATTGTGAAATTAACTCATATGTTTCCGATAGTTAGAAAATATATTGAAAAATAATTAAGGAGATGTTTGTGGAAATAGAAAAATTGAATGAAATCTTGATTTCAACAATTAAAACTATTGCGGGAATTGTTGAAATTAGAACAATTAATGATGAAAAGTTAATTGTTGAATATGTTAAGAACAACAAGTCAGTTGTTAACATTAAACTTGGAATAGTGTTGTTAACCAATGCTTATGCAAAAACAATTGTTGAAGAATTACATCAACAAATATCTTATTGCTTAGCCAAATTAAATATAAAAATTAAAGTTTTAGATGTATATATAAAAGGAACAAGGTAATGAAAAAAATTAACGGTATAGAGTGGAAGAATGCATTAATTTCCGGGGCCAATAATATTGAAAACAAAAAAAATGCAATTAATGCATTAAACGTTTTTCCTGTTCCTGATGGCGATACTGGTTCTAATATGGCAATGACGATTTCCACAGCAAAAAATGCTATTTCGAATATAAATGATGCAAACATTGCAAATGTTGCAAAAGCTATTTCTACAAACATGTTATTAGGAGCTAGAGGAAACTCTGGTGTTATTTTAAGTCAAATTTTTAAGGGTTTTGCTAATGGTTTTGCCAATAAAAATGAAATTACAACTTTTGATTTAGTTGAAGCTTTTGTTTCAGCGGCAAAAGTTGCTTATACAGCCGTTTTAAAACCTATTGAAGGAACAATTTTAACCGTTATTCGTGAAATTAGCGAAGGGCTTAAAGAACAAGTTTTATCTAATACAACTATTGAAGAAGCTTTCGAAAATATTGTTAAATTGGCACGTCAAAGCTGCGATAAAACTCCTGAACTTTTAAGTATTTTAAAAGAAGTTGGTGTTACTGACTCTGGTGGCGAGGGATTATATGCAATCTTAGAAGGCATGAATGCATATTTTCATGGTAAACCTGTTACACAAAATGACGGTGTTGAAACAATTGATAAATTTATATCAGATAGCGAAGTCTATTCTGGTGAATTTGGTTATTGTACAGAATTCATTTTGGAAATTGATAAATTAGATAAATTTAATAAAGATGATTTAGTCAAAAAATATGAAAAAATTGGAAATTCAATGGTTGTTGTTCAAGATGAAAATTTTCTAAAAGTGCATATTCATACAAAAAGACCAGGCAATGTTTTAACAACTGTTAATAGCTTAGGTCAATTTGTTAAAATCAAAATTGAAAATATGACTATTCAAGCTAATAATAGTAAAGAAAACTCATATAAACTTAATGAACAAAAACAAAATAGTCAAAATAGTTTTGCAAAAAAAGTTGGACTTATTTCATGTAATACTGGCCAAGGTCTTATCGAACTTGCAAAGGAATTTGGTGTTAATTATGTAATTGAAGGTGGCCAAACAAACAACCCTTCAACACAGGATTTAGTTAATGCAATTGAACAAGTTGATGCCAAAACAATTTTTATATTACCCAATAATTCAAACATTATTTTATCAGCACAACAAGCCGCAACAATTGTAAGAAACAAAAAAGTTATTATTATTCCTACAAAATCACAAGCACAATGTTTATCTGTTGCTATGAATTTTAGTGAAGAAAATTCTGTTGATGAAAATGAATCACAAATGAATAAGGTTCTTAAAACAATTAAATATGCAGAAATCGCTCCTTCAATAAAAGATGTTAAATTAGAAGGTATAAAAATTAAGAAGAACGATTTTATGTGTATGTTGAATAACAAATTAATTGGTGTTGAAAAAACATATAATCAAGCAGCTAAGCATTTAGTTGGTAAAATGATTAATAAAAATACTGAAATTATTACATTAATTTATGGCCAAGATGCTTCTGAAGAAGATGCAAATGAAATAAAAGAATTTATTGAAACTACATATGATGTTGAGGTTGCAATTTATTCAGGGGGTCAAGCTATTTATCCATATTATATTTGTGCAGAATAGAGGTGAGTGTGAAGAAAATAGTTGTTGATTTATTAAATAATGATAATGGTGAAATTGAAGCTATTAAAGCTGTCAATAAGTTTGCTAATGAAAACAAAAACTATACACTTTATATAGTTGGAACTAAACAAAATATTGACCAATATTTAGATAAGAAATTAACTAATGTTGTTGTGAAAAACAACAATGAAATTGTTTCAAAATTATCAGAAAATATTCGTGAGATATTATCGAAAAACAGTAGCATGCTAGAGTCTTTTGAGATTTTGAATGACGAAAATGCTGACGGTATTTTAAGCAGTGGTGATAGTGGTTCTTTTATTACAATGGCAACATTAAAAATTAGAAGAATTAAAAATATTACACGTCCTGCATTTATGCCAATAGTACCTTCTCAAAAAGATAATCACAAATATTTATTATTAGATGCTGGTGCAAATTTAAATATCAAAGAAGAATATCTTTTACATTGGGGATTAATAGCTACTGAATTTTACAAATTGTTATTTAATAAGCAAACAATAAAATTGGGTATTCTAAATATTGGTACTGAACAATATAAAGGAATTGAAACTGTTAAAAATTCTTACACCTTATTTGATAAGAAATTAATGGATGAAAATAGCATTGATTTTGTGGGTTTTATTGAACCTAAAAATATTATTCAAGGTGATGTTGATGTTGCATTAGCTGATGGTTATGCGGGTAATTTGTTTTTAAAAACATTAGAATCATCGTTTATGACTTTTGCAAAAATTTTAAAAAATATTTTTATGTCAAAATTTAAAAACAAGATTGCCGCTTTATTAGTTAAAAAAGATATGAAAAAATTTAAAGAAAAATTTGACTACCGTAACACCGGCGGTGCATTTGTTATTGGGCTTGAAAAATTAGTTGTTAAAGCCCATGGTGGTAGTGATGAACTTGCTTTTTATAATGCTTTAAATCAATTAAAATTAGGAATTGAAAATAATATTACTACGAAATTAATTAATTATCTTTCAAAATTAGGGGATAAGAATGAATAATTTTGAACAAAATGTAAAACAGTTATTAATTAACTTAAATATTTATGACGAAAAAGTTAATTTACAAACATTTTATGCTGCTTTAACTCATACGACTTACTCAAATGAGCATAAAAGTGTTAAAGATTTTCAATATCTAGAATTTTTAGGTGATAGTATTATTCAATTTTTTGTTACTACAGAAATTTACAAAAATTTTCCTAATTATAAAGAGGGGATTGCAACTAAACATAGAAGTTATGTAGTCAATAACAAAACTTTATCAACAATTGCAAACAAATTACACATTCCTAATTATGTACGTGCTTCAAAAAATGCTTTTATCAATGGTAAAAATGATAAAGTGAATTCAGATTTCTTTGAAGCATTTACAGGAGCTATTTATATTGAAAAAGGCCTTGATTTTGTTAGCAAATTTTTGAAAGATAACTTAAATAGTTATATTCATAATGTGACTCACGATGATTTAATTGATGCAAAATCTGAGTTTCAAGAAGTTATTCAAATGCATGGAATTAGTAAAATAATTTATAAATCAGAACCTATAAATGAAAAAGAATTTTCAAGTAGCGTTATTGTGGATGGACAAACATTTGGAACTGGAATTGGTAAAAACAAACGTAGCGCTGAACAGGAAGCTGCAAAAAACGCATTAAAAAATTTAATTTCAAATAAATAATTAGGAAATTATGGAATCATCATCAACATTATTTAAAGGAATAATTACTCATAATGGGTTATGAGGTGCAATTATATCAACAATAGTAATTACATTACTTGGTTTTATTTTATATAGAACAAAAGTGTTGAATGATAATGCAACAATTAGTATTCAAAAAATAATTATTAATGTTTTATTACCATTTTTAGCTTTTTATTCTTTTTTACAAAATGCACAAAAAGAAAATATAAAGACTTTTGGAGTTGTATTTGGGCTTAGTGCAATTTATTATGTTGTACTAACAACTATTGCACTAATTTGAGTTAAATATGCACCAAAATTTGTGCCTAAAAGAGTTTTAATTAATGCCGAAAACGAGCATAATAAAATTCAAGAAAAATTACCTTTAGAAGAAAGAAAATTGTGAAATACACAATCATTTTTAGAACACTTGCAAAAGAAACATTTAGTAAATTGACTTATGTGTATTTATGGTTCAAATATTTTATTTGCAACTCCAATTGTTATGGCTTTATATCCAACGGGGCCACAACTTGGTAGTTTAAGTATTTGAAATATACTCTACTATATAGGTGGATTTGGATTTTCATTTTCTTTATTATCAGGAGTTAAATTTACAAAAAGAGAATTTGGTTTAACTATGAAAAAAGCCATCACAAATCCATCTTTTATTGTTGTAATTATTGCAATTTTATTGTGAGCTAGTCAATTTATTTCAGGTGCAGGTGCAAAAATTACTAATATTAAACAAAATTTTGATGTAAAACTAATTGACGCAGATGGTAATTCGTTTATTAAAACAATTACTATGACAAAATCTGCAACTTTTGGTCCTAATTTTTCAAGATTGTATGGTTATATAGATTCTGACAATGTTCTTAAATGATTTAGCTATGATAATATTAAAAAAGTTTATGTTCCTTATATAGGAAAACCAACTGGTTGATTTGATTGATCAACGACAATGCCTTATTTGTATAAACCTATTAGTTTATTAACAATTCTAGTTAGTCCTTTAATTTGAATTGTAATTGGAACAAGCTTAGGAAAGGCAAATATAAAACAAATATTTAGTAATTGACAAAACTGACTATTTTTAGTTTATAAAATGATTTTAATTCCATTATTTATTTTGTGTTTAGTTTTACCTTTTGTGTTTATTAAAGCAATTGATTACAAAACAGGTGCTATTTTAGTTATGACTGGTGCTGTTCCTCCCGGAACTTCAATTGTAATTTATTCACAACACTTTAAAGTACATGAAAAATATACTGCACAAGTAAGTAGTTTAAGTACAATGTTAAGTTTCATATTTATTCCAATGTGACTTGCAATTGGAACAGTGATTTTAAATTTGGTTTAACATAAAAACTTTTTGCCAAATGCAATTTGATATAATTTATGTATGTAAATAAAAAGTTTGCATAGAAATAAGAGGTTAATTTATGGAATCATATGAATTAAATGAAAAGCTATTAAATAATTTGTACGACCGTGCTATAAATGAAATTAATAAAAGAAACGAAACTTTAGAAGCAAAGAAGAACATTTTGACAACAAAATGTACAATAATAACTTTAATATGTTAGTATAAACATAATGATAAATATAAGATTATCTAAAAAAAATTTTAGTAAGAAACATTTTAACAGTTGTGTCAAAAAGATGCTTGAAATAATTGAATTTAGTAAAATAGAAATACAAAATAATATGGATATTTTGTTTGATGTTGATAGTAACATTCTAAAAATTACTTATGATGATTTAAGTTCAGTGGTATTTACAAATTTTGATAGTGTTGATAATGAAAATCTAAATAAAGATAAAAATTCTTGAAAAACTAAAATTCATACCTTTAGTTGTGAATACAAAATTCTCAATGACGACAGCAAAGAAGAAAATTAAAAATCAAACATCGTTTTTTAAAAAAGAACAAGCCGATGTTTTTATTCATTGCTACACTGAAGATTTTGTTAAAAATAATTTAAAGCAGGGATGAAAAGTTCACATATATTCAAATGAGCAAAAATTTGACAGTATATTGAAAATAATAAATGATGCATGTATTAAAAATTTGTGATCATTTAAATATGTTAAAAACAGAGATTTATTATTAAAACAACTTGATAGAGGATTTGACTTTGCATCATCGGGCAAAATATTCACGATATATGCAG
This sequence comes from Metamycoplasma salivarium, assembly GCF_900660445.2. Taxonomy (GTDB): domain Bacteria; phylum Bacillota_I; class Bacilli_A; order Mycoplasmatales; family Metamycoplasmataceae; genus Metamycoplasma; species Metamycoplasma salivarium. Next base: position 470,762 of record NZ_LR214938.2, read on the forward strand.
AAAACGATGAACAGTTAATCAACATAGTAACTAAGCTTTATAAAAAACTAAAAAGTTATGGTTTTTTTAAAATTATTGGTGATAAAAATTATAAGAATTCGATTATAAACTATAGATATGGTAATTTTTTAGCAACAAGAGATTACTTTATTTCCAAAGACGGAAAAACCAAAATTTATGATCTTAAAACTAATTATTTACCTAAAAATAGTGGATATATAGACCCATTTATTAAGGAGAAAGAAAGAGTATCAAAAAAAATAATTTTGAATAATCAATATTTATTTTTAAAAGCCATCTCTTTTTCAAATTATGGTGGTATTTATTTATGCAAAAATTTAGAAAATAATCACAAATATATACTGAAGGAATCAAGATTTAATGATAAAAATTCCAATTTTTTATCTTCAACATTACGCGATAATGAAGCAAAATACAATTTTGATAAACCAAATTTTATAAAATCATTTAGGATAAATAATTCCATATTTTATGTTTTTGATTTTATTAATGGATTAAACCTACTAGAATTGTCATATAAAATTAATTTTTATGCTAATGAATGAAGCAAACCAAAGTTTGAAAAAATAATAGATCTTACTAAGAAAAGAATTGAATTTTATCATAATAAAGGATACTGTTTAAATGATGTTAAGGCTGATAACTTTGTTTATTATAAGCAACAAGTCTATTATGTTGATAAAGAGACAATAAATCCAGTAGATGATTCTAATAAAAAGGTATATTTGAATGAGAAAATAATATTTTTTAATGAAAAAATATATATGTCTAATGCAATTCAAAGAGATTGGATGTCATTTGCCTCTATCATATTTGATTTTTTAGGAATTAATACCTCTATTTATAAATATTTAAAAAATAAAAATATTTTTTGGAGATATTGTGAAATTTTGTTTTTATATAGCAAGTGTAATTTAAATATATTCACGTTTATAATGAAGATTTTTGATTCTCAATATAAACATAGTAACAATGTATGTATAAACGAAAATTTTTATATTCAAGAATGAGAAAAACTTAAGGAACATGTTAAAGATTTAAAGAAGCCTTATATTTGTATTATTCCTAATAGTGAAAGTAAAATTGAAACCATCATTTTAAATATTATTTATAGTTATTTATATTCAAACATATTAAATTTTGAGTGGATAAATTGAGACGATTTTGTGGATATATTTGTTAAAGAGGATTCTAAGTTAAACATTAATGAATTATTTTTATTAATTTGAGACGGAATAATACATTCAAATTGATTAATTGCTAAAAAATATTTAAAGATTCTCGAAGAAAAATATTTAAAAATAGATGAAAAAAATAGTTTAGCATTTCTTCGCCATAACAATAAATATTTAATACCTTATATAACAAACGGGTATTTAGGATACATTGCAATATTAATAGTTATTTATAAGTATAACATTTTGGAAATTAATAATATTCTTCCAAAATTAGAAGTGGCATATAATGTATTAAAGCAATATAAAAACATATCACAAAAAACAACATGGAACTTTGGTTATTCTGGGATCGCATTTTTCATATATATACTAGGAAATTTGTTAAATAAAAAAGATTGGTGATTTGAAGGAATTAAGAAGTTGAGTGTAATTAGTTTGCTTTTTGATCAAAATTTATTATATACACAATCTGGTGCAGTTACTAATGATTTTTTATTTGGATTAGGGATGGTTTTAAATACTATTGATTTATTTGTTGAAAGTGAAAAAAAGAATGAAAAATAATTACTTGAGTTTATTTAAAAACAGCTTTAAAAAAAACAGTTTTATCTTTTTATTAGTAGTGTTTTTTCAAATTGTATATTTGGCATTAATGAATATTTCATTCTATTTTTCTTCTCCAACTTTAGAAGCAATCATTAAGGGCAATTTTCAATCATTTAAAAGAAACTTAGTAATCATGATTACTATTAGTTTATTAACAATTTTGTTTTTTATCTTTTATGTTTATATAAAAAATTTATTTGTTAAAAAAATGAGATATACGATATCAATGACAATTTTTAAAACATTAACAAGTAATAATTTATATTCATGAAAATTATTTGATCACTCAGATAAATGTGTTTTTTTTGTTAAAAATATTGAATTAATAGTCAAATATAAATACTTAGCATATGTAAAATTAATAGACATAGCCATTACTTCAACATTTAGTTTAATTCTTATTGGTTTGCTATTTCCATTGGCATTAGCAGTTATTTTTCCAACGTTTTTAATTTGTTCGTTACTAAATTTTGTATATATTAAAAGTAATAAAAAACTTGGCAATATGATAAATGAGATTAATACTCTTGAACTTAATTATTTAAATGAAACTTTTAATTATTTTGATTATATTGAAAAAAATAACAAAATTGAAACATGAGAAAAATATTTTCAAAAAGAGTCTACAAAAATCAAAAATTTAAATCTTAAGTTTTCATCTTTTTTTGCTAAAATTTTGTCTTTTTTTACTTTTTCAAATGTTTTAAGTAAAGCTATTGTCATAGTGTCCTTAATATTTTTAGGTACAGCTATTTCTAATTACAATGTTTCTACAATAATTCCCATATTATCAACTAGCTTAGTTATGTTTAGTCAAACAATACCTTTATTTACTAATATTTCAACTATTCATTATGCTAATGGAATTATTTTTTCATATTTCGAAGGCATAGAAATATACAGTGCCTCAAATAATAAACAACATTTAGAATTTAAAGATATGGCTATTGATATTGAAAATATTAAAATTGAAAAATGCTTATACAAAAGACTAAAATTGAAAATTATTAAAGGTCAAAAAATATTATTAATTGGTAAAAATGGTAGTGGAAAATCTCTTTTATTAAATGCTATATCTGGGAATGTTGATCCAAAACTAATTAGAGTTAATATTACTGTCAACGGAAATAAGGTTGATACATTCAATACCATTTTATATTTTAATTATGTATCAAATATTTCTTATTTTTATGATGCAACATTAAAAAACAATTTACTATTGGATAAACAAATGGATTCAACAAAATTGAATGAGTTAGTCAAAATTTTTGAATTACAAAACTTAAATATTGAAGAATTTATTGATACAGATAATCTTAAATATTCAGAGGGAGAACAAGCAAGAATTAATATTCTAAGAGCATATATTCAAAACAAAGACGTTTTGATTCTAGATGAATCATTTTCTAACATTGATGTGAAATTAGCACAGAAAATTCTTGATTTTTTATTAAATCAAAAACAACTAACAATTTTTGTTGTTTGACACAAATTATCTAATAAATATGTAGACAAATTTGATCAAATAATAAATATAAATCAAGAGGTAAAAAATGTTTAATCTTAAAAAGTATTATTTAAAATATTTCCCTTCAGTATTAATGCTTGTGCTTTCAAACATGTTTCTTTTCGGTTCTGAAATTATAAATTTTTATCTTTCGTATCAACTATTTAATAATTTTATTACTCCGCCATTAATTAATCCGACAACAAAATTGATTATTTATTCTATTGGGGTAGTTGCATCATACATTTTAAGTGCATTATCTCTTGTATTAAATAATTATTTTACTTATAGATTGACTGCATATATTGAAGCAGATTGCAAAAAAAAGATATATGAAAAATTTAAAAACTCAACTAATATTTCGAGAAATAAGGTAATGAATACTGAAACTTTAAATATTATGAGTAATGACATTAATAGTTATTTAATGAGTTCAATTAGTTTTACAATTTCAATTTGAATTTCTATTGTAATGTTTGTAGGAATACTACTAGCATATTTATTTTTAGGGAACCTATATTTATTCATTTTTTTAGCAGCTTTTAGCATTCTAGAAGTTTTGGTTAATATTTTTTGTTCATATTTAAATAATAAAATAACTATTCAACAAACAAAAGTTGATGATAAATTTCATTCAAAATTTAGTAAATGAATTAAAACATTTTCGTTGTTTTTGTTTTCAAATAAACTATATTTCTTTTTAGCAAAAACTAATGACATTTTCAAAGAAAACTCTAAACTAAAAAATAAACTAGAAAACAAAAGTGCAATTGCCTCAATTTTGGAAATATCAATGCTAGTCTTGAAATTTGCAATATTTATTACTATCGCGCTTTATTTATATAAAGCAAATTTGATTAATTTGGCTTTAATATTGGCAATCGGAACACAATTAAATGTTACTTCTGCCCAAACAAAGATAATAATAAGTGATATTAGTAATGCAATGCTTTATAGAGAATTGAAACATAAATTGATTGATACATTTACACCATTAAAAAATAAAAACTCTTTAACTATCTCTAATTTCAAAAAACTAGAAATAGTTAATGGAGATATAAATTATGATACTAAAAACATTTTACACAACATCAACTTTTCAATTAAGCGTGGTGACAAAATCTTGTTAAAAGGGAAATCGGGGTCCGGCAAAAGTTCATTACTTAATGTATTATTTAATAATTTATCGCTAACTTCAGGCAATTATAATGTGAATAATAACAATATTGATATAGACACTAATTTGCAAGGAATATTTACTTATTGCAATGATGAAAATATTATTTTTGATGGTAATTTATATGATAATCTAACTTTTTTTGAAGATAATCCAAATATAGAAAAGTTAAATAAAGTTATTTCTAATTTAAACATAGATTTTATTAATGATTTAATCCAAAATTTACGCGATATGAAATTGTCTGAAGGTCAAAAACAATTGATTAATTTAGCAAGAGTCTTATATTCAAATAATGATATTGTTATTATTGATGAAGGATTTTCAAATTTAGACAAACAAAATTTTGACAATGCTGTTAAATTAATTTTAAATTTAAATAAGACTTTAATCATTATTTCACATCAATTAGATAAAACATATGAGCAAAAATTTACCAAAGTATTGGAACTAAAAGATAAGCAATTACAAGAATTTGGTTTGTCAATTAGTTAATTTATACCACCATATAAATGGTGTCGGGTTCTCTTTTAGGGAAAACGCGGTGGGGCTAGGCGATCGAGTCTGGTCATTTTTATTCTTAATTTAAAAATTCATATTTTTCTTTAATTTCTCTCTAGCAAAGAATATTTTTATTTATTTAAAAATCTAATATAATATAAAAAATAAATTTATAGCTTGTTTGTTAACATAAAAAAGGAAATTAATATGAAATTAATTCAAGTAGAAGCACAGGGGTTTAAATCTTTTGCTGATAAAGTTTCTCTAAAATTTGATGGTGGTGTGGTTGCTATTATTGGACCTAATGGTTCAGGTAAGTCTAATATTAATGATGCCATTCGTTGGGTTTTAGGTGAATCAAGTTCAAAAGCTTTACGTGGAGATAATATGGAAGATGTTATTTTTGCTGGTTCAAAAACAGAAAAAGAAATGAATAAAGCAGAAGTAACATTAACTTTTGATAATCGCGATCGCGCAGTTTCTGTACCACATGACTTTTTTACTATTTCGCGTGTCTTGCATCGTGGAAAAGGTGAAAATGAATATTACATTAATGGCGAAGTTGCAAGATTAAGAGATGTAAAAGAAATTGCGATGGAAAGTGGAATTTCAAAATCATCGCTTGCTATTATCAGTCAAGGAACAATTAGCGATATTGCTGAAGCTACTCCTGAAAGACGGAGAGAAATTTTTGAAGAAGCTTCTGGAACTTCTATGTATCGTTTTAGAAAAATAGAAGCGCAAAGAAAATTAGAAAGAACAGAAGAAGCATTATCACAAATTACTATTTTGGTTCAAGAATTGGAAAAACAAAGAAAACCATTAGAAAGACAAGCTGAAAAAGCAAAAATTTATAATGAAAAAATGGAACAACTTAAAGATGTTGAAGTTGCTTTATTAGTTCATGATTTAATGTATTTTTCTGATAAATTAAAAACTCTAGAAATTGAAGCACACGATTTTGAACTTGCTAAAGAAGATTTAGAAGCTAGATTAAATTCTTATACTGCTTCTTATAACCAAAAAACTGAAATTAGTGTTGAAGTTGAAAAAATGGTTCAATCATTACAAAAAGAATTAGATCAAACCACTTCTGAAATTTCAAATATGGAAATTAGAAGTGCTAAAGAAACACAACACCGTCAAATGATATTAGACGGAACTTTGAAAGTTACATCACAACACAAAAAAGAAGCCTTACAAAATATTCTTTCTGAATTGAATGAAAAAATAATGGCTTTCAAAAAATCAATTGCACAAAAAAATGATGAGTTACAAACAATCGAAGATGAAACTATCAAACTTAATACCAATATTAATGAATTAAATAGACTTTATTCAATTGAAGTTGATAAATTAAACAAAGTTAAAAGCAAAATTGATGTCATCAAAGATGTTAGAGATAATAGAACATCATTAGCTAAAGGTACTAAAAACGTTGTTGAAAATGCTAATTTGTTTAAAGGTTATAAAGCACTAGTTAGTCAAATTATTCAAGTTGAAAAACAATATGCAGTAGCTATTGAAACGGTTTTAGCAAACGCTACTCAACATATCGTTGTTGATACTCCTGAAACTGCAGTTGATGCAATCAATTTCTTAAAACAAAATAATGGTGGTCGTGCAACGTTTATTCCATTATCTTCAATTTCCCCAAAATCAGTTCATGAACAACACATTGTTGTTGCTCAAACACAAAAAGGTTTTTTAGGTGTCGCTTCAGAACTTGTAACAGCTGAAAAACAATATGATGTATTAAGAAAATTCTTATTAGGAAATATTTTAGTTTGCGACACTATTGAAAATGCTAATAAATTATCTAAACTATTAGAAAAAAGATATATGGTTGTAACACTTGATGGCGATGTTGTTAGACCTGGTGGCGTTATGAGCGGTGGTCAAGCTAGCCAAAATATTTCAATATTTGGTATTGAAGACCAACTAAAACAACTAGAAGAATTAATTACTCCACTTGAACAAAATATTAATCTACTAAGAGATAAAATTTCAAAACTTGAATTTGATAAACAAGCAAAAATCTCTTTAAGTACAAACTATTCTTTAGAAAAAGCAAATTATGAAACTAAATTGCAAGAATTTCTAGCTGAATTTGATAAATATTCAGTTGAATATAAGAACTTAACTAGTGAAGCTTTGGAATTAGAATCAAATGTTGATTTTGCTAAAGCATTGGCTGAATTAATTACAAAAAGAAGCACAATTGCTGCAAGATTAAAATCTCAAACTGAAATTTTGCAATCAACTAAGCAACAAATTTATGACATAGGTTATAAGAAAAACGAAGCTGAAGTTGCTATGAGAGAGTTGCTTGCTGAAAATGGTAAGAAATTAGCTGAAAAAGTTAGAGCAGAAGCAACAATTGAAAATGCTAAAAAGAGGCTTGCTGAACAATATTCAATGTTATTTGAAACAGCAAAACAATTTTACAAACCTGAAATTGATTTTGATGTTGCACGTAAATTGGTTGACAATCTAAAACAAGATATTCGTGAACTTGGACATATTAACTTAGATGCAATCAAACAATTTGAAGAAGTTCAAGCTAGATATGATGAAGTAAAAACTCAAGAAGAACAAATTACCGCTGCAAAACAAACTATTGAAGAAGCAATTGATGAAATGGACAAAATAATTGTTGAAAAGATTACACAAACTGTTGAACTTGTTAATAATGAATTTAAATTTGTATTTAGTAAAATGTTTGGTGGTGGTATGGCTGAAATTAGATATACTGACCCAGATAATTTATTAGAAACAGGAATTGATGTTATTGCTCAACCTCCAGGAAAATCAATTAAAAACTTGAAATTATTTTCAGGTGGAGAAAAAGCATTGATTGCAATTTCATTGCTATTCTCAATTTTAAAAGCAAAACCATTACCTTTATGTATTTTAGATGAAGTTGAAGCTGCATTGGATGAAGCAAATGTTATTAGATTTGCAGAATTCTTACAAAATCTTAAAAAAGATACTCAATTTGTTGTTATTACACACCGTCAAGGAACAATGGAACGTGTTGATAAACTTTATGGTGCAACTATGCAAAAACGTGGTGTAACAACATTCTTTAGTGTTAGCTTAGCAGATGCTAAAAATCTTATTGATGAAAGTGAGCAACACAATGGTTAAAAATAAAAAGAAAACATTACTAATATTAGGGTTAATTGTTCCAACAATTGCAGTTTTACCTATTGCAATGATTTCATGTGAAGCTTCTGAAAAAAGAAAATTAAATAGTGCATTAAATAAGAATAGAAAATTACGTGCAGAACTTGCAGCAAAAACTAATGGTTATAATGGTTTTGAAGAATTTTCTAAAAAAATTAGAGATGAACTAGCTTCAAGATTGACAAATGTAACTGACAGTGTTCAAAGAATTAATATTTATAAGGATCTAATAGCTAAAGTTAATGCTTCAAATAATGATTTAGCATCAATGAGAGATAGTATTAATTAAAAAATAAATTTTTTTGTAAATTTAATTAAATTTTTAGTGTTATTACTTTATTGCTTAGATGTTACTAAGCTAGACATAGCAGAAGAGGATTCACCTCCCTCCCTTTTTTTATTTTGTTTTAATTTCAGAACAAATAAAAATGGGCTTATTTTAGCAAAGTCTTGTATAATAAAACATAGTACACATTAAAATGTGCAGATCAAAAATTTAAAGGTAATAATTATGTATGGACTTGTTTTTTATTTAAATAAATCTATTTTAAAAGCAGAATACGGAGAAAATCATCATGATGCTTATGAAGAAATTAGAGATATCTTAAGACATCATGGATTTCATTGACTTTCAAATAGCTTTTATTTTTCAAGATCTTTAAATAGTATCTTAAAAATTTATCAAGCGGTTAAAGCTTTAAAAGAACTACCTTGATTTGTTTCTTCACTTGTAAGCATTCATGTTTTTAAAATGGAAGATATGTCTGACTTTACAGAATATTTAAAAGATAAAATGAAAAAAGTGAAGATGGACGAAGAAGAATTTGATACTGATATTGAATCAGGTAAAAAAGTCAATCAAAAATAGTCATTTACACACTTTAAGGTGGCAAAATTTGCTACTTTTTTTATCTTTTTAATAGCAAAATTCGTCTAAAAATAAAATTTATTTTTATTTTTAACACTTTTTATTCCGATTTTGTCAATTTTATTAGCATTTTTTTATGAAACACCCACTAAAAATATCGTTTTTTTTTTTTTTTTCTAAAATATACTAATCATATTAAACAAAAAAAGGAAAATTATGGATATTTCTAAAAAGAAAAAGACTGCAATTATTCTAGGAGCAGGAGTTGCAATTTTTGCTGCATCTGCTACAGCTACTGGGATAATTTATAGTAGAAAAAATGTGATTCCAAATCCAACACCTCATAGTAATATTTTGGATAAAGGTATTTCACAGGATGACTCAATCAATCAAAAACCAAGTACATGAGATTCAAAAACTGACAAAAAGTTTAAATACATTTTAGAATACACAAATGCTTTAATTCAAGCATTGAATCAAGGAACAAAAAATGTTTCTAAAAATTTAAGTATTGATGATTATAAAAAGCAAATTGAAACTTTAAAGAAAAACATTGAACGTTCAAAGAATTTAAAACCAATTTTAGATGAATCTATTAACAATTTAGGTAAATATCAAGATAAACAAAAACAACTTTCTGATGCTAAAGAAAAATTAAAAAAATCTACAAGAGAAGCAGAAGAAGCATTAGCTAGAGCTCAAGCAAAATTAGATGGTCTATTAAAAAATAAAGACAAAGTTAGATCAAGAATTAATGAAATTATTGCTTTAATTAACAAAACTTTGGAAGATTCTTCAAAAGCATCAATTACACCTGAATTTGATTATTTTATTAACAAACTTAAAGACTTAAAAGAAATTGCAAATGGATATAAACAAGATGCTAAAAATCACAATCTAAGTGATGAAATTTCTAAATTAGATAATGCAATTGCAAAAATCAACACTGAAATTGCTAGATTAGAGGAATTAAAATCTAAGCAAAATGATGAGCAACAAAAAGAAGCATTAAAGGACTATGCTAATCGATTTGCTGAGAAAGTTGATAAAGCAATTGAAAAAGCTAATCAAGAAGAATCTTTAGAAGACATTAACAAAAATTTAGCAGAATATGAATCTTTAAGAAAAGAAGGAGAAGAAGCTAAAAAACTAGCAGAAAGATTGCATGTTGATGAAGCTAAAACCAAATTACAAGAATCATTAGATAAATTAGCTCAAGCTAAGACACAACTAGAAGCTAAAAAAGTGCAAAAAGAAAATGAAATTAATCAATTAAAACAAGAAATTTCTGAAGCAATTCAAAAATTAAATGCTGCTATTTTAGAAGGTAAAGCTGCTAGAGATTCCAATAAATATGATGATTTAAATAATGCTATTACTTCTTTAACCAATGCAATTACTAAAGGAAATGAAGTTTTAGAAAAAGCAAAAACTGCTAAATTAGATGATGAAGCTTCTGAACTTGAACAAAAAATTGAAGAAGCTAAAGCAATCTTAGAATTGGTTGAACAACAAAAAATTGAAGTTGAAACTCAAATTAATGATGCAAAGCAAAGACTTGCAAAACAAAAACAAGATCTTGACGCATTAGTAGAAGAAACTAAAAATGCAACAACAATTGTTCCATTAAAAGAAGCGTTAAAAAAATTAGCTCAAGAAATAGAAAAATCAAATGCTTTAGTTGAAAACTATGATAATTTTTCTCAAAAAGAAAAAATTCAAGTAGAAGTTGAAGCTTTAAAACAATCAATTGCTAAAGCAAATGAAGAAAAAACATCATCACAAAGAAGATTAGAAGAATTAGAACAAGCACATAATGCATTAACTCAAGAAGTTAATGAAGCATTGCAACAAGCTGATGCTGCTATTTCTGAAGCAAAAGATAACAAAGAAAGTGATGACAAAGCTAAATTACAAGAAATAATTACTAAACTAACCGAATCTCGAACAAAACTTAATGAAGTTAAAACAAAAGCAGCTGTTGATCCTACTTTAACACAAAAAATAAATGATAAATTAAGTGAAGTTTCAACCTGACTTGATACAATTAACACTCAAAAACAAAAAGTTGAACTAAAAGAAGCAAAAATTGCTGAACTTAAGACAAAAATTGCTGAACAAATTCAAAACTTAGATGCTAAAAAACAAGAACTTGAAACCGCATTAGCAACAAATAATAAAGATACAATTTCAACTGCAATTGAAAATTACAAAAAAGCAATTGAAAAAGCAGACGAATTATATGACAAAGTTAAAGACGAACCTAAGTTAGCACCTGAAGCTAATAACTTTAAAAGCAAAATTGATGATGCTAAAACTAAATTAGAAGAAGCTAAGGCAAAATTACAAGACTTAGAACAAAAAGAAACTAAAGCTCGTGAAGCTATTATTAAAGCCAAAGAAGATCTTAAAAAAGCTACTGAAAAAGTTGATGAAGCTTTAAATGGTGAAGACTTAGAAAAATTAAAAGATGCTAAGAAAGATTTAGATAAAGCAATTGAAGATGCTAAAGAAGCAGCAAAACAAGCAGGTGAAGCTAATTTAAATGATGCAAAACAAGAACTTGAACAAAAAATTGAAGAAGCTGAAAATAAACAATCTACTTTAAAAGATAAAATTGATGAAGTTGAACAAAAAAATCTTGACGCATTAAAAGTTAAAATTAATGAACAAACAACTAAATTAAGCACAGCTATTACAAAAATTGATGATGCATTAACTAAAACTCATAATTTAGAAAAAGCTAAAGAAATTCTTTTAGAAGTTAATCCAATAATTGAAAATGCAAACACTTTTAAAACTCAAATTGAAGAAAATAAAGCTAAATATCAAGTGGAATATGATGCATTTGATAGTAAATTAACAGAGGCTAATAATAAAAAACAACAATTAGAACAATTAAAAACTCAAATTGAACAAGAACGTGCAACTGCTAATGCAAATTTTGAAACTGCAAAAACTTTAGCCGAAGCAGCAATGAAGAAATTTGATGATCATCAATCAACAATTGCTGAAGTTAAGTCAGCAATTGTTGATATAAAGAAAGCAATTGAAAAAGTTATTGCTTCTGAAAATGAAGCAAAAGGAATCGAATATACTGAACTTGAAAATAAGGCTAAAGCATTAAAACAAGAGTTAAATACTAAACTTGCAGCTGCAAATCAAAGATTGCAAGCTTTGAAAAATGAAGAAGAACAAGAAAGACAAAGAATTGCTCAATTAAAATTAGAATTAGATCAAGCAAAAGCAAACTTGCAAAACAAGTTAAATGATGTTAATAATGCAAACACATTAGATGAAAAACAAACTACATTAGATGCATTAAAAGTTGTAATTGACACAGCAACAACTTTAAATCAAAAGATTGTTGATCAACATGACGAAACAAAAACAAATCCTAATTATCAACAATTTAAAATGGTATTTGATAATGCAAAATCAACTTATGATTCTAAATTAGCACAATTAAAATTGGATAAAAAAGAAATTGAAGATAAGGTATCCGCATTAGAAACTAAAATTACTACAGCTTCAACTAAAGCAGATAATGCTATTAGTTCAAAAGAAAAGTCTAAGCTTACAGAATCATTAAATGAATTAAAAGCAATATTAGAAGAACTAAAAACTTTAAAACAAGAAGTTACAGCCAAAGGATATCAAATTCAACTTGATAAATTAACTCAATTACAACAAACATTGCAAGATAAAATAGATGTAGTTGATCATGAACTAAATGAAGAAAATAATCGTATTAGGCAAGTTGAAGAAGCATTAGATACTTTAAAAACTAATCTTCAAAATGCATTAACTGATGCTAAAGATAATAAAGATAAAATTAAAACCTTAAAGCAAAAATTAGTAACATTAGAAGCAACTATTCAAACTACAGAAACAAAAATTCCTGAATATGATACTGCTGCTAATAAAAACATTGATTCTATTAAAACAAGATTAAAAGTTTTAAAAGAATTAGTTAATACAGCTAAAAATGAAAAACAACAATTAGAAATTGCTAATAATGAAAAAATAGCAAAAATTAATGAAAACATTACAAAAGCTTTGAAAAAAGCAAAACAAGCATTAGATAAAGCAACCGAAGTAGAATCATCAAATGATGTTTCAAAATTAGAAACTGCAAATACTCAACTAGAAGATGCTAAAAAAGCATTGGGAAAAGTTAAAGAGGAAATTGAAACTAATGAACATGATGAAAATACTGAAAATGTTGAGCCTAAATTAAATGAAGTTATTGAAAAACAACGTCAAATCAAAGAAAAAATTGATTCATTAAATCAAGCTGAACAAGAACGTATAAGACAAGTTAAACAAGCATTAACTGATGCGATGACTTCTCTTCAATCTAAATTAGATGATGTTAAAGACTTAACAAAAGTTGATGAATTAGAACAAAAATTGCCTTTATTGCAAGCAGAAATTAATGCAGCTGAAGCTGTTCATTCAACGCATAATATTTCTAAAAACATATTAAATGAAGAACTTAAACCATTACTTAAAAAATTAAATGATTTAATTACTACTTCAGAAACTACACATAGTAACAAAAATAGTGAATTAGAAAGAATCAAAAGAGAAGTAACTAAGAAAGTTATTGATGCTGAAACAGCTGTTAATGAAGCTGTTAATGAATCACAAGCAATTACTGATAAAAATGTTGCAAAAATAACTGCAGCTATTGAGAAATTAAATCAAGCTAAACAAACTGCAGAGGAAGCTGAAACTTTTGCTGAAGATAAAGGTTATAGAACAAAAAAAGATGAAGCTCATGCATTAGTTAAAAAAGCAGATGATGAACTTTTAGCAGCACAAGAAAAACTAAGACAAGCACAAGAAGATGAACAACATAGAATTGACGCAGTTGTTCAAGAAATTAAAGATGAAATTAAGAGAGTTAACGATGCTAAACAGGAAGCAATAGATGCTAAAGGTAACATTGATTTATCTACTGAAAAAATTGCAGCCTTGCAAGAGCTTAATACAAAAGCAATTGCAAAACATTCTGAAATTCAAAGTAAACCTGAAAATAAGGATGTTTTTGCTATCAACCAAGAACTTGATAAATTAAAACAAGCCACCGATGCAATAACTAGTGAATTAGGTGAATTAAATAGAGTTCAAAATGAAAATAAACAAGAAGTAGAAGATGCATATAATGAAGCAAATACTGCTTTTGAACAAGCTAAAACTGCAATAACTGATGCTGGAGAAAATATTGAAAAACTTCAAAAAGCTGTTGAAAAATTAAATGATGCTTTAACTAAAGTTGAAACTACATTAACCAAAGCAACTACTAAAAATTATTCTACCAAAAAAGTAGAAGCAGAAACATTAAAGCAAAATATTGCTGAAGCAATTTCTGATACAGAAGCTAAAATAAATCGTATTAAATCCTCAATTAAACAAAAACTTCAAGAAGCAAATAGAGATTTTGATACCGCTAAATCAATAGTTGAAAATGATTTTGAAGATAAAACAAAAGTTGATGAAGCTAAAACTAAATTGCAAAATGCTAAAAGTTTAGCAACTCAAGTAAAACAAGACGCAGAAGCTAAAGGACATGCTTCTGCTAAAAATGATGCTGAAACATTGTTAGAAAAAATTACTGATTTAGAATCACAAGTTGAAGGATTATTGAAATATCATGAAGTTAAAGATTATGTTAATGGATTACACTATATCAATAATCCTGAAAAATCAGGTTTTATCAATGAATTAAAAACTAATAAGTTCAATCAAACTAAATTAGAGGAAATTAAAGATAAAGCTAAGAATAGAGATGATTTATTCAAACAAGCACGTAAGGAAAATGCCGCAAAAGCTGCTGTGCTTGAAACTTTAAAAAATGAGTTGGATTCAAACGATCAAAATCAACAAAAAATAATTGATCACATTAATTCAATTTTAAGTTTTTCAAAAATTGACCCTAATGAAAGACAATTAGCATGAAGTACAATTAAAGATGAAACTAAAAAATTGGAAGATTTAGCAAAAATTGTTCCTGCATTAAAAGAACAAGCACAATTGTTAACTTTCTTTAACAAGCTTTCTTCAAAATTAGACGTTGTAACAAATAATCCTACTTATGAAGCTAAAGTAAGAGATTTTAGAAATGAGTTAAATCCATTTCTTGAAGCCAACAAATTAGAATTTACTATTCCTGAACAAGACATTCAAACTAGAAAAAATGCTTTAAATAGTAAAAAATCTGAATTTGAAAATAAAGCTAATGAAATATTACTAGGATATAAGAAAGAAAATATCAAAACATTATTAGATTTATTAAAAAATCATGAAATTAAAAACAAAATTGATGAAATTCAATCATTTGAATTGTATAGTGATCCAGCATATAAGAATCCATTAGTTGATGAGTATTCAAATAGAAAATCAACAATTGATAATGCATATACAAGATTAAACAATGCAACAATTAATACTATTAATCAATTGGTTGAAGAACTAACAAATTTCTGCAATCAAACAAAAGTTGAATTTGACAACTGGTTAGAAGTTGTCAAATTACAAAAACAAATACAAGCTAAATTAAAAGAAAAGAATGATATCTTTAAAGGTCATGCATCTGAAAATCCAGGATTTTCTTTAACAAAAGTATTGTTTAAAATAGTTGGAGACTATGCAAACAACATTAAAAATCAAGTTGAAAACATTTTTAAATCAAGCACTAAAAAAGATGAGCTTTCAAATCTTGCAACAAAAATCGATGAAATATTCAATACTCAAGAAGGATTATGAAATTCTGCTAAAACTGAATTTGATACTTTAAATGAATGAATTCAAAAAGCTGATGTATTAAATGGAGCTACTGACTTTATATTGAGTGATTCTGAAAAACAAGAGTTTATAGAAGCATTAATTCATGCTAAAGCAGTAAAAAATACTGATGCAAATGTACCAAATGATTATAAAGCAGCAAGAGAAAACCTTGAAAGTAAATATCATGCGGCAAATGGTCTTAATGGAATGAAACTTGCTTCACGTAAAGCGTTAGAAGATTTAATTAAGGATGTTGAAGGTAGAGACCATGTTATTAAATCTTATATGAAAGTTGATGAACCTGAATATATAACTTTTGCTAATGCATTGCAAGCAGCACGAGATGTGTTTAATAATCATAATTCATTAAAAGTTGATTATGATAATACAGTTACTGCTTTAACTAATGCAAAAACTACAATTTCAGCAATATGTGACAATAAAATTAGAATTCATAGTAAGATAAAACAAATCAAAGAGTGATTTACAACTGGTGGTGCGAGATATCATTTTGATACACCTTGATTCCAAAAATGATTTGATATAAATCATATTCCTGTACAATCAAGATATTTCTCATTGTTAACAAATACCGAATATAATCAATGAAATTGAGTTCAATCCTATTTTAATGATAAACCTCAAATTAATAGTTTTACATATCAAGAATTATTAGCAAAAGAAACAGAAATTAATAACTCAAATTACAATAGTCTAGTTACTTTAGCTGCTCAAAGACTTCAAAGACTTAGAGAAATGTGAACAATAATGATAACAAGTTATTCTATTGGACGTGTTTTATGCGGTTATAGTGGCAATTATGATAAATTTAATGTAATTATTAAAAATAATTCGATTCCTTCTAATATTAAAGGTAGAGCATATACATTAGCGAATTGATATATAAATGGTGGCGGTGGTGGACTATCACCTATTAATTATTTTGGTACTGTATACAATTATAATAATTACCCATATATTAGGATGATAAGAGATGATTGTTGAAATTGATTAATGAGTGATGAAGGGTGAAATCAAATGCAAAGTATGAGAGGAATTATCAATGAGTTTCAATTTCAAGCTATAGAGTTTGACCAATTTTTTGGATAATTTATTTCGCTAAAATTAAAAAACCTCCTTGTAATCAGGGAGGTTTTTTGTTTCAAAAAATTATTTTAATTTAATGTGGCAAAATGCTTGAGGATGTTTGTCAATATAGTCTTGATGATAATCTTCAGCCATATAAAAATTTTGCAAAGGTAAAATTTCTGTAACGATCTTACCTTTAATATTTTTAGCTAGTTTAGTGATTTTAGATTTAATTATAGATTCATCACTTTCATCAACATAATAAATTCCGTTGCGATATTGAGTTCCATAATCTGGACCTTGAAAATTTAATGCAGTTGGATCAATTGCTTTAAAAAATTTTTTAATTAAAGTATTTAAAGAAACAATATTTTCATCATAAGTAACTTCAACTGTTTCAACAGCTGTAGTAGTTTGTGATTTAACTTCTGAATATAAAGGATTTTTAACATTAGAATTTGCATAACCAGCAACAGTTTTTATAACACCCTTAATTGTTTTAAAAAATGCTTGAACACCTCAAAAGCAACCACCAGCAAAATATATCTTTTTCATATTAAACCTCCTTAAGCAGTTATTTAAAAAAGTCAAAAATTATCATATATTAAAATTTACAATTTACATATAAAAAATACACAATTTTAGGTTGTGCATTCCAAGATTAATTAAAAATTAAGTATTAGCAATTTCTAGTTTGTTTTTATATGGTGAGACATTAAGTTCTTCAACAAGTTTTTGATAAAGACTTGCATTTTTTACAATAAGCTTTGTTTTAGTAATGTTTTCATCTTGTGGTGTAAATGCATTTAAAGATGTTTCAGTCAATGTTTCAGGTAAAGTTAGTTCTGCAATTTTGTTTCTTGAAAAAGCACCATCGGAAACTTTTGTGATTTTTCCTAAGTTTATGTTAGTTAATGCATTTTCAGCAAAAGCATTTTCTTTAATTTCAAGATTTGCATTAGGTAAAGTTAGACTTACTAGATTGTTACCTAAAAATGCATTTCTATCAATCATTCTTAAAGAAGTATTTCCATTAAAGTCAATTTCTTTTATTTGTAAATTAGAAAATGCATCTTTTCCAATATATTCAAGTGATTTAGGTAAGATTAATTTATCAATTTTTGGTAATTTTCCTGGATTATTTTCTGATGGAACTAAATCCTTAATAGGAAAATCTTTTTGTTGTGCAACTCTTGCTAAGAAATTTCCATTAAAAGCTCCTGATTTAATGTGAGTTATGTTTGTATTACTTAGATCTAATGTACTAGTTTTGGTGACTTTATCATATTTAAAATGTTTACTCAATAAATTAACTCCGTAAGCATTTGCTTTTTCTCCATTGCAACCACATGATATAGCTAATGAAGCAAAAGCAAGTGGAGTAATAATTGATAAACCTGAAATAATTAATGTCTTTCTATTTTTCATAATTTTCATATTTTACCATATCTCCTTATTTATTTATGTGAAAAGTAAATGTGCATGCAAACTGCATTCAATTTTCTATGAAATTTGTATGAATTCTATTCATAAATTAAACATTTTTATTGAAAAATGCAATTAAAATGCCTTAATACAAGCATATTTTTAGCAAAAAACATTGATTTTTATTGTTGTAATATCTATTAAATTAAAAAGTAATATAATGTGAACACTAAATTACATCATAGGAGTATAAAAAAATGGCTACCGAAAAAACCAAAACTACCACTACTACAATTAAAGCCAAAGACCTAAATAAAGAAGCCAACTTAGGTAAAAAGAAAACTAGTGGTTTACAAAGATTTTACATTTCTGAAAAATGAGATACAAAAGATAAAGAAAATATCTATTTCAATTTCAAAATGGCAAATTCTAAAAATGTAAAAAAATTTACTGAATTTTTAGATGCAGTTAAAGAATTTATTGCCATTAGTCAAACAACTAATAAGAATACAAGAGTATGATTCCACCGTGATGGTGCATATCGTGGATCTGTTAATGTTGACAAAGCTAAAGTTATTGTACAAGAATTAGAAAGCAAAAAAGTTGAAAACAAAAATGCTATTAACTTCTTGCAAGAAAACAATCTTGTTGACATGGTTTTAGATGAAAAACCTGAAAAAATTGAAAAGAAAGAAGAACCAAAAGTTGATTTATTAGCAAACGTACCTGAAGTTGTCGAAAAAACTCAATTTGTTGTTATTAAAGACCCAACAGTTACAGCCGTTAAAGAAGAACCTAAGCCAAAAGACAAATGATCAATTTTAATTTGAACATTAGCAGGAATATTAATTTTCTTAATTGTTCTAAATATCTTATTGATTATTTTATTTTAGGTGCAACTAAAGTTATCTAATTTTAATAGGCAACAATGCCTATTTTTTACTTATATGCAAGGTTTTTAAAAAAACTTAAAAATTCTAAAAAAATTAAAGAAAAGGAAAAATTATGTCAAACAAAAAAAGAAAAAATGCCATATTGGCACTTTCGATTGCAGCAGTGGCTGCTACTACAACGACTGTTGTATATTTTTATTTTAGAAATGTTTTGAAATATATGGTTGTTAAAAACAAGGTTGATGGTTCAGGAAACCCTGTTGCAATTCCATATTCAGCAATTGATTTTAAAAATAAATGAGAAAATGATGGATTAAAATTTGATACACCTGTTTTTCAAACTTATTTTGAACAAAGATTTAACTACAAAAATATAAATAGTGTTGCAAAAGATATCAAATTAGAGCTTTCATTATCAGATGATTTGCAAAATGTCATTTTAACAGTTACATTAACCAAAAAATTCGGCAAAACCGAAACAAGACAATTTACTTTAATTGGATTTACTGCTAACCAAAAAGCAAAAGAATTAAATGATTTTATTAAGAACTTAAATATTGATGTAAATGGCAAAAATAAATTGCCTTCAGAAGTTACAGAAAGTAATTTGTCACCAATCACCGATCCTAATAAAGACAAGTATGATATTACCCATAAATTAGTTCCAAACGATGAAACTGGTGAACTTAAAGTTGTTACCACAGTTACAAGCAAAGAAGATCCAAACGTTACTAAAACAGTTGAAAAAACAATTCCTAATTTTAAAAAAGATACTATTCCTGCATCAGCTGTTTTGGGTTATACACCTAAATCATTAATTGCAAATTTAATGTCAACACATGAAATCGAAAATGCAACAGCTACCTTGCAGGGAGGGACTTTAAAAGCTAAACTTGAAGAATATGGCTCATTTGATGATAGTTTATTGAATGGACTTTCCTATGAAATTAGAAGTGCTAAAAAAGTTTCTGATAATAATATTGAAGAATTAAATTTAACATATACAGTTTCAAAACAAGTTATTATTGGCAAAAATGATGATAATTCATTTAAATATGGTACTTTGATAGAAGAAAGAACCATTAAAGTTTCATTCGAAACTGCAATAGTTTCTGAACATAATGCTAGAATGCAAGACTATGTTAGTTATGTAAATTCAAAAATTGCGTTAAAACAAGGATATAACCACAATAAATTAGCATCAACTTATGATGAAAATAATGATTGAGAGATTGATAAAACATTAGATAGCAAATATTTTACAATCACCTTTGAACAAGTCGACAAATCTGATACTAACAAAGAAGTTAAGTTAAGAATGGTTGTAAAATCCAAATTATTAGCAACCGAGATTTCATCGCAAGCTAATTTAACTTTATTAGACTTTTTTGAAGATAAACCAACAAAGAAATTAAGTGTGACAGCAAAAAATGATGGTCATGTTACAAACCTAGATGATTATCTTGCACCTAATAAATACAAAGACATAACTGAAAATATTAATTATCCAAGCGACAATGGTTGAACTTTAAAAGATAATTCTATTACTGTTCAAAAAGATCCTTTAGATGAAAAAACTTTGATTTTTAATTATGTTGTTGAAAAAAACGTTGTTGAAAGTAGTTTATCAGCAACAACTCAATTGTTATCACATAATGGCCAAGTAAAAGTTTCTTACGCAAGCATTATTAATAAAAACAAGGGTGATGAATTTTCAAAATTATTAGCAAATATTGTAATTGGATACCAAGGCACAAAACCTAGAATTGATAAAGTTGATAATTCTAAATTTACTGTTGATTATAAAGCACCTTTTACTGCCACTGATTTTCCTAATTACGAAATTGTTGGTGTTGATACATCTTCAATAAAATTTAATTATAAAGATGGTAAATTGTTCATCAAAGCAACAATTAAAGACAAAAAAACTAACACTATTACAAGTTCAGAAATGGAACTTGTTGATGGATTTTTACCATTTGCAATTACTGATGATAATTTATTAAAAGGAACATTGAAAACAAATCTATCTGATGTTCACACAATGCAACAAGTATTAGATAAATTTACTAATAAATCTGATCCAGATCAAGTATTTAATGTTTTGCAAACAATGCTTGATAATTTTGTTAAACCAACAGCTGATGTAACAAATCACAGATTAGAAATTGTTGATCTAAAAATCAATGGCAACAAATTAGTATTAAAATACAAAATTATTGCAACAATTCCTGCAAATGATGCTCCGACTGATGATAAAACTACTGAAATTGAAAGAGAAGATACTAAAGAATTTGATTTTACAAACGTTTTCAAAAAACAAATTGATGATGTTATAAGCTCATTAACATTTGATTTTTCTGATGAAGTAAAAGCGAATGCTACAACAACTTTGCCTTCAGAAGTTGCCGCTAATATTTCTTCATTTAAAGTTACTTCGTCTGATGCTTCATTTAATCAAAATGATTATGATTGAGAAGTAGAACTAAATCCTAATAATGTTAAAGGCAAACTATTTGCAAGAATTACAATGATTTCAAAACAAGACCCAACAATCAAGAAAAGCATTGTTTTAAATAATTTAAGTACTCAATTTAAGACTTATCAAACAGGCCAAATTGAAAATGCTACCGCTAAAAATAATATTAGTGAAACCTCTACTTTAGATATTATTAACAAAATAATAACAAGTTCTAATCCTGCGAATGAAATGATAAAAAAATATGTAGATTACACATATAACGGGGATGATACTATTGAATTTATTAAAAACCCAATGAATTTCAAACGTATAGGACTTTATAAAATAGAAATTGAATATCAAATTGATAGATTATTAAATGATCCAAATAATTTTGAAGACACCACAACTCAAAGTCATGTAACAAACATGAAGAAATTTATAGTTGATTTTGAAACACAAATTAAAGCTAAAATCAATGAAAAATTAGAAGAACTAAAGAATTCTTTAACTTTAGATGTTACAAACAAATCAAGATTAGCATCAACAGTAGTTGAAAGTGATATTACTGCAACTCCTACTATCCCATCAGATTATGAACTTGTATATTCATTATTAGATCCAAATGATAAAAACGGTACATTAACAATTACTGCAATTCTAAAACATAGAGAAACTAATATTGAAGTAACCAAAATTGTTACTTTAAATGGATTTAACTTAGATGGTATTTCATCATCTAATGTTCTTAAATATACTGCAAAATCTGCAATCAATGATTTAATGTCAACACATGAAATTGAAGATGCAACCAGTGGATTACAAGATGCTTTATTAAAAGCAAAACTCGAAGAATATGGGATTTTTGATGATAGTCAATTAACAAACATAACATATAAAATTGACCACGCTAAAAAAGCTAATGCTAATAATATTGAAGAATTAGTTTTAACTTATACTTTAACAAAACAAATAATTGTTAAAAAAAATGCAGATAATACTTATGTCAAAGAAAATGTTGTTGTTACAAAAACAATCAATGTTTCATTTGCTACTCCAATTATTGCAAATCACAATACAAAAATTCAACAATATGTTGCTTATGCGCAAAGTAGAGTTGCTACATATGATGGATATAATCATGATAAATTAGCATCAACTTATAATGAAAATAGTGATTGAACTTTAACTAACACATTAGATTCAAAATATTTTGATCTTTCTTTTGCAAACACCGATAAATCTGATATTAATAAAGATGTTAAAATAGATTTAGTTATTAAAACTAAATTATTGCAATCACAAATTGTTTCTACAACTAATTTAACTTTAAGAAACTTTAAAGAGGATGCACCTACAAAACAATTAAGTGTAACTGCAAAAAATGATGGAAAAATTACAAACCTAGATGATTATCTTTCAGGCGATAAATATAAAGACATAACTGAAAATATTAATTATCCAACTGATAATGGTTGAACATTGAAAGATAATTCAATTACAGTTACTAAAAATCCTGCAAATAAATATGAATTAATTTTCCATTATACTGTACAAAAAGATGTCATTTTAAGTAGTGCTGCTTCAACTACTCAACATGTTGAGTATGCAAAAGAAGTAATTGTTTCATTTACCGATATTATTATTAATAATAAAAATAAAGAATTCAATAATTTGAAAGCTAACTTGCAAATTGATTATCAAACTCCAAAACCAAGAATAGATATGATTAATAATTCAAGTTTCACATTTACGTTAAAATCACCTCACACTTGAGCAGATTTTCCAAATTATGAAGTAATTGGAATTGAAGCATCAACTAGAAAATTAAATTATAAAACTGGAACTGCACTTGTTAGAGCTGAAATAAAAGATAAAGCGTCTGGTTCTATATTTTATTCAGATTATCAACAAGTTACTGGATTTGATCCATATCAAATTACAAATGATAATTTATTAAAAGGTAATTTGAAAACTGACATTCCTAATATTAGTTCAATGCAAGATGTGTTGGATAAATTCTCTAATAAAACTGATGCATGACAAATATTGAGTGATTTGCAAACTATGTTAGATAATTACTCAGCACCAAACGCTGCACATACATTCTCATTAACAAATCCAAGTTTAACAACAAATGGAAATAAACTTATTTTTAAATATACAATGAATGTTAATGTCCCTATTAATGATGCTCCAAGTGATAATAAAACTGGAATAATTTCAAAAGAAGACACTAAAGAATTTGATTTCACAAATATATTGAAGAAGAATTTGGATAAAGATTTTGCTACATTAACATTTGACTTAGCGAATAGTGTTAAAAGCACTGCTACAACAACATTTGCATCTGAAGTTGCTAAAGCAATGAGTTCATTTACAGTTACTTCATCACAAGCCGGATTTGATCAAAACAAATATGATTGATTGGTAGAAACAAATCCTAATGACGTTGATGGTAAATTATTTGCAAGAATTACAATGATTTCAAAACAAGATTCTACAATTAGAAATAGTATTACATTAAATTCAATACCTACACAATTTAAAGTTTATATACCTACTCAAATTGCAAGTGCAACTGCTAAAAATAATCTTAATGTCACTTCGGCACAAGAAATTCTTGACAAAATTTTAGCTGCTAGTGATAAAGATGCTGAGGTTAGAAAATATATTGATTATGTTTATACAGGAGATGAAACAATTCAGTTTTCAGAACAAGCTAGTGATTATTCTATTAATGGATACAAAGTAAAATTTGGGTATAGGATTTTTAAACAATTAAATAGACCAAATAATTTTGAAGATACACATCATCCATATACCTCGTCAGCACAAAAAAATATTGAAGTAGACTTTGAAACACAAATCAAAGCAAGGATTTCTGAAAATATTGATAGTCTTCTAAATGATTTAACGTTTGATATTACTGATAAAAGCAAACTTGCTTCAACAGTAACTGATGCTAATATAACAACGACTTCTGCTGCCCTTCCTTCAGGATATCAACTAAGTTATTATTGATTAGACCCTAACGATAAAACAGGAAAATTAAAAGTTCATGCAAAAATAACACACGTTGGGTCAAATATTTCAAAAGAAAAAGAAGTTGAATTTTCTAACTTTAAAAAAGATGATACATTTGGTTTTACTTATGGAATTTCATATGATATTACGTATTTAGAATCAATTATGAATCAAGTACTTACAAATTTTGCAAATGGCAATCAAACACAGAAACTAGCGAATATGAAATTATTCTTCAAGTATGATTCTACAGTAGTTGATAGTAATATAACAAGTAAAACATTGAGTTATGATACAACTTCAAAAGTAGCAACTTATGTATTTGATTATAAGAAAAAAGTTGTAACATCAAGAGCTCAAAATGGTACTTTAGGTTATGAAGAAATAACTTTTCAAAATCAAACAATGTCAAGAAGTTTTTATAATTTCTTTGAAATAATGAGATGACAAAATACATTTACTGTTTGTGCTTATTGTTTAAATTCTAGAGGGCGTGGACCATTATGTGAAGAAGCAGACGGTTATAGACATTGATTGTATGCAGAATTAAATAAAGGAACTTCAGACACACAATTAGCATCAATTTTGGCAACTCATAAATCAAACGCTTTAAATTATCTTCCTAGATATAAAGCTATAAATAGACATGATGGTTATGAAAATCAACATTCACATAGACCAGAACTCCAACCAAATTATTATTTTCAATATACATCATAATATTGATAAATAAAAGCTGAACACGGATTTCCGTGTTTTATTTTCTAAATTTAATAAGTTACTTTAAGTTAAAATTATATTAATATGAGTAATGATCAAAAAATATTTAGGTTAGTTAGCGATTACAAACCGGCAGGGGATCAACCTGAAGCTATTGCAAATTTATTAGAAGGATTAGAAGAACATAAAGAACATCAAGTGCTTTTGGGTGTTACTGGTTCTGGTAAAACTTTTACTATTGCAAATGTAATTGAAAAAGCAAATCGACCTGTTTTAATTTTAAGCCATAATAAAACATTAGCAAGTCAACTATATTCTGAATTAAAAGGTTTTTTTCCTGAGAATAGAGTGGAATATTTTATTTCGTATTTTGATTATTACAAGCCCGAAGCTTATTTGCCTTCAAAAGATTTATTTATTGAAAAAACTTCACAAAATAACAAAATTTTAGAAGCTATGAGAATGTCTGCAATTAATGCTTTAAGTATTAGAAGAGACACTATTGTTGTAGCATCAGTTGCTGCTATTTATGGTGAATATAATCCTACAGAATATCGTGCTAATTTTTTTCCAATTGAAGTTGGACAAAAGATTCCACGTAAAGAATTTACAAGAAAATTAATTAAAATGGCTTATGACCGTAACAAAGGTGAATTAGATCGTGGTCAATTTGATATTAAAGGTGATATTTATGAAATAGCACCAGGATACACTAATGATTTTAATTTAAGAATTGACACATTTGATGATGAAATAGAAAAAATTTCTGAAATAAATCCTATTACTAAAGAAGTTTTAAAATCACATAAAAGTTTAACTATTTTTCCAGCAACTACCTATACAGTTAATCCAATTTATTTAGAAAATATGGTTGCTGAAATTAAAGAAGAATTAGACGAAAGAATCAAATATTTTAAAGACCGTGATAAATTATTAGAAGCTCAAAGAATTAAAGATCGTACATTAAATGATTTAGATTCAATTCAAGAATTTGGATTTACTAGTGGTATTGAAAACTATGCAAGATATTTAGATGGAAGAGCACCTGGTCAAAGACCATATACTTTATTTGATTATTTACCATCTGATGCATTAGTATTTGTTGATGAAAGTCATATTATGATTTCACAACTTAATGGAATGTATAATGGAGATAGATCAAGAAAAGAAACATTGGTTGAATATGGATTTAGATTACCTTCAGCATTAGATAATAGACCTTTAAAATTTCAAGAATTTGAAAATTTTCATTTTCCAAAAAT
Source organism: Metamycoplasma salivarium (assembly GCF_900660445.2). Classification (GTDB taxonomy): domain Bacteria; phylum Bacillota_I; class Bacilli_A; order Mycoplasmatales; family Metamycoplasmataceae; genus Metamycoplasma; species Metamycoplasma salivarium. The sequence continues at coordinate 497,478 of NZ_LR214938.2, forward strand.
TTATTTATCCGCAACTCCAGGTGATTATGAATTAAACAAAACTAATGGAGAAGTTATTAGTCAACTAATAAGACCAACAGGACTTGTAGATCCAATCATTGAAATTAGAACCAAACAAAATCAAATTCAAGATATTTATGATCATATTAAAGAACAAATTGCCAAAAACGAAAGAACATTAATTTTAACAACAACTAAAAAACATGCTGAAGAACTCTCTTTGTATTTAAAAGAACAAAGCATAAAGTCTGCTTATATTCATGATCAGTTTAATACATTAGAACGTAATGAAATTATTAAAGCTTTAAGAACGGGAAAATATGATGTTGTAATTGGAATTAATTTATTAAGAGAAGGGCTTGATATTCCTGAAGTTAGTTTAATTTGTATTTTAAATGCTGATAGTAATGGATTTATGAGAGATACGAGAAGTTTAATTCAAATTGTTGGACGTGCTGCTAGAAATGACCATGGAAAAGTTATTTTTTATGCCGACACAATCACAGAATCAATGCAAAAATGTATTATTGATAATCAAAACAAACGTGCTATTCAAGAAAAATTTAATAAAGAACATAATATTATTCCTAAAACTATTAAAAAACCAATTCCTGCACCTATTCAAGCAGCAATTTTGGTTGATGATATTGCATCATACTTTGAATCTAAAGAAAAAGCTAAGGATTTAAGATACAATCGCAAATACATTAACAACTTAATTAAAGAAATGCAAAAGTACTCTAAAGAAAACAAATTCGAAGAAGCTATTGTAATTAGGGATCATTTATTGGAGCTTGGTATCGATATTCAAACAATTAAAAATGAAATTAAATAATTTATAATACTACTATGAAAATTAAGAGAACTTTTTTGACTTTTTTATTTATAGTGCCTATAGTCACTTCTCCTATGTTTATAAGTTTTTCATGCAATAATAATTGAAATAAAATTATTGATAATTTTCAAATTTCACTTAAAAATAAGCAACAAAATGTTGAAGATGTAACAAAAGATGATTTTAATTTAACTTATGACAAATCATTAGCTAAAGTTGAAATTAGTAGTATAAAAAAATTTAATGACACTAGTGTTATAGTTAGTGTTACATTTTATGATTTTGACAATAATGTTGTTGGCAAAAGAGATTATTTAGTATCTGGATTTATTCCAATGTCTGAACTAATTAAAGATTTTCAAATTGATGTTAAAGAAAAAGATAAAAAATATGCAAGTGACATTGCATCTAAATACAAAAATAATGTAACAAAAGAAAAACTATTAGAAGATTTTTTAATTAGTGGAATTGATGAAACAAAAGTTGATTGAAAAATAGAAAGAGTTGAAAATTTAGGTAATGGTACTATTGAAGTGTTGCTTTCATTTTTTGATAAAATAAATAACAAAAACATAGGAACTAGAAAATATAAAATTTCAGGTTTTAAAAAAGAATCTGAAATATTAAGATGAGGTCATTGAAATATATGCAATTTAGGTAATTTACCTAAACATCAAGTTCATGCTAATCTTATTGCTAATTGACTTGCATCTTATGATATAGATGTTATGGGGTTAACTGAAGTTGAAAGTATGCAAGGTTTAGAAGAAATTGTCAAAAAGTTAAATGAATTTAAGAAAACTAAAAAATTTAAACACATTACTTCTAAAAGACTAAAAGGTGTTTATGCAGGAAAAAACCAAGCAGAATATACTAGCATCATTTATAATTCAGCAAAATTAGAAGTTAAAGATTTTACTAATGGTAAAAAAGGATTTAGCTATCAAGAAAAATTCAAATCTAAATGAAGAGATGATTGTGAATATGTAAGACCACCATTTGGTGCATTATTTGAACATAAAAATTCAAGTCGTAAATTTACATTTGTATTTAATCATTTTGATGGACCGGGTATCAATCCAAAAATTAATGAAGTAAGTTCAGGATATGGTGGCAATGGAAGCCAAGAAGTTGCAGAAGCTATGCATCTAAGAAAAGTTTTAGATAAATTTGATGAGCTAGATGGTGATAATGAAAATATTTTCTTTGGTGGAGATACTAATATTAAATTAGGAAATCAAAGAAAAGGTGCCTTTGACGATATTGAACAAAAAGGGTATAAATCGCTTTTTAAAGATGAAGAAAAATATAAATCTTCACTCGGTGCTAATTTTAATGTTTATTCACAACCTTATGATAAATTATTTGCTAAAACCAAGTTTCAAACAATTGGTAGCTATATTTATAAATTGTGAGATATTGAAAAAGATAAAGAGTTATTAAATAAATGCAAGGATTTAGGGCTTTCATATGATTCAAGCCCTCGCAAATGGCATGCTCAAATTTCTGACCATTGTCCTGTTTATTCAGACCTTAAATTTTAAATGCTATGAATTGCAATAAAAAAATGTATTAAACAAGATTTTAATTGTGAAATATCTCTAAAAAATAGGCAATTAATGAAGAAAATATAATAGCAAATATTGAAGATTTAAACCCAAAAGATTATTCAAAAACATATGCGCATAATGTCGATACATCAAAAATTTCTATAGAAAGCAAGTCTAAAGAATATTTTTATCGTTGAAGTCGTAATGAAACAGTTGATGACAAAAATGGAACCATTTCTTTAACAATTGACAAATATGATTTTAATAGAATTAAGATTGCTACCTTCCAACACACAATTTCAGGTTTTAAAAGGAAATAAGATTGCTAAAAACTAAAAATTGCATAGCTTGAGCTATGCTTTTTTTGTTGCAAATTAAAATTATAATTCTTCCATAATAACATCGCCAGAACCTTCAACCCCATAAGCCGAGCATGAAACTTCCCAATGAATAAATGGTAATTTAGTAATGGGATTAAAGTCAAATTTTAAAGTTAGTGTATGACCCCAAGCTAAATTATTAACATTAATAAAATCTAAATTAAAGTATTTTTTGACATCTTTATCATTTTTAAGTTCAACAGCATTGCTGTCGTATTCTTTTGCTTTAATTTTTAAATATTCATCAATCATAGCAAAAGGGTGTCCATATCTTAATTTTTTATCTGGTGTTAATTTTTCAAATTCTTGTTCAAAATAAGTTTTTCCAGCAGGTTTTAAACCAAATGCAAAAGAGTCTTTAATTTGTTGAATTTGAGAACTATCTAATTTAATTGGATTTTTACTGAATGGGTTACATTGTGCAGCTATAAGTCCAACACTTGAAATTGTAAGTAATGGTGTTACTAAGAATAAAACCTTTTTTTTGTTTTTAATCATATTTTCTCCTTTATTTTAAATATATGTCTTGCAAATAACTAAGCCCATCATAAGTAAATGGTTTTACAATGAATTTTTGATAAACTGATTTAGTAAAGTTTGATAATGAGACTGAATTTTCTAATGAAATTGTATAAGAAATTAAATTGTTAATTTCATTAATTAAATTTATTACATTTGTAGTTTTTAAACTAGCTAAATAGTTTGACAATAAATCTAGTATTTTATTTTGTGTGACTTCTTCCACGTTACTTGTTAAAGTTTTTTCTTCAATTTGTTTATAAGTTCCAAATAAATTGGTTTGAAATTCATTTAAGAGTGCTTGTAATTCAATAAAAGTTGACTTATCAATTAATTTTAAGTAATTAAAGATATATGAAAGCAATTGAAAATTGTCTTTTTTTAATATTTCTTTAATAAATGTAGTTGTTGAACTTTCAGAAAGTGTAAATGTTGATTCTTTGTAAATTGATTTATTTGATTGAAAGTATTCTTTATATTCATCGAAATTAGAAACAATTTTTACTTTAGGTTTTAGTAATGGATTTATCGAGCTAAATAAATTTTCGATTTTTGTGAGTTCATTAATTTGATTTTCACTTAAGTTAAATCCTAAAATTGGAATAGTTCATTCAATAGGTGAACTTATATTTTCAAGCAATTTATTTAGTTCAGTTTTAATATTTTCAAAATCAGCTGTAATAATTTTCTTTTGAAATTCATTGTTTTGTAATTCATTAGCTATTTTTTTATTATCAAATTGGGTTGTAGTATTAAATTTTTCTAGTAAATTAGATGCATTTTTTCTTAATAAAAATTGCTTGTTAATATTTTCTTGAGCATCTTTTAAAACATTGTAATTTGTTGAGTTTAAATTAGAAGATGAAACGTTTAAATCGGTTGGAGCTTGTGAAAATCATGATTCATTGTTTAAATTTTGTAAATTGATTAAACCATAAACATTAACTACCCTATTGATTAAATTTTGAAATTGCAATGTGTTAATGTTTGTTAAATAAGAATTAATATCTTGATATTTATTTTTTAGTTCCGATAATGTTTTTCCATAATATAGTTTTGAAAATTCCTCATTGAAATAGAAAGTGTTACCGCTTGGCAAATTATTTAATGTTATTTTGTTGTGTAAATTATATTTTTCAAATTGCCTTTCAAAGTTTAAGTTGAATTCTTTGAAATTAGAGAATATGTATTCTTTTTGATCGGCATTTAAATTAGAAACATCAAGTTTTGAAATAATATTTTGTTTAAATGCATTAAACATTTGCATATTATAAGTTTCTTGTGGCAATGGAATTGTGTTGTAGTTATAAACAATTTCATTTAAATGTTTTTGGTTTTGTCATGAGATGTCACCATCTTTTTGATAATTTGTATTACGATACAAAGTTGTTTGATTTTGGTTATTAGAATTTATAAAGTAATATGAAGAATAAAGTCTATCTTTGTTAGTTTTTCCATATTCATAAAATCATTTAAATCCTTCATTACTAAATAAATCTTTGCCATATTTATTTGTTAAATAGTCAAATGGAATTGCATCAATGTAGTTTGAATATAGAAATAATGATTTGAAAAAATCAATAAGATTATGTGGTTTTCCATCATCTGTTTCAAAATCTAAATTGTCACTATTAACTTTACTTGTAGAACTCTTTTCATCGAAAGCTAATAAATTTTCAATAAATTTTTCATAGTTCACATGGTGGTTTTTGAAAAATTCTTGTAAATTTGGGCCATTAAAATAAGGATTATTTGAATCATAATATTTATCTTCTAATTCTTTAATGTTAGTTAAATTATTTTTCTTAATAAATTCATCTCTAAATGCTTTATTTTGAAAAAATGATTTTATTAAACCAAGCCTGAAATCAATTGCTCTAACTCCAAAAGGAATTAAGTTTTTTTTAACAATTTGACCATCTGAATTAATTCAATGATTTTGGTCATTTCTCATTTTGATATTAAACGATGTGGCAACTTTTAATTGATTAAATAATCCTGCATATTCATTGCTAATGTCTTGATAATTAATTGATTCACCATCGCTTGAAGGTACAAATAAATAAGGATTATAAAATCCATTTCCTTTATCTTTCTTAGGATAATAAAATTTAGGATCTTTTTTATCGTCACTTACGTCTTCATAAATTACTTGTTTAATTTTGCTGTTACGGTATTCCCCTTGGTTATATCCACTTAGAAATTTATAATAAACGCTGATTGAGCTAGCGTATTCAAATTGGTATCAAAGTTCGGTTGGTCTTGTGGAAATATTATCTCTAAAATCAATTTCAGGTTGATTTTGAGATGCTATTCTTAATAACTTACTACCTGTAGCTAGATTAATTTCTTTTAAAGTATCATCATAAGAATTTGCATAAGCATAAGAAAAATTATTAGCTTTATTAGGGCTATTTTTGTGAGTTACATAATTATCATGCAACTTATTATAGTCATTACCGCAACTTACCATTGCAATCGAAATAAGCGATGGTAAAGTTATTAAAGTAATATTTTTCAAAGTCTTATACTTCATAAATTCCTTTCTAAACTAAGCGATTTGTTGAATCTAAAATAACTAATTCTACTACCAATTATAATTTTTTGTGGATTTGTATGTGAGTGAAAACTCAATAAGATTAGTGTGAATACAATTGAAAATGCAAAAATAATTAATGTTGTATAAATTACTTTTGGTCCTTCATTTCTATAGTGAATAAATTCAGGTACAAGTTCAATAACAGCCATAAATATAATAATTGAACCTCCTAGAATTTCAAATGAAGGCATTAATCATCCGACTCTGTTGATATATTTACCTAAAAATGCACCAATAAACATAATAGGAACTATCAAAAGCAATGTTATAAAATTAAATAAAATTGCTTTCGACTTCTTTTCACCATATTGTAATTGGCGATAATATGTAATAACAACTTCTAAAAGTAAGTGTAAATTAAAAGTAACTATTAAAGCAATGTTAGGATTTTTGATTTCACTTGAAGTCATTTGATAAACTGAAATTCCTAAAACAAGTCCATCAATGATTCTATGACTTAAAAGCATAATAATTGCAACTCATGCAGCTTTCGGGTTATCAATATCGTTAAATGAAATTAAATGATCTGAGTGACCATGTTCTTCGTGATGTTCATGAAGTTCAGTTTTATTTTTTTTGCTAATTAAATATCTACTTAATAAAACTGAACCTAATCCTAACAAAGCAGCAAGTCCAGCAATTGAAGCAATAATAATTTGCTCTAAAAGAACATTGCCTCCAGTATATTGCAGACCTCCTCTATTGCCTTTGGTGTGTAATCAGTTTTCTAAATTAATATATCCTTCTTTTAGAAAACCAACAGCACCTATTATTAAAAACATTCCAGTTGAAAAGGCATATAAATAAATAGATTTTTTAGATGTTACTTTGATTTTAAAAATAGACATAATGCCCATAAAAACCATTGGTACTATTAACAAAATTGACAAATATAGCAACAAGTTTACCAAGATTGCTATTTCTAAATTACCAAATTTTGATGCATTGAAAAACATTATTTCCCTTTCACATAATATGCCACAAAAAGTAAAAAGTAGAGTAAATCTACAATTTTTTTGTAATTACATTATAATAAAAAATGTAAAAAGAAAAGCAAAATATGACAAAAAAATATAAATATAGTTCCATTTTATTTGTAAGTTTACCTATTGCACCCCTAGTTGCAATAGCTTGTAATGTTAATAAAAATAGTTATTTAGATATTAATAAAATATCTAGAAGTTATTTAAAAACATTAACTGGCAACCAAGTTGCAATTTTTCATAATCAATTTAAAATTTTTTATTTTAAGCAAGATGGTAAGAGAGTTTATTATGAAAGTGCTGAGTATGATGAAAATAAAAATCAATTTACCTTAACTTACAAAGACATTAAGCATATTTATAAACCTGATTTTTCTTTAACTAGTGGTTGAAAATAAAAATTAAATTCATCAAATTCATACATAATTGAAAATTCAAAAGAAAAATCGGATATTAAAAACTTTTTAAATGACTATACATTTGATGAAATTGATGATGCTAATGGCTTTAATGACACATGATTTTTAGCTTTAATTAACAAATATAAACACGATTACATTAGAGAAGGTGATCCTTATTTTGAAGATTTGCAGACAATCATTTTTAGAGTAATTTATAACATGTCAATTAACTATTCTTATTTAAATTCAAGAAGAATGGTCAATGCTTATGGCAAGAATATATTAAAAAAAGATTTATTTTTGCCTGAATATATGCAAGCAAAAACTTGACTTTTGCCAGAAAATGCTAAGCAAAGAAGATTATTTAAAGCATTTTTACTTTTATACTTAAATAAATTCAATGTTGATATTAAAGATATTAATATAGATTGAGAACATGCTACTACGCAAAAATCATATGATGATGCCTTTGAATATGTAAAATTCAAAATCAAAAATATTATTAACTTTAAAAATGAATCAATTTTTCCTGATAATAAAAAAGATGTTGAATATTACATTAATGGATTTAGAAGTTATGCAACCGATAAAAAATTTGGTGTTGGTCCAAGTGGAATAAGAGAAAGTGATTTACCATTATTTAATGAATATATTGAAAATCCATTGCTAAAAATTAATGGTGGAAAATATATGAATATCGTTGATAACATCAATGAGTTTATTAAAGGCGCAACAGATTGAGAATTTTGAAATACTAAAGGATTAATGTATTTATTTCAAAGTTTTAAAAAAGAATTATTTAGTATCGACATACCTGAAAATAAAAAAGATACTGATGCTTATTATGAAATAATTGATTTTAAGTTTACACCATATTTTGGTACCAATCAATTATTAAAAGCAATTGTTAGAGTCCATAAAAAAGATGGTTCATTCAAAGATTATTCTTGATTTAGTTCTAATTTTGATGACCATGGACATAGATTAAAAACTCAAATTATTAAAAATACTTATGAAGATTTAGTATCGGCAGATTTTTTAACAACAAAAACTTTACTTTCACATCCAAAATGAATTTTGCTAAAAGACTTTCTAAATTCTGAAACAAAAAAATATCATGAAACTAAAGCGTTTTATCCTTTGCTAAAAAAAGCTGTTGAAAAAATGCGTGACTTTAAATATTGAAATAATGATGAAAGAAGCGTTTTTGAAGCTCATTATTTAGACACTGATTCTTTTCAAACCAAAGTTTTAGCATCTTATATAAATAATTATTTATTGTCTTATGCCCTAAATGATGAAGATGGCATAATAAACCCCTTGAAAGGAATTAAAAGAATTGATGTAGAAATATTACCCACACCTTATGAAGCGGGTAGAATAAAATTAAAACTTAAATTTGTCAAATATAATGAAGATCATGATGATTTCGATTTCAAATCGGATAATGAAAAAATAGCAGCCGAAGTGACATTTTATTGAAATGGATTTAAGGGTTTTGACAAAAATATTTCTGAGAATGTTATTGATATAGAAGATACAAAGATTGGGGGTATATAGTATGAAAAAAATATTCAAAAATTTATTAGTTGGTATAACCCCAATGGCTTTATTACCTTTAGCTATGATTAGTTGTCGTAGAGAGGATTATGAAGACATAAAAAATGATGATCCCAATAATAACCAAAAGAAAAAAGAAGATTTTAAAGCAAATGCTGAACCAACAAAAAAGATCTATGAAATTTATGATCGTTTGGTTTTGCCATTGTTCAAAGATGTTAAAGATAATTATTTTAAATATAAAGTTATCTGAAATGAATTAATTAAAAATAAAACTAGATTTAAGAAAAAACTTGTTGACTTATCAAACCAACAAACAATTGCTGATAATGAAACAGCACTTAGGGATTTTTTAAGAAAATGATTTCCTGATGCTAATTCTAATAAAGATGAATATGAAAAATTCGGAATGTATTTGTATAAATATGAATTAATTTATCAAGATGTTGATGCAGTTTTAGCAGACACTAATTTAGCTTTTAGTGGTGATGAATTTATTAAGTATCTGAAAACAATTGATGATAGATTAAAAGGCAGTGATATTGATTTAGCAACATTGCAAAGTGCGTTAATTTCATTATGAAAGTTCATAAACTCGTATGTTTTTAATCCAAATAAAATTACAAAAGAAGAAGATATTGAAAAGCAAAATCTTGAAGATAACAAAAACTCACATACTCACTCACATGCAATTATTAATTTAATACATGAAATGGGACTATGACATAAAAAATTGGGTGAAACTTATGAATCAAAAGACAAAAATGGCGAATTTATAAAGAATGAATTTACTAAAGACTTTGAAGAGAAGACTGAACCAAAAATTGTTGATAATGTTAATCACATTGATTGAAAAACAAATTGAACTAAGATAAAAGAAACATTAAAAGAATTTGATAATAAATCACCTAATTATGATTTAACAAAACAAGAATTTAAAGATAGAGGACAAGAAATTTTAAATAGTTTAAAAATTTTGCTAGAACAATTAGCAAAATCTCAAGGTCTGCCTAATTTAGATCTTAAATAAAGAGCAAATTTGCTTTTTTATTTCTTATTTTTCTCAAAGTAAATATCTCCAAGTTGTTGCTTATATTCTTCAAATTTAGAAAAGGAAATATTATCTTGAATAATTAAATTCAAAAGTTCATTTTTGTGTTTTTCAGATGTTAATTTTAATAAAAAAGTTTGTTCGTTTTTAATTGAAAACTCAAAGTTATTCTTCTTTAATAAATCAATAAATTTTGTTGCATCATTAGCTCTTGATAATTCAAAAATCCAATTATAAATTAACTTGTCATTATGTTCATTTAAAGAACCGCTTTGAATAATTTTTCCATTTTCAATTTGGGTATAACTATCAATGTATTTTTCAAGTTCAGATAAAATGTGAGAAGAAATAAAGATTGTATTTCCTTGCTCATGAAATTTTTTAATAGCTTCATAAAACTCTAAACGATTTTGTGGGTCTAGATTTGCAACAGGCTCATCTAAAATTAGGATTATAGGGTCATTTAATAATGCTTGCATTAGTAAAACGAGTTTCTTTTGGCCGCTTGACATAAAAAATGGACTTTTATTTTTATAAGTTGGAGTGTTCATATTATAAGTTTCAAGCAAAGAATTAACTTTAGCAACGGCATCTTTTTTTGATAAGCCTGAAATTAGAGCAAAATGATATAAATATTCATATGTTGTTAGAATTTTAGGAAAATCTGCAACCTCAGGAATATAACCTATTTTTTGCTTACTATGGAAATCTTTACTATCAATATTATCAATAGAAATTTTCCCTGCAAAATCTAAATAAAATCCTAATAAACATCTAATTAGTGTTGTTTTGCCAGCACCATTTGAGCCAATAAAAGCATGAAATTGCCCTTTTTTTACTGAAAAAGTTACATCATCTAAAGCATTAAAGTTGTGAAAATTTTTACCGACATTTTCAAATTTTAAAGCATCACTCATTATTTAAAATTTCCTTTCACATGTAGTTTATAAGCAATGGGCAACATAATTGCTAAAAGAATAATGAAATATAAAATAGAAATTCAATTTGGATATGAAACATATTTAGTCATTGACACAAATGAGTCTGATGTGTTTTCTACAATTGAATAATCAATTAATGATGGTAATCTATCAGCATTTTTTAAAGCTAAATTACCACTAAATTCATATGTTTTAGATTTATCATCAGGTGAATTTGCGAGCAATTTAGCAGGTTTAATATCAATTTTATTTAATTTTGATTTGTTTAAACTATAGTATTTTGTAGTCATTAATAAGCTAAGAGCGTGTGGTGTTAATGTGTTAATCATTGAAGGATTATTTTGATATATTTGTGAGTTATACATTGCTTGCTCAATAGTTTTATTAGTAAAAGCTTCTCCATATTTACCAATCAATAATTCTTTTATTTTATTGTAAGTATCTGTAAATTCTGATGTAAAAGTTGCAAAAAATGGTTGAATTTTTTCTCAAGATTCTTGAATAAGTTTTTTAAATTCAGTTGAGTTATAAATATCATTATAAGAATTAATATTTTGTAAATAATTAGTGCTTTGCAATAACATATTTTTAATAATAGAAACATTTGCATATGATGAAGATTTAGTTAAAATGTTACTTATTAGTTGCTTAACATTATTTTTAAATTCGTTCTTGCTGTAAGCATTTATTTGAGAAAACACAAATTCCTTATCTTCATCATTATAATTCTTAGCATTAAACGTCATATATTTATTGCTATCTAATTTTGTGTAAGAAAATTTTGTTTTTCATTTTCAATTTGTTGTGTTGCTATTTGTAAGCAATTCATTGATATTTTTTGCATGTTGTTGATAATCAAGTCATGAAAAATAAGGTCAAATTAGTGATTTATCTTTCTTATTAATATCAAGTGTTGGAACAAAACTGTTAGTACTATAAGAATTGTATTCTTGCAATGAAGGGATGTCTTTCAATTTACGATTATTCCATTCAGAATTTAAATTATTTATATTTAGTGAACCATCACTATTAAATTGCATAGGTAGAATTTGGTTTGAGTTTATTCTTTTTGATACTTCATTAAAATTCTTACGATAGTTAAAATTATCAGCAATAACAACCAGACTAACTAAAGAGTTTAATAGAAGAGGTGTAATAGCAATAAACGAAAAGATTTTTTTGTTTACTTTGGCACATATCAAATATGTAAAACTTAAGAAAGTTAAAGTAACTAAAATAGCAAATAAAAGAGCACTAAAAATATATGCATTCAAATGTGAAATTTTAGGAACAAAAGTAACAAATAAAATAGCATTTAAAATTCAAAAACTAAGCATTAAAATGAATGCTGGAACTGATATAGCAAGCAAATTAGAAAAAAAGATTTTTCTTCTACTAATTGGTTTAGAATACATTAGAAATTGAATTCCATTGCTTCTATCCTCATAATAAAGTAATTGAACTAAATAAATTATGTATGCAACAAGTAAACTACAAGTTATTATTGCTGTCATTGGTAAAATAGTTGTTAAAAATAAATTTTCTCGAATAATAAATTCTTTACTAACTAGTAAATCTAATAAAACAATAATTCCAATTTCTAATAGTAAGAAAATTGAAGGCATTATATAAACACCCTTGCTTTTAGCGAGTATTTTGCCCTTAAGTTTAAAGTAATTCATTTTTCTCCTTAATTAGTAAGAATTTTATCATTTTTAATGCTAAAAATAAGCAGTTGACACTATTTTAGTGACTTTATAATAAAATATTTGTATTTAACGGAAGGCTAATATTATGAAGAAAGTAGCGAAAATTTTAACAATTACAACTGCTTCTGTTTTATCAGTTGCTGCTATTGGAGCTATAACTGCTATTTTAATTCATAGAAGAAATCAAAGATATTTAGTAAATCTCAATAAGATAGTAAACCAAACTAATCCTATTCTAAAAAACAAAGATAATCTAAATAAAAAAGCTAGTGAACTTAAAGAAGAAGATATTGCATTTGAAAACAATGAAAAATTTCAAGGTGAAGTTAGAAAACTAGAATTTAATGATTATGATGGAATTTTAAAAGTTACTTATCGTTTAGTTTACAAAGTTGGTTTTAAAACTTTGATTTCACAGTCAATTGTTAAACAAATTGTTGGGTTTAAAACTTTACCTCAAATTGAAAAGGATGAAATTGATAAAGAAAAGGCAACTATAAAAGAATCTCTTGATAAAGAAATAGAATCATCAACTATTTCATTAAAAGATACAATTGACAAAGCAAAAACTTTACCAAAAAAAATTAATTATTCAGACATTGAATTTTCAAAGACTAATAATAAAGATTTTTTATATCGTCTAAAAGAAATTGTTGCTAATGACAAAACTGGAACTTTAGCAGTTAGCTATTATTTAATTTATTACTACAAAAAAACTGATCAGTTCATTGAATCAAAAGTAATTACTAAAACAATTTTAGGTTTTAACACATATGGAAATATTTTGAGTTCTGAATTAAAAAAAGTCACTATGCAATTAAATATTGCTAATGAAGAAAAGACTAAAAATTTAGCTTCGAGCTTTTTAACAAAAAATAATCTTGCAACATTTAGTAATTATGATCATACAAAATTTGAATTAATAACTCATTATTCGCATGATGACATTTTAGGTAAATTAGTTGTTAAGTATCATTTAAAAAGTTTGGAATTTGATGAACAAAGTGAAGAAATTATCAAGGAATATGATGGATTTTTAACTTATGAACAGTTTTTAATTAGTAAAACTAAAGGTAGATTAAATACATACCAAAACAGTTTAAAAAATCTTCAAATTAAAAAAGACCAAAACCAAAGTTCATTATTACCTTCTCAAGTTACAAAAGAGATGTTTGAAACTACATATGACAATAATATATCTTTAGAAATCACAAACATTTCCAAACAAAACGACCCAGAAGGAACAGTTGATGTTACTTTTAGATTAAAAACAAAAATTAAAGAATTAAATGACAAAGAAGTAACAAGCGAAGAAAAGACAGTTACTTTAAATAATTTTCAAAATACAAATGCAACAAGCGAACCTGACTTTCAAACAGTAAAATCCGAATTGGATAATTTAGCTAAAACTAAAGTTACATTTGATGTAAGAAATGTTGACAAAGCTGTAACTTTACCTTCAAAAGTTACTGATGAAAATATTAAAGAAACATTAAATGGGATTGATAACTCAACTTATACATTACATAAATCATTTCAAAAAAATGATGCTTTAGGAACAATTGATATTATTTATTATCTTTCTAAAATGCATAATGGAAAAAAGATATTCTCAAGTCAATTTGTTATGACAATCAATGGGTTTAGTAATTTAGAAAATCATTTATTTAATGAAGAAAAAGCGAGAATTAATCAACTTGTTAGTGATCAATCGAACCTTAATTTTTCAAACTTTGAAAACAAAGAAAATAGTCTACCTTCAGAATTAAAAAACAACAAACTTATGTTGGATAAAAATAAATCATTACTTAAAGATTTAAAACTTGAATATGAAATAGATGCAAATGATGATGAAGGCAAACTAACTTTAAAATATTGATTTGTCTCTCAAAAATTTGAAAATCTAAAATCAGATGTTCAAATGAAAACATATAGTTTAATGAATGCAAAAACTAGGGAATTGAACAACAAAATTAATAATCTAGTTCCTAAAATTAAACAAAGTGTTAAAGCATATGATTTAAAATCATTTAAAAAATTATTTATCGAAAAAATTAAACTTAAAGAAGTTATTGATAAAAATAAATTACTCGATTTATTAGATTTAGGTGTTGATAAAAGTCAAATTGAAATTACCGATTTAAACACGATTAAGGTATATGAGGAAAATAACTCTTATTTTATGAAAATAAAACTAAGATTTATTGATAGAAGCAATAAATCAATTGAAAAAGAAATCATTTTTGATTTGTCAAAACATTTATGGACTAATTTTATTGAATCTTGACAAAATAATATTTCTGTTAATAAAAAAGAGTCTGAGCTTGAAAAATATGAACAAACTTTTGCAAAAGATATGGATCATAAATTGGCAAATCAGATGATTGAATTTAATAATTTAGATAATCAAATCAATGAATTAAAAAACAAATTTACTTTAAAAAATCAATTTGTTTCATATGAATATGTTTTTAGTTCTAAAGATAATGAAAACGGAAAAGTGACTTTTAAAATCAAATATGTTGTTAAATATGGAGACAATGTTTTAACTGGGGAAACTAAAGAATACACGCTAGCAGGGTTTAGAACTGAACAATCTTATAAACTTTATCAACAAGATTTGAAAAAAGAAACCGAAAGATTAGAAAGAGTCTTTCAAAATATGAATGATCCAAAAATTAATGATAAAAATATGTTTCCTTCAGATGTAACAGATTCAATGTTTACATGAAGTGGAGAAGGTTTTGATATTAACACTGAAAAACCGGTTGTTGAAAACAAAGAATTTGATGACAATAAAGGTAGACTAAATGTAACTTGACATTTATCTAGTGCTAATATGAGACTTAAAAGCGCCAGAAGTGAAAGCAAAACTAATCCGATTCTATATTTTTGAAAAACCGAAAGCAAGATTGATTCAAAACTTGAAGAGTTAAGTAAAGTTTTTATTGAAAAATATAAGAAGAGAGTTGATGAATTAATGTTATCATCTAAAGATAAATTTTTACCCGTTATTAGAGATAAAGCAACTTCAAAAATCAAAGAGTTTTTATTGGGTGAAATGCTAACTAAAATTGTTAAAACCGCAAAACAATCAACAAAACCTTATTACTCAGTTTTTGGGATAGATAATCCTAAAGTAGATGAAGTTTTTGAGTCACACTTAAATTTAGCATTTACTAGACTTAATGATTTAATGCATTTGTATATTGCATGCATTAATTGAGGATATGAACATCGTAAAGATGATACTGGTTCAATTGGATTTTGATTGTATATTACGCAACACGTTGTACGTTATAACAATATAAGACCTTTTGTTACAAATACTTTTAAATATTTTGGAAGCACAGTACATGAGTTAGTTGACAATCTTGTTAAAGAAAAGATTGAAAATGATGAAAAATTAAAAGAGATTAAAGAAAAACTTTCTGAAAATACGTTAAAAACAACCAATTTTGCTGCTAAATATTTATCAGAAATGCCTTGAGATTGAGTTTTTAATGGAGATGATGTTGTAGGGAAACCTAAATTTACTGTTCAAGATGATTTAAAAAATGACTCTGATGCAAGAGGCGGATATATTTGATTAATTTTTCGTAATGGTTGATGAAAAATTTTTAATACTGACAAGTATAGAAAAAAACTTTCTAATTTAGTTTCAAGTGATTCAACTTTATCTGATAGTCAAAAGAAAAACATCATAGAACAAGGCAAAAAATTATTAGCACCTGTACTTAGAACTATAGATGTTTATTCAGAATTTATTAAAAATGAGATTTTATATAATGTTGTAAAAATTGCAAGTGATGTCGCAAAAGCAGTTTAGTTATTTAAAATTTGATCAATTTGAGACTGTGTTAATATAGAATTTTTTAATTGAATAGGATGTTTTTTGATTATATCATTTGCAGTTTTTTCAAGAGCTTGATCTAAGATAACATAATTGTATTTATCTGTTATAATTTTTCCATTTTCATCTATATTCATTTCAATAAATCTATATTGATCTAATCCCGAATACAAAAGAGCATCTATTAAAACTTTTCCATTCTTTTTTGAAAGAATGGTTATTTTTTTTAGTTGATTTGTCATCTGCGTATCATAGTCTAGCAAAGTTACAATTGAATCGAAATAATTTTTTATTAATTTTGTTATTAAATATTTTCTAGTCATAACTATTCCTCCTTTTATGTGAATGTGAATTATTTTTCTATTTAACATTTTTGTAAAATGGTAAACATATGAGAAACCATAAGTTATCAAATTATTTAATTTGAGGGTTATAAGTTATAGATAATGAAACACTAAATAATTTTAATGATAAAGTAAATAGAATTACTATAGAAGCAAAAATCACTATATAAGAAACATTGGTTTTAGTCATACTAATTGCTTCTTTTAAAATAGTTCCGATGTTTAAATTGCTTGATGAAACAATTAGCTCTAAGAAAACTAATGATGAAACAATTAACATATTGATTGAAAATCTATCACTTAGCAAAACTAAATGTGAAGGCAATATTAAATTAAATAAATGTTTATAAGTAATTTGTATTTTGCTTAATCCGATTGAATTTAAAGCAATAATAAATTCAGAATTTGATAGTTCTTTAATTTCATTTTTTGAAACTTCATAAAATGATGTTCATGAAATTAAAACAAATGATAGTAGTAATGCTCATCAATTTGTACCCATAAAAATACATAATAAAAATATTCAAATAATTTCAGGTAAAGAGTGAATGATGCTACTTATGCTATCAATGATTTTTGCATATCATTTATTTTCATTTAATGTAGTAAGCGCAGCTAAACTAAAACCAACAAAAATGTTAATTACTAATGCAGCAAAAATAATAAGAATTGTAAAAATAATTGAGCTAAAAATTCTTGAATAAATATCAACTCCAAAATTATTAGTTCCTAAAATAAATTTAGATGTTGTTATGTTTAAATTGTTGTTAATGTTAATTGCTTTAATTAAATCATATGGGTTGTAATATAAAATAACAATATCAGTTGTTGTAGTGAGTTCACCACCAGAGTCAAAAGCTGAATCGTATAAGATTTCAAAAATTGGCGCTTGTCCTAAATAGTTTGCTCTAATTTTTTCTAGTCTAGCAATTTCACGAATAAAATCTAGTTCAGCACCTTTTTCGAATGTTCTTTTAACAATTTGTGAATATTGCGAAGGTAAATTATTTGTATAAGAAAAATTTGAAATAGGTTTTGTTGGAGAATATTTAATAAAAAATAATGCAAAAATAATTCCAAAGGCAATTATTAGGAAGAAAACTAAAGAAAAAATGTTTGATTTTTTTTCAAAAAAACGCTTTCAAAATAGCTTTTTTTCAGTTGTTTCATTTGTTAGAGAAGATGGCTTTGGTTTAACTTTAACAAACTTAAATAAATTATCATTTAATTTGCTATTTTCCATTTTTTCTCCTTTCTAGGTTTAATAAATGCAAAATCATTAAAATAACTAGATTTTTGCATTGGGTTTATGTAATCTAATAGTGTTGCTAAAACAAATTTTGAGATTAGTAAAACAAGCAAGCTAAACATAAAGAAAAACATAATTAAATCAATTTCTGCATTTTTAAATGCATATGATAAAAAGATACTTTGACCAGGAATTGAAAAAATTCTTTCAATAACAATTGAAGTTGATAGCAAGATAATATAAAAAGGAATAATTGCTTGTAATTGATTAATTAAAAGTTGTTTGATTAATATTTTTCTAATTAATTGAGATTTATTATAACCTAAACTTTTTGCAAAAATATAGTAATTGCTTGTAATTACTTCTTTTGTTGTTTTTCTAGCACGAACAAAAAATAAAGAAATGGTTCCAAAAGAGGTTACCATAATTGGAACAAATAATGAGGCAAAAGAATATTCTCTTAAATATTGCGAAGGATAACCAAATAAACTTGCTGTACTTAATGCAATAATAGCAATAATAATTAAAGGTAATGCTGCAAAAAATGAAACAATGATATTAATTGTAATATCAGGTGCTTTAGAAAATTTATAACCTGCAACAACACCTAATACATTTCCTAAAATGATTGAGAAAATATAAATTAGTCCAGTAAACAATAAAGTTATTTTGAATTGGTTAAAAAATAAACCAGAAATTGAAGAATTTGTAACATTTAGTTCAGAACTATAGATTTTGCCATTAGCTGTAAAAAAGCGAGAAAGTCAATGTAAAAACCTTAAACCTAAATTAAATTCAATTTGAGAATATACAGCCAATGTTTTCTTGATTTGATTTTGTAGTAGTAAATTAACTATAAAAAAGATAAGTAAAGTAGCGACAATAAAAATTGCTAAATATATTGCTAAACGAATAAAAATATATTTGATTTTTGCTTTCATTACTCTCACTTAAATTTTAGTATTTCATTAATTTATATTTGTAATTTATTCCATCATCACTTGTAAGATCTAATTTATAAGAACGGTTAAGTCCTTCACTTACAGAATTAGTTTCAAGATATTTTCTTAAATTAATAATTGAACGTTTAATTTCATTTAATCTTGTGTAGTTTTTAACATTATTAAATTGTGAAACTTCCTCACCTACATCAAATTGTTTATTATTGTTTTTATCAGTTCATAATTTAACATCAAATTTTGAACCAAAATAATTTTGAAAAACTGTTGAAGTTTGTATTGGTTCAGTGATGTAAGAATATTCATAATTTTCATAACCTAATAAAGAATGTGGGTTAAACATATTAGATTTTGAAATAGTGTAATTAACATACTCAGGTTTTGCAACAAAGTTATTTTTAAAAATGCTAATTTTATAGTCTTTATTTCCTATTCTTAGATATTGTTGATTTGACATATCAACTTGAGAGGATTTTAAATAACCACCAAAATTAGTTGATTTTAAATCAGTGGCAACATTATTATCGAGTGCTAAGGTTTTTGAATTGCCCATATAACTAATTGGCAGACCATAACCCATTAAATCCACATATGCTTTGAATAATTTTTTTAGGTTTTGGTATTTCACTAAATTACTAAATGGTATTTCACCATTAGCATTTTTAAACATCTTTAATTGTGTATCAAAAACTCAATTTGGCGAAACAATATAACGTATACCATTTCTTATAATATCTTCCCCATAAGCGGAAACATATGGTTTTGATCATGCATCATAAAATCACAAAGTATTTTCACCCGAAAGGCTTATACCTTCAACATCTGGATTATATGTCATTTTTAAAAATTCACGTGGTATTAATTCTTCAAAAGAATATAAATATTCAACTCTATTTAAACTAACGCGACCTTGAAATTGCAATGGGGAATATCTATTATTTCAAGTGTAATTTTGAAAATCAAAGTTGTTCGCAAATTTGCTAAAAGTTATTGGATTAATTTTAGTGTCTTTGATATTTGCTCACTCAAATAATTCTCAGGAGCTTATTGTTCTAAAAACATTGTTATTATCAAATAGGTCACTGTTTGCAAGAAGTTTTTCATCATAGGTTGTATGATGTTTGTAATTTAAAGCTTCTCTAAATTCATCAACAAACTTTTTATTGTTAGTATAGTTTTCTGCAACTCTATCATCAATTTGACCTAAACTATTTTTCATTTTATAGACTAGACCATTTTCATCATTTGGTGAATAGTAATTTAAATCAGTTTTTTTACCTGAATTATTATAAATGTTTGCAATATGATGAGTATATTCATGAATTAGAGTAGGCAAAACCATATTAACTTTTTTATCAATTGTTTCATAACTTCAATCAACATATCTTGTACCATTAGCAACAATGTGCTTGGTAAATAGTGCAATTTCATTATTATGAGGAGTATAAAAACCATTTAATTGGTTAGTATCAATTGTTTTATCATAATTTTTATTGATAGTTACTTCTTTTATTTCAGTAATTTCTGGACCAAAATTAGCTTTTTCCAAAAACTTTTGTGACAATTGTTTTAATCCTTGACTACCAAAAAAATATAAATAAGTTCCATCAGATTTTTTAGCATAAGGATATTCTACAAAAGTAAGTTCACCAACTTTATAATTTGGATTTTTTTGTTTTGTAGTTAGATCATATCTTTGGTTGTAATAAATAGGGTTATGGTTTTCAGCATTACCTTTGTTATTGCTATTATTATTTTTATTAAGTCAATCTGTAAGTCAACAAGAAGATAAAACTAAAGGCGCTCCTAAAATAAAAAATGAAGAACCTAAAGCAAATAGTCCTATTTTTTTATTTAAACTTTGTTTTAGTAGTTTCTTCATCTTAAAGTCTCCTATTTTTAGTTTATATATTATATATATAATTTAATTTTTAGTGACTCTTTTTTAGACCTTGTAAAACATATTCTTCAGCAGGAGTTTTTTCTGTTCCCTTAACAACAAAAGTTTTTTCAAAGTGAATTTGACCTTCATGTCCATGAACTTCAGCAGCTTCAAAGTCAAATTCAAATTTTGAAGTATCATTGTTATCAATTTTTTCAACTTTTACATATTCTTGTAATTTCTTTAAAAATTCATCGAAGCCTTTTCCATAAGCATCTTTTAATTCTTTTAAAACATCTTGTGGGTCTACATCAGATTTTGAAGATTTACTATAAATTTTGTAATTTCCAATTGTATATGATTCTGCAATTTTTTCTTTTTTAAATCCAAAAATTGATCACAATGCAGTTTTTGATTCTTCTCCAACGGTTTGAGTTATTCCTAAATGTAACATACCTTCATCTTCATGTGAGTGTGTACTATCTGCAATTGAATATTTTGCTTTTTCAGGTGCTTGAGACATATCATATTGAATGCCATATTTTTCAAACACTTTCAAAACTTGATCTCAGCCTTTTTCTTGTTGTGCTTTTTTAAGTTCTTCAACAACAGTTTTTGCTTCAACATCTTTAGCTTTTGAAGCTACATCAGATATTTTTACACCTAATTTTGTTTCACCTTTAAATTCGCTTGGTTTTTTAGGATCATTGCATGAACTAGCTATTAATGCAATAGGTGCAAATGATAAAACACTAGCACCAGCAATTAAACTTGTAAATATTTTTTTATGTTTCATATTCATCTCCATTTTTTTGAATTTACAAATTATATTATAGTATAAGTGCATAAAAATTGTTAATTTTATGAAAAATGTATCAAAAAAATATAACTGAAAATGCATAAAAATTGTAATTTTGAGGTTCACACTTCTTTAAAAATATTTGTTTTATAATATTTATATGTTTAAAGCAAAGAGATTGAAACACAAATTAATTGCATTAACTACATTGGGTGGAATTTTAATAATGCCTATAGTTTCAATTTCTTGTTTACCTAAAAATAGACCTTTATGAGACAAAGACATTAATAAAGGTAAAACAAAGCCTTATAACGAGAATTATTGAAACGCACATTTTGACTACCCCCCAATTTCTAAAAATAATAATGGTAATGAATTAGAAGGCGATTTTGAAAATGGATTTAACATTTCAAAAGATCAACTGCTTAAAATTCGTGACACAACTGAGATTTCATTAACTGATGAAGGTAAAAATTACACTAATCAAGAAATGTATAATGAAATGCAAAAAATCTTTAGTAATGAACTTTTAGGTAATGGAATTTATCATAAACCTGGAAGAAAGTCTTTTGAAGAAATTTTTAAAGAAAATGCTTTCTTTCAAAAAATGTTTAAGGCAACTTTTGCCGATATTAAAAGTATTTTAGGCAAATTGTATAATCCAACGAAATGAGAAATTAGATATAGTATTATTCAAAGATTTCAAGAAGAAAATGCACTTTATTATAGTTTTCAATTTTTTCACACTGACAAAAATCATATTGATAGAAGTATTTATGAACCTATTATAAATAGACATGATGTCGGATATGGTGTTGGACCTAAATTTATTAAGAAAATTACTGGTTTTAAGAAAGCTTAAATTATGCTAAGAATTATTGCAGGAAAATACCGTTCAAGATTGATTTTGCAACCTAGTGCAAAAACAACAAGACCAACAGTTGATAGAGCAAGAGAAGCTATCTTTTCAAGTATTCAATTCGATATTGAAAATAAAAGATTTTTAGACTTATTTTCTGGAAGTGGAAGTTTTTGTTTAGAAGCATTATCACGCAATGCATTAAATGCAGTTGCTATTGAAAAAGATAGTGAGGTTTTTAAGATTCTAAATCAAAATAAAACCTTGCTTAAAGAGAAAAATTTGCAAACCTACAACATTGATGCAATTTCATATTTGAATAATTGCGATGAGAAGTTTGACTATATTTATTTAGACCCGCCCTATAAAATTTCAAATATATTAAGTGAATGTTTAATTTTAATCAAAAATAAGAACATTTTAAACGCTAATGGAACTATATTAATTGAAACAAATTTAGCTACTTTAGACTTTTTTGCATTGGGTTATGAAACTTTTAAACTTAAAAAGTATGGTAAAATTTATATTTACTATTTAAGATATGTAAATATCTAAAAAAATGAAAGGAAAATTATGAGTGAAAGTAAAAAAGATAGAAAACTAATAATTTTTACTGGGCCTTCTGGTGTTGGAAAAGGTACTATCGAAAAAAGATTATTTGAAAATAAAGATTTAAAACTTAAACTTTCTGTTTCAGTCACCACTCGTCATCCTCGTGAAGGTGAAATTGATGGTGTTCATTATTATTTTGTTTCACAAGATACTTTTGATGCTTGTTTAGCTGATAATAAATTAATTGAATACTCACTTCATTTTGATAATTATTATGGAACTTTATATTCAGAAATTGACCGTATTATTGCTCAAAAAAGAATTCCATTTTTAGAAATTGAAACTAATGGAGCAGCACAAATTATTAGCAAATATAAAGCTCATAAAAAGGAAGACGAAATTGTTTCAATTTTTTTAATGCCACCTTCATTTAAAGAATTAGAGCATCGTATTATTGGAAGAAACACCGAATCAAAAAGTGTTATCGAGAAACGTTTAGCAAAAGCTAAAGAAGAAATTGGACAATCAAACTTATTTGAATACATTGTTATTAATAATGATGTTGATCAAACTGTTAGCGAAATTGAAGCAATTATTAAAAAAGAATTTGCTCATATTTTAGAAGATAATGACCAACAAAATCAAGAAGCAGGCAGAAAGGCATAATATGGAATATTGTTTTAAGTCTGACAAAGGTTTAGTAAGGCCCGAAAATCAAGATCGAGTTGGAGTTGTTGTTAAAGGCAAATGAGTTTTAGCTATTTTATGTGATGGTATGGGCGGACATTATGGAGGGGCAAAAGCTGCCTCTGTAACTTTGGACGCTTTTGAAACTTATTTTAATAACAATTTTCCAGTAAATATTGATTATAAAGACAAAAAAACAATTAATGCTTGATTTAATGATGCATTAGCAGTAATAAAAAAAGCATTACAAAAGGTTGCTTTTGATGATCCAACTTTTGCAGATATGGGGACAACCCTAACTGCTGCTTTAATATATCCTTCTGAAAAACACATTTATGTATTTAACATTGGTGATTCAAGAACTTATATCTATAATGGACTGTTATATCAAGTTACTGAAGATCAAAATGTTCAAAATCAATTAATTAATGAAGGTATGAAACCACATGAAGCAATGCATCATCCTTGAGCTAATAAATTAACCAGTTGTTTAGGCCCTAATAAGGTTATGACCCCTAATGGTAATGTGTATAACAAAGAATCTAATGCTCAATATGTGATTTTAACAAGTGATGGACTTCATGATTGAGTTGAAAAACCTTTGTTTGAACGAACTATTCAATCAAAAAGCTTATCATTAGAAGAAAAAGCAGATAGTTTGATTAATTTTGCAAAAAAGAATATGTCAAATGACAATATGTCAATAGTTTTGGTGGAGATATAATATGGCGATCGATCTTTCTAAATATCCTAATTTAAATAAACATTTTGAAAACTTCAAGCACTTAGGAAATGGTGGGTTTGGAGTTGTTTATTCTGCCGTTTTTAAAAAAACTGGCAAAAGGTATGCAATTAAAATTTTAGTATGTAATGACCAAACAAAATTTCCCACAATTTATCATCGTTTTAAAAATGAAGTTGAAGTGATGAAAAAAATTAAAGGGCCAAATGTTGTTGAAATATTTGGTAGTTTTGTATCACCAAAAGAAAGTTATATTGCAATGGAGTATTTAGAAGGACAAGATCTTAAAAAACTACTGCAACGTAAGAATAAATTAGAAGTTGATGAAGCTATTAATATTGCGAAAGAAATTTGTCGTGGGCTTATTGATATTCATGAAGCTGATGTGGTTCATCGTGATTTAAAACCAAGTAATGTTTTGTTCGATAAGAATAATACTGTTAAATTAATTGACTTCGGAATTTCAGTTGGTGAAGATACAACAAGAGTAACGCAAACAAACAAATTAGTAGGATCAGTTCAATATGTTGCACCTGAACTTGTTGCAAAATCGCATCAACCTTCACCTCAAAGTGATATTTATTCATTAGGTATTATGTTATATGAAATGCTTTCAGGACATTTACCATTTACAGGTGGAGATCATAATACAATTGCATTGCAACACATTAACAAAGAACTTCCTCCATTAGAAGGAGTTAATGTGACAATTCCACAATCTGTTGAAAATATTATTTTAAAATGTACGGCAAAAAAAGTCGAAAATAGATATGCTTCTGCTTTAGATTTATATGAAGATTTAAACACATGTCTAAATCAAAATCGTGCTGCTGAAGATAAAATTTCAGTTGATAAACCTAAGAAAAAATCATTTAAAGAATGACTTAATAGTAAACCTGTCGCAATTAGTTTGATTGTTATCTTTATAGTTTTATTATCTGTTGCAATTACATTGACGATACTTTGAGTCAAAGGAAAGTTGTAGAATATGGAAACTGGGAAAATTGTTAAATCTGTTGCGGGTTTTTATGATGTTAAAAATTTTGCTGATCAAAAAATTTATCGCGTTAGAGGTGGCGGAAAACTTAGACTTTTAGACATTAAACCGATTGTTGGTGATTATGTTGAATTTGAAAAAGACGAGTTAATTCATAGAATTTTAGGACGTAAAAATTTCTTTATTCGTCCTAAAATTGCAAATGTTGATCAAGCAATTGTTGTAATGTCATTAGTTGAACCTGAGTTTAGTTCACTTTTAATCGATAAATTCTTGATTATTATTGAAAATAAAGATGTTGAGCCAATTATTGTTTTAACTAAAAAAGATCTTACATCAGGTTCAAAAATAGATTTTTACAAAAATCAGGGTTACAAAGTTTTTGAAATAAACTATAAAGAAAATACTGATTTTGATGGACTTAGTGATTTGTTTAAGAATAAAACAAGTTTTTTTGTTGGACAAACTGGAGTTGGTAAGACAACATTAATTAATTATTTAGCAAAAACAAACTTCAAAACTCAACAAATTTCTTTTGCATTAAATAGAGGAAAACATACAACTAGAGAAGTTAGTTTAATTGATTTTAATGGTGGAGAAATTATTGACACTCCTGGGTTCTCATCAATAGAATTTGACCTAACAATTAAAGAACTTCCAACTGCATTTAAAAACTTTAGAGAAGCCTCAAAATATTGTAAATTTAGAACTTGTAAACATTATCATGAATCAGAACAAGACTGTGAAGTAAAAAGACGTGTTGCTAGTGGGGAAATTAATGCTGAAAGATATAAAAATTACATTAGTTTCTTAGAAAGATTAACTTCACTTTAGGAGTAAAGATGAAAAAAATAATTAGTCCTTCTGTTTTAGATGTCAAAAAAGAAGATTTAATTTTATATGTTAATAAACTAATTGAATATGGTGTTAAAAATGTTCATTATGACGTAATGGACAATATTTTTGTACCTAATGTTGCATTGCAATATAAAGAAATTGAAGATATTATAAAACAATGTCCAAAACATATTATGGATATACATTTAATGGTTAAAGACGTGTTTGGTTATTATAAAATGTATAGAGATATTGGCGATATTTTAACATTTCATTTTGAAGCATTTGATTCTTTAGATGATCTAAGCATTTTACTTGCAAAAGCTAAAAAAGATAATGTCAAAATTGGACTTGCAATCAAACCTGAAACAAAAATTGAAGTAGTTTTTCCTTATTTAAAACATATTTCGCTTTTGTTAATTATGAGTGTAAATCCTGGATTTGGGGGGCAAAAATTTATTCAAAGCAGTTATGATAAAATTTTTGCTGCCAAAAAATATATTAATGACAATGAATTGAATATAATTTTGCAGGTTGATGGTGGAATTAATAATGAAAACATTCATTATTGTTTTGATGCAGGAATAAATCTTGCAGTCGTTGGATCATATTTAGTTAAAAATTTTAGTAAAGAAACAATCAAGGAACTAACAAAGTAGGAAATTTAATGGGTAAAAAGTTTGTATTTAAAAATAATGAACCACTTAACGAATTAGCTTCTTATATTCTTAAGAAAAAAGATTTAGAAGCAATTTTATTAAATGGGGAATTAGGAGCTGGTAAAACTACATTAGTTAATGCTATTGCCAAAAAATTAGGAGAAAAAAAGCCAGTTATTTCTCCTACTTTTAATACAATCTTAATTTATGATAATTTAGTACATATTGATGCTTATAAATTAAAAGGAAGCTTATTTCCTTATCAAGAATATTTTGAAAACAAGTTAGTTGCAGTTGAATGAGCGGAAAATATAATTAATCCATTTACAAAATATATGCAAATTGATGTATATTTTGATGAAAAGGGTAATCATGTGTTTGAAATTGTTAAGGAATAATATGAATTTATTTGTTGAAACTTCATTATCTGATTTATATATTTGTTTATTTACTAAAAATTTTAAAGTCGTAGATAAAATCCATGTACCTAATTTAGCAAAAAAAACTGATGAATTTTTTGAACATTTAGATATTCTTTTACAACGTAATAAATTAGAATTAAGCAACATTAAAAGAGTTTATACAACATTAGGCCCTGGTAGCTTTAATGGTGCAAGAATTGGTTTTTTATTTGCAAGAACTATTGTACAAATGAATAATGCTTGTAAATTATATGTAGCTCCAACTTTTGTATTATTTAAAATACAATTTTTAATCCAAGGTAAAAAACTTGATATTAAAATTAAAGCTAACAAATATAGTCTTTATGATATTCAATTTTCAAATCAACAAGTTCAAAAATCTTTAATTAACAATGATGGAAATTATGATTTGTTAAATTATCAATTGCTAGAAAAAAGATTAAGAACTTATCTAAATTTCTTTAATTATGTTAATCAAAGTGATTTATTGAATGTTGAATTAGAATATTTATTAGATCCACAAATAGGAGAGATTTAATATGGTTATTTTAGCAATAGAAAGTTCACATGATGATACATCATTAGCTTTAATGAAAGATGGCAAGCCTATTTGAATGGAAACAATCACACAAATTGAAGTTCATAAAAAATATGGTGGTACAGTTCCTGAAATTGCATCAAGATTACATGTTAAAAATATTGGTATTTTAATAGAAAAATTAAAAAGGCAAATTGATTTAAAACAAATTGATCAAGTAGCATATACCAAAGAACCAGGTCTTATTGGTTCATTACATGTTGGATATGTTGTTGCAAATACAATTAGTAGAATGTTAAACAAACCAATTTTGCCTTTAAATCACTTAGAAGGACATTTTTTCTCAGCTTTTATTAATGAAGAAGAAATTAAATTTCCAATTGTTGGATTAATTGTATCTGGCGGTCATAGTCAATTGATTTATTATAAAAATTTTTATAACTCAAAAGTTGTTGGCGAGACTTTAGATGATGCAGTTGGTGAAGTTTATGACAAAATTGCAAGAAAACTAAGTTTAGATTTTCCTGGTGGACCAATAATCGATAAAATTTGGCAAGAAAATAAAAGTATTTATAAAACAATTTATACGTTGCCAAAAACTAAAAACTTTTTAGATTTATCATTTAGTGGGCTTAAAACTCATGTGATTAATTTAATTAATAATGATATGAATCGCAAAATTCAAATTAATGTTAATAAATATGCAACAGAATTTCAAAATACTGTTATTGAATATCTAAGACAACACATGGATTTGGCAATCAAAAATTTTCATCCAAAATGTGTTGTTTTAGCAGGTGGTGTTTCGGCAAATTCTGGAATTAGACAAATGTTTGAATCACTAAATATAAAAACATACATTCCAAAATTAGAATATACAACAGATAATGCTATGATGATTGCAGAACTAGCTTACGAGAAAATAAGAAATAGGAATTAAAAAACCTATTTTTATTTTGTCAAAAATATACTCCTAAATTGACCAATGCAAGCATCAAGATTAAAATTCAAAGATAAGGTGTTGTGTTATAAAATTCATTGAAACGATTATAAATTAGTTTTTGTCCAAAAGTTGAAGATGAGAAAATTCCGTAAATAGCAAAGTTTCTAAAAATTATTTCGAATTGAAAACTCATGATTTTTGTTCTATTCTCTTTTAATAAAGGCCAAATGTAATTTCTATAAATTCAAAATTTGCTATAACCTTGTACTCTTAACAAAATAATTTGGGTTTCACTAACTTTTTGCATAGATGCTTGCATTTGTTTTGTAGCCAGACAAATGCTATGAATTGCAAAAGCACAAATAAATGCAGTTTGTGGATGGTTGAACCAAGGCGATCAGAAAAGAAAATAAACAACAATTGGAATATTTCTAAATAATGTATCAAACATTTTTGTAATTAATGTTTTTTTATTACCATACAATTTATTGTTTTCAAAAAAGAGTTTTAAATAAACAATTAAATAAACAATGAAAAAGGTTACAATTGTCAATGAAATAAGTTCCATTACTGATTTAAAATCATTTCACGAATTGTTTTGTAAAATAGACCAATTAGGGTTAAATAAATCATAGAAAAATCTATTTGTTTGAACTGAATAAACTTTATCATTTGAGATTAATACTATTGATAAAATACAAATTGTTAATACAACTAAAAAAACCGAAATAGTAAACACATATTTAGTTATTTTTTTATTTTTATATTGTTTTGAGTTGGTGTATTTAGAATGATTCCCAATAAATTTAAAATATGCTCATTTTAATAAATCCAAAGTAATTAAAAATAAAACAAATACAAATAATGGAATCATAAGCTCATTTAAATATTGTGTATTTAGTGTGCTTAAATTCAATAAACTTCCAATTCCAATAAATCCAAATTTATTTAATAAACTTCCTCATCTCATATTAGTTTCCATTGAATAAAAGATGTAATCAAAAACTTTATATTTAATTTGAGGTCAAATTTCGACACAAAAAGCATTTCATTTGCTTTTTGTTATTTTTAAAAAATGAAAGTAAGTATTAAGTTCAATTGATTCAATAGTTCTTGTAAAGTATTCATGTAACCAAATTCAAGAAAATCACATAATAGTTAACATCATTCCTAGATTTTTATCGAATGACATTCTAAACATATAAATAAAGATAATTTCAGGTAGTATTCTTAATAAAATTGTTAACATTTTAATTGGAATATAGACATATTTACTATTAAATAATTTGTTACCAAAATAAGCAGTAACAAATGCCAAAATTGAACCTAAAATGGTTCCTAAGAAAGCAATTTTGATTGAATAAAAAAGAAAATCAAAAGAAATTTTTCAAAGATTCTCGCCACCATAAAAGTTGCTTTTTGCGATTGGCGAAAAGAATCTTTTTAAATTTTCTCAAAAAGTTGAACCACCATTTGAAGCAAATGATGTGGGAATATTTAAAAACGCAAAAAATACTAGCAAGCAGATAAAAATTGAAATTAAAATCTTGTTAAGTGGAGTTTTCGCATGTACTTGCAAAGACTTATTATTGTTTATTTTTTCATATATTCCATAATTTTTTATTTCAACATTATTATTCATTAACTAAATAACCTTTCATAAGGTTTTATAACTTCATTTTCAATATCAGTTATTTTTTTATAACCATTAATGCCAATTTGTGGTCCATATTCATCTTGATTATTCTTTCAAACATCTAAAATTGCATTAGCTAGTGCATCAGTAGTTTCATTATTCAAATTTTTATTAACTGCTCAAACATTATATTTTGCAGCTTCAGTAGCTGTTAAAAATTCAATCTTTCCATTTATAGGGTTATAAAAATCATTCTTTTTGCCTTTTTTAGTGTTATGAGTGTATGCAAAAGCACCAAGCTCATCAAACACAATGTGGTATTTTATGTTTGAACCTTTTCCAATATCTTTCGGATTGCCAATGATATATTTATCCTTATTGTTTAATTTATCTTGAGCAAATGTTGTAAATTTCTTACCAAAATGTTTTTTGAATAGAGATTGTTGTAATAAATATTTGCTTGCACTATTTTCAGAACCTGTCATAATTCCAAAATTTCGAAAAGTTTCTCAATCTTTTTCAAATCAAGCTTTTTTGATTTGTGCAATTTCTTGATCACTACCTCAAATCATGACATTTCCACGATAAAAATCAACTAACTTGTTTGTGTTATAAAATACCTTGTATTTACTTCCATCTCATCCATATTTTTCATCAGTTCAATTAATATATTTTTCGTTATTAAATTTTTCAAATGCAGTTTGAGCAATTTTTATTAAATCATCACTTTGACTTCCATCGCTATAATTTTTGTTATATTCTTCATCAAAATTAAATGCGGTAGTATAGCTTTGCAAAATAGCTTTAAGATTGTCTTTTTTTTCAATATAATTTGCAATTCTTAGTAGTCCTAAAACACTTGTTCCTTTAACAATATCTTCAGCTAAATTAAAACCAGAAGAACGATAATTAGCATTAATTTTTCTATATTTTTGCAAATTTTTTAAATTAGGATTAGAAGCAATAATTTCATTATATTTTGTTAAAACATCATTAAAAAACTTTTCACTTTTATCATTGTTATATTCAACTGAAAATGTTAAATCTTGTTTACAAGAAATTGCAAAAATAGGAGTTGCTGTTGCAACTGTAAATCCCAAAATTTTCAAAAAAGTGTTTTTCATAATGTTTTACCTTTTTATAACTTCAATTTACTAAATGTTTCTCAAAATATTAATTATAACTACTATTATTTTATAATTTAACAATAGATAAAGGAAATGAGATATGAACAAAAATAAGTGCAAAATTAAATCTAGTTTTTTATTTTTAACACCCTTAATAACACCGCTTTTATTAGTGGCAGCTAAGTGCAGTGAAGATAAAAAACCTGATTTTCCAAAACAAAATGAGATAGTTTTCGAAAAAGATGATGCAATAAATTCATTGAATAAAAATATTGAAAAGTTTTCAGAAACAATTGAACAATATTTAAAGAAACAATTTTTACTAAATAACAATTATTTAAATAAATTGTTAAAAGGTGAAAATTTAGAAATTACAAAACTTCCAAATAATCAAATAGCAACACACCAAGTTGAAGCATTATTATGAAATTTAACTAAAAAATCTAATGGAATAGTTGGAATATTTAAAGATTTTTCTATTTCACTAATTAACAATTTTGATGGATTATTTTCTCAATTAAATATTAATAATTCATTAAAAACAAAAATGTTTAGTTTTATTGATTCTATTGACAATATTCTGCTACTTGAACTTACAAAAACTACTGCTAAAATTGCACTAGACGCACAAAATAATAAAATAACAACAGCCAATATTTCTTCTTATTTTTCTAACAATACTAATTTGCTTTCCTCTTTCACTTTATTTTCATCTACCTTGCAAGAAATGCTATATGACTTAATTGTTCAATCTATAGTTAATAGTGAAAATAACGATGAAGCATTTAATAAGGAACTTAAGAATATTGAACCTAAACTAGCTCCGCTAAAAACTATTATTAAAAATAGTGTTGAAAATATTTTTTTAGATTTGAAAAAGCAAAATTCTTCTTCGTTTAGTTTAATGACAAAAAAATTTCAAGCAATGTTATTTAATATTAATAGCAAAGTTTTAGAAATAGCAAAATTACATTTTTCAACCGAAGAAAATAAAAATAAATTCAATCAATTATGAGATTCCAAATTAGAACTTTATAAAAATTTTATTAAAGATAATTCAATGAGTTTTGTTTCAACTATTTTTCTAATTCAAAATAATCTGCAACAAATAAGTAATGTTGAATATAGTGTTGACTTAGTTAAACAAAACAATTTAAAAATTATTGACGACTTTTTAAAAAATGCAGTATCAAACCTTAAAAATATTTCAGTTAGTGAAGAAGATATTCAAAAATTAACAAATGAAAATGGTGACCCTAACAAAAATATTTTCAATAATGAAGGTTATAAAAAAATATATGAAATTGAACTAGATAAAATTTTGAATTATCTCATCAATTTTAATGCAGAAAAATGAACGACTTATGTCAAAAACATTGTTAATCGTAATTTTTCTACCTTTTTAAATTTAATCACACAAAGGCAAACAAACAATTTGCTAAATTTTGTAAGTTTGTGAGCAAAAGACAAAAGTTTAACTTATGAAAAGTTTGTTGAAAATAATAATACAAACAATTTATTAAATGAAATTGGCAATTTAGCTGAATTAAAACAAAGTATAGATTATTTATTTTTACCTTTAGCAAAGGAAGCAATTGATCAAACTCTTGCACTATTTAATGATGAGAATTATTCGAAAATTGTTGATTTAGTTCAACCATTGCGCGATTTTTATAATGGTTATTTTGAAAAATGAAAAGACGTAATGGAACAACCAAACCTTATTAAATTTTTAGCCGCCAAAGTAAAATGAGATTTAGAAAAAGAATCAATATTAAATTCAATTCAATTCAAAACTGAGCAAATTAAGACAAAATTTAAAAATAGTTTCAACAAAAGAATGAAATTAGCAAGCAATCTTTTGGAAAATATGCTTAAAGGAATGAGTGATTTAAGTGAAAATGTTGAAAAAGTTTTAATTAAAAGAATTGAGAGTTTGTAATGCAGGAATATGAAATTGGACAAATAATTAAAGCAAAAATTACTAAGATTTGAAAACGTTTTGTCTATTTAATGACAATTGATGGACGCAAATGCTATTTAAGTGTTAATGAAATAAGCGATTTTTTTGTTTCAAATATTAAAGAAAAATTTAGGGTTGGTGAAATCAAACAAGTACAAATAATTGGAATTGACAGAAATTTGTTAATAGTTTCATATAAACAAATACATCCAATAGAATTAAAAAACCCATTTGATTATAAAATGCAAACAAAAGACAATCACTTTGATGAATTATTAGATTTTGTAGAAAAAGGAATAAAGTATGGCAAATAGAATAAACATAGATTTTGAATATGCAATAAAAGAGACTGCTTTGCAAAGATATCAAGATGAAATAACTTTAATTAATCAAAAAATTAATACTGGAGTTATTGAAGGCAATGAATATTTAAACTTCTTAAATGTTTATAAAAACATGTTAAAAGAGGATTATGAAAAAATTCAAGCTATTTCAAAATGGCTTTTATATGAAGAAAAAATTAATTATATGGTTGTTATTGCCTCTAAGACAATTTGTTTACAAATTCAAGCTTTAATTGACTTAAATTTAGGGTTATTCCCATTTTCACAAAAAACTAAATTAATCTTTATTCAAGAAAATATTGATGGTTGTGAACTTGCTCAAATACTCGAAATATTAAATGAAAAAAGTTTTGCAGTTAACGTTATCTCACAATATGGCGAATCAATTCAAACTTTGCTTTTATTTAGAGAATTTAAAAATATTTTAGAAAAAAAAGTTGGAAAAAACAATGCTAATAAATATATTTATGTTTCAACAAACAATAACTTTGGAAAGCTATTTAATTTAATTCAAAAAGAAAATTATCAACATTTTATTTTACTTGACAATTTAACAGAAAGCTATTTAACTTTTACACCTGCTATTTTGTTTCCATTAGCTATGGCTGAGATTAATATTGATAAATTTTTAGAAGGTGCAAAAGAAGGCGTTACTAAATTTTCATTAGATTCTTTAGAAAACAACGCTGCTTATCAATATGCAGTAATTAGGAAAATTCTAAAAAACAATAACTATAAAATTGAAAATATAAACATCTTTCATCGCAACGAAAACAAATTAGGCGAACTATTTCAAATGTATTTATCTCAAGCAACAATAAAAGATAAACAAGGACTGATTCCTTTAGTTTATAATCCTGTGACTGATTTAAAAGTTAGTTCGCAATTAATGTCTGAAAATCCTATTTCATTATTTTTTACTAATATTGTTGTTGAAAACCCAAAATATGATTGTCATATTGAAAATTTAGCCCAACAATTTGATGATGAATTAAATATGTTATCAAGTCTAACTTACAATGGTATGAATAAGATAATTAGAAACACCATTATTGAAAATAATGTTATTATTTATAAGATACCAAATATTAAAATTCTTATTATTGATGATAGCAATTATTCGCTAGGATATATAATGGCTTTTTTACATAAAGCTTCAATTATGAGTGCTTATTTAGATAATGTAAATCCATTTACAAATACCGTCATTAAAAATTTTAATGTAAGTTTAGTCAAAAAGATTAATGATACACTCAAGAGGAGTAAATAATTATGGTGAAAATTGGAATTGTTGGAGTTGGAGCTGTTGGAAGCTCTTATTTATATGCTGCATTAAACAAAGGCGTTGAAGCAGATTATGTTTTAATTGACACATTTGAAAAATATGCAGAAGCTCAAGCAAAAGATTTAAATGATGCTGCATCTTCAATGCCAAATTGTGGTTCAACTTTTAAAGCGGGAAAATATGAAGATTTAAATGATGCAAAAATTGTTGTTATTACAGCTTCGTGCAAACCTAAAGAAGGCAAATTGCAAGATCGTATGGAACTTCTAAAAGATAATGCAACTTTGATTAAATGTATCGCTGAAAACATTAAAAAATCAGGGTTTAGTGGAGTAACTATTATAGCTTCAAATCCTGTTGATATTATGGCTTGCATTTTTCAACAAGTTACAGGATTTAAACCTGAAAAAGTTATAAGTTCTGGAACAATACTTGAAACCGCGAGAATGAAGAAATTCTTATCTCAAAAAATTCAAGTTAAAGCAAGTTCAATTACTGGATTTGTTATTGGAGAACATGGGTCTAGATGCATTATTCCATTTTTAAAAATGAGAATTGGCCTTGGCTCTTTAAAAGACTTTTTAGCTAATGGTTCAATAACACATGAATGACTTGATAATTTAGCACAAAAAGTTAAAGATGAAGCATTTGAAATCATCTCGGGTAAAGGAATAACTAATTTTGGAATTGGCGAAAATTTAGCCGAAATAACATTAGCAATTAATAATGATCGTCAAAGTGTTCACTCATTAGGTGTTCAACTTCCTAAAGAATATAAAAATGCAGGAATTTATTTTGGATTACCTGTAGTTTTAGGCAAAGATGGTTATAGACATTTGCCCAAAATAAGATTAGAAGAAAGAGAACAAGAGATGTTTGATAACTATTCTAAAGAAATTAAAGATACAGTTATTGAAGTAATGAAAAACCTAAAAATTAAAACAACATTAAAATAATAAAATACCATTCTTATTGAATGGTTTTTTAAAATGAGCAAATATGAAAATAGAATTTAAAAATGTATATGCAAATTATAAAAATAATACACAACCTATATTGAAAAATACTTCATTTAAAATTAATGAAGGTGAAATGGTTGCAATTATTGGAAAATCAGGTGCTGGTAAAACCACCATTTTTAATTCTATTTTACGACTTACAAAAATAACATCTGGTGAGATTTTAGTTGATGACAAAAATATAAATTCTTATTCAAAAAAACAGCAAAAAATGCTATTAAAAAAAATAGGATTACTATCACAAAACCCATTTTTAATTGAAGATGAATGTGTGTACGATAGTATTCTTAGAACATATACAAAATACAAAAATTGATTTTATGATTTTTTTAAGATAGTTACAAAAAAACAAAGACAAGAAATTTTTGAAACGCTAAACAATTTAGACATTTTTGATAAAGCTTTTGAACAAATAAAATCATTAAGTGGTGGTCAAAAACAAAGAGTTGAAATTGCTAAATTGTTATTAAAGGAAGTTTCACTAATTTTAGCTGATGAACCAACGACTAGTTTAGATATTGAAATGGCTTCTTCAGTAATTGAACTACTTAAAAAACTAAATGAAACATATAAAATTACTATTATTATCAATATGCATGATTTAGATTTAGTTAAAAAGTATTTTAAAAAAATAATTTGTTTAAAAAATGGAGAAATTATTAAAGTGTGTGAACCTAACAATATGGACAATGAATTGCTTCAAATGTTATATAATTAGTTGTTAATTATGAAAAAGAGACTTAATATTTTTAAAAAAACATTGTTTTTTGCAACCCCAGTTGTTGCAATTACGCCACTTTTTACATTATCTCTTTCATGTGGCACTCAAAGGCCTGAAGTTGGTTTAATAGAAGATAAGGATAAAACAAATCCTAATTTTGTTTACAAAGATGGTAAAAAACTTTTAAAAGGTTCTGCAAGTGAATTTAGAGGTGATGTTCTTTCATCTCCTAATATTGTTGACGAAGGCGATCCTGCTTATCAACTTTATGAATTTGAAAAAGATGCTGATGGCAATGATAAAATTGACTCGATTACCAAAAAAAGAATTATTAAAATGAACAAAGAAGGTAATTTAGCATATCCTGAATTAAATGTTTCTAAAGACCCTTCAAAATTTAAAGAATTGTATTCTAAATATTTGACTTTTAATAATATAAAACGTCAATATGAGTTTAGGGCATATGCTTTTACACCAGATGAATTTGAAAGATATTTTCCATATTCATATGGAAGCTATAGAAAATATATAAATAGCAATAATAGAAAAAGAACATTATTATTGACAGTTTATTATATGGAAAAAAGTAGCATCGCTTATGATAATCAAATTGATTATCGATCTAATATAGTTTATTATGAAGGTGACATTACTGTTTCTAAAAGATGAAAACAAGTTTTAGATGACTCATATACTGCAATTTGAAATTCTTTATCTCAACAAGAGAGAAATTTTATTATTAATCCTAAAACTGGAAATTATACTAATCATTCAGAAGGATTGTGACCTTTCTTTCCAATGCATACAATTAATGGGGAAAGAACTTATATCAAGGATAAAGTTGCCTATCCTGTACTTTTAGAATTTGAAAAGGAATAAAATATGGCTAATAAAATAAGAACTAGATATGCACCAAGCCCAACAGGCTATTTACACATTGGAGGAGCAAGAACTGCTTTATTTTGCTATCTATTTGCAAAGCATTATAATGGCGATTTTGTTTTTAGATTAGAAGACACTGATATTGAAAGAAATGTAGTTGGTGGAGAAGCAAGTCAACTCGATAATTTAGCATGACTTGGAATAATTCCAGATGAAAGTCCATTAAAACCTAATCCAAAATATGGAAAATATCGTCAAAGTGAAAAATTAGATGTTTATCAAAAACTTGCAAATGAATTAATTGATAAAAAATTAGCTTACAAAGCATATGATAGCACTGAAGAGTTAGCATTGCAACATAAAGAACAAGAAGACAAAGGCGTTGCATCATTTAGATATGATCCAACATGATTAAAATTATCTAAAGAAGAAATTGCAAAAAGAGATGCAAATAAAGAATATTCAATTAGATTAGCATTGCCTAAAAATGTTAATTATGACTGAGATGACTTAGTTAGAGGAAAAATTTCTGTAAATTCAGATGATATTGGTGATTTTGTTATTGTTAAAAGTGATGGATATCCAACATATAATTTTGCAGTAGTCGTAGATGATCATCAAATGGAAATTACTAATGTTTTACGTGGTGAAGAACATATAACAAATACACCAAAACAACTTGCAATTTATAAAGCATTTAATTGAACTCCACCTATTTTTGGTCATTTAACAATTATTACTAATATGGAAGGTAAAAAACTTTCTAAACGTGATAAAAGTTTAAAACAATTTATTGAGGATTATAAAAATGAAGGATATTGTCCTGAAGCTATTTTCAATTTCTTAGCATTGTTAGGTTGGACTGCAGCAGATGCTAGTGAAATTATGTCTAAAGAAGAACTTATTAAGAAATTTGATCCTTCAAGATTAAGTAAAAGCCCCTCAAAATTTGACATAGTCAAAATGGAATGATTCTCAAAACAATATTTAAAGAAAATTCCTAACGAAGAATTAATTAAAAAACTAAATTTGAAAAATGATGAATGAAGCAATGTTTATGTTGAAACTTATAAACAACATTGTGCAACAATTTTAGAACTTAAAAATGATTTAAAACTTTACACAAATGTTAAATCTAAATTAGATATTCCATTTGAAACAAATGATGTGGTTAAACATTTTTATAATTTAATTAAAAATCAAGAATTTACAATTGAAAATATACAAAAAACAATTGAACAAGTAAAGAATGATTTAAAAGTATCAGGCAAAAATTTATTTATGCCAATTAGAATTGCAACAACCTATGAAGAACATGGCCCAGAACTTGCAAAAGCTATTTATTTATTTGGGCAAAAAGCTGTTTTAGAAAGACTTAAAAAGTGAAGCTAAAATATAAATCAATTTCTTGAAAAGATAATGAAAAAGAAGACATCTTTGAAACAGACTATGTAGATTTTGAAGAATCTGCAAAAGATGAATTTATTGTTTTAGATTTTTTTGATGGCAGCAACAAGCATCATTTAGAAATTAGCAATGATGAAATCAATATTAAATATGGTGATCAAATAATTAAAATGTTATTGCATAAAAATTTTTTAATCAAATATAAAACTCCAGTTGGTGAAGTTGATTTGGATTGATATTTAAAAGATGTTAATATGGGAACAAACGAAATTACTTTTTCTTATGACATATTAGTTAAAGGACAAATATTTACTTCAAATATTGTTTCAATTGTGTTTAGAAAGTAAAGATTTTCAAATACAAAATTATGTATTTGTTTTTTTATTATTTATAATTTAACATTAAATTATGGTTGCTAAATATATTTGAATTAACTTAATTATTTTCGTTATAGGTTATTTAATAGGTTCATTAAACTTAAGCATTTTTATATCCAAAAAAAATGGTGAAGATATAAGAGAAAAAGGCTCAAAAAATGCAGGAACTACTAATGCGTTAAGAGTGTATGGCAAAAAAATAGCTATTTGTGTTTTTTTATTTGATGCGTTAAAAGCATATTTATCAATAATGGTAGTATTTATTGTTAAAACTACTATGTATAAAGCTAACAGCAATTATTTATATGTTTTGCCTTTAATAATAGGAGCAGGTGCTTTGCTTGGACATATTTTTCCATTGTATTTTAAATTTAAGGGCGGGAAAGGAGTAGCATGCTTTATAGGTATGCTCTTTGCTTTTAACTTTAGCTTGTTTTTAATATTTTTAGTGATTTATTTATTTGTGATTTTATGTTTTAGAATGTCTTCATTAGGGTCTATTTTATCAATTACTATCATTTCTTTAATATCATTTGACCCAACATTTTATAATAATGTTTTAGCTTTTATGCAACAAAATACACCTTATCCTATTCATTCGATAATTATGATTTTTTGCGTATGCATAGTAATTTTAAAGCACATTCCTAACTTTATAAGAATTGATAATCACACTGAAAGCAAATTGAAATTCTTGTTAGATAAACAAGAATCCCAAAATCAAATTTAGTCTGCTAATAAGTAAAAATTTTGTTTTTGTAAAAACTAATTTTTTGTTTTGCAATATTAATAATTGGCATAACTGCATAAATTATTACTGTATAAACCGGAATTTCTATTAAACTTTTAAAAACTATTGGAATCATAAAAATTGTAAAATAATCAGCATATTTTCAGTTCATATTTCTAAATCTATTCATATAACTAATATATGCGAAAGGCCCTCATAATCATCTAGTTATGATTAAGATTATAAAAGTGGTTATTAGAATACTAAACATAAGTTGTGTTTTTCATTTTGTTTTAAAACTTTTAGTTTTTAAATGAGTTACTAATAATATTAATGAAAATAGTCAAGTTGAACCTAATCCAACTGAAATTATTGTAGCAACAATTCTGATTGGCAAAATTTGAGTCTTTTTTAGTTTTCTTGAAAATTCTCTTCAACTAATATGGTTTATATTCTTTACTACAAAAAAGATAATTAAAAATGTTACAAAAGTCAACATTAAAAATGCATAAGTTCAAAATTTATGTGGATTTAAATATGCAAGTTGTAAACACATTCCACTTAAAAATGCAATAATTGGTGGAATAATAGCATATTCAATCATTCAGGTAGAAACACCATAAATTACTTGATTCAAAGTATCAGATAATAATCCTAAAAATGCACCTTTTCAAGGACCTAATGCTAATCCAAAAATAATAAATATTGCATAGGTTATTGAAAGTCTGAATCCTCTAGGAAATAAAAAATTTTCAATATAAGCAGTTAGAATATAAATAGCTAATAAAGCACCAAAAATAACTATTTCAAAAATAGTTAATTTATAAGACTTGGTCTTAATATTTCTTCTAATTTGTGAATAAATTGAAAACATAGTAATTATTTTAAACCATTTTAATTTCTGGGACTTATAAAAACTAAATAATAAAAAATCAACACCTAACTTAGATGTTGAAATTTTTCATATGTTTGATTAAAGTGACATTTCAATTAATGTTTTAACCATTGCAAACATAGGTTTTTCATCAATGTCATTAGTTCCAGCAATGTCACAGTGAATATATTCAACATTGTTTGTAAATTCTCTTAAAAACATTGCTGCAGAACATGACCCTGCGTTTCCAGTATAGTCTGTATTTTTTAAATCAGCAACTACTGAGCCTTTCATAAATGCTTCGTATTCCTTATCAAATGGCATTCTTCAAATTAATTCTTCTTGAATGTCAGCTGCTTTTTTAATATCTTCTCAAGCTTTTTCTGAAGTTGCTCAAATGCCTGTGTAAGTATCACCTAAGGTTCTTAAAATAGCACCAGTTAATGTTGCAATATCAATTAATCTTGTTGCATGCAATTTTGTAGCACCATAATAAAGTCCATCAGCTAATACTAATCTACCTTCAGCATCTGTGTTATTGACTTCAACAGTTTTCCCACTCATTGAAGTATATACAGAATCTGGCAATGAAGCATCACCATTAATACGATTATCAGTAATACACATAATTGCAGAAACATTTTTATTAGGTTTTAATTGTGCAATTGCTTTCATAACAGCAGCAACAATTGCTGAACCTGACATATCATATTTCATGCCTAACATAAATTTAGGAGGTTTTAATGAATATCCGCCTGAGTCAAATGTAATTCCCTTACCAACTAAAACAGTTTTTTCTTGACTACTTGGATTACCTTTATATTCAATAATAACAACTCTAGGTTCATAAACAGAACCTTTATTAACTGACAATAGTAAATCCATACCCAATAGTTCAATTTGTTTTCTTTCTAAAACTTTTACCTTTAGGTTGTGATACTTCTTAAAATCTTTTCTAATAATTTCTGCAAGTTGTTCACTATTTAATTCATTTGGAGGCGTAACACCTAAATTTCTTGCAAAGTTTTGAGCATCAACTAAAATTAATGCTTTCTTAAATACATTTAAAACGTCTTGCGAAATATTTTCTAAATAAAAGCTTAAAGAATTTTCATTTACTCTTTTAGTGAATGTTTTTAAATTGTAGTATTGAAATGCAGAAAAGTTAATTCCTTTAGTAAATGCATCAACAACACCTTTAATGCATAATTTCTCTGTAACAAAAGTTGTAAGATCAAGTTGATAACTACGTGCACAGTTTTCAGCTAAATCTCTAGCAAATTCATAAGCATCTTTATAACCAAATTCTGATTTTTTACCTAAATAAACATAAGCAACATTTTCTTTTAAATATTCAGTAATTTGTGATTGTTTTTTAACTAATAATGTAGGTGCATCATCACCTTCAAAAATTGCTTTTAATAAAACAGAAGAATTTCTTGATGTTTCAATTTCTTTAATTAATTCCATTTTTGTCTCCTATTTTCTTGCCTTTGATTTGGTTGATTTTGTTTTTGATGCAGTTTTTCTTGTAGTAGTTTTCTTGGTTGTTGCTTTCTTAGCGGTAGATTTCTTTGCTTTTACAATCTTTGTTGTAGATTCTTCAATATTACAATTTTTAGTTTCACATTTTTGCTCATCACATTCACATGATTCACAATTACGTTGTTGTGATTTTCCAAATTCAACAAATGTTGAAACTAAAATGCCTAACCCCATTCCCTTTTTGTCTGCAGTTCCTGCAACATCACAGTGAATATAAGGTACATTGTTGGTAAATTCTTTTAGAAACATTGCTGCAGTATTACAGTCAGATTTTTCATTGTTTGAGTAGTTATTTAAATCAGCAACCAATGATTCTTTATTTGTTTTATTAAAATCTTCATGCAAAGGCATTCTTCATACTTTTTCATGTGCAATTTTTGCTGCGTCTTCAAATTGATGCCAAATTTTACAACTTGTTGCATAAATTCCAGAATATGTTTGGCCCAATGCAGTTAGCATAGTTCCAGTTAATGTTGCAGCATCAATTAGTATTGATGCATTTAATTTTGTAGCACCATAGTAAAGACCATCAGCTAATACCAATCTGCCTTCAGCATCAGTATCTGTAATTTCAACAGTTTTTCCACTCATTGATTTGATTACAGATTCAGGAACAGTTCCATGTGTGTCAATTGCATTATCGGTTAGCATCATAACAGCAGCAACATTGGTTTTTGCATTTAATTCAGCTAGTGCTTTAACGGCATAAGCACAAATAACAGAACCTGACATATCGAATTTCATGCCTTCCATATGATAACCTTTGGTGTTATATCCTCCAGTGTCAAATGTAATTCCTTTTCCTACAAAAACATATTTTTCGTTTGAGTTTGGATTTCCATTGTATTCAATTACAACACAACGTGGTTCATAAGAACTTCCAGCATTAACTGCTAATAATAATCCCATTCCAAGCTTTTTAATTTCTTCTTTTGTTAGAACAGTAACTTTTAATGATTTAACATTAGCAAATTCTTTTTCAATTTCTTTTGCAATATATTCGCTTGTTGCAATATTTGGTGGAGTAATTTGTAAGTTCCTTGCACCATTAATAGCATTTGCAATTACAGATAATTCATTAACAAATTCAAAGTAACTTTTATCTTCTAAGAATAAAGAAATTTGGATGTTATTTTCATCTTTTATTTTTTCTTTAGCAGAATATAGTTTTGCATTGTGGAATGCATCTCTTAAAACAAAAGCTCTTAAAACTTCTTCGATTGTTAATTTATTGTTTGCAAATGATTGAATATCAATTTGATAATTTCTACGTTTAGCTAAAATGATTGAATCAACAACATGTAAAAAATCATAGTAGTTTTCAACATCTTTACTTATAAATATATATGCTTCATTTTCATCTAGAAATTCAGTTATGTAGTTGGGTTTTTTTGCAATTTTACAACATTCATCAGTACATTGTGAACATTCATATTTTGCTTTTAACAAAACTTCATTATTTCTTGATGTTTCGTATTTTGATAACATTATTTTCCTTTCAAAAATTTATTATTATTTAATATTCTATAACAATGCATTTTTTAAATTGCGTTTTGACCAAATTTTGTGAAAGCAAGTTCTTTTGTTTAAATTAA
Source organism: Metamycoplasma salivarium (assembly GCF_900660445.2). GTDB lineage: Bacteria > Bacillota_I > Bacilli_A > Mycoplasmatales > Metamycoplasmataceae > Metamycoplasma > Metamycoplasma salivarium. Next base: position 541,833 of record NZ_LR214938.2, read on the forward strand.
TTTTAAATTTACTTAGAAATGCATTATTTTGCAAAAATAGTTAATGTAAATCAACAGAATAAGAAAACACATTTTTCTATTTGTTTTATAATTTATTTGTAATTATATACGCGATAAATAAAAAATTATATTTTTAGAAGGAAATAATGCCAACCATAAATTAAAAATTCTTGCCTTATCTTTAGGCATTGGGGTTGCTGCGACTACGCCTGCAACGATATTGTTTTTCTACTATAGAAACATTTTATATAATTTAAAAATTGAAAACAAAATTGATCTTGAAACAAAAAAGATTAAAAAAATCCCATTTTCAGCATATGAATTTGAAAAAGAATGAAATGAACAAGCATTAAAATTGAATTCTCCAGTTTTTGAAGAATATTTTGACTTAATTACAAATCATAAAGATTTAAAAAATCAACTTAATAATGCAACCATAAGTCTTATATCAGTTGATTTAAACGAAATCAAATTTAAAATCACTTTGCAAAGAACTTTTGGCAAGACAATTTCAAAAGAGTTTACAATTAGAGGATTCAAAGAAATTGATAAAGCCGAAGAAATAAAGAAAATTTATGAATTTGCTGACAAGTTAAAAGCTGAAATTGATGTTTTAGATAAAAACAAATTTGCTTCAGAGGTTAAAACAAGCGATTTAACATCTCCCTCACTACCAAATTGAAGAGATTACATAATTGAATATACACTTAATCCAAATGACAAAACTGGACAACTTAAATTAAAAGCAAAAATTTCATTAAAAAAAGAACCAAGTATAACAACTTCATTTGAAAAAACAATTATTGGATTTAAATTAGATCAATTAGATCCATTGGCAACTTTATGATTTATGCCAAAATCTGAAGTTAATGGATTAAAAGATGTAAACACTATTAAGCAAGCAGTTGACAATGTTAGTGATAAAAAAACTAAATTAAAAGAATATGGACTTTTTGATGAAACAAATTTAAGAGGTGCAAATTATACTGTTACAAAATTAGAATTAATTGCTGCAAATAATATTGAACAATTAAAACTAACTTATGAATTAACTAAAAAAGTTATTGTTGGTAGAGATGAAAAGGGCAACGATATTTTAGAAGATAATACACCTTTAGTTAAAACAATTACTATTTCATTCACAAATGCTATTAAAGCAACATACAAGAAGTTAATGCAAGCACATCTTGCTTCAATTTCAACAAAAATTGCTTCTCATGAAGGATATAATCACAATAAGCTAGCTTCGCAATTTGCTGAAAATGATTGAAAGATTGCTCCATTAGGTGATAAAAATGAATATGGTGTTACTTTAACAAATATTCAAACTTCTGATGTAGAAAGAAAAGTTAAATTAACTTATACAATAGAAACTAAAAAATTATCAACTGGTAATAATGTAAAATTCACAAAGGAATATACCTTAGATGGGTTTAATGAAGATGTTCCTAAAAATGTTGCATCTTTTACAAGAAAAGAGAGTGCAGAAGTAAGTGTACTTAACTTCAATAACTTTTATTATAGAAATAATTCTAAATCATTAGAACTTGTGACTGCAAGTTATGATGGTGCTAGCGACGGGTGACAATTAGATCAATCTTCAATCATTGCGACTTCTTTAGAGAACAACATAATTAAATTTAGTTATAAACTCTACAAAAGTGTTAAAACATTTAGTGGTATAAAAGAAATCACAAAAGATTTTGAAATAAGCATTGATTTTGAGGGAATTGTAGATAAAAACACTGAAAAGGAACGAATACTACAAGTTTATTATAATAATGGATTTAATATTTCTTATGAAGGCGCAAAGCCTATGATTGATAGGGTGAACATTGATAAATTTAAACTTGATAACAAATCAGACTGAAAATACTATAGAGTAAGTTTTGATGAACATTTAGTAAATTACAACTATTTACAAGGTTATTTATTTGTTAAGGCTAACATCAGAGATAAAAAGAATGATAGTAATTTATGTGTAACGAATGATACTAAGATAGATGGTTTTAAACCATATGATTATGAAGGTAATAATCCTATCAAACAGTGAAATAATTTTAGTAGTTTAATTACCAATGATGACAAATTGTATAGTACAAATTTTGTCATTAGCAAGTATTTTAAAACATTGACTTCTGAAGGAATTATTAATTCTTTAAAATCTATTCTTAAAAATAATGGCGAATTTGATCCAACATTTAACTATGAGTTTCTTAAAGGCGAAAATAACACTTTCATTAATGAATATTCATCAGGAACATTGACATTTCTTAAATTAAAAATAAAAAGAGATATTCCAGCAGCAACTTCATATTTCGATACGACTAAAAGCGAATGAGCAAAAGAAATTAGTCCTACTTTAGATTTTGTTAGTTTATTTAGGAATAATTTAGAAAGAAATTATCAATCAATATTTAGTGCATTAACAATAGATGCTAATAAATTCCTCACATTAAATTCTAGTTCTTTTGCATCTAATATGACTTATAATAGTATATCTGATTCAATGAACTTTGGCGATGTACAATTATCACCTTCTAACTATTACAGTACTTTAAAATATGAGTGGGAATTATATCCAAATGATTACACAGGAAAATTGATATATAGATTTAGATTTAAACCTGGATATAATTCTAATAAACCTTTTACAGACTGAAAACAATTTAATTTAGAGGTTGGATATAAATATGTTCCCACACATAAATATAATGTTACAACAACAATGTCAATACATAAAGACGCAGATGCGTACCAATTAGGCCTTGACCTTTTAAAATTAAAAAATCAAACAATTTCGGTTTCGGACCTTTCTACTAAATACAAAATACGTACCAATATATATGCCCCTGGAAATTATGAAAAAGAATCAAATTGATATACATGGCCAAACTTAACATTCACGATAATTGATGCAGAAAATTATTTGGACGCTGACAACAAGTGGCAAATCAGAATTAAATTTAAATTTAGACATAGAGTATATAACTATAATGGTATTCAAAGTGGCAAACATTATGGTATAGGGGAATCTAACGAAATATCAACCGAAATATATAGACATAATGATTAACAGTTAAAAAAATAGACAGAGTTTGTCTATTTTTTTTCACTTATTTTTGTGCTTCAATCAATTGTGGTCTTTTTTAGTGAAATAAGTTTGTCATTAATTTTTTTAAAAATATGTGAATCTTTAAAACCTTGTGCATAGCCTAAAGGTGAGGGATGAGAAGTCGCAATTGCATATTGGTTTGACAAATTAACTTGCCTTAACAAGTTTTTTGCAACATTGCCAAACGCAACATAAATGATATGCGAATAATGTTTATTAATTTTATTTAGTAAATTGATTACAAAAGTATCTCAATTATATTTTTTATGAGACATAGGGTTATAAGCTTCTACTGTTAAACTAGAATTTACAAGTAAAACACCTTGATTTTTTCAATATGTTAAATCATTAGTTTCAAAATTTGTATCAGGATAATCTTTTTTAATTTCAGTAAATATATTTTTAAGAGACATTGGGGTTTTGTCAATATCGCAAGAAAAAGCTAAACCATTTGCCATATTAGGCAAATAATAAGGATCTTGACCAACAATTACTATCTTTAAATTATCATAATCAAAATTTTCAAAGGTAGCAAAAATCTTGTCTTTTGGAGGATAAACTATAGACTTGCTATTATAAATTTCATCAATCAAATTTAAATAATGAGTTTGCGTTCGCAAAAATTCTCTGAAATTAAATTTCATGTTTAACTTTCTTTTTACCTTCAAATTGGTATTCAATTAAATATAATTTTCCATTTGCAAAATTTAAGGTTAGAGGTGTAGAAATTTTACTTTTAGTTGCACGGAAAATTTTAAGTCTTTTACCATTAATTAGTATAAAAGCACCAGGTTGGTCATTAAATGCTTTAATTTTTGCTAAAGCCTTATCACAAGAATCAGTTAAAAATAATTGAGCCTCTTCATTTTGAATTTTAGGTGCTAATGTAGCAAGCGATTCATCTTGTTTTCTTGGAAAGATATTGTTATTGTAAATATTAATAAGTCAAGTTGGCAAATTATCAATTGCTAATTTAGCAAGTTTGTCAAATATTTCTAATGCAGTATCATTTTCTTCAATCTTAATTTTTGCAACATTGATAATATCTCCAGCATCCATTTTGTCAATCATATAAATTAAAGAAATTCCTGTTTCTTTTTCATTATTTAACAATGCGTGTTGGATAGGTGCAGCTCCGCGATATTTTTCTAATAAACTACCATGGACGTTAATTGATGCTTTTTTAGCTAAATTTAAAATACTATTAGGAATAAATTGACCAAATGCAGCGGTCATAAAAAAATCAAAATCAAGCTTTGATAAATCATCGTAAATTTCTTTAATTTTTGCAGGTTGGAATAATTTAATATGATATTTTTCTGCCAATTTAGCAACTTCGGTTTTTATTAAATTATTATTTCGATCATAAGCTTTGTTAGGTTGACTTATTAAAGCAATGACTTCAAAATTTTTATTTAAGATTAAACTCTCAAATATTTGACTTGAAAAATGTCCTGTGCCTGCCAATATTAATTTAATTTTGTTTGATTGTTTCATATTAACTCCTATCCTTATTTTTTGTTAATTAATACAACAGCAATTAATATTAAAATTAAAAGAGTTGTAATAAAAATGCTTGATACTATTTGTCTTGTACTTTTTTTCACATGTTTAATTTTCTTGTTTAATTCTTTATTTAATGTTTCAAACATTTGTCTTTCGTACTCTTTACGTCTTTGCGGGTCTAATAAAATAAATTTAGCTTGAAGGCAAAAGTTTTTCACAATTTTTTGATTAGTTTCACTTTTGTTTTGTTCATCTTTTAAGCGTTTGTCTAAAATGTTTTCAATTTCTGAAGGTAATGTATTTTGAGTAATGTTTAGGATATCATGCAATCAAAAATAATGATCTTTTATATCTACAAACATTTGAAGCATATACATATATCTTTCAAATGCATTATCAGTTTGTCTAATATATTTTATTGAGTGATAAATTGCTTTCCAATATACAACATCTTTATCAATATGATAAGCCTCACTATATTTGCTATTGATACGTGCAATCAACTTTTCAAAATAAACAGTATACTTTAAATTAAACAAATTATAAAAATCAACGAATTTACCATCCTCATTAATAAATGGTGTCCAAATACTATTTTTTGAATCTATATGTTTAAAATAACCATCTTTTTGTTCATCATAATTTGAAATTAAAAAATCATACATTGTTTTTAATTTTGCAAGTTTTTTATCCAAAACATTAGGTTCATTATTTTCATGAACATATGTTAAAACAATATTGTCATATGCATTTTTTATTTCTTGCTTAGTTGCATCAATTTGAATATGTAACTTATCACAATAAAACCTATATTTATCATTATTCATATAATATAAATGTTATCACATTAAGTAATGCGACATAAGTCATTATTGGACCCGTAAAATTTCAGTATGTTGATTAGCTATTCAAAAATCAACTCCATAATTATTTTAACACATTATTTTTACGTTCGGTAAATTTTATTTTTTCCTTTACGCATGCGCCCCCCCTTTTTTAAAGGCAAGATAAGGGTTTGCGCCAACCTCCTAACCGGAGAGCAAACTTTATCTTGTTATTTCTATTTATAGAAATAAAAAAAGAGTATAAAAACAGAGCGTTTTGCACCACATTTTTAAATTTGTCATTTTTTTACGACCCATTTGTATACACAAAAAAGTATTATATATTTTAATATATAATAAAAGTATCATTTTTGACACCAAGATTGTTAAAAATTATGACTATAGAAAAAATGCTAAAAAAATATAGTAGCTTGTCCTTTTAATAAATTATTGTAAATAACTTTGATTTTTACATTTCTAAATGAGAATATTGAGTATCTTTTCGATACATTTGACTTAAATGAATGACATACAAAATGCTCTGTATGACTACTAAAATTGATGTCATTATTAAATATTCCTTCAGCATTTTTTATAATGTATCTAAAGAAATTATTAGCTAATAATTTTAAATTTTTAGGGAGATTTTGCTTCCTTGATTCAATTTGAAACTGCTCCATAATTTCTAAAAATACATTAAAATTATTTCCTTTTTGTATTGCAAAATCGAACAAATCTTTTCACCCATATTTATAGTATTTTGAGTATCAATTTTTGTAGTGTTTTTTAATTTCTTTAGGTGCAAATTTACTAAACCCAAATGTATTATTTATTTTGTGTTTTATGTGAAAAAGATCTAAAGAAAAACTAGCTTTTATTTCTTTTGAAATTTGCCTCATTCATGGTGCTCCATCTCCGTTTAGAATTAAATTTTTATTACTAGAATTTAATATGTTTAATTGTTTTTTAATATTAGAAATTACATAATTTAAATCATTATTTTCTGTTATTTTTTCATTACATTTTTTAGTAAAAAATAAGCATAAAATATTTGATAATTTGTTATTGTTTTTAGTATGTAAAATAGCTTCTCTAATTCTTAGTTTTTCATTCGATTTTTTATCTTGTATTTTTATAAATAAATCATCCATTTCAACAAATAAATTATTATGTTTTTCCTGTTGCAATTCTTGTCTGATTTCGTTAATTCTAAATGCATTTAATTGTTCAATTTCTTTATCAATTTTGTACTTTTTAATAAAGTGTTGAATCATTTGTTTAGAAGGTCATATATGCATCAAAAATGCTGGTGGATTTTTATTTTCTAGATATAACATTATTGATAATTTAACAATATCATATTGGTATTTAGAGTGATTAAATTCTTTAAAAAAATTGTCATGATAATATGTAAATCTTATTAGTTTATTTGTTTTATCTCTATATTCATACATTGTTAAATTTAATGTAAAAACTCCAGCAATAGTAATATATTTTCTTGTCATTCTTCGAAATATTTTTCATTCTGGGTGCAAAGTTTTTCTTACAATAGTTCTAAAGATTTCTTCACTTTTATTTATTTCATTAATTTTTTCTTGATAAAGCTTTTGCGTAAATGATATGTTTTTATCAAATATGTTTCGTTCTAATATATTCATTTTTTTCTCTCCTTAAAAAATAAAAAAACTATCACAACAAAGTGATAGCTATTAATAATGTTGCATTTGCATATTTTTTAATTTGTCTTCTTCAATTGCTTTTAGAATTAATTCTCTTTTTTTCGTAATTTTAAATTCTTTATCAATTTGAATTTTTTCGACAATTAAACCAATTAAATAAAAGAAAAGTAAGAATTAGTGAAAATAGTAGTTTTTTTAAATCATTAACTAAACAAGAAAAAGATAATTTTAATAATAAATATCGCCTTGAAGTTGCCTATCAAAGAAACGATGATTTTAGTATTACTTTTGAAATATTTTTAGTACCAAAAGATAATGATTATCATGAAAAAAATATAAAAGATTATTTTTACTATTTAGGCCCTAAAACACTAAAATTAACTAATTTTAAGAATCATGATGAAATAAAGAAACAAAAAGAAAAAACTAGAAAAACATGAACAATTTTGCAAATTACTATTCCAACAATTGCTATTATTGGAATTTTATCTTATATCATTATCAGGATAATTATTAAGAAAAGAAAGGGGTTAAGATATGGAAAATAATGATTTATTAATTTTTAAAGTTACCAATAATAAAAAACCTATTATTTTTTCTGATGTAGATGGAACTTTATATAACGATTTTAATATTCTTGATGAAACTAAAAAAGATATTTCTTTTGCTCAAAAAAATATGGCAGATTTTAACATTTGCACAGGAAACCCTGTTTTTGAACGAATGCTAAATGTATCTAATGAAGTAAATGCTAATTATTTGATAGCTTCATCGGGTTCACAAATTTATGATTTAAAGCAAAATAAAATTATTAAAACTTGACCGATGTCTTTTGAAAATTTAAAAAAAATCTTAGATTTCATTAAAAATGAAGATGTTCAAATGTTATTTTGAGATAATGAAAATTATTATTTTACTAATGAAAACTATTATCGTAATAATGAGATAATTTTGCACCATTTTCTTAATATTGATTCAATTCAATTAATAAAAATGCTAAAAAATATAATAATGAGGAAATAATGCCTTTAAAAATTGAAATTTATGGTCAAAAGGATTTATTAAAAAGAAAAGAAGTAAATGAAAGATTGCTTGTTAAATTAAAAACTCTTGATAATATTTCTATTTTTAGTGTGGGTAGTCATCTTGAAATTTTATTTAAAAATATTACTAAAGCTTCTGCTATTAGTTGAATGGCTAATAACATTTATTCTTGTTCTATAAATGATGTAATGGCAATAAGAGATGGTAATAATGATCTTGATATGTTAAGTTGGTTTTTCATATGCTATGGCAAATGCTAATCAAGAAGTTCTTAAGATTGCTAAATTTTTTACAAGTGCTGTAGAACAAAACGGTTTAGGAGAAGCCATTATTGATTATTTATATCGTTTAAAAAATATTACTAGGAAGTATATGTTACATAATTTTAATGAAAAAGATTAATACTATAAAATTTAAGATAGTAAAGAAAAGAGGAAAAATGTTTTACAAAACAAGACTAGGAAAAAATTATATTGTAAGTGCAAAAGTTGCTAATAAAGTTGATAATATTTTTACAAGCAAAATAGAAAAAATATCAGTATCACCTTTATTTAAATTGGATAATTTTTGAGTTGTTTTAAGTGACAATAATACTTTTAATAATTTGGCAACTAACTTAATTTGTTTACTAGGCATTAGCGAAAATGATATACATTGATGATTTACTTTAAATAATAAAAAAATCGTACTTAATAAAAAATTAAATTTAGATCAGTTATTATCAAATAATCACATTGAAAATTCTAATATTTTAGAAACATACTTTGCTTTAGCAAATCAAAAAGAATTAGCGATTAAATTTAATGCCATTCTTTCTTCGGGGGCATTATTTGCTTTAGATTTAATGATCAACATTGATAAAAGAAATTTACAATATCAAAATTTTAATGATAATAGCGATTTATATGAAATGGTTATTTATTCAGATCGTGTCAAAAAAATTGTTGATTGAAATCTTAATTTAGTAAATGAAAGTGAAAATTTAATTGGTAATGATTTTAAAAACTTATTTTACGAAAAACATAATCCTAAAATTGATACTAGACATTCAACACTAGAAAAGTTTTATGATAAATTTGCTAATCTAGATTTTCATAGTACTTATTTACCAATTGAAACAAGAAGCAGTATAGATGATTACCCATTTTTTGAATTAATGACTTTTGATGAAGACGGTGATGAAGACGGTGATGAAGCAATTGAAGATAATGATAGTTTACTAGAAGATTATGAAATGTTAACTAATGACCTTGAATTTAAAGAAGCTTACAAAATATTTAAGCAAATGTATTTAGTAAATAAAGGTAAAAAAATTGATACTTCAAATGTTAATGAATTAGCCAAAAATGTTGCTAAAGCTGCTAATCCAGATGAAATTTTTGAACAAATTTATAAAATTGCTAATGAAATGGGTGTTAGCGAAAATGAAATGCAAGATTATTTAGAAGAAGCTATGAAACAAGTTTCTGATGGTGCACTTTTAGATAACAATGCTAAATAAAACATTATGAAAATTTTAAAAGATAGTGTAGAAAAAAGAACAACAAAAAAAATCAAAAAATAAAAATAATTCTTCTTCAGATAATAAAAAAGATGATAAAGATGGTGACCTTCGAGAAGTAAACTAATGTATAATTCAAATGTGAAAAAAACATATTATTTTAGAAATAAAGATATTGATTGCTTTTCTTTTATTTATGATGCCGAAAATAATAAAATAATTTCTTTTAAGAAACTAGAAGGTTTCAATTTTATTATTCCTTATTTAAAAATAGATAATCTTGAAATATTAAAAGAATATTTACTTTTTGATCGTCCTATTCCTTATTCAAGAAAAAACTTTAATGTTCTTTTTCTAAAAGATTATGACATTTTTAAACTATATAATACTAATTTTGGTTTAAATTTAGATGATACTTTTTGAATAGTAAGCGAAGATAAAAAAGATTTAAAATGAAATAAAGTTAATTTTTTATAAAAATTTTCATAACGATTTCTCGCTAGAAATGTTAAGTGATGATAAACCTTTAAATTTAAATAATACAACTGAAATATTTTTACCAAGTAGCCCTGATTTATTTACAAATGGTGAACTTAAAAAAACATGAAAAAAAGTAAATAAAAAAATTTATTTATATAAATCATCTTCAATTTCTAACCAAAATATTCAATATTATGAACCATTTGCAGAATATTTAGCTTCTCAAGTAGCAGCTTTATTATTTAATGATTATGTTAAGTATGATTTAATATTAGAAAATAATTTAATTCTTAATACTTGCAAGATTTTTACTTCTGAAAATGTTAGTTATTTGCCTTTTTCTTATGCTTTTATGCCCAATGATTATTTAGATAAAAATATTTTAGAAGAAAAAATAAAAGATGCCTATGGAGAAGAACAATTTGAAGATTTAATGTTATTTGACGCATTAATTTTAAATATTGATCGTCACCTTGGAAATTTTGGTTTATTAGTATCATCTAATACCCAAGAAAAAATAAAAAATGCTCCGATTTTTGATAATGGCAAAAGTTTGATTTTTGATTTTAAAACATATCAAGGAAAAGTAGGAAAATGCATTTAAATAATTATTCTTCCCGACCTTCTAAAATGTGCCAAAGTTTAGATTATCAATTAGAAAAATTTCTTTTTAAAAGACATATTAGTTGAATTCAAAAATTAGAAAAATTTGAGTTTAAAAATTCAAGTAATGTTACTATCGATAAAAATTATTTTAAGTTTATTAAGAAACTTTTTAAACAAAGAATTATTTTGTTAAAAAAAATTTATCAAAAAAAATTTGGAGTCGATTAATTTTACAGTTTGGCTATGCACTTCTTTATTCTTATATTAAGAATATTAATGGTATAGTTTAAGGCATGAAACTCGCAAATTTTATTAATGAAAATAATGAGACTATATTTGAGGCTCATAATATTTTTAAGTCCATAAAAAATAAAATTTTGTTAGATAATGTTACATTTAAATTAGTTAAAAAATCTTTTCATGTAATTATTGGGCATAATGGTGCTGGTAAGTCCACATTGATTAATATTTGTACTGGTAATGATAAAAATTATAATGGCGATATTTATTTTAAAAACGAAGATATTAATTTAGTTAAAATAAGAAAAAGTTTTTTATATTTTAATACGAATCTTTCATTCCCTATTTGATGAAATGTATTAGAGTATATTAAAAACTTTTCTTATTTTTTTAATAATCAAATTTTATCTACAAGAAAAATAATTGATAAATTAACTGAATATGAACTAGAAGATAAAGCTAAGTCTAATCCTAATTCTCTTTCATCTGGTGAAAAGAAAAAATTACCAATAATCTTAATAGAATTATTGAAACCAGAACTTGTTTTTTTAGATGAACCTGATTCAAATTTAGATATTGATGCTAGAAAATTTATTTATCAAAAACTAAGAAACATTGCTAATGAAGGTAGTTCTATTTTTATTTCCAGTCATTATAATAATGAAGTTAAAGACTATGCTGATTATGTTACTTTTCTTAAAAAAGGAAAAGTTATTAACTCTAATAATATTGAAAATTTCAAAAGTTTTAATAACGAACCTAATAACTTAATTGAAAATAGGGGAGATGAGTAATATGAAAAGCTTATATAAAAATCATAGTGTTTACTTTTCCAAAAACAAAATTTTAATGTCCTTAGTAACTATTTTATTTTTAAGTTCATTTGCCGTAGCGCCATTTTTTCTTAATCAATCATTACTATATAACTATAATTGATTAACTTACTTTATTGTTTATACAATCGTTATTTTACTTTCATTAACCTTGTGTCATTTCTTTTTAATATCATCTAAGAAAAATCAATATGACCAAATCTTAAATTCACTTTATTCTAATAGTAGGAAGATTTTTATTTCAAAATACTTATTTTTACTTACTGCTTTTAGTTTATTAAGTTTTCTAATTGCTATTGTAACAACATTATTTATGTTTATTACTTTTAAAAACAATCCTTATAATTTTCTTTACTTTTTTGCAATACTTTTAAGTAGTTTTATTGTTTTTAATGCGTTCTTTTGAATATTTTCTTTATTTAGTAGTTTTTCAAAAAACTTAATTTATAAAAATATTGCTAATGTTTCTCTAGGAATATTATTAGTTTTTCCTATTGTTTTAGTTAAAAGTTTTTTACCTAAAGTAAATGAAAATAAATCTTTTTCTCAAATTATGAAAATTACTGAAATTTCAAAAAATAAAATAAATAAAGATTACTATGTTGCTAAAAATTATCAAGATTTAAATAATAGTTCTAATTTTAACTTTGATTTAATTAATACTTTTTACTTTATTCCAATTACATTATTTAACAAAATTATGGCAAAAAATTATGATGTTTCAAAGTTTAGTAATGCTAGATTTTCAACTTATTTTATAGATAATGTTGTTAAAAATAAAGAATGAAATAATAGTAGTGACTATTTTATTTACGATTTAAATACTAAACCACTTGTTTCTTATAACAATAATGAATTACTAAAACTAATTACTAAAGAAATATATAAAAAAGTTGATAGTCAAGAAATTATTGCAAAAGTAAGAAACATTATTAATAAATTAGAATGAAAAAGGGCTAGTCTTTTGCCAGAAGAAATTAATTTAATTGAGTTATTATCAGGAAAAAATAATAAGAATATTCAATATTTAAGACGCGATTGAAAATATTTTTTGGCAAATAATAATCAATTACAAAATTTGATAATTAATAATTTAAATTTAGATTTTTGAAATTTATTAAATGAATTTTATAATGTTTACTCTTTTAATGCCTATTTAAATATAGATATAAAAGGAGCAAATTTCTATTTTGAGAAAATTATTACTACTAATAATGAATATGATTTAAAAAATAAAATTAATGGTATCGATAAAGAATACTTAAAAAACCATTTTATCTATTTTTCAAACAATAAAGTTTTCTTTAATAATTATAAATTATCTAGATTTTCAATTAGTTTAGATAATTTTAAAAAAGTATTTAAATCTATAAATAATCAAGATGATTGAGCAAAATTTATTGATGAAAATGCTTTTTCGTTAGAAAAAATTAATAATATTCTTGAAAGCATTTATTCATTTAGTAATGAATTTAATAATATAGAGAAAATTGAACTTTTACCTAATTCTTCTATTACTAAATATTATAAAGACATCCTCATTCCGACTTTAATGTCAGATACAAGTCTCAATTTGGTTTACACTTTTTTAGTTTTATTAATGAAAATGATTACAATGCCTTTAACTATATTTAAAGCAATAAAAGGAGAAATATAATGAAAAGGAGTTATAAGATTACTAGCATTTTATTAGGAACATTGTTACCTGTCACTATTATTCCTAGTGTTATTACGATAGCAATGTTAAGTAAAAAAAGTTTATCTGACAAAGGATTTTATTTTAATAATAATTTCTTTGCTAATTTTTTAGCATTTGAAAATCACATAAAAAACGAAATTAAAGAAATAGTTAAATATGATGAAAAAACAATTTATTATGCCAACAATATTAATAAACAATTTGATTCAGAAATGAGCTTAAATAAATTTTTATATAATAGCATTAAAAGTCATGATGTTAATTTATTAAAAAATAGTGAATTATATGAAAATAATTCTAATTTACCATTAACAAGCAAACAACTAAATGAAATTGATTTTAATAATTTAGATCATAATGTAAGAGCTTATTTAGGAAAAGATAACGTTGCTTATGAAACTGAAGAAGAAGCAAAACTTTCATATGTTAATAGCGCCCAATTTTATAAATTTAACAATAAATATTATGCTAGCAAAGAAAGTATTATTAATGAACTTATCTTAAATTACAACAATATTAAAAGTCATTATTCTACAGAAAACGAACAATTAGCAGAGTTAAAGAAAATATACAACTTAGAAGAAACTGATTTTACAAGATTTAATGCTCCTAATGGTGTAGTTTCTAACGTTAATTTTAATGAAAATGGAACTTTAAATACAGATTTACTTAAAAGATTTATTAATAATAATGTTAAAAAGTATATTAGATGAGAAGGTAAAATTTATGAAATTGAAGACTTTATTCAAAATCAGTTTAGTAAATTAAAATGAAAAAATTCACCAATTATTAAAGTCGAATCAACTAAAGGAAATAAAAAATATTTAGTTGATGTTGACAAAACTGAAGATGCCAATTTTTATGGTGATTATATTTTAACTTCTCCTAGCGATGATATTAGAGATTTTAGAAATCATAGTAAATGGTCAAAAAGAAAAAGAAACGAAAATATTATTGATTATCGCGACTCTATTTATAAAGAAATTGTTAATAAATTTGTATCTAATTTAATGATGACAGTTAATAATTATTTATTAGATAAAAAAATAAAAGAAGATGAAAGTAAAAAAGAAGAATTACTAAATAAATTTCATAATAATTTTTCAATTTTTAACTTTTTACCTTTAATAGATGAGGCCGAAATTTTAAAAAATCATTTAAAAGCACTTCATATTAATGAAGCTAAGCATTCAAATCTCTGAGAAAAATTTGAAGATATTATTAAACTTATGAAAAATGGTAAAAGAGGAACGTTCTTTAATCAATTAAATGTTTTATACTTTTCGGGATTAGCATATTTTGCTAAATATAATGCTTCTAATACTCTTGTTTCATTATTTAAAAAATATTTTAGAAATTTAATTAGCAAAATGAATGAATATTTAAATGATGCTCTAGGCGATTTATATACTACTAAAGATGGCAATAAAATTGACTTAGTAAAGGCATATAATTTAGATGATTATTCTTTAGATTTAGATGTAAATAATGACTTCTTTATTAGTCATTTAGCAAATAATGATAATGTTGTTAATGCTATAAGTACCATTAATTTAGCGGCTTCAAATGCTATGAATACTTCTTCATTATTGCCTTTTAACGATTCTGCTTTATTAAGAAAAGAAATTTCAAAAAATGTTTATGATAAATTAGAAAAATTGTATGATAAATATTCTTTAAGATCAAAAGAAGAATCGAACTATATTTTTGATAATAATGAAGGCGAATATAAAATTAATAAGATTGGTGATGAAAGTCGTATAGCATCACACGCCTTACAATATTATAATTATCAATCTGCTGAATCAATGAATAATTACTTAAGAAATGATTTCTTAAATAGTTTAGCTAACATTGATTATTCAAAACATGTAAGTAATAAGAGAATCATGAAAAATTATAAATTCGGTTTTGATTATTATAAACAAGTAGCAATCGAATATCATAAAGAACATGGTGCTTCTTCTTGGGATTTAGAACAACTTAGCAATTTAAATTATGAAAATCCAGATGACATAAAACCATTACAAAATTCAATAAAAAGTATTAAAAAGAAAGATTTAAAAAAATATATTAACTCAAAAACAATGACAGGACACAAACTTGAATTAAGTGGGTTAGTATATAAAGAGCAAAAAGCCAATGTTTTAAGCAAAATTAATTCTGCTGTAAAAATAGCTGGTGGACTTATGCAAACTGCAGGTTCAATTAGTCAATTATGTTTTGCAGTTCAATCGGCTGGATTAAATCAAACACTAAATATTATTAAATCTGTTCAAGGTTTATTTGGAGGGATTTTAGGAACGCTTTCAAGTTTACCGGGAGTTGCTATAGCAGCAGCTGCTATTGATATATTGTTTACCATTATTACACAATTAATAGGTGAAAAAACTCAATACGATTATGTCTATAGCCAAACAGGGAATCCTAAATCTCAATATATATGAGATGGAGGAATTACTACCTCTAGACTTTGAGGCTTTTGAAAAACTGAAGATGCTACTATTAGTAAAGCAAAATTATTAGATCCAATTCAATTTATGCCTGAATTTAGTACTAGTTATTATTACTATAATGGTAAAAAATATAAAGATCATCAAACTGGTGTCCTAGAAAAAGACTTAATTTATGACATTTTAACCGATAATGATCAAGAATTTATGAAAGCTAATAATTTAGAATATGTTTATTCCTTTGAAAATACTTCAAAAGGAGAAAGTAATCGTTATTTTGCTAAAATGGCAGATTTAGAGAATCAATTACTTGCTAATAATGCTGAAAAATTAAATGAATGATACAAATCATCTTCTGGATATGTAAGTATATTAGGTAAAAATAAGCATATTGTTAATATTAAAGATTTATTTGAAAAATTAAAAGAAGCAATTTCTCATGATTTAAGAGCAACATTATTAATGTAACTACCAAAATTAAATCATGAGAAAATCCCATTGGATCAAGCTAGAGATAAAAGTAAGTATGAGAAGTTCTCATTACAAAAATTACTTACATTAATTGATAATATTAATAAGGATCATAAATTATTAGAGTCGTCAGATTTATTATTGTTTGATGGCAATTTAAAAAATAAAGATGCAAAATCATACTTGTATGACATAAATAATGTAGAAAAACTAGAGAAAATATTTATTACTAAATTTAAAGTGCTATCAAAATTAGTTTCAAAAAGAGCTCTTAATTTAAATAATAAATACGACGAATTAAATGAAGTTGTTAAAACAAGAATTTATAGCATTTTAAATAACGAAAATGAAAGAGTTTATTTTGTTTCATATGAAGCAGCAATCAAACATTTAATGCAGCTTCAATATCTTGCAATTACAAAAAAAGTAATTAAAGAAAATGAAATTCATAAGTTTGTTTATCAAGGTAAAGAATTTTCAACTATAGAAGAAGTAATTAATTATTGTAAAAAATTCATTAAATCAGTTGATGAATATGTAAAAAATAAAGGAGAAAAAGATGAATAAAAAATTATTATTAGGCACTTTAACATCATTACCAATTCTACCAGTAGTATTATTGTCAACTTCTGCTATTAATAATAAAAAAATAGAAAATAATAATACTAATAAAAATTCAATGATTAAAAATCAAACAGTAAGGCAAAACTCTAAATTAAAATATGTTATTACAATCGATAATCAAGAAATGACTTTTGATTCTAAAGAAGAAATTTATAAATATCTAGTAAATAGAGTACAAGTTAATGGTTATCTTGGTAAAAAAGAATATAAAAACTATGATGGCCAAATTGATATGGACCCTAATAAATTAAATTTAGTAGATTTTTCTAAAATGAAAAAAGCATATAAAGATATTCATGGTAATTATAGTGATGATTTAGATAGTGTAATTCGTTCATATTTACCAGAATTTGCTATTGTTAAAAGATATTATGATCATCGTAATCAACCTTTTAAAGATCCTGAAGCTGCAAAAAATAGCATTATTCAAAATTCAGCCGATGATATAGTAGATAATTTATTTTATAAATTAAATTACCATTATAATGGTCAAACTATTGAAAAACATTACAATCCTTATAACAAATATGATATTGAAGAATTAATGCAAGATATTTATGATAGAAAAGTTCTGGGAACTGAAACTAAAACTTTTCAAGCTTTAAAATTAAATGATGAAGACGGCAATGAAAGACTTTTATCATATAAAGGGCAAATTGAGAATTTCTTTACCACTTTATTTAATAATGCAATAAAGGATTTTACTAATCAAGCAGCAAAAAAACGTTATAAAGTTACTTTAAAATTACCAAGAATGGACAATATGAATTATCCTAATTATGGTAAAGCTTATTTTAAAAACTTTGCCTCAGATAGTTCTAATGAATGACAATATAATGGAACTCAAACAGAAATTTATAAGTATGTTGATGAAGAATGAATTGAAAAATATTTTGAAGAATTAGAAGTATTAAAAAAGAATGATAAAGCAAATGAATTTGTTAGTAAAAATTTTAATCGTTATTACTCAAAACGATTAACTAAAGAAATTAAAAATCCTAATTATAAACCTAACGGAAATGGGCGCCAAAAAGAATACTTTACCAGAGCTTATTATAATCATTATGCTGATTTAAAAGGTGACTTTTTAGATTTTAAATATCTTAATTTAGCGGCTGAAAATTATCATGATGAGTATCAAATTATTACGATTTTAAATCACGATCGTTGGACTTACAATAATTTTGGTTTAGAAATGAATGTTGAATTTGATAAAAAAGATTTCGAAAACAAAATGAATAGTTTAAAAAATGAATTTATAGAGGATAATACTTTCTTTAATAAATTTAAGAATTTATTAATAAATGTAATTCGTAATTTAAATAATAAGAAAGAAGAAAATTATTTTAATAATTTAGAAAATGACAATAATTTATGAAAAATGTTATGAAATATATTCGAGGAAAAATTAAATGCTTTTCTCAAAAAAATTAGAGAAAATAATGATAATAACTATGCAGCTTTAAAATTTAATGATTCTAAAACATATTATCAAGATGCAAAAAATGTTTTATGAAATTCTTGAAAAAATTTAAAATTATGAAAAATTTTCTCTAAATTAAAAATAAATTTTGAAAATGAAATAGAAAATATTTTTTATCATAATAAAACTCAACCACTTTTTTATAAAAACAAAAATTATAGTTTTACTAATTTAACAAATAAAAACAAAAAATCAAATGAATATTTTGATTTTATAAAACAAGATGATATTAGTGAAATAAAAAATAATAGGGAATTTATTGAAAGCCAAAAACAATTTGCTTTAAATAGAAAAATTAACTTTATTGATAATTATTCAAATTATTTTTATTTAGAAAATTTAGAAACATTTAAATATAAAAATTTTATTCAATATAAAGAATCTTCAAATGGAAGTTATCAACTAAATAATTCTTATTCTTCATTAAAAACTTTTAAGGACGATACTGAAGTTAATGCTTATTTAAAAAGAATAAAAGAAGACGGCATTTTACCAGAAACAAGATATACCATTGTTGGTTTAGAAAGTACTTTAGATTCAAATGGTATTAAAATGTTATTAGATGAATTAGGATTTAATGATCCAAGCACAATTACTAATAATTATCGAATAATCTTACAAAAATTGATTTTACCTTCAACAGAAAAAATCTTTTATTTAGATAATGATCATAAATACTTACTTGATTTAAAATATTTTAATTTATGAAACATTAAGATCAATAATGAAAAATATCATTTTGAGAGTTCACAAGCTATTACTAAATTTATTATTAACTATGTTAATTTAAACGCTAAACCAATTACTAGAGGAGTAAAATAATGAAAAAATCACTTTTATTTATACCGTTGTTATCGTCGTTAGCAACTTTACCATTATTAATAGCCTCAAAATGTAAACAAGAAGAAACTCAAGAACAAAAAGATGAAAAACTTACCAAAAAATATGAAAAAGAATATATTGATAAACAGCGATATGTTTTTGATGACTTTGAACAATTCAAAATGAGAGATGAATATTTTTATTTAATAAAAAACCCAACTTTTAATGATGTATGAAATGATTATGCTAATAGAAACATAAAGTCATACGCATTAACAGATAAATTTTTTGAAGATTTTAATAAATGATATGAAGATTTTCAATGAAAATTTAAAATTTTTAAAAGAATAATGAATAAATATGCCGCTAATGAAATAATTAAATATCAAAACCCTAATAATGGTATGGACCCCATTAATTTATATTATGTAAAAGAAGTAAAATTTGATTTTTCTCGTAAAATGGGTTCACAAAATTATGCCTTGCGTATGGGAAGGAGCGATTTTTCAGTATTTTTAAAATTATTTAATATACCAAATTTAAATTTAAATGCTTCTCCTATTCTACCTGATTGAACAATGCTAACTGAAATAAATTTAAATAAAACTTATTATTCTAAAATAAATATAACATCGAATTATGGACTTATCTTTCGCGAAGAATTGAATAAAATTAGAGAAATATTTTCTATACCCAAACCTTATTATAAAAATGATCATTTTATTACTCACCCAGCTGGAAAAGATGATTTTCAAGGAGAAGACCGTATTCCAAGAATTGAATTTTATACATTTAGAGGGCTTAGAGACGAAAGCGCAGATAATGAAATACTAAATTTACGTTATAAAACTTCATTTGATAAAGGATGAAAAGATATTGATGTTGATTATTTAAAAGAATATGGTAATTATGATACTTTTAAATTTAAAAGTTATCGTGTCAAAATTGTTGAATATGACCCCAAAAAACCTTTAGATGCCACCCCTTCTAAAGTAGATGATTTTGTTTTATCAGAACATGGCTTATAAAAAATTATTATTAGGTACTTTAACATCATTACCAATTCTACCAGTAGTATTATTGTCAACTTCTGCTATTAATAATAAAAAAATAGAAAATAATAATACTAATAAAAATTCAATGATTAAAAATCAAACAGTAAGGCAAAACTCTAAATTAAAATATGTTATTACAATCGATAATCAAGAAATGACTTTTGATTCTAAAGAAGAAATTTATAAATATCTAGTAAATAGAGTACAAGTTAATGGTTATCTTGGTAAAAAAGAATATAAAAACTATGATGGCCAAATTGATATGGACCCTAATAAATTAAATTTAGTAGATTTTTCTAAAATGAAAAAAGCATATAAAGATATTCATGGTAATTATAGTGATGATTTAGATAGTGTAATTCGTTCATATTTACCAGAATTTGCTATTGTTAAAAGATATTATGATCATCGTAATCAACCTTTTAAAGATCCTGAAGCTGCAAAAAATAGCATTATTCAAAATTCAGCCGATGATATAGTAGATAATTTATTTTATAAATTAAATTACCATTATAATGGTCAAACTATTGAAAAACATTACAATCCTTATAACAAATATGATATTGAAGAATTAATGCAAGATATTTATGATAGAAAAGTTCTGGGAACTGAAACTAAAACTTTTCAAGCTTTAAAATTAAATGATGAAGACGGCAATGAAAAACTTTTATCATATAAAGGGCAAATTGAGAATTTCTTTACCACTTTATTTAATAATGCAATAAAGGATTTTACTAATCAAGCAGCAAAAAAACGTTATAAAGTTACTTTAAAATTACCAAGAATGGACAATATGAATTATCCTAATTATGGTAAAGCTTATTTTAAAAACTTTGCCTCAGATGGCTTTGATGAATGAGAATATGCTAATGGTAATAGAACTGAAATTTATAAATATGTTGATGAAGAATGAATTGAAAAATATTTTGAAGAATTAGAAGTATTAAAAAAGAATGATAAAGCAAATGAATTTGTTAGTAAAAATTTTAATCGTTATTACTCAAAACGATTAACTAAAGAAATTAAAAATCCTAATTATAAACCTAACGGAAATGGGCGCCAAAGAGAATACTTTACCAGAGCTTATTATAATCATTATGCTGATTTAAAAGGTGACTTTTTAGATTTTAAATATCTTAATTTAGCGGCTGAAAATTATCATGATGAGTATCAAATTATTACGATTTTAAATCACGATCGTTGGACTTACAATAATTTTGGTATGGAAATAAATGTTGAATTTGATAAAGAAGATTTTGGAAACAAAATGAATAGTTTGAAAAATGAATTTAGACAAAGTGGTGATTCTTTTTATAAATTTAAAAACTTATTAAAAAATGTAATTGAAAAATTGAATAAGAGTAATGATAAAAATTATTTTGATAATTTAGAAGATAACAATAATTTATGAAAAATGCTATGAAATATATTTGAAGAAAAATTAGATGATTTTATAGAAAACAATACAAAAAACAATCAAGGAAATTACGCAGGTTTAAAATTTAATGACTCCAAAACATATTATCAAGATGAAAAAAGAAATTTGTGAGATTATTGACAAAATTTAAAATTGTGAAAAGTTTTTACTAAATTAAATATGAAGTTGGATAATAAAATTGAAATTATTTATTATAAAAAAACTCAACCAATTTTTTATAAAAATAACACTTATAATTTCATTAACTTAACAAATAAAAGCAAAAAGTCAAATAACTATTTTGATTTTATTAAGTCAAATGAAATTAATGAAATAAATAACAAAGAATTTATTGAGAACCAAAAACAATTTGCGTTAAATAGAAAAATTAGTTATACTGACAATCACTCAAATTATTTTTATTTAGAAAATTTAGAAACATTTAAATATAAAAACTTTATTCAATATAAAGAATCTTCAAATGGAAGTTATCAACTAAATAATTCCTATTCTTCATTAAAAACTTTTAAAGATGATACTGAAGTTAATGCTTATTTAAAAAGAATAAAAGAAGACGGGATTTTACCAGAAACAAGATACACCATTGTTGGTTTGGAAAGCACATTAGATTCAAATGGTATTAAAATGTTACTAGATGAACTTGGATTTAATGATCCAAGCACAATTACTAATAATTATCGAATGATCTTACAAAAATTAATTTTACCTTCAACAGAAAAAATCTTTTATTTAGATAATGGTCATAAATATTTACTTGACTTAAAATACTTTAACTTATGAAACATTAAAATAAATAATGAAAAATATCATTTTGAAAGCTCGCAAGCTATTACTAAATTCATTATTAATTATGTTAATTTAAATGCTAAACCAATTATTAGAGGAGTTAAATAATGAAAAAATCACTTTTATTTATACCAATGTTATCATCATTAGCAACTTTACCATTATTAATAGCTTCAAAATGTGATCAAAAAGAAACACAAGAGCAAAAAGATGAAAAACTTGCTAAAAAATATGAAAAAGAATATATTGATAAACAGAAATATGTGTTTGATGATTTTGAACAATTTAAGATGAAATCTGAATATTTTCAATTAATAAAAAATCCTAGCTCAAGCGAAGCGTGAAAAGATTATAGTAATAGAAACATAAAAACATATTGACTATCCAAAAAATTTATTGAAGATTTTAATAAATGATATGAAGATTTTCAATGAAAATTTAAAATTTTTAAAAAAATAATGAATAAATATGCTGCTAATGAAATAATTAAATATCAAAATCCTAACAATGGTATGGAACCTATTAATTTATATTACGTAAAAGAAGTGAAATTTGATTTTTCTCAAAATGAAGCTCCTCAATCTTATGCTTTACAACTGGGAGCAAATAATTTTTCGACAATATTAAAATTATTTAATATACCAAATTTAAACTTAAACATTTCTACTATTTTGCCTGATTGAACAATACTAAACGAGATGAATTTTAATACAACTTATTATTCTAAAATAAATATAACATCAAATTATAGACTCGTGCTTGGTAATATATTAAAGAAAATTAGAGAAATATTTTCAGTACCCAAACCTTATTATAAAAATGAGCATTTTATTACTCACCCTGCTGGAAAAGATGATTTTCAAGGAGAAGACCGTATTCCAAGAGTTGAATTTCATACATTTAGAGGTCTTAGAAAAGAAACTGCAGGCAATGAAATATTAAATTTGCGTTATAAAACTTCATTTGATAAAGGATGAAACGATATTGATGTTGATTATCTAAAAGAATATGGTAATTATGATACTTTTAAATTTAAGAGTTATCGTGTCAAAATTGTTGAATATGACCCCAAAAAACCTATAGATGCCGACCCTTCTAAAGTAGATGAATTTGTTTTATCAGAACATGGCTTATAAAAATGGTCAAAAAACAATTTGCGTTAAATAAAAAAATTAGTTATACTGACAATCACTCAAATTACTTTTATTTAGAAAATTTAGAAACATTTAAATATAAAAACTTTATTCAATATAAAGAGTCTTCAAATGGAAGTTATCAGTTAAACAATTCTTATTCTTCATTAAAAACTTTTAAAGATGATACCGAAGTTAATGCTTATTTAAAAAGAATAAAAGAAGATGGGATTTTACCAGAAACAAGATACACCATTGTTGGTTTGGAAAGCACATTAGATTCAAATGGTATTAAAATGTTATTAGATGAACTAGGGTTTAATGATCCAAGCACAATTACTAATAATTTTCGAATGATCTTACAAAAATTAATTTTACCTTCAACAGAAAAAATCCTTTATTTAGATAATGGTCATAAATATTTACTTGACTTAAAATACTTTAACTTATGAAACATTAAAATAAATAATGAAAAATATCATTTTGAAAGCTCGCAAGCTATTACTAAATTCATTATTAATTATGTTAATTTAAATGCTAAACCAATTATTAGAGGAGTTAAATAATGAAAAAATCACTTTTATTTATACCAATGTTATCATCATTAGCAACTTTACCATTATTAATAGCCTCAAAATGTAAACAAGAAGAAACACAAGAGCAAAAAGATGAAAAACTTGCTAAAAAATATGAAAAAGAATATATTGATAAACAGAAATATGTGTTTGATGATTTTGAACAATTTAAAATGAAATCTGAATATTTTCAATTGGTAAAAAATCCTAGTTCAAGAGAAGCGTGAAAGGATTATACAAATAGAAATATAAAAACATATTGATTAACAGAAGAGTTTTATAAAAATTTTTATAAATGGTTCAAAAATTTTCAGTGAAAATTTAAAATTTTCAAAAGAATAATGAATAAATATGCTGCTAATGAAATAATTAAATATCAAAACCCTAATAATGGTATGGACCCTATTAATTTATATTATGTAAAAGAAGTAAAATTTGATTTTTCTCAAGGTATGGATTCACAAAATTATGCATTAGAATTATCGAATGGAGAATTTATGGATATACTAAATTTGTTTAATATACCAAATTTAAATCTAAATATCTCTCCCATTTTACCTAATTGAACAATATTAAAAGAAATTAATTTTAATAAAACTTATTATTCTAAAATAAACATAACATCAAATTATGGACTTGTACTGAAAAGTGTATTGAATAAAATTAGGGAAATATTTTCTATACCCAAACCTTATTATAAAAATGAGCATTTTGCTACTCACCCTGCTGGAAAAGATGATTTTCAAGGAGAAGATCGTATTCCAAGAATTGAATTTTATACATTTTGAGGTCTTAGAGAACAAAACGCAGATAATGAAATACTAAATTTGCGTTATAAAACTTCATTTGATAAAGGATGAAACGATATTGATGTTGATTATCTAAAAGAATATGGTAATTATGATACTTTTAAATTTAAGAGTTATCGTGTCAAAATTGTTGAATATGACCCTAAAAAACCTTTATATGCTGACCCTTCTAAAGTAGATGAATTTGTTTTATCAGAACATGGTTTATAATTAAGTTATTTAAAAATCGGTGATTTGTAATGTCAAAAATAGAAAATATAGAGCAAAAAATATTGCAATTAGATGGAGGACCTTTTCAGAGACTTTGCGACGGATACTTATTTAAACTTGGACATAGTAATATTGTTCCACTTGGAAGTCAATCAGGAACTAATAAAAAAACTACCTTAGGCACACCGGATAGTTATTTTGTCTTACCAAATGAAAAATATGTTTTTGTTGAATATACAACTCAAAAACAAAATTTATTTAAAAAAATTAAAGAAGATTTACATAAGTGTTTGGACATTCATAAAACTAAAATTTCTCATAACGAAATTGAAAAAATAATGTATTTTCACACCTCATCAAATATAAAACCACATTAAGACAAAGAATTAAAAAATATTTGTAACAAATCGAAAATAAAGTTAGAATTGATTGGAATTTCCGAAATTGCTAATAAAATATGTAACAATTATCCCATTTTGGCACGTGAATATTTAGGAATAGATATTAGTACTAATAATATTATGGAAATTAATGATTTCGTTAAAGCATATAATTCAAATAAATTTGTTTCTGCAATTGATAAACCTTTTTTATTTAGAAATGAAGAAATGTTAGAAATAGAAAACGCTTTTAAAGAACATGATATCGTTATTTTGAATGGTTTTGCAGGATGCGGAAAAACACACTTAGCGTTACATTATATTAGTGAATATACGAAAAATAATAACATAAAAGCATATTGTATTAGAGACATGAACTTGCCAATATACCAAGATTTAAAAATATATATAAATAAAAATTCTTGCATAGCAAGAACTGATATTTTACATATTACGTTAATTTTGTTGTTGTAACATAGCTTTTTTATTTTTGTTTATAATGATTGATAAACAAATAATCGATAGAATAGGAAATACAATTGCACCAATTAATGTTAATATGTAAAGCGTAGGATTTGTATTTTCTTTAATACCATATATTGTAACAATTAGTGTTAATATAAATCCAGCTAAATAAATTCATGCATTAGGAAATATTAAAAACATAATTGTTATAAAAAATGGTCCCATTCTAAAACCATCACCTTTAGCATATTTTAATAATGCAACGTCAGCAATATATAGGCTTATAGTGATAATAATAAGAAGCGTTTCAATTGACAATATAACTAAATCAACGATGGCCAATTTATTTCTTTCCTTCAATTCTTTTTTCATATTCTCTCCTTAATATTAATTATACAATTAAGCAAAATTAATTGATGCTTTGCTTTACGAAGAAAGAATTTTAATCTATATAATTTATTGACGTTTAACAATTCCTAGTTAATTGTTTTGATTGCTCTTTATCGTATTGTTTTATAACATAGAAATTGCCTTACAAAAAACATTAAAAATTTAAAAGAAATTGATTTAAAAAAAGTGGAAAATTGGTAGCAACATTTCAAAGAATAATACTATAATATTGAATTAGGTTATAACTATGGTGATATAACCGAAGAGTTTTATATGAAGGGCATCATAAGTAAAAGATTTTGAATAGTATTTTGAACTTTGAACTCATGTTTTGCTTTAATCTATCTTGCATTTGCATATATTAATTACTCATTAATCTTAGGGCATGTTGCAGGCTGCTTAACATTTTCATTTTTTATTTATTGTTCATCACTTTTATTTAAAGAAAAAAACTCAGATAAAGATATAAAAATTAAACCAAGTAAAGCAAAAAATGTTGTGTTTTTTGCTTTATTAAGTATTGGAACATTAATAATTGTTTCGATTTTCTTTTTAATAAACTATTTATATCGAAAATATGTTGACAAAACAATTAACTTGTTTTTTAAAATCATTAATTTTTTAACTTTTGCAACACCATTTTTACTATTTACATTAACTTGTTTAATTGAAGTTATTGCAAACAGAAAAGATTTAAAAAAGAATGTGAAAGGAGTAATCAATGGATAAGTTTTTTGACAAAAAAGTCTTTAATTCATGAGGCCCATTGGATAAATTAACCAATAACTTAGTTGCTAGTTTGACTTTTTTAATTATCATTACATTTATTTTATGTATTTTAATTTACGTAGCAGTTAAAAGACAAAAACCTAACAAAGCACCATCAACTGGAGTATTACTTGTTGAAGGACTAATTACAATGGGCGATAATTACTCATCAAATTTAGCAGAAAATAAATTTGACAAAGCCAACCCTTATTTTATTTCACTTTTTTGTTTCTTGTTCTTTGGCCATTTAATTTCATTATTTGGTTTTGCTCCAATGGGAAGTAATTTATCCGTTGTTTTTGCAGCGACTTGTGTTACTTGACTTGTTACTTTAGGATTAGGTTTTGCATATAAGAAAATAAGACAACTAATTTCTTTAATTAATCCAATTGAAATGGCTGGTAATTTTTCACCTTTAATTTCTTTAACATTTAGGTTATTTGGAAATATTATTGGTGGAATTGTTTTAATCACATTATTACATCACGCACTAGATAGTTTGTGAGCTAAAATGATTAAAGCATCATCAACTGAATCACCTGCGGTTATTTTAAATCCAATAAAAATGTTGATCACACCATTTTTCAATGCTTATTTGGATGTTTTTGTTGGAGCAATTCAAGCATTTGTCTTTATGACTTTAACAATTTCGTATTGGTCGCAAAGTGTTGAAAAAGAAGTTAAAGAAAAAGTTAAAAAACAAACTAAAAAAGTTAAAAAAGAATTATTGAATCAACAAACGAATTATGAAATTCAAAATAATGTCCAACCTCAACCTCAAATTTAATTAAAAGGAGATAGTTATGGAAAATATTATAAATACATTTAGTCCAGAAAAAATTAAAACAGGAGATAGTGGGCTTGCATATGGACTTGCATCAGTTTCTGCTGCTGTAGCAGTTTTAGGTTCATCAATTGCCTCAGTTGCACAAGGTATTGGTGTTGCTAAAGCCGTTGAAGCTATTGGAAGAAATCCAGAAGCTATGTCAAAAATCCGTTCAGTAATGATTATTGGTCTTGCTATTGTTGAAACTGGATCAATTTACTGTTTTATTATTGCTTTATTATTAATTTTCGTATAGTTAGGAAGTTATCAAAATGATTAATGCTTCAAAAACTATTACTGACAAAATTAATGAAATTTTTGATGGTCTTAAAGTTAGCTGACCATATTTTGTGTTTTCATTAATTGCATTAGGTCTTTTAACTTTAATGATTACATTTTTGGTTTACAAACCTGTTAAAAAAATGTTAAAACAAAGACAAACATTTATTCAAAATAACATTGATGAATCAATTAAAGCAAAAGAAAAAGCATTGGAAACGCAAGAAAATATTGATAAACAAATTATTGAAGCAAATTTAAAGGTGTCAAATATCTTAACTGAAGCTAAATCTGAAAGTGAAAAGATTATTAATGATGGTATTAGTAAAGCTGAAAAGCAAGGAGAAATGTTAATTGAACAAGCTAATATCTTAGTTGAAAAGAAATATGCTGAATTTGAAAAAGTTCAAAAGAAAATCATTGTTGAAAACGCAGTTGAACTCGCTAAGAAAATTCTAAAACGTGAACTTAAAGACAAAGATAATAAAAAACTTGTTCAAGAACTTTTAGAAAGCTAGTTTTATGAAGAATTTAAACGAAATAGTTTATAACTGATCTTATGCTTTATTAGATTTAGCTAAAGAAGAAAACAAACTGCATGATATTACAAGTCAAGTAGTTGAAATTGAGAAAGTGATTAAAGCAAACAAGGAATATTTAAGATATTTAAACACTTATAGTGTTGCTTTTGAAACAAAATCAAAATTAATTGATGAAGCTTTTTCAAAATTTAATAAATATGTTGTTAATTTTATCAAATTAGCAATTCAAGCTAATGTTGCAAAATATTTATTAATTATATTTAAGAAATATATTGAAATGGCAAACAAAGAATTAAACATCAAACATGGAACAATTTATACAACAACTAAATTAACTGCAGCTGAAATTGCAAAATTTGAAAAAAAACTTTCTAATAGACTAAAAACTGAAGTTCATCTAGTAAATCAAATTGATGAAAATTTGATTGCAGGTATAAAAATAAAAGTTGAAGACTATATTTTTGAAAATTCTATTGAAGCATACTTAGACAATTTTCAAAAACAAAGTTCTAATTAAGGAGAAATTATGGCGATAAAACCAAATGATTTATCAGCAATTATCAAAGCACAAATCAAAAATTTTGAACAAGATGTCTTTTTTAATGAAGCTGGAAGAGTAATTACTGTCGGTGATGGAATTGCTTTAGTTTCTGGACTTGAAAACGTTGAATATGGAGAACTTGTTAAATTTGAGTCTGGTGTTTTTGGAATGGCTTTAAGTTTAGAAGAAGATTTAGTTGGTATTGTTGTTTTAGGATCTGATCGTTCAATTGTTGAAACTGACCATGTTTATCGTACCAAGCAAGTTATTTCAACAACTGTTGGTGATGCTTTATTAGGCAGAGTTGTTAATGCAATGGCTTCTCCTATTGATGGGAAAGGCAAAATTGTAAGTAACATTCAACGTCCTATTTTTAAAATAGCACCTGGAGTTATGACTCGGGAAGAAGTTAATGAACCATTAAAAACAGGTCTTTTATTAATTGATTCTATGATTCCTATTGGTAAAGGCCAACGTGAATTAATCATCGGTGATAGGCAAACTGGAAAAACTGCAATTGCAATTGATACAATCTTGAACCAAAAAGGTAAAGATGTTTATTGTATTTATGTTGCAATTGGACAAAAATCATCAACCATTTCACAAATTGTCGATAATTTAGCAAAACAAGATGCGATGAAATATACAACAATAGTATCAGCATCTGCATCAGAACCTGCACCTTTGCAATATATAGCACCATATACTGGAATTACTATTGCAGAAGAATGAATGTCAAAAGGTAAAAATGTTTTAATCATTTATGATGATTTATCAAAACATGCTGTCGCTTATCGGACATTATCATTATTACTACGTCGTCCACCTGGACGTGAAGCATATCCTGGTGATGTTTTCTATTTACACTCGCAACTTTTAGAACGTTCAGGAAAATTAAACAAAGAAAATTGTGGAGGTTCAATTACAGCCTTACCAATTGTTGAAACACAAGCAGAAGATATCTCAGCTTATATTCCAACTAATATTATTTCTATAACTGATGGTCAAATATTTACCAAAGAAAATTTATTTAATTCAGGTCAACGACCTGCAATTGATATAGGTTATTCTGTAAGTCGGGTAGGATCTGCTGCTCAAACTAAACTTATGAAAAAAATTGTTTCAAGTTTGAAACTTGAACTTGCACAATATAACGAAATGCAAGCATTTGCACAATTTGGATCAGATCTTGATGAATCAACTCGTGATATTTTAAGTCATGGTGCAAAGGTTTATGAACTTTTAAAACAAAGTCAATATTCACCTTACACTGAATTTGAACAAATTATTATCTTGTTTACTTCAAAATATAGATTAATTAATCCAATTCCAAAAGAACAAATTTTGAAATATAAATACGAATTAATTAAATATTTCAAACAAGATCCTAAAGCTAACGCTTTAATTCCAAAAGTTGAAATGGCAAAAGATTGAATTAATCCATTAATTAAGGAACTTTGAGAATCAATCAATAAATTTAATAAAAACTTTATTGGTTCAATTCCATATTATAAGAAAGAAAACTTTAAAGAAGTACCTCCTTTAGAATTAAAATAATGGCAAGTTTACAAAAAATTAAACATAGAATTAGTTCAATTAATTCAACAGAAAAAATTACCAAGGCAATGGAATTAATAGCAACTGCAAAATTTGCTAAAATCAAAAATGATTTAGATCAAGTACATAGTTACTATTTAAGTGTTAGAAAAATCTTTTATGACTTACTTAGATATTCAACTCCCAACATTGATGTTTTATTAGATGAATCTGCGACTTTGAAATATGAAAAGAAAAGAAAACTTTACATTGTTTTTGGTTCAGATTTAGGACTTTGTGGCGCATTTAATACTAATATGCTTAAAAAAATCAATGAAGTTGTTACTGATGAAGATATTTTCATCACAATTGGTAGCAAATTGCTAAAAATGCTACAAAAACGTCCAAATACTCACATTATTCAAACATTAACTCAAACTGGCGATGAACCAAATTATGAAATTGCAAAAATTCTTGCACAAAAGATTTATGATGTCCTTCAAATCTCTGATTTATCATCAATCTCAGTTATTTACACTAAATATATTAATGCAATTGACTCAGAACCAGTTGTTCGTGAAATTTATCCAATCACATTTTTAGAAGAAGAAAAAACCGAACCCATGTTAGATGCATCTTCTTTTGAACCAAATGCTGATGAAATTATATTTAATTCATTTGTCATGTTTTTTGAAGCTTCAATGTATTATGCATTTTATAACTCAAAATTAGCTGAAATGAGTATGAGAAGAACAGCTATGGAACAAGCAAGTGATAATGCCCTAGATTTAATTAATGATTTAAAATTAGAGTATAACAGAAACCGTCAAGCTAAAATTACCCAAGAAATTACTGAAATTGTTGGTGGAGCTAGCTCAGAATAGGAGAAAAATATGCCAATAGAAACAAAAACTACTAAAAAAGTAGCAACTAAAAAAGTTGTTAAAAAAACTATTACAAAAACTGATGAAAAAATTACTAAACCAACTAAAAAGGTTTTAACTCCATCAGATAATTTTGGTATTATTACTCAAATTCTGGGTTCTGTTATCGATGTTAGATTTGAAGAAGGTAAAATTCCTAAAATTTTAAATGCTTTAGAAATCATTCAAGATGATTTATCTAAACCAAAGCAAATTTTAGAAGTTGCACAACATATTGGAAATGATTCTGTAAGAACGATTGCAATGAATCTAACAATTGGTTTAAAAAGAGGCATGCAAGTTAAAGATTTAGGTGCACCTATTTCTGTACCTGTTGGAAAAGAAGTGTTATCTAGAATGTTTAACGTCTTAGGCGAACCTATTGATGGAAAAGATGCAAAATTCAAAGAATTTCAAGTAATTCACCGTCAAGCACCAAGTTATGAAGAACAAAAACCAACTCTTGAAATTTTTGAAACAGGTATTAAAGCAATTGATTTATTAATGCCTTATATCAAAGGCGGAAAAATCGGTTTATTTGGTGGTGCTGGTGTTGGAAAAACTGTTTTAATTCAAGAACTTATTAACAACATTGTTAAACAACATGGTGGACTTTCTGTTTTTGCTGGTGTTGGTGAACGTACCCGTGAAGGAAACGACTTATATAATGAAATGAAAGCGTCAGGCGTTTTAGAAAAAACAGCCTTGGTTTTTGGTCAAATGAATGAACCTCCAGGGGCTAGAATGAGAGCACCTTATACTGCATTAACTATGGCTGAATATTTTAGAGACACCTTAGGTCAAGATGTGCTTTTATTTATTGATAATATTTTCAGATTTACTCAAGCTGGTTCTGAAGTTTCAGCATTATTAGGTAGAATGCCTTCAGCTGTAGGTTATCAACCTACTTTAGCAACTGAAATGGGCCAATTACAAGAAAGAATTACATCAACTAATAAAGGATCAATCACCTCAGTTCAAGCTGTGTATGTTCCAGCAGATGACTTAACAGACCCTGCTCCTGCTACAACATTTACACATCTTGATGCTAAAACTGTTTTGGATCGTGATATTGCAGCTTTAGGTATTTATCCTGCAATTGACCCTTTAGCTTCAAATTCAAGAATTATGGACCCAAATGTGATTGGAATAGAACATTATCAAACAGCGCGTGATGTTCAAAATATCTTACAAAGATTTAAAGAATTGCAAGATATTATTGCTATTTTAGGTATGCATGAACTTAATGATGAAGATAAGAAAATTGTTGCTCGTGCAAGAAGAATTAGAAACTTTTTATCACAACCATTTTTCGTTGCAGAAAAATTTTCAGGTCTTAAAGGCGAATATATTTCTTTAAAAGATAACATTCGTTCATTTAAAGAAATATTATCTGGAAAATACGATGATATTCCAGAAGAAGCATTCTTATATGTTGGAACTATTGATGATGTATTAAAAAAAGCAGAAAAGATTGCTAAAAGACAATAAATTATGTCAATAGAAACTAATACAAATACAAATTCAAATAATTTTAATTTAATCATCAATACACCTAAAGGACTTTTTTTAGATAAATATGTTTCAATAGCAACTTTCAAAACCACCGAAGGATATCGTGGTATTATGAAAGATGCTATTGAATTTACTGCCGCTATTGTTCCGTCAAAAATTTATTTAACTTTGGATAATAAAAAAGAACAAATATATTACATTGATCATGGAATAGTACATTTTAAAAATAATGTACTTTCAATCATTGTCAACGATATCTCTGAAAAACCTATTGAAGAAGCTAAATTAAATGCTCCTAAAGATGATAAGTATACAATTATTGAAGAAATAAAAATTAAACATAATATTGTGAAATAAGTGTTATTATTATAGTTGTACAGAACTTATAGCTTACTCAAGTATTGTACGCGCTAAAATAAGACGCCTTTATAGGCTGTCGAAATTGCCCCTATCTAGGGGTTTTATTTTTATTTTAATTGTATAATTAAAAAAGTTATAAATTTTTTGGAGTTACTATGAAAGAAAAAAAGAATGTTATATTAGGTTTTGACTTAGGTGTTGGTTCTGTCGGTTGAGCTATTGTTGATAGTGAAACAAATGATATTATTAAGTTAGGTTCTAGATTATTTAACGAACCTGAACTTGCTGCAGATCGAAGAGGTTTTCGGGGAATTCGTAGATTAATAAGACGTAGACAATATAGAAATGATAAATTTTATCGTTTAATTTTAAAATATAAGGATATATTCGGTTTTGGAAATCGCAAGGATATTGAACAAATGTTTGTTAAGTTGAATAGGAAATATTCTAACATTTTGGAGTTAAAGATTCTATCTTTAAATAAACAAATTAATGTTCAAGAATTGGTTTGACTGTTGCATGATTACTTAGAAAATCGTGGGTATTTTTATGAAGATGTTGACAGCCTAGAAGAAATTGAAAAAAATGATGTTAAAACAACATTATTTCCTTCACAAATACTGTTTAATTTCTATAAAAAATATGGAACAGCTAAATCATTTAATAGCTATATAGATGATGAATTTAGATACAATTTTTCAAATAAAAATTGATTGCATGAACTAAATAAATTATTTGAAATTCAAAAAACTGATGCAAATTTTATAAATGATTATTTAAAGATATTTACTGCTATAAGACCATATGCTAAAGGGCCTGGCAGTATAAATAGTTATTCTGAATATGGAAGATTTAAATATAAAGATAATAAACTTGTCGAAGCATATAGCAATATTTGGGAGAAAACTATTGGAAAATGTAGTATTTTTCCATCTGAATTAAGAGCGGTAAAGAATTGTGCTAGTCATGAAATTTTTAATATTTTAAATGAACTTAATAATTTAAAAAATAGCGAATATTTA
This sequence comes from Metamycoplasma salivarium, assembly GCF_900660445.2. Lineage (GTDB taxonomy): Bacteria > Bacillota_I > Bacilli_A > Mycoplasmatales > Metamycoplasmataceae > Metamycoplasma > Metamycoplasma salivarium. The sequence continues at coordinate 576,766 of NZ_LR214938.2, forward strand.
GATTGAAGATTAACAAAAGAAAATAAATTAGTAATTTTGAATGATTTGCTAAATGAATTTTCAACATCAAAAAGTTACAAAGGTTTAAAAGCAAAGACTTTTATTCCATTTTTAGAAACTTATTGTTTAAATAATAATTTGCCCTTTTCATTAGATGAATTGAATAAGATTGATAATCAAGGATTTAATGGATTTAAATACGATAAAGAGACTACAAAACCTGAGTTTGTTGAAATTAGAAATATTTTTGAAATTATTAGAGTTTTGGCGGAATTTGGTATTAATACAAATGTATTAACCTTTAATGATGATTTAGTAAAACAATATTATCAATCAGATTTAAAATATGAACCCACAACTTGAATAACCTTATTTAATAGAATTGTAGATACTTTGAATAATTTCAAAGACAAAGAAAATAGAATTGAAAAATTAAATATTCTTAAAGAATTGTTTGAATCAATTTTTAATGATATTAAAGATGAGAAACTTGCAAATATTATTGAAGCCATTGCAATTAACAAGAAAATTAAGGCAAGTACTACTGCATCTTTATCATTAAAAGCTTTAAATTTGTTTTGACCAGAAATGTTAAATACTAATTCAAATTTTGAACAATTGAAATTTAATCCAAGTTTTTTTTAATAAAGAAGATTACAAAGATAATTTTGAGCAAACTGGTAAGTATATTAATTTAAAAAGTTTAGATAATCAAATTATTCCTCCATCAGTTAAAGCTACAATAAGAGAAGCTATTAGCATTTTTAATAAAATTAAAAAATTATATTCAAATGAATTTAATATTACAAAAGTTGTTGTTGAATTGGCACGTGAAAAGAATGATAAAGAACAACGTGATACTATTACTAAAATTAATAATATAAATAAGAAAAGAAAAGAAGATGCTATTAAATTAGTAAATGATTTAGAACCAAATTTATTTGATAAAGAATCAATTGAAAAGAAAGCATTTAAAGTTTTTTTATATCAACAACAAGATGGAAGAGATCCATATTCAGGTCAATTTATGAATTTACCTGAACTAATAAAAAATGATAACTATTGTGAAATTGATCACATTCTACCCTATTCCAAATCTGCAAATGATTCTATTTCAAATAAAGTTTTGGTTTTAAAATCTAGCAATCAAATTAAAGGAAATAGAATTCCATATGATTATTTCCAAAATACTGTTTTAGAAAATGGTTGAAATTGACAAGAATATAAAAATTGAGCTTATAAAGTTATTTTAAATGGTGACTTAACCAAATTTTCAAACAAAAATCAAAGAATACAAAAATACAATAATTTAGTTAAAGAAAAATTTGACGAATATGATCAATTAGATTTTTTAAGTAGAAATTTAAATGATACAAGATATGCTACAAAATATTTTCGTGACTTACTAGGGAATTATTCAAAAAATCATAATGATGAATTTCGTGTTATTTGTATGAATGGTAGTGTAACATCATATTTTAGAAAAAAAGCTTGTTTAATCAAAGACAGAGATGATTATTCTCATCATGCACAAGATGCTTCTATTATTGCGATTATTGCCAATAAATCAAAAAGTATTTTTAATTTGTTATTACATGATGATAGACAAATTAGCTATATGTCTAAAGACGGAACCATAAGACTAATGGATAAAGAAACTGGAGAAATTATTGAAGAAGATTTATCTCCAGAAGATCCTAGATTTAATAAAACTGATTTAGCTATTCAAGATATTGCAGAAACAATTAATGAAAAAATTGCTAATACTATTGGCGATGTTATGTTTTCTAGAAAAACGGTTATAAAAACTAATCCTTCTATTTCAGATCAAACAATTTATGGGTATAGAAAAATTAGTGAAGATAGTGATGAAATATTGCAAATTCAAAAATTAAATTTATTTGAAGTTGATGCAAAAAACAAGAAGTCTAAAGAAAATGTAAAATTGTCTGATTTTTTTGGCGAGAATCCGAAACTTAGAGAAAATTTGTTAATTTATAAGTCTCATAAATCAGAATATGAAAAACTAAATAATATTTATATGCAATATAAGGAAAAAAATGAAAAAGCTCCATTTACTGCATATATGAAGGATTTAACAAATATTGCTCCAGAAATATTCACTACTAACTTAATTAACAACTATATGTCAAATGGTAAGGTAGTTGTGTTTGATCCCACTTCTAAAAAACAAACATTTGTTAAACATTTAAAGTATTTTTTTCCTGACAAAAAAGATTTAAATGTTGTTTTACTAAACAAAAAACAAAATAATAAATCGTTTGTGGAAAATTTAAAATCAATTGGTGTTCTTGTTTACAAAAACAAAAAAGATAAATATGAAATTATTGGAATTAATGCTTTGTTGTATAAATTTAATAATAATGTTAAAAAAAATAAATTATTAATTGAAAATAATTATGACAATTCAATATTACAGAAGGTTAAAAATAATAAAAATATTCCAATAGATAATAAACCAATTAGTATTTTATTTTCTAATGGAACTTTATTAAAAAATAAATTGACTAATCAAATTTTTATAGTAACAAGTTTTACACCATCACTTTCCACTATAGAAATAAAACCGATTTTTATGTCAACCACGAAATATCTAAAAATAATTAAAAATAAAAAAAGTGCAACAACCAGAATGATATTTACTATAAATTCTTTATTTGATAAATTTGAAATAGTTAATTTAGATGTTATTGGTAATCTTTTTGAGTAGAAAAAAATTTAAAAGACAATTTGAATGTTATAAGTACATTCTTTTTGTTTTACCAATATTGTACGGTACTAAGACGTTGGTCTTTGGTTAACTTTTTATTTGCTTGTTATAGCTTACTCAAATATTGTACAGCGCTAAAACCTTAAAGGAAAATTATAAGAATTAGTTTACGTTATAGCTTACTCAAATATTGTACAGCGCTAAAACAATTTAAGTTGAGATGGTAATTTTATAGTAGTTATAGCTTACTCAAATATTGTACAGCGCTAAAACGTTATCACAACTATTAAGTTGCTTTAATGAGTTATAGCTTACTCAAATATTGTACAGCGCTAAAACGTACTTCATATCAATCAATAAAGCAATAATGTTATAGCTTACTCAAATATTGTACAGCGCTAAAACTGAATATTTAGAATATATTAAAACGTCTTCGTTATAGCTTACTCAAATATTGTACAGCGCTAAAACATTACAATGATTGAGATAATACTTATTCTAGTTATAGCTTACTCAAATATTGTACAGCGCTAAAACTAGCATCAATGGTTAATGTTAATGCTGCAAGTTATAGCTTACTCAAATATTGTACAGCGCTAAAACGTTATCACAACTATTAAGTTGCTTTAATGAGTTATAGCTTACTCAAATATTGTACAGCGCTAAAACGTACTTCATATCAATCAATAAAGCAATAATGTTATAGCTTACTCAAATATTGTACAGCGCTAAAACTGAATATTTAGAATATATTAAAACGTCTTCGTTATAGCTTACTCAAATATTGTACAGCGCTAAAACATTACAATGATTGAGATAATACTTATTCTAGTTATAGCTTACTCAAATATTGTACAGCGCTAAAACCTTAAAGGAAAATTATAAGAATTAGTTTACGTTATAGCTTACTCAAATATTGTACAGCGCTAAAACGTGCTCGCTTTTTCTTAGTTAGATATTAAAGTTATAGCTTACTCAAATATTGTACAGCGCTAAAACGTTATCACAACTATTAAGTTGCTTTAATGAGTTATAGCTTACTCAAATATTGTACAGCGCTAAAACGTACTTCATATCAATCAATAAAGCAATAATGTTATAGCTTACTCAAATATTGTACAGCGCTAAAACAGCTGTAATTCTTTGTTGTTTTCTTGTGTTGTTATAGCTTACTCAAATATTGTACAGCGCTAAAACTTTTGCACGTTTTCTAATGATACGTTCAGCGTTATAGCTTACTCAAATATTGTACAGCGCTAAAACGCTTCTCAAATATTCATTTTCTTTAGAGAGGTTATAGCTTACTCAAATATTGTACAGCGCTAAAACTTGTTAGTCCTGCTAACTCTACCTTTTTTCGTTATAGCTTACTCAAATATTGTACAGCGCTAAAACATCAAATTAAATTGAATATCAACAAAATTAGTTATAGCTTACTCAAATATTGTACAGCGCTAAAACTGAATATTTAGAATATATTAAAACGTCTTCGTTATAGCTTACTCAAATATTGTACAGCGCTAAAACCTGGAATATTACCATAAATTTTTGCGTCAAGTTATAGCTTACTCAAATATTGTACAGCGCTAAAACTATATGTCAAGAATGTGATGTAATTATAAAGTTATAGCTTACTCAAATATTGTACAGCGCTAAAACTTGTTGGGTTGTTAATCATATCTTGTGTAAGTTATAGCTTACTCAAATATTGTACAGCGCTAAAACTTTCCTTGTTGTTTTTTTTATATTAAATGAGTTATAGCTTACTCAAATATTGTACAGCGCTAAAACTTTGCTTGTTGTTTTTTTTATATTAAATGAGTTATAGCTTACTCAAATATTGTACAGCGCTAAAACGAGCAAAACCAACAGGAGCAGGAGAAGAAAGTTATAGCTTACTCAAATATTGTACAGCGCTAAAACCTCATTTTTGTTGATTTTGTCAAAAAAACGCTATTTTTATGCATTTTTAGTCAATTTTTGCATTAAAACAACTGCTTTATAATTATATGTAGTCATGTTATGGCTAATTAAATATAAGGAGTTTTTAATGTTTAAAAAAGTTTTAGAAATTAGCAATACTAATTATGTACATTTGTTTTTAGGAAATTTAGTAGTCAAACAAAATGGCGAAAAAACAATTTTACCAATAAATTCAATTGATACAGTTATTATAGAAAATACTAATTTAATTTTATCTATTGCTCTAGTAAATAGTTTAATTCAGAATAATATAAATGTCATAATTTGCGATTATAAGCATTTACCTAATTCGCAAATTGTACCATTCAATGGATATTACAATATGAAAATATTTCAAGAACAAGCATTATGAAATAACGAATTTAAAAATAGTGTTTGAACAAATATTATTAAGTTGAAAATAAAAAATAGTATGCTTTTGCACAAATATTTAAATACTTTAACAATTGGAGATGAAGAAAGTTTTATAACTTTTTATAAAGAGGTTAGAGAAGGGGATTTTTCTAACCGTGAAGGGCATGCAGCAAAATTAAACTTTAAATTATTATTCGGTAGCAAATTTAACCGCGAAGATGAAGATAATGAGGTTAACAAATATTTAAACTTTGGTTATTCAATTTTATTAAGTTATGTTTCTAGATCGTTATCTGCCAAAGGTTATGATTTAAGATTGGGTGTATTTCATAAAAGTTTTAATAATTATTATTCTTTAGCGTGTGATGTTATGGAAGTATTTAGATGTGTTATAGATTATTTAGTTTATACATATTTTAAAGCTCAATTAATTTTGAATTTTCAAGAATTTAAAGAAAATGTTTTTAGAATTTTTTATGAAAATTTCAAGATAGGAAATATGAAAATGACATTAATAGATTACATTGAAAAATTCATTAGTAAATGTTTAAAAAATGAAAATGTTGAGGATTTGTACATTGATTGAAGTGCAAAGTAGATATATGAGAATAATTATTATGTACGATATTTCTTTAACTGATGAAGAACAAGTTAGAAAATACAATAAATTTAGAAATGAATTATATAAATTAGGATATTTTAGAATTCAATATTCAATTTATGTGAAATGTATTTCATCACACACAGTTTATCAATCTGAAAAATCAAAAATTTTAAAAATAATTCCAAAAAATTCAAATGTAAGAATTTTTATGATCACTGAAGAACAATATCAAAATATTGAACTTTTATCAGGCGATAAGTCACAAACCGAAAAATTTAACGATAATGAAAGGTATTTAATAATATAAAATGTTGCAATTTAAAGACAATGAAAGTTTTATTCAAAATTATGATGGTGTATGTGCTATTAAAGCTGAAAATAGTTACACTTTCTTGAAAGATTTATTTGAATTTGAAACGAAATATGAAAAAAATTCAATAACAATCAATAACAAAACATATTCTATTAAAGATTGTATGATTGTTAATGACTTAACAAAAGTTTCTGATCTATTCAACTTTACTATTAAGAACTATTTGACACAATTAATTAACAATAATGAAAATTGAAATGTTGAGAAAATTATAAATTTTTCATTACTAAATGATATATCAAATGTATGCAATCAGAAAATTACAAATAATTTTATTAATGTTAACGTTGATTGATCAAAAGCATATAAAAATTTTTTTGAATTAAATAATGAATTATTTGTTGATAAAGACATTATGCTTAGTTGAATAGATTATCAAACTAATTTAGAAAAGAAAGTTATTATTTTTCAAAATTTTGATAGTTTAAAAATTAGCGATTTATATAAATTTACATCAAAATTTCATTTCATTTTATTAACAAATGATATATTAAAGAATTGTGAGAAATTTGAAGAGTTTGAATTGTGTAGTATTTACAAATCACAGAAAATTTATGAAATTTTTGCAATTGATCCTATATTAAGTTGAATTAGCAATAGGTTAGAGAAAGAGGTTTTAAAAGAAAACCTATTAAATGATTTTAAAGAAATTTTTTTAGATGATAATAAATATGAATTTTATAAGTTTTTAACTAACTAAGTTTTAATGTTTTTAAGAATTTTAGGTGATATAAATTCTTATAGAAATACTAATATATAATTTAATAAATATGAGCAAAAATATAGCATTAAAATTAAGACCTAACACCTTAGATGAGTTTATTTGTGATGAGAATTTAAAGTTTATTTTTCAAAATGTAATTAACAACAAAGATTTTCATTCATTTATTTTCTATGGCCCTCCAGGAACTGGGAAGACCACAATTTCTTATATTCTTGCAAAATCCTTAAATGTTAATTTTGATTATTTTAATGCCGCTATTGAAAAAAAAGAAGAACTTGTTAAAAAGATTAAGAGTAATAAGATTTTGATTATTGATGAAGTCCATAGGCTCAATAAAGATAAACAAGATATTTTATTACCTTATGTTGAAAATGGTCAAATTACTATTTATGCAACAACAACTGAAAATCCTTATTTTAAAATAAATCCTGCATTAAGATCAAGATGTTCAATTATTGAACTTAAAAAGCAAAATGAAGAAGAACTCATTAAGCTTTTAAAATATGCAAATACTAAAGAATGTAACAGCCTTGATATTGATGAAGAAATTTATAAGTTTTTAGCATTACAAGCTAATGGCGATGTCAGAGTAGCATTAAATAATTTTGAGCTTGTTGTAACAATAATGAATGCTAATAAAAAACAAACGAATTTAAGTTTAGAAGATATTAAGAAAATTATTCCCGCAATTCAATTTTCTTCTGATAAAGATGGAGATGCTCATTATGATTATTTATCTGCATTTCATAAATCATTAAGAGGTTCAGATCCAGATGCTGCATTATATTATGGATTTTTAATTGTTAAATCAGGGGATTTTGATGGTTTATTTCGGAGATTAATTTGTGCAAGTTATGAAGATGTAGGACTTGCAAATCCACATCTACAAGCTGATGTAATTGCAGCAATTAATGCATTTGAAAGAATTGGTATGCCAGAAGGGTATTTACCAATAGGTTATGCAATTTTAGCAGTGTGCTTAAGTCCAAAATCTAATTCTGTGCTTTATGCAGCTTCTAGAGCACAAGCTGATATTGAAAATGGATATATTGGAGAAGTTCCTAATTATTTAAAAGATGCACATTATAAAAGTGCTAAAAATTTAGGTAGAGGTTTAACTTATAAATACCCACATGATTATAAAAATCATTGAGTTGATCAAAAGTATTTACCAAAAACATTGCAAAACAAAAAATATTATGATGATACATTAACCTTTGAAGGTTATGAAGCTAAAATTAAAGAGTATTGAAATAAGATAAAAGGTAACTAAAATGGAATTTGATATAAAAAAAATAAATAATTTAGAAGATCTTAAAAAAGCAAAAAATGAATTTACTAATTCTATTGAATTAAGAAAGTTAATGGAAGATCTTAAAAATGCAGAAGGTTCTAATAAAGCTATTTTTGGCAAACAAATTCAAGAATATAAACAAAAAGCAAATGAATTTTTTGACAAAGCTAGAGCTAAAATAGAAGAAATTGAAAATAATAAAATGATGTCAAACACACATAATGATTATGCGACACCACATAATTTTTATGGGTTAATGCATCCAATTGAACAAATTTCAAATCATTTTAGGAAATGATTATTTGCAAATGGTTATTTTGAACAATTAGCTTCAGAAATTGAAAATGATGAATATAACTTTGAAAGATTAAATATACCTCAAAAACACCCAGCAAGAGATATGCAAGATTCACTTTATATTAATGAAAATGAACTTTTAAGAACTCATAACACTGGAGTTACTGCTAGAGTTTTAGAAAAATATAAAAATAAGGCATTTTCATCTTTTACAATTGGGAAAGTTTATCGAAACGATGAAGAGGATATGACCCATTCGCACCAATTTACCCAACTTGATTTAATTAGTGTTGGAAAACATAGTTTTGGAACATTGATGTATACATTAAGAAATATGTTGTCATATGTTTTAGAAGAAAACGTAAGAATAAGGCTAAGGCCTTCATATTTTCCATTCACTGAACCTTCTGTTGAAGTTGATGTCTTTTATAAAAATAAATGAATTGAAGTTTTAGGCGCGGGAATTGTTCATAATAATGTTTTAAGAGCGGCAGGTTATACTAACAAAATGAATGCAATTGCAGCTGGTATTGGAATTGAAAGAATTGCAATGATTAAATATCAAATTGATGATATTAGAGAATTCTATGCGAATGATTTAAGGTTTTTAAAACAATTTAGGAAATAAAAGGAGTTTAAATGATTTTTTCTTATCAAAGATTATTAAAAGAAGCAAATTTAGCTAATGTTTCAATTGAACAAATAATTGATGCAATTAATTCAATCGGTTTTGAAGTTGAAAGTTTTTCTAAATTTATTAATACTCAAGGCGTTGAATTTGGTCATGTTTTAAAAACTTACAAAAATCCTAATGCTGATAGATTAACTGTTTGTGAAATTGAATTTGCAAACAATGTTCATAGAACTATTCAAACTACTGCAACTAATGTTAAAGAAGATGATTATTTAATGGTATTTGTTCCTGGATCTGTTACTAATGAAAATTTAAAAATTCAAGCTCGTACAATGCAAGGGATTATTTCAGAAGGAATGCTAGTAGGTCTTTCTGAAATCGGTATTCCTTATGAATTTGCACCAGAAAAATTTAATGACCAGATTTTCACTTTTGGCAAAGTTGATTTAAATTTAGACCCAATGAAATATTTTGAAATTGATGATTATTTAATTGATGTAACTATTTTATCTAATCGTGCTGATGCAATGTGTTATTTAATTTTTGCAAAAGAATTAGCTGCTTATTTTAATAGCAAAATTAATGAAATAAAACCAACTGATGGTTTATTAGAATCAACAATTAATGTTAAAAAACAATTAGTTAAAACAAATTCATTAAGTTATGTTGAGGCATTAAATAAAGATATTTCACTTTCTATTCAAGATCAATTTTTCTTATGAAAACACAAGATTAAAACATTTGATAATGCAGTTGATTTAACTAATTTAACTTTATTATATGCTGGTGTTCCTTGTCATGTTTATAGTGATAAAGATCTTAAATCTAATGAATTTTCAACCGCTTTAGTATCAAACAAAGTAACTATTTTAGGTAATAAAGAAATTCAACTTGATAATAATTTAGTTGTTAAAAATGGTGATGATATAGTTTCAATTGCACAAGTTATTGGCCTTGAAAATTATTCTGATATTGATAATGCAAAAAAACTTGTTTTTGAATTAGGTTCATTTGATTTAAAAGAAATAAGAAAATCAGCAAAGACTTTGAAATTAGAAACAAATGCATCACAAAGAGGATCAAGAGAAATAAGTGGTGGGCAAATTATTTTAGCTTATAACTATTTATCAACAAAATTTAAATTACATTCACAATTAATTAATAAACCAAAAATTAAAAGCCAAACAATTTTCTTAGATGATAAGCAAATTAATCAATATGCTGGATTTAATATTACAAAAACCGACAAATTTAAAAACACATTAAAGCAATTAGAGATTTTAGGTTTTAAGTTTTATAACAAAATGCATGAAATAACATTTCCATCGTACCGTTATGATCTATTTGGAATGCAAGATTTAATTGAAGAAATATTTAGATTTTATGGATATAACAATTTTAGTGAAAAGAAAACTTCAGCTGATGTATTTTTAATTAACGATAATGAAAAATATCAAGAAATTGCAAACAAATTTGTTGCAAAAAAATATACAAATTGTAGAACTTTTACTTTAACAAATCCTTCTAAAAATATCTTTAATCCATTTAACTTTGAACATACCATAAAAGTTTTAAATTCAAAAAATTTTGAACACACTGAAATTAGAAATTCAATGATTTTTAGTTTGTATGATGTTATGTTGCATAATAAAAAACAAGGAATTGAAAAAACATCATTTTATGAAATTGGAATGATTAATAATGTTACAAATGTGTTGAGCTTATGCTCAAATGAAAAATCATTTGATGAAATTTGCACTGACATTATTTCATTAACTAATAAAAAGTTAGATTTTAAAAAGTCTAATTTAGATATTTTTAATCCTAATTCTGCAGCATTAATTTATTTGAATGAGAAATTGGTGGGTTATGTTGCTAATTTGAATCCATCTTATTTAAAGACAGAGGCAATTTTTGCAGAAATTATGCTTGATGAGCTATCATCAAAAAACATAATTTACAAACCGTATAAAAAAGATCCCTTAAAATCAAGAGATGTTACTTTTAATATCAAGCAAGGTGAAAGTATTGAACATATTATGCAACAAATGTCTTTAGTTAAAGGAATCTATGAAATTAAGGTTAAAGATGTTTATAAAAAAGATGATGGGACAGGAAATGTAACTATTTCTGTTATTTTAGAAGATTGAGCAACTAAAAAATTTGATAGTTTATTTAATAAGTAGTTTTACAATATAAATATAAGGGATAAAAAGATATGAAAAAAGTGTTTTTAATTATGGGTCATCCTACAAAAGACTCATTTAGTGGTAAATTAGCTGACGCTTATGAAAAGGCATTGATCAAAAAAGGATATGAAGTTAGAAGACAAGATGTTATTGATTTGAAATTTAATTTAATAACGACAACAGAAAATTATTTGAAACCTGAACCAGATTTAATAAAAACTCAAAATGATATTAAATGAGCAGATGAAATTATATTTTTCTATCCACTTTGATGAGGTTTTATTCCAGCTTTGTTAAAAGGGTATATTGATAGAGTATTTATTCCAGGTTTTGCATATGCATATGATGAAAATGTTAAACATAGCAATTATTTAAAAGGAAAAACAATGCGTGTATTTTCAACATGTGATGTAGACGCAAATACTGTTACAAACATGTATAAAAATGCAGACTTTATAATTTTTAATGACAATATGTGCCATTTTCTAGGTATGGAAATGAAACAAATGATGAGAGTTGACACTTTGTATACCAAAAATGAAAGTGAAAGAAAGAAAATCATAGAAGAAATTGTTTCAAAAATAGAATAAGAAGTGATATTCTTATTTTTTTATAGTTATAAATAAGAAGGTGTTTATGAGAGTATTTTTTAAAATGCAACTTAAGATGTTTTATCGACAAAAATCATCTTATATTATTGCAATTGTCTTAACTATTTTAAATATTGCAATTGCACTTGCATTATTTGTTTCTTTAAAAGTTGCTGATCCTTCAGGACAATTAGCAAATTCTTCAGAAGCATCTTCTATGTTTCGAACATTTATGGTTATGTTTGGAACCGCATCTGGTTTTATGACCTCTGCATTTACTCTTCAAACTTTGTTTTATAAATACAAAGAAGAAGGAATTTATTATGTAATGCAATCTAAACCAATTACTAGATTTGAAATTTATACTGCAACTATTGGTGCGGGAACTATTGCGTTAACTACACAAATTTTAATTACAAGTTTAGGTTACTTTGTTGGTACATTTTTTATTCCGGCATTAACCTTAACTTCAAAATTTACATCTTGAATAACATTTTTCTTAGCATCTTTGCTAATTGGAATTTTATCAATGGGAATTGGTGCTATTGGACATAATTTTATTCAATCTAAGAGTTATCAATTTTTGGCAGGTTGAATTCCAACAATTTTTGTGTTAATTTTCTTTTTTTTATCAACTCCTGCCAAGACTAAAACAAACATTATGTTGCCCTTATCAACTGCAAAAAATTCATATGTTGTTCGAAATTATAAGAATGATCAAGAAAGGCAAAATGCAGCTAAATTTGTGGCAAGCCCATACCGATTTGGACAATACGAATTTGAAGTTGAAAATAGGGTATCTACAAAAACAAATTTTGTTGACTCTATTAAAGAAGCGAATTTAACACTTTATAACCGAATTTATTGAATGGATGTAAGCACGTATTTTAGTTCGATATTTTTTATGAGCAACCGTAAAGATGGTAGAACTCAAGAATATATGTATACTAAATATTTTAATTACACAGAAGATGATTTTCAAAAAGACTTAAAAGAAGGCAAATTCATTTTTAAAGTAATTGATAAAACTGCAGACAAACCTAATATTAATTATTTTGCAATGTCTTATAATCCAACTGTTATTTCAGAACTTACATCTAAGAAAAAAAGTAATGATTCATTTATTGAAGACTTAACAAATTTATTGTCAGATTCAAATCAACGTAATATTTCAAAAAGAAGAGAAAAAGGCTTTTTGGAATTAAATGATAATTTGATCTCAAAACTAGATGAAGTTTATAAACAAAAAAACGGAATTTTTAATGGCGTTTTGCCTTTATTAACTGTTGGAACATTACCTTATTTATTGAATGCAATTAATAATGATGAAGATGTATTCAATGTAATTAGAGATTTTATTGCTGATAAAGTTGAATTTAACCAAGAAGAATATTCAAAAGAAAAATTAATGAAAATGACAAAAGAAGAAATTTTAAAATTGAAAGAAAATCCCTTGTTTACAAATTATGTTTTAAAATACAATCTAACTTCTCAAACTGCAATGATTTATTTAATTAATAAAATTATTAAAGATAAATACAATTCAACATTAGAAAACTTTAATGCCAATGTTTTAAAACAAACCTTATCTTCATTAAATACTCTATCAACGTTAAAATTGATTCAATGGAATAATGGCTCAGTTGTAAAATTTGGTCTTACAAAATATATTGACCCATTGGTAAGTATTATTGTTTTGTTAATAATTTCTGCTGCATTGCTTGGACTTGGCGCAATTGCATATGTAAGAAATAACAATTTATAGGAGATATTATGTCTGAAGAAATAAAAGTTACAACAGAAGAAAAAGAAATATCTCATGCAAAAGCAAAAAATAACCGTATATTAAACTTTTTTCGAAATATTAAAACTAACATAAAATTAGGACACGAGTATACGAAATTAGCTAAAGAAAACGAAATTGAATATCATAAACCCGCTGAAGATGATGCAATATCTATTCAAAATATTACTAAATTATTTATTAGTGTTACAAATGTTCCATTTCGTGCATTAGATAATGTTTCATTTACAATAAAAAAAGGTGAATTTCATGGTTTTATCGGCAATAATGGTGCAGGAAAAACTACAACAATTAGAATGATTCTAAATTATTACCGTGATGGTTTTGGGAAGATCTTTATCAATGGAATTAACTCAAAAGATAAAAAAGCTAAAGAAAAAATTGGTTATGTCCCTGAAATTTCGGTTTTTCCTAAAAATTTAACAATCTTTGAATATCTATATTATTTTGCAAGATTGTCAAAAATGCCAAAAAAAGATGCAATCGAAAAAGTTAAATTCTTAATGCAAAAATATGGTTTTGATGAAAAAATTTTCAATAAATCAGCAGAAAAATTATCATCAGGACAAAAAAAGATGATTTTGTTAATTCAAGCTTTAATTAATGATCCTGACATTTTGATAATGGACGAACCTGCTGCTAATTTAGATCCTTCTGCAAGAATTAGATTTTATGAAGCAGTTTCTGAAATTCATAAACAAGGAAAAACCATTTTAATGTCATCACATATTCTTTCTGAACTTGAAAGATATATTGATTCTTTTACAGTTTTAGAAAATGGGCATGTTAAAGACACGGGACGTGTTTCTGATAAACTAAAAAATAGAAAATACAACTACAAAATTAACTCAACTAATAATCAAATACTATATGATTTCTGCAAGCAAAATAAGATTACTTGTCTTTTATCAGATGATAGTCTACTTTTAAAAATTGATAGTATGAAAGCAAAAACTAAAATCTTTGATTTTGCCTTAGAAAACAAAGTTGATATTACATCATTTAAAGAAAATAAAATATCATTAAACCAAATTTATTTTAATACCCCAAATGGAGAATAATATGTTACGTGAAAAACTATATCGCTTAAGAAAACCTTACAACTCTGGAATGCTAAAAGTTAGTGATTTACATTCTATCTATTATGAAGAAGTTGGAAATCCTAATGGTGTTCCTATTTTGTTTGTTCATGGAGGTCCCGGATCAGCACCTTCTGAAAGTAGTAGACAATTTTTTGATCCCAAATACTATCGTGCAATTATTTTCCACCAAAGAGGGGCTGGAAAATCGATTCCGAGTGCCGAAATTAAAGAAAATACAACACAATTTTTGGTTGAAGATATTGAGAAATTAAGAAAACATTTAAAGATTGACAAATGAATTTTATTTGGCGGGAGTTGGGGTTCTACTTTATCATTAATTTATTCCATAAATTATCCACAGTATGTTTCGGGTTTAATTTTGCGTGGAATTTTTTTAGGTAGAAAAGAAGATGATGAGTTTTTATATCAAAAAGGTTCATCTTATTTCTTCCCGGAAGCTTTTGAAGAATTTAAAAACTTTATTCCTCAAAATGAGCAAAATAATATGATAAAAGCATATTCAAAATATTTAAATTCTTCAAATTTAGATATTGCTTATCAAGCAGCATATCATTGAGCTAAATGAGAACTAGGATTAATTACATTAGAGCCTTTAAGTGATATTGACAAAATTTTAGAAGATAAAAAATCAAACTTAGAATTAGCAAGATTAGAAAACCATTATTTTGTAAATCATATTTTCTTAGAAGAAAATTTTATTATGAATAATGTAGACAAAATCAAAGATATCAAAACCATTATTATTCATGGCCGTTATGATATGGATTGTAGACCCTCTGGCGCTTATGAACTTGCTATGAAATTAAATAATTGTTCTTTAAGAATAATTCCTAAATCGGGGCATTCTTCAAGAGAAATTTTAATTACAAAAGCGTTAGTTAAAGCGTGCGAAGAATTTAAAGAAAAGTAATGGTAATTAAGGTAATTAAAAACATCTAGAATTGGTAAGTATCCTAGATGTTTTTTTGTTCTTTCAAATTAAAACATATCTTCTTCATCATCAATGATAGAATATCTTTTTTTCTTTTCTAATGTAGGTTGTTCAATGGTCTTAGTTTTTGAAACTGTTGTAAAATCATTTTCTTTTGTAATTTCAATTTCTTGTTCTTCTAAAGGAATTTCTTGAGTAATTTCTTTTTCATAATTTTTAAGTTCTTTAGGTTTAATAGATTTAGAAATATAAGTTTCTGCTGTTTTTTCTAAATTTTCATCTTCTTTTGTTTTAATAGCTTCCATTTCTTGTGTTTTTTGTGGATCAACTATTTCAATTGTACTTGTGTAAAATGGATTATCATCAAAGTCAATTGTTTCAACGCTAGGATTAGTTTCATTTTTATTATTAATTTCAGGTTTAATAACTTGTGTTTGAATAACGTCAAGTTTTTGCTCATCAGTAACAATTTGCGCAATACCATTGTCCATAATAATGGTCTTATATTTTTTATTTGTATTTAATACTTGTGGAATTTCTTTAACTTCATTTTTAGAATCTAACATTGCATTTTTTGTTATTTGTGCTGCTACAAGATCTGGACTTTTAGTTTCAATTTCATTAGAATGTTTCAAATGAATATCTTCATTATTTTTATTTGTAGCATTAGTTTTTATTGCAATGTCACTTTCAAGTTGATCTTCAATTTTAGACTCTGTTTTAGCAACATTTTGAGAAATTTTTGGCGTTTGATATACTGTTTTAACTTTTAAATTACTATTTTTTTTGTTAAATAAAATTTTTCTTGCCTCATCTCTTTTTGCTTTAGAAAAGCTAATTAAATTAAATCTAATGTCGCTTATAAAGAAAATCAAAATTGAGGCTACTAAAATCAAAATGCTCAAACTAAATGAAAAAACAATTCCGGCGGTTTTTCCCAATAATGTAAAAAATGAATAAATAAAACTGCCAATAATTCCAGCATTTCATTTATAAGGCAAAACTGCATTATGCGATGATGAAAAAGTTTCAAATCAATTATCAAAAACAATTTTGTATGATTTTCCAGCTGTTGGGAAAACTTTATTAGCCGTAAAATAAATAACACTTCCAAAAATTAGAATTGCAAAGAAAAAAATGGCTAATCTTCATAAACTAAAATGAAAAATTTTTGCTGAATATGTATTTTTAAGGTTAAATAATTTTTTAAAAGCAAATAGCATAATCCAAACATAAAATAGAATTGAAAACATACCAAAAAAGATGTTGATTGTATATGAATGAATTGTGGTCAATCCTTTTACATTCAAAAAAGAAATTGTCATTAAAAAACACAAAAGCAAAATAATCATTGTCCAAATGAAACTTGTGTCTTTTCAAACAAAATAATTTTTTTCTTTCTTTAACTTTATTTTTTCTTTTTTTAAAGAAAGTTCAATACTATCTTGAATGTTGTCTTCATTTGTTTGATTTTGTTTTTGTGTCATTTTACTATGCAAAGAAATTAAATTTCATACAATGTTATAACAATTAATGGTTCTTTATCGATTGTACGATAAATCTTTCTTTTGATACTCTTTCTTAATTGTTCTTGGATTGCACGCAAGTTAATTTCTTTTGTTTGTTTCCCTTCAAATTCTCTAAAAAATAATGTATTAATTATATTATAAATTACATCCTTATTATCTTTTGTAATTATTCCATACGAATTAATTTGAAGTTCACCAATCGGTTTTTTGGTCTTAAAATCAATCAAAATACTTAATGCTAAAACACCATCACGACCTAAATTTTCTCTTTCTTTAATAACTTCATTTGAGATATCACCAATTCCAAAACCATCAATAATTAAATGACCAATATTTTTAATTGTTTGTTTTTGAGAAACCAAATTAAAGTCCTTAAATTCAGCAACTTTTCCATTTTGTAAGACTAAGCAATTAGCTAAATTCATACCAATATCTCTAGCATCATGGGTTGCTACTACTAAGTATCTATATAAACCTTGAATTGGAATAAAATACTTAGGTTTTAATTCCTTTACAAACCTTTTAATATCATCTTTGGTAGGGTGACATGAATAATATTGGTCTGAACTTAGTTCAATTAAATTTGAAGTATTTCTTGCAACTTCATCTAATGTATAAGCATAATTTACTTCGAGTCCATTAACTGGTGGTGCTATAAAAATAACAGCATCATCAGGTCTAAATTTCAAATACAAGTCATTATTTGTTGCAATCCTAACGAATCTTAAATATAAACGTTCAATAGCTCCTGTAACTAAAATAACAGCATTATTTGCTTTAGTAGCTTCGCGATAATCAATAAATTCAGGTCAAGATAAATTTGCATCAATTTTTTGCACTAAATTTAAAAGTTGTGAATAATTTCTACCATATGTTATTACAGGACGATTATATTTTTTAGCTAATAGCAAGACTTCATGTGCAGTAATCATATCTTCGTCATAAAGTCCAACAATGATCCTTTGGTTAGGTCTAGCTTCTTGAAATTTATATTCAATTTTTTTAGAAATTCAAAGTTTATCAATACTTTTACCAGGATAGTTTGATTTGCCTGAATCCATAATAAGAATTTTTAATTCTTTGTTATTCAAAATTGATTTAATTTTGTCTAAATTAGTTTTTCCATAAGGTCCTAAATCTCCATCAACAAAATTAGTCATTATCAAGATGTTTCCATCATCAACAAAAAAGTTAAATCCAATTTGGCCAGGAGTGCTTCCGGCAAGTTCAAATGGTGTTACTATAACATTATTAAATTCGGTTGGCCTATTAATAACTTTGACTTCGTAATTTTTATGTTGAATGTCATATTTCGAGATTCTATCAATTAATACAATTTTATTAAATGCTGAAGTATAAATTTTAATATTTTTAAGTTTCATTAAAAGTCAAGGAATTCCAGAAAAATTATCATTGTGTATATCGCTTACAAAAATTCCAACAATATCTTTTTGTCTTTTTTCTAAATAGTCAAAATTGCAAATTAAAGTGTCAATTCCAGTATGTGAATTAATTGGAACCTTAGTGCCAAAGTTAATTATAAAAAGTTTTTGGTTGATCTCTAGAACATAGCAATTTTTGCCATTTTCATCTAATCCCCCTAATGCGTAAAAGTTAATTTTACTCATGGTTTCCCCCATTATCCTAAGAAAAAATAGTTAATTATTTAGATAAATAATATCATAAACTTTATTATGTTTTTACTTTAATAGATATAAATTTGATACACAATTTTTATAATTCTTCTCATTTTGGTAAATATACATTTGTAAAAAATGTTGAGCAATTTTGAAAAAAATATTTTTTTCATAACATTTTTGTTTTTTTAATATATACTATTACTTAGCAACCATAACGAAGGGGTTCCACCTGATACCATTCCGAACTCAGCAGTTAAGCCCTTCAGTGCCGATGATACTCACAAGGGAAAGTAGGTCGTTGCTTTTTTTATTACTCTTTTTATGCTAAAATTAATAAGAAAGTTACATCAAATGGATCTTATAAGACAAAAAACATTTAGCTTCTTAATCAAAGAAGAAATTATGAATAAAAAATATACCAAAGAAGACCAAAAAGCTTTACTTTTTGGATTTTTCTCTTGTGGTGATTTTAATAATGAAAACATTTATGTGACTATTAATTCAAAGGAAGTATTTGAATTTATTAAAAATTTGTTAATTAAACATAATTTTGAATTTGCAAATGATAAGAAAAACCAATTTTTGGTAAAACAAAGCATATTTAACTTTAAAGAAATAAAAAAAGACAACAATTTTTTTGCAGGATGTTTTTTAAATGGTGGTTCAATTAGTTCAATTGATAGTGTAAGTTATCATTTAGAAATTAAATTTTTTAATGAGCAATTTGCAAATCTAATGATTAATATATTTGAAAAATTTGATATTTTTTTTAAAACAATTCAAAGAAAAAGTTCATTTGTTTTATATCTCAAAAAAATAGAAAATATCTGTGATTTTTTAAAGGCAATTGAAGTTTATCAAGCTTATTTAGATTTTGAAGAAGCAAAAATTGAACGTGATTTCAACAACAATATTAACAGAATTACTAATTTTGATTTTTACAATCAAAAGCGAATTGCAGAAGTTAACAATAGATTTTTAAATAACTATAAGCTAATTATTGAAAAACAAATGACAGAATTATTTTCTCAAGCAGAACTTACATTTTTTGAACTTAAAAAAGAAAATTTAGATTTAAGTTTAATTGAATTAGCAAATTTAATGTCGTCTAAAAAAATTTATCGTTCAAAATCTTCATTAAATAGATATTTACTTAAATTAGAAAACATAGCGAAAAAGCTGATAAATAATTAGTTTTTAATTTAAGTTAGAACATTATTTTTTATAATTAAGTTATAAATGAAGGAAGTAAATATGAAAACCAATAATTTTAATCAAATTGAAGAAATTTTGGAAGACAAAATTGTGTTTAATGATCGTAATAGTTAAATGAATATATTAATTCTACTATTGCGCGCAACAAAAATAGTATTACACATGCATTTAATTATGCAAATGATGATGAATGATATACAACAAGAGAAGATGTACAACACTTTATTGATAATGCAAAAATACCTAAAAATAAGATAATTTGATGCCCTTTTGATACAAAAAACTCTAATTTTGTTTTTATTTTTGAAAAAAATGGTTACAAAGTAGTTTATTCTCACATATGAGATGGTCAAGATTTTTATAGTTATGAGCCTAAGAAATGGGATATCATTGTATCTAATCCACCCTTTAGGAATAAACATAAATTATTGGAAAGATTATTGACTTTTAATAAACCTTGAGCATTAATATTTGGAATTCAATGTTTGAATAGTGAAAAATTTTGCGATATGTTACAAAAATTTGAACGTCCTCAATATGTACATTTGAAAAGAAGAATGTGTTTTACTAAAGATAGTATTAATTATGACTTAAATAATTTGCAACGTCCTTCATTTGCAACTATGTGAGTTTGCAATAATTTATTTGATAAAGACATTCAAGTTTGGTCGGGTGTTAATTATAAAAAAGATAAGAAGGAATATTGTTAATGACAATTTCTGTATCACAGTCCTTTATTAATGTAACAAAAACTCACTTTAAGAATGAATATCGCAGAGAAATAAATAATGATGAAATATTTCATAAAATTTTTGAATTGCTCATTTTTGATCAAAAAATTGATAATCAAATTCTATATGCAAATATTAATTGAAAAATTATTGATGATAAATTTCAAGGCGTGTATATTCCAAAAGATAATGAAGTTATTTATTTTACACAAATATTAAATCCAATAAATAATGTACCAAAAAGCAGAAACACTTTTTTGGCGCAAAATTATTATCCTTGCAAGAATTTTGCTTTGTCAAAAAATGCAAATTTATCAATTTCTATTAATCCATTTAATTTAAGAGATTTTAATCCAGAAGTATTAGCAAATACAATCTTAAAAGATATCAAGGTTTTAAAAACATTGAATGTCATATTTAATTTATCTTTTCAAACTAATGATAATATTTATTCAACTCTAGAAAATTACTTGAATGATATTAGGGAGATAAAACAACGTAATAAACACAACAATTCTACATTTGTGCTTTATGACGAAGACGAAATAACATTGTATGGTAAAGTAGATGGAGCTAATAAATCAACAACTTTTCTAACAATGGAAATATTAAATTATTTTGCTCAAATTATGGAAAAGAACCTATATTTCTTTAATATTTCAAAAAACAAACTTTCAAATAACATTGTAGAATTTTTACTTAAAAATAATTTTCGCATATTGCATTCTAATGGGGAATATATATTACAAAATATTAAAAACAAAGCACAACCTATTGTCACTAATAGACTAGAAAGAAATCAAAATGTATTTATGGGTAATATTTTGCTGAAATATTCAAATATTGAAAATCAAATTGATTTACATAAATGCTTTTGTTGTGACTATCCTGTTTATAATAATTTAATAAAAGCACATATCTATAGAGTAGCTGATTTAGACAAATTGAATGATAAAGACTTAGCAAGAAAATTAGTAATTTCTGGAGATAATGGTTTTTTATTTTGCCCCAATCATGACAAAGAATTTGAATATGGGTTAATTTATTTTGATCTTGAGTCAAAAAGATTTTGTGTTAATAAAAACAAAGGATTATCAGGAGATATATTAGATTTTATTGGAAAAAGATTGACCAGAAATTTAATTTTTGAAAATGAATTTTCGCAAGAATTTATTTATTGTGTAAATGAGCATATAAGAAGAATAAATAAAAACTAACAAGTTAGTCCTTATTAGTTTCATTTTCATTTTTTATTTCATTATTAATTTCAATTGTGACACTATTCGAAATATCTTTCATAATGTACGTGTCATAACCCACTAAAAAGTCTTTGAAAAAGCGTTTTATTTTCTTAAAAATCAAATGCTTTGATTTATTCACTTCATTTACATAAATAATTATTTTGTTAAACTCATAGGCATATTTTACAAAAATAGATGTTGTTTCATTAACTACAAAATGAGCAATGTATTTTTCATTTATATCTTCAAAATTTCTTAAATCAACAACTTTATTGGGAATAAAACCTGCAATTTCTTTTTGTGAAAATAATTTTGTCTCAAAAGCTTCTAAATTAGATTCATCAACTGCAATATGAACTTCATTTAAAATAAATTCTTCAGTAGTTTTAGCTAAATTTTCATAAATTGTTGATAAATTATTATTTTGAGTTTTATAGTAATTTAACATATCGGCAATAATTGATAAACTAATCATAGAATCAGGGATGTTAATTAATTTATTTTCAAAATAAAGCTTGTAATTTTCTGAAAAATAAGCACTATTTTCACTAAGCTTTTTTAAATCATCATTATTAGTTAAAGTTGGATAGTAATTTATGGAATTTTTTTCACAAATCTTTTCACAAATTTTTGTATTAATGATTGGGGAAATAAATAAGTTTTTAATTTCTTTGAAGCTTTCATTTGTTGAATGTAAACTATTTAAATAAGTTAATAAAACAGCAAACAATTTATATGAATTTACAAGTTTGTATCTTTTAATGAAATGATTATTGCATTTTTCATAAAGATAAATTCTTTCATAATCATATGAAAATTTTATGACATAGTCATAACTATGGAACATAAAGACATTTTTATCAATAAAATTCTGGTTTTTATTTTTCTTTATATCAATAAATTCATAAAAAATGTCATTTCAACCCAAGATCTTTTTAGTGAATGGGAGTATTGTTTTATCACCAATAATTCCTAATTTTAAAATCCTATTTCCGATTTTATTGTAGTTAAAATCTAACACAAAATTTGCATATTCCTCAAGCAGCATATTGACATTAAAAAATTGAGGTTTATCAACAAATGTTTTAACATCAAATATGTTAATTTTGTTATATATTTTTTCAACTTCTTTAAACAATTCGTCTTTAATTAAATTACCTTCACGATCTAAAAATTCAATTGAAAAATTATCTAAATTATCAAATTTAGAAAGATAAATAATGCCATCTAGTTTTTCAATTTTTTTAGCAGCAAAACTTAAAAATTGTCTTGTTATAGCAAAATTATTTTCAAAAGCTAATGCATTTGCTCCATATGCATTTAAAACTTGAATTATTTGGTCAACATAATTTGCTTTTTTAGGAAAGATTGTGTCCGAGCAAACTAAAATATTAAATTTTCCTACTGCAACTTGTTTGATTAAAAGTGCAGATAAATATGCTTTTGTTAAACCTTTTATAGTTGCATCATTAAATGCATTGTAACCTAATGCAAATTTACCAATAAAACGATTTTTTTTGGTTCTAAACGAATCAAAAAAATACTCATTTATGATTGTTCGTTCAATTTTCTTTAGTTCTTTAGTTTTTTTAGAATTTCTTTTGAAATAGTCATATCAGGGTGCAAAATTGTGTTCATACATATTACTTATTTTATATTAAATCTTAAAAACTAATAGTTGTTTATTGCTTTTTGAGTCTTAATGTTTTTAGATATGCCTTTTTATCATTACTTATTCTAAAACTATCAATACATTTTTGAATCGTTTTGTTATGAATAAATAAATCTATGTTTTTTGCTTCTAAAATTTTAATTCCAAATTCATATTTTTTAATGCAAACTTCTGACAAATATCATGCAATCATCATTTTGACATAATAATCATCATTTTTAATTTTGTTAATTAAGTTTTGTGATCTTTCTAAATAAATATCATCAATAAAATATTTTAAAAGCATTCTTATACCAAATCTTATTTTGTAAGTTTCATTACTTTTAATTCATTTTTCAATATTTTCATATAGTTTTTCATCGACTTTAAAAATTTTAGGTAACAAAGTATCAGTTATCATTCAATTATTAGCATAAGGAAGTAAAGAATTTATTTGTTTAATTAGTTCGTCAAAGTCTTTAGTTTTAGCAATTATGTAACAATGAAGCAATGTTTCATCTAGATATTTATGAGGCAAATCCTTTATGAAATTTAATGCTAAATCATAATTATCTTTCAAAAGTGATTTTGCTAATTTTTTTAAGAAAGGTAATTTAACTCCCAAAATTGAATTTTTATTAATATTAGGTATTAATTTACTAGCAAATTCAATGTTTTTATTATCTTTATTAGCAATTAAATAATTTCTTATATCTGCAACATTTCTCATATGTTTTTTCCCTAACTTTTTATATTTTTAAATATTTAATTATAATATAAGGAAATTTAGTGGAGATGTAATATGATGAAAAAAATGCTGATAATTAATGCTGGTTCAAGTTCTATCAAATGAGTTTTATTTAATGATAATTTAACTATCGATGCAAAAGGTCGGATTCAACGAATTAAAATGAAACAATCTATTCTTGAATTGTCCTTTGAAGATAAAAATTATGAAGAAATTAAGGATTTGCCTTCTTTTTTAGAAGCAGTTAAAAACTTGATTCGACTTTGGAAAGAACATAATGTTATCAAAGATTATTCTGAAATTAAATCTGTTGCATTTAGAGTTGTCAATGGTGGTCCATTTTTAAGAGACACTTGCGAAGTTACTGAAAAAGCTATTTGTTATTTGAAAGATGCTATTGATTTAGCACCAGTTCATAATCCAGGCGTGTTAGAAACAATCGATGCATTTTTGAAACTACTACCTAATGTAAAAATGACAATGCATTTTGATACATCATTCCACAAAACTTTAGATAAGGTTGCATATTCTTATCCAATCAATAAAGAATTTGCTGAAAAATATAACATTCGAAAATATGGATTTCATGGATTAAACCACCACTACATTACTGAAAAACTTCAAGACATTTTGCATAAAAAAACTGTAAATCTAGTTTGTATGCATATTGGTAATGGTGCAAGTTTATGTGCAATTAAAGATAGCAAATCAATTGACACATCAATGGGATTTACCCCACTAGCAGGAGTTATGATGGGGACAAGGTCAGGTGATATTGACGCTTCTATAATCCCTTACATTATGCAACACGCTAATATGAGCTTAGAACAAGTTATGTATATGTTAAATCATAATTCAGGACTTTTGGGGGTAAGCAAAGTATCTGCGGATATGCGTGATATTGAAGAACATCTAACCGAAGAAGATAGTAAATTTGCATATGACCTTTATATTTCAAGAATTAGTGATTATTTAATTAAATACATCAACAAACTTGGCAAAAATATTGATGCTTTAGTTTTTACAGCAGGTGTTGTTGAAAATAATAGTGATGTAAGAAAAAACATTATTAAAAAAATTAGTTTATTAGATTTAGAAATTGATGATAAATTAAATGATAAAAATGATGATTATCAAGATTACAAACTAATTTCTTCTAAAAAATCTCAAATACCAATTTATGTTATTAGAGCAAATGAAGAAGTATATATTGCTAAAGAAGCTAGAAATTTTTTAAGCAATAAATAAAATAAGAAGAAAGGAAATAAAATGTTTAGGATTTTTAAGCTATTAAAACCTAAATATAAGATATATTCTGTTATTACAGTTTTATTTACAATCATTCAGGTTGTGTCATTTTTAATTGTGCCAAATATTTTTGGTGCAATTTCATCATTGTTTGCACAGTCTAGTGCTACAACAATAAAAATTAATATCTTAGGACAATATGGCTTTGTAGTACATTCAGTCAATGAAGCAATTAAATGAATCGCAATTATTTTTGTAATTACAATATCAGTTGGTGCAATTACTGCATTATCTGCTTCATATTTAGGTAATTATGTTTCAACAGTTGGTGCTAGAGATATTCGTGATATTTTGTGAAATCATATTGAGACTTTATCACAAAAAGACATTGAATCTTTCACCAATGCAAAAATAATGACTAGATTTACAGTTGATATTTCGAGAATTCAAAATGGTTTAATTTCAACGTTAAGAATGTTGTTTATAGGCCCAATTAATTTAATTGTTGGTCTTATTTTATCACTTGTAACAAACCTAAAACTTTCAATTGTTATTGGTGTTTTAGTCCCTGCAATTATCCTTTCTTTAGCAATTATGGGACTAATTGTTACTAAATTGTTTAGAAAAGAACAAAAAGCATTGGATGAAGTTAACTTACAAACTCAAGAAAACATTCTAGGTGCTAAGGTTATAAAATCATATAATTTAGAAGAAAGTCAAAATGCTAAATATCAAGCTGCAAACAACTTGCATGCGAAAATTTCATTAAAAAGCTGATTTGGATTCAGCGTTATCTTTAACTTAATATTTTTTATGGCAAATATGGGAATAATTGCGGTTATGGTTATTTCTGGACTTACTCATAAAGGAACTATTGGTTCTGCAGAAGAACATGGAAAATTCTTACAAGATATTACAGTTTTTATTAACTATATATTAATCGTTATGATGGGAATCATTATTACAAGTATTACATTGTTTAATATTAATAGAGCAAATATTTCTTCAAAAAGAGTGTTTGAAATTTTGGATAGAAAACCAAGTATTCCATTTATCAAATCAGATAAAGTTGTCACAAATGGAAAGATTATGTTTGATAATGTTACTTTCTCATACTATGAAACTGCAGAAAAAAATGTTATTGAAAATGTCTCATTTACATTAAATGCAGGAGAAACTTTGGGAATTATAGGTCCTACAGGTTCTGGAAAATCAACAATTGCAAAATTAATCAGCAATACCTTTAAGGTAGAAAAAGGCCAAATATTTATTGATGATCAAAATATTAATGAAATGGATACGAACTCATTGCATAATAGCATTTCATTTGTTAATCAAGTGCCAGTAATTTTGAGTGGTACAATTCGTTCAAATTTATTATTTGCAAATGCAAACGCAACTGAAGATGATATTATTAATTCAACAAAAGCTGCTTGTGCCTATGAATATATCAATAAATTTGAAGCTAAATTTGATCATCATGTTGAAAAATTGGGAGCAAATTTATCAGGTGGTCAAAAACAAAGACTTTCAATTGCTCAAGGTTTAATTAGAAATCCAAAAATATTAATTTTAGATGATTCAACTAGTGCCTTAGATGTTAAAACTGAAGCTTTAGTAAAACAAAATATTAGACATATGTTTAAAGACCAAAAAATTACAACAATTATCATTGCTCAAAAAATTTCTTCAATCATTGATGCCGACAAAATAATTGTTATGCATCATGGTAAATTAGAAGATATTGGTACTCATGATGAGCTTATGAAGAGAAATAAACTATATCAAGAAATTGCATTAATGCAAATGGGAGGTCAAAATGAATAATTCACATCAATTTGATCCATTTTATAGTGTAAAAAATCCTAAATTAATGACAAAAGAAGAACTAAAACAACATAAAAAGAATGTCAAAAGAATAAAAAGAGAAAGCTTTGGCTCAACGCTTCATTATCTAAATTACCGTAAAGGTGCTTTTGCTGCGGTTGTTATTTTGAACTTGCTTTCTGCTATCTTTATGACAACATCAACATTTCTAATTGGTTATCTAACAGATGTTGCTTTGGGATATGATCAATTAAGAATTGGTGGTGATTTTAAAGTTTGAAAATTTGTTATTGGTTTTACAATGATGGGAGTTTTTTATCTCTTAGGTTCTGGACTCAGCATGTGAAGTGACATCGTATCCAATAAAGTCGGTGTTATTGCAGGTCGGGTTATGAGAAGTGAAGCTTATCAAAAACTAATGAAAATGCCAATTTCATTTTTCGATGCAACAAACACCGGAGAAGTTATGTCAATTTTATCAAATGATATTGACAATATAACTTTTGGGTTTGCCGATGCATTAAGCCCACTTTTGATGTCAGTATTTATCATCGTTGCTTCATTTGGATTTATGTTATATAACTCAGTTTATTTATCACTAATTGTTTTAGTATTAATTCCATTATTTTTATCAGTTGTTGTAATTTTAATGTTAAAAGCAATTCCACAATTTGAAAAGCAACAAAGTAGAACTGCAAAATTAAACGGTTATATTGAAGAACATTTAGCAGCAATACATTTAATTAGAAATTTTAATCAAGCAAAAATAGTTAATAAAACATTTGAAAAATATAATGACAAATTATATGGATCATCATTTAAAGCATCATTATATTCTGGAATAATTTGACCATATTCTTTAGTTGCTACATTTATTATCCAAATCATTATTGGCGTCATTGCAGTTGTGTTTTCAACAAACAATATCTCAACTGGTTCAGGCCAAATGTTTAGTGTTGGTGTTATTACTAACTTTATTCTTTACACAAGAAATATATCTGACCGTGTTAATAGAATTTTTCAAAACTTAACAACCTTACAAATAGGAATTGTTTCTTCAGCACGTGTTTTACAACTTATTAAATTAACTCCTCCAGTTGATGAAACAAAATTAGAAAATATTGGAAATGTTAAAGGTGATGTTGAATTTAAAAATGTTTATTTCTCATATTCAAATAATCCAGAAAACTTACAATTAAAAAATGCTTCATTTAAAGCTAAGAGAGGTCAAATTTTTGCAATCGTTGGACCTACTGGTGCCGGAAAAACTACAATCATTAACTTATTAAGTAAATTCTATTTACCTTTAAGTGGTGAAATTAGAATTGATGGTCATTTATCATCAAATGTCAATGAACATTCATGAAGAAACCAAATTTCTATTGTTTTACAAGACACTTTCTTATTTAAAACAACAATTATGAATAATCTAAAATATGCTAATCCAAATGCGACCGATGAGGAAGTTATTGCTGCTGCTAAAATTTCAAATGCCCATGAATTTATCATGCAACTCGAAAACCAATATTCAGAAGTTGTTTTAGAAGGCGGTGTAAACTTTTCACAAGGTGAAAGACAACTTCTTGCAATTACAAGAGCAATTATTGCTAATAAAAACATTTTAATTTTAGATGAAGCTACATCTAATGTTGATACAAGAACTGAAAAACATATTCAAAATGCCATGTTAAGTTTAATGAAAGGTAAAACTTCTTTTGTTATTGCGCATCGTTTATCAACAATAGTTAATGCGGATAAAATTTTGGTTGTTCAAAATGGTGAAATTATTGAACAAGGAAATCATACTGAACTTTTAGCCAAAAAAGGTTTTTATGAACAACTCTATAATTCTTCATTTGATGATGGTGAATAATTAAATTAGCCTAAATATTGGTAAAAAATTAGTTACAAAAAGCCCCTAAAGAGAGAAAAGGGGGGGCTTTTAAATTTTTTGGTTATAGCTTGCTGATTATCAGAAACAAAATTAATCAGGAGGAAAATAATAACTTGTAAAAGGAGGTATATATGTATGACCTGTATAGTTTTTGAGTCAAGTAAAAATAAAAGGGAGTTATTATGAGATTACATTACAACAAAATATTTTGCACAGAAAGGAGTCAACATAAGTACTAACAACAAACTTATGTAGAAAAATTGAAAATATATTTTAAAACAGTATTTAAAGAGTAGATAACTTAATGTAATTTACAAGCTATAACACGCACAATATTAAGGCCTTAATTTTCTATTGTGCACTTATATTTTACCATACAACCTATGCTACTAAATTAAACTTATATAAACTGCATAAAAAAATGCATTAATCTTAAATTAATGCACTAAATTAATTATTATGAACAAATTTCTAAATCTTTATAATCAAATTCAGTTGGAGATTTTCTGCCAAATTGTTCAATATTAACAAAAGCTTTTTGTGTAATATCGTTGTTTTTTATAATTTCACCAATTTCATCTTTAAAAATTCCATTAATAACTTTAACAATAACACCTTCTTTGAATGCTGTTTCAATATCGCCTTCAGCAAATTTTTCATTTAAGGTCTTTTCTTTTTCAACCATTGAGTTAAAGTCTTTTTTACTAATTGGGGTAGGTTTTGCTCCCTTTCCAGAAGAACCAATTAAACCAGTTACATATTGTGTGTTCCGAACAATATATCAAGCTTCATCAGTCATAACCATATTAATAAAAATATAACCTTTGTAAATGTTAACATATTTAACAGTATATTCTTCACCCTTGGTTTTCTTTTCTAATTCTTTATTAGAAAGGTGTGGCATTAAAAAGATTCTAATGTCTCTAAAAAGATTATCCATATTTTGAGTAGCAATTTTATTTTTTAAAGCTTCAATAACATTTTCTTCTTTTCCAGAAACTGTTGAAACCATATATCATTTAAATTCTTTATCTTCAATTTGTTCCATAAAACTACTCTCCTTATTAAGATTTAATACCTGCAAGATTTCAAATGCCTGTAAATGCTAATGTGATTAGAAAACAAAATATAGCCATAACAACAACAAAACCAATAGTGATGCCAAATCATTTTCAAACCTTGGCAGCTCTAGGCCATCTAATTCTTTTAACTTCCTTAATGAAGTTTTTTGTTGTAGAATCTAAATCAACTTGTTTACTTTTCTTCTTTTTGTCTTTAACATTTTCATCCATTACTTTTCTTCCTTATGCAATGTTTGTTTATTGCAATATTTGCAAAATTTTTTAATTTCTAATCTTGCATTATTGCTTTTGTTGACTGAATAATTTTTGTGTTTACATTCGCTACAAGCTAGTGAAATCTTCTTTGTTTTTAGCATTTTACTATTATATTAGATTTTGCATATTTATTTAAATATAAAACTATAATATTTTATTATTATGAGTTTCAAACTGACAATTTTAGTTATATTAATCATTTTTTTTGCTCTTATATTATGTTTTACAACAGTCATAGTATTTGCAAAACTACGCACTAATTTTTTAATTACAAAAATTGATAAATTGCAACAAAATTTATCTAAATACTTAAAAGAAATTAATTCATTATTTGAACAATCTAATGCTTATTTTGAAGCAAGCAAGATTAAAAACAAAAACTTTCAAAATGAACTCATTCAAAACCAACTTGACTTTGAAGAAATTCAAGATTTATGTTCAATTAAATTAATTGAAATTTCTAACAAATTAAAAAATCATAAACAAAACCATAATTTTATGGAGTTAAATTGCTTATTTTCTATTTTAAATCCATATAAAAAAGCTCTTCTACTTTATAAAAATGGACAAATAATTTATAAGTTTATTAAAACTACTATTCAAGAAAAAATCTTATTTCCTTCTAAACTAATGGACTATGTTCTTTATTTAAAAAATAAAGATAAAAAAATCAATGTCCAAATTAATGCATTTAAAATTACAATGCCATTTTTTAATGAACAATTTAGATTAATTGATGAATCAATTTTTGATTTATATAGTCATTTTATTAAAGAAAAAATTATTGAAACTAACAAAAAAATAAATATAGCCAAAATAGTTGAATTAAACAATTTAATTATTAAAAAAATTCTTATATTTTCACATGGTTCAGTTTACTATGATTTAATCTTCAATAAAATTCCAAAAATTATTAATAATTTAAAGAATAAACAATCAATTACTGATACTTCGCTTTTACAAACTTTTGAGTCACAAACTAAGTGTGTATATAATGAAAATTTTAGTAAATATAACATAACATTAAAAAATGAACTAGAGCTACTCGATTTTTCAAAAGATGATGATAATTTTAAGGAAAAACTGTTTAAATTTATAAGTACTTTAGAAGATTATAAAAACAATTTGCAATTTGAACAAACAGCAAAAACATATATTGCAGATACTGAAAAAAAATTATCATTTTATCATGATAAGTTTCTTAAAAAACAACTTGATATCAATAGTTTTTTTGAAAAGTATAAGGGAAATGTAGATACATTAGATGCTAAGTTTAATGGAATGAAATATTTAAATAATGAATTAAATAAATTTATGAATTCAAACATAAAAAATGTAAATACATACTTTGAAAAAAATGAATTTTCTTCTTGCAATGAAATTTTAAATAATTTGAAATTATTTTTAATAGAACTAAAAAGCAACATATCTAATCAAAACAATTTAGACTATGAAATTAGTTTATATCAAAATGAAATTGAACATTTAAAATTACAATTCCAAAAATTACAAAGTATTTTTGCTTATCTAGTTTCTATTTGTTATCAACTAAACATTGATTTTTCTAAAAATGATTTAACTATGATTAAAGACATTAATACTTTACAAAATCAAATTGTTATGAATAATGAACAAGATGTCAACATTAATTTTGTATTCAAAAATAATGTTTTAAAATATCATAAATTAGTGATGAATTTTTTTGAAATTAAAGCAATTGAAATAGAAGCTGCAAAACTAACAAAAATTGTAATTCAAAAAATAAGTCCATTATGTTCTTCACAAGAAATTATGATGGAACTTTATTTAAAACTAACCGAATATAATAACACATCACAATATATAAAAGCTATTGAACATTTAGACAATTTTATTAAAAACAAAATTAACTAATTTAGGAGTGAATATGTATAACAAAATATTAATAAGATATGGTGAATTAACATTAAAGGGTAACAATCGCAAAGACTTTGTTAACAAACTAAAAAACAATTTATTAATGTGAATTAGAAAAGAAGAATTAAAAGTTGAATATGATCGAATGTTTATTAATTTTTCAACTAAAAATTTAGATATTTTGCAAAACATATTTGGAATATTTTCATATTCTCCTGTCTTAGAATGTGAAAGCAATCTAGATAGCATTAAAAAATCTATCAAAAACTTATTGAATGAAATTGATCTAAATAAGTTTAAAACCTTCGCAATTAATAGTCGAAGAAATGATAAAACATTTTCATTAACAAGTCATGAACTTAACATTGAAATTGGTAACTTTGTTTCAGAAATTTTACCTAATTTCCAAGTTAAATTAAATAATCCGGATTTAGAAATTAATATTGAAGTTAGAAAGGAAAATACTTATATTTTTTATGAAAATATTTATGGGCTTGGTGGTATGCCCTTAGAATCGGCAGGCAAAACATTACATTTAATGAGTGGAGGTATTGATTCACCAGTTGCAGCTAATTTATTACAAAAAAGAGGGCTTAAAATTGTTTTCTTAAATTTTATAACACCACCTCATACTGATAAATTAACTGAACAGAAAATTGATGATTTGATTAATGTTCTAACCAAATATCAAGGTGAAACAATTTTGTATCAAATAAATTACACAAAAATTATGAATTTATTAAATTTAATATCTGACCAAAAATACAAAATTACTTTAATGAGAAGAAGCTTTTATAGAATTGCAACATTAATAGCAAAAAAGGAAAATATTAAAATATTATCAACAGGTGAAAGCTTAGGTCAAGTAGCTTCACAAACTTTAGAATCACTTTGCACTATATCAAATGCAACGGACTTAGAAATATTTAGACCACTAATTTGTTTTGATAAAATTGATACTATTAAACTTGCTCAAAAAATAAAAACATATGATATTTCAATTAAAAAAGCTTGTGAAACTTGTGAACTTTTTGCACCAAAAGAACCAATTACTAAACCTCATTTATTTAAAGTTATTGAATTAGAAAAAGAATTACCTAATTTATTTTCGCTCGAAAAAGAAACCTGCGAAGGCAATTTAAAAATCAAAAAATACAAAAATTAATAACTTTTTGTAAATATAAAATAAAAAAGTGGTGACGTTTATGTACTATGGCTGATTTAATGCACACCAAGGACATTGTCTTTAAAGTAAAGAATATATTTAAACAAATTAAGAAGCAGACAATAATTAATAATGTTTTATTTTTAGTAAGAAGAAATTCAATTAAAGTTTTTGCCGGTGAGAATGGAGCTGGTAAATCCACATTAATGAGAATTTGCACAGGAAATGATTTAGACTTTGAAGGTTCTTTATATTTTAATAATAAAAATATGAATGACATAAAAGAAGCTAAGTCATTTTTATTTTTTGCAACAGATTTAATATTTCCTCAAAATCTAAATGCATTTGAATATGTGCAAAATTATTTCCAACACAATTTATTAATGAGAAATTTAGAGAATATAAACTAGAACATTTAATTAAAAACAATCCTAATACTTTTTCTTCCGGTGAAAAAAAGAAATTAGTTTTATTGTTTAGTGAATTAGCTAAACCAGAATTATTGTTTCTTGACAAACCTGATTCAAATTTAGAACCAATCTCTAGAATAAAAGACTAGAAGAATTGAAAAATAACGGAGCAACAATTTTTATTTCAACTCATTTAATTACTGAAATTAAAGATTATGTAGATTATATGATCTTTATTTCTCATGGGGAAATAAAATTTAGCAAAGAAATATCTTCAACTAATGAATTAGATACTTTGCATAATAACTATATTTATAGGAAGGTGGTACAAAATGATTAACGCCTTACTTAAAAAACACTTTTTTTACAGTCTCGAATATTCTTGAGAATTCAATAGATCTAAAGGCGAACTAACATTAAAATTACAATGAAAAACGCTTAACGGCACTTTTGATTGAAATAGATATTTTACTTTCAAGATTACTGGATTTAAAATATATTAAACCGCATATTGAAGATTGAATCTAATGTGTTCATTTTTTTATTTATTTTACTTAACATATTACAAAACATATTGCTTATAATTTTAAATATGAAATTAATTAATGGACATCTAAATACAATTTATTCATTTATGAATAGTGCAATTCAACCTCAAGATTTTTTAGATAGAATTAGAGAAAATAATTGTGAATATTTTTCAATCACTGAAAGAAACAATTTCTTTAGCTTAGGTTATTTTTTGCAAAATACACAAAATAGTAATTTAAAGCCAATTTTTGGTTTAGATCTTGATTTAATTTTAGAAGAAAATAAATATCGTTATATTTTATATCCTCAAAATAAAGAAGGACTTATTGAACTTTATAAAATTTCTCATAAGATTTTAAGCAACCAAGATATTTATTTAAAAGATGTTATTTTGATTAAAAATATTTTCATTGTTGAACATCCATTATTTGGCAAATATGCTCTTACGAAAGATAATTCGCAAACATCTTTATTTTCGAATTATTATTTTTCGTTTCAATATGACAAATTAGCTGAAAATGAAGATTTTATTGCAAAGAATTTAAATAAATGCTTAATAATAAATCACAATGTAATTTTAGATATCACAGAAAATTGAATTATTAACATTTTAAATCACATTGAAAATAGAAATGAAAAGATGTTTTTTGAAGAATTGCAGTTTGACTATGAACCTAAAAATCAATTAGAAACCTTTTTAATTAATCAAACTAATGATTTTTTAAAAAAATGTTACATTGAATTTGATAAGAAACAATATGTTATACCTAGTTTCAAAAATGATGAAAATCTATCATCAATTGATTATTTAAAAAAATTACTTGCTAAAAATATTAAGCAAAAATTTTCTAAAGAAACTTTTACTAATGTTTATTCTAAGAGAGTTTCGTTTGAATTCGATATTATTAAAAAATTGAAATTTGAAGACTATTTTTTAATTATTCAAGATTGAGTTAATTGAGCTAAATCTAATAATATCGCAATAGGTCCTGGAAGAGGATCTGCGGCAGGATCATTAATTTGCTATTTGCTAAACATTACTGAAGTTGACCCAATCAAAAATGGACTTATTTTTGAAAGATTCCTAAACCCTGACCGTGTTTCAATGCCTGACATTGATATTGATGTTCAAGATAATAGAAGGGATGAAATTATTGAATATTTAATCAATAAATATGGTTTTGAATATGTTGCAAGTATAGTAACTTTCTCATCGCTTGGTAAGAAATCTGCGATTAGAGATGTTTTAAGAGCTTATGAAATTTCACCAATTGATATAAATATTATTTCTAAATCAATTTCCAATAAACCAATTTCTTTAAAAGAAGAATATAAAACAAACAAATATTTCACTAATGCATTGCAAAATGCTAGCAAAAATGATGAAGCTTTTGCTTCTTCTTTAGTTGATGAGACTTCTAAGTTAGAAGGCTTTTATCGTCAAACCGGAACGCATGCTGCTGGAATTGTAATAGGACATAAAAAACTTACCGAATTAATTCCAACCTATGTGGTTGATAATAATATGTTGCAAACTCAAATTAGTATGGAATATTTGGAAAATTTTGGTTTAATAAAAATGGACATTTTAGGTCTTAAAACTTTAACTACAATTAAAGACTTAGTTGACTACATTAATGCAAATAAAAAATCAAATTTTAACTTAAATCAAATTAATTACAATGATAAATTAACTTTTGAATTACTATCAACTGGAAACACAATCGGTATCTTCCAACTTGAAGGATATGGAATGATTAACGCAATTAGAAAAATTGGGATTTCAAATTTTGAAGATATTGTTGCAATAATTTCATTATTTAGACCAGGCCCTATGGAAAATATTGATGAATATGCAAAAAGAAAACAAGGTAAAAGCCAAATTCCAAAAGTTAATGATAAATATGATGCAATTTTAGCAAACACTTATGGTGTTATAGTTTATCAAGAACAAATTATGCAAATAGTTCAAACTGTTGCAAATATGTCATTTTCACAAGCTGATTTAGTACGTCGTGCTATTTCTAAAAAAGATTTAACTCAAATGCATAAAATTAAACAAGAATTTATTGATAAAGCAGTCGCAAATCATTACTCTTTAAAAGAAGCTACTTTAATTTACGATAATATTGAAAAATTTGCTGATTATGGATTTAACAAATCACATGCTGTTGCTTATGCAACAATTGCTTATCAAATGGCTTATTTAAAAGCACATTTTCCATTAGAATTTTATGCCTCAATAATTTCAAGTGCACATGGAACACATGAAACAATTGCTAAATATGTTGCAGAAGCTCAAACTATGGGTATTCATATTTTATCTCCTGATATTAATTTATCTGACAGTAATGCAGTTATTCATAATGGGAAAATTATTTTACCATTTACTATGATTAAAGGAATAGGGCCTGAGACCGTGAAACAAATTGTTAATAATCGTAAAGAATATGGACCTTATAAAGATTTTGAACACTTTATGATAGCTTCTTCTTTAATTAAACAATTTGGCAAATCAACAATTGAACTTTTAATTAAAGCATCAGTATTTAGAAATTTTGATTTAAATCAAAAATCACTATTAAATGCAATTGATGATAATAGTAATTTAACAACAATTATTAATGTTATGAAAGATACAGATGAACACAAAAAACTGCTTAAAAACTACAAACCAAAATGTGAAATTGAAAAACTTTCTGATGATTATACATTTGACGCTAACAACGAAAATGAACTTTTAGGAGATGTTTATAATTTTTCTTTAACAAAAAAATATGAAATTGAAGGTCAAAGATTAATTGATTTACATCTTTTTGTTGAGTATGTAATTTATGTTTATTGCAGCGGTGTTATGAAAAAACAAACAAGTCAAGGTCGAACTTATTATTTAATTAATTTGCAAGATTCAACACAAAAGATCTCATTTGCAATATATGATAATAAGTTAGACTATTTGCAACTTAACAAAAAAATAGTTAAAGTAAAACTAATTAAAAAAGAATTTAATAGATATATTTTGAAAGATTGGAAGTTTATCTAATGAGCAAAGATTATGAAAATAGAATTTTAATAATAGATGGGACTTATTTAGCTTATAAATCATATTTTGCAACTTTATATAGCGGAAATGGGCTAATGCATACAACATCGGGAGTTGTGACAAACGAAATTGTTGGTTTTTTTAATATTTTAATTGGCTTAATTAATTTTTATTCACCAAGTCATATTTTTGTTGCATTTGATGGTCCTGTTAAAACATTTCGCCATGAAAGTTTTGATGAGTATAAAGCAAATAGAAAAAAAGCTCCACGAGAATTTTATATGCAACTTGATGTAATAAAAAACTTATTAACTGCATTAAATATTAAAAATGAGATAGTTAATGGGTTTGAAGCCGATGATATTATTGCAAAGGTAACTAATATGTTTCAATCACAAAAAAAGATTCTAATTTATTCAGCTGATCAAGATTTAAACCAATTAATTGATC
Organism: Metamycoplasma salivarium; assembly: GCF_900660445.2. Lineage (GTDB taxonomy): Bacteria > Bacillota_I > Bacilli_A > Mycoplasmatales > Metamycoplasmataceae > Metamycoplasma > Metamycoplasma salivarium. Next base: position 614,933 of record NZ_LR214938.2, read on the forward strand.
AAAATGTTGCAATTATTAAGAAAGTCAAGAAAGACAATTTAATTTTAGATTTGAATAACTTTCAATATTGATACGATTTTAAACCCAGTCAAGTCGTAGATTATAAAGCTATTGTTGGAGATAGTAGTGATAATTTCAAAGGAATTCCAGGAATAGGACCTAAAACTGCCTGTGATTTGTTAGCGAAATATGGAACATTAGAAACTTTGTATCAAAATCTTGATGAAATTCCTACTAAATATAAAACTAAGTTTATTGAGTATAAACAAACTGCTGAAAAGTATAAGTTTTTAGCAACCTTATGCACTGATTTTGACTTACAAACACAGAAATTAGATGATATAAATATTACTAATTTAGATTTAACAAAACAAGCTGTTGAAATTCTAGATAAATATGAATTAAAAACAACTAAAAATAAGCTTCAAAATTTAATGGTTAACTAACTTTACTACAAATATTTTTATTTCTATAATTTTTGCTTAAATTTTTGTTGAAAAAAATATGCAAAAAAGTCTTAAAAATTGCATATTTTGAATTAATTTTATTGACATTTTGAGACTGTTAATAACTTTGAAAAATAAAAAAATATGTCTATATATAAGGTATATTTTTAAGCTTTTATATGTTAATAACATATCATATAACTTTCATAAATTGAAAAACTAATAAGATTGAAAAATATTTGCTCATTTTCTTCATTAAAATAGTAGTAGACAAATCAAAAATTAGGAGAAAATTGTGAGCAATATTTTTTATTTACAAAATTCTGAAAAAATTAATGAATATGACCTTGAAATAATTCGGTTATTTTATGCTCCAATTGTTGGCCAAAATGCGATTTGTTTTTATCAACTTTTAGTAGATACAGTAAAAAATACTAAATTTATTAATGAAAAGCATGATTTTTCTAAATTATCTAAGATTTTACAATTAAATTTATCATTACTGTTAGTAGAAAGAGAAAAGCTTGAGGCAATAGGATTGATAAAAACTTACTTATCAACTGATAATATGATTATTTTAGACATTCAAAAACCATTAACTATTAATATGATTGCTAAAAATGATCTTATGTCTTCCATATTAATAGATAAGCTAGGCATGCAACTTTTTAAAGAATTAATTGAATCAAAAGCAAATTATGTTTTTGAACCCAATAAGAATGTTGAAATTTCTAAAAAGTTTTATGAAATTTATGATTTACCTAATACTAAAGAACAAAAAATAACATTTAACTTTAAGGTAAATAATATTTATGAAGCCTCAAAATCATTAAATTCAGAAAAGTTTATTGAATATTTAACTAACAATAAACCAACTACCTCTGAATTTATGATGATTAATAATCTAAAGAAATTGAAATTTTGTGATGCAGCAATTAATTTATTTATCAATTATTCAATGAAAATTAATAATTTGATTGTTGTTAAATACATTGAAAAAATTGCTAAAGATTATGCCAAAAGGCATATTACAAATGCTAACGAGATTGATGCAGAGCTTTCATTTGCACTAAGCTCAAAAATGAATACTCAAAAACAATTTTCAAATTTTATGGTTGCAAATAACAACCAAACTAATTTAAAATTTAATGATAAAGATGTTTTACAACTAAGTGGAGAAACTGATTGAGATTAATAAACAATATATAAGGAACTATTATGAGTGAAGATTTTAAAAAAATGGATGATGGATTTATAAAAAATGTTGGTAAAAAACCAAGATTTGATTTTGAAGAAGAAAAACAAAAAATTTTAAGTCATCCAAAAATTAAAGAAATTATTCTTAATTTGAAATTAGATTCTTCACAAATTAGTAAAGGAATGCATTTTTTGCAAAAGTATTACAACTATATTGTTGAAAAAAATGTAGAGCCCTCATGAAAATTAACTTTAAATGATGCTAATTTAATTGACATTGATCTTTCTAATGAAGAAAATTTTAAGAAACAAAAAATGTTTTCTAATTTTTGATTAACTAATATAACTCCGCTTGATGCTGATTTAGAACAATATTTTTTTTCAAACAAACCAAAACCTAGAAAAATATTACAAGATGCGACTATTGCAATGGCTGCATTCCCCAACGCCATAAGTGACACTATTGCTATTATTACTAACTTAAAAACTAACAAGGGTTTATTCTTAGTTGATGAAAATTTTGTAAATGCAAGAAAAATATTTAAGTATTTATTAACTCTCTTTGGCACAAAAAAGAACAAGAGTGTTGCTTTTATTGAAACTAACAATTTATATACATTTTATTACAATAATTCAAAAGATGTTGATCTAATAAATAGCATAAATGACTATCTTATGAATGTTGATTATTTATTTTTAGATAAGTTTGGAATTGGAACAAAACCTGAATGATTCTTAAATCACATTTTAACAATTTTAATATATCGCGAAGATAAACAAAAGCCAGTTTTTATGGCAAGTCCAGTTGACATTACAAACAAAAATGTTAGTCTTATGTTTAATATAAACACGCAAACCAAAAATGAAGGCTTAGAAAAACTTGAAAAGCTATTAAAAAATACGATTAATAGAACTATGATTAAATTTATTGCAAAAAGTAAGTAATTTGTAGATACTTTGATGGTTTATTTTAAAATATTTAAGAAATGGATGATTTAAGTTATAAAAAGACCCCAATTGAGAAAATTGTTTTATACGCATGTATATTTTTAACTATTACTTTTTTTATGAGCATTGTTCAAATCATTTTATCCTCTACGACCGGAAGTTCACTTATTTACTTAAATCAACCTAGAAGACCATCATATAAATATTTTGTAGGTTTTCCATTATGATTTATTCCAATAATGGCTTTTAGTTATACAATAACTTCATTAGTAAGAATTAAAACATTATCAAAAACAATGCCTTCAATTAAGAATTTATGAATAATGTGATTAACATTCTTTCTAATAGGTTGTGGTCTTGGCCTTACAACTTTTATCTTTTATCTATGAGCATACATAGCAAAAGCTAGAGTAGTTTTGAAATCGTTTATGATTATACTTTTCATTTTTTCTATCTTTATTGATCTTGCAGCTCTTGTAGTTGCATGAATAACCTATGCTAAAGTTAAAAATAGAGAAAAAGAAGGCATTGAAGAGTCTATGACTCCCCCGAATTCATCGCTAAATATTCCAAAATATTAGATTTGATGCATTCGCAAAAGATTTATTATTACCACAACTCAAAGAATCACATAACGATAATTGCAACTCAGTAATATATGTAATTATGATTTTTTCGTTTAAGTTTTAGCAAATCTTATATCAACGTGAATAATATGAAAAAAATTAAGTTGTTTAGGAACAATTAACACTAGTAACTACAACAAATTAATATATAAATTTGTATGGAATTTTCACCCATTTTTAATGACAATATAAATTCAATAATTGAGAATTTTAAATAAAAATATATTATAATAAATACGCAATCTGCCGTGTTGCCACCATAGCCAAACGGCCAAGGCATAGGTCTGCAACACCTTGATTACCGGTTCGAATCCGGTTGGTGGCTCCAAATGCGCCCGTAGCTCAATTGGACAGAGTGCTTGGTTACGGCCCAAGAGGTTGCGGGTTCGACTCCTGCCGGGCGCGCCATTACATTAAATTGACCGGTTATAAGTGTACTTCGAGTACATTTTTTTTAACCCTTATAGTTTGTTATAATATTCGTATAAAAAACAATTTAAAAAAAGGATAAAAAATGAAAAAATCACTTTCAATTTCATTAGCAACATTAGCTTCAATTGCAGCAGTTGCAACACCTTTGACAACTATTTCATGTGGTGTCAAATTAAACGAAAAGCAAAAAGAAGTTAAGAAACTTGCAAATGAATTTACAACCAAATTTGAAAAAATATATGCAGATGTTATTAAAAAAAATCCAGGTGCACAAGCTGGTTTAGATCAACTTAAAACTCAATTTAATAAAACAAATACCGATGAAGAAATCGCTAAATTAGATGAAAAACAATGTGATCTTTTAATTGCAAGTTTTAAGTCAGCAATTGATACTTTAGACAAATTATCACAATAAGAAATCGCTAATATTAAAAATTAAGCAAGCAGGTGTTATTAATAGCATCTGTTTTTTATTTTAGCAATTAAAGTTATAAAGTGCTAAAAGAGTGCTAAAATTGTATAAAGATTAAGGAATTTACATGAATAAAAATATTTCACTTGATGACATTAAATTAAATGACAAGCAAACTTCTATATTTAAATTAATTGTAGAAACTTATATTGAAACTGGCGAACCTGTTGGTTCTAAAAAACTAGTTGAAAAATGTAAATTAAATACAAGTTCAGCAACTATTAGAAATATAATGGCTTTGTTAGAAACATATAATTTATTAGAAAAGCCTCATATTTCCGGAGGTAGAGTTCCTTCAACTCTTGGCCTTCAATATTATGCAAAGTATTTAATTTATGATCCAAAAAAATATTTCAATCAAAAACTTGAAGATTTACTTGCAAAAAGGAGAATTAGAGTTGATGCAACATTAGATGAAGCAGCTTCTATTGTTAGTAAAATGGCCAATTTTACAGTAGTTGCAACAACAAATAATGCTTCTGAATTATTAAAAAGCATTCAACTAACACCCTTAAATGATATTAGCGCAATTGTTGTGCTTGTTACAAGCACAGGTCGTGTTGAAAGCAAAATGTTTAATTATGACAATAAAGAAATTCAACTTAATGACTTAAAAATTGCAATTAGGCTATTTAAAGAAAGATTAATTGATGTACCATTAATTGAACTTTCAGAAAAAGCAAATGCTTTAATGCCTCTTTTTGCACAACAAGTTAAAAATTATGAACTTGTGATGCAGCAATTTATTAAAAAAGTTTTTGTGTTTGAAGAAGAAACAAAAACAAAAACTTACAACAAAGGTGCAATCATTTTGTCTGAATCTATTAGCAGAGAAGATATTGCAAAAGTTTTAGAACTAATTGAAAAACATTCTGTGTGAGAAGCTATTGATAATTCACTTGATGAAGATAACAATCTTAAACTTGACTTGTCAAGACCAAATTTAAGTATAATTAGTAAAAAAATAGGTTATTCAAATGATGAAAATATCAAAGAAATTTCCGTTGTAGGCCCCGCAAATATTAATTACGAAGAATCATTTGAGGCAATTAATATGTTAGAAAAAATGATTAAGGAGAAAAAAAATGAAAATTAAAAAATTTGATTATGTAGAGTTTTTGATTACAGAATATAAAGGAAAGCAAATACAAAAAACATTTCCCAAAGAAGAAATTAAACTATATTTAGGTTATGACTTATTTGATGAAAAAGTGACAAATTTTTTAATTGGTCAAGAATTTTCATCAAATAAGGTTTTAGAATACATAGATCCAGAAGATAAAAAAAATCGCATTGAAATTAAACTTCTAAAACATAGCAAAACTCCTGAAAGATTTGTTAATTTAATCATTGAACTTAAATATCTAACTTCACAAATTCAAGATCGTGAAACTACGATTGCTAAATTAGAACAAAAACTAAATGAGGCTACTACTAAATATAATAAAATGGAGCAAGATTTTAAATCTCAAGTAGAGCTTATGCAAAATAAAGCCCAACAAACTATTAATGAACATACCAAAAAAAATGATAGTCATATGGCAACTATTATTAATGAAGAAAGAAAGTTTGCTCTCCAAAAATTTCTTGAAAATTTAATTAACCCATTAAATGTTTTTGAAACCGCTTTACGTGCTGCAGAAAATTCTCAAATTAAGGAAGTTGCAACTTATGCAAAGGGTTTTGAAATGTTATATAATCAAATTGAAGATGTTATATTTAATGTTGGTGTTTCAAAAATAATTCCTAAAATAGGTGATCCATTTGATCCAAACATTCACCAAATTTATGAAACAATTGAATCAGATCACCCAAAAGATAGCATTATTGAAATTAAAAATATAGGTTATAAATTATATGATCGTACAATTAGACCAGCACTTGTAGTAGTTGCTAAATAACTAATATTAACTTATATAAAGATATGGAAGAAATTCCATATTTTTTTATCTCTTAAAAAATTTTTAAAAAAATTAGCACTCTCAATGCGAAAGTGCTAAAATATATAAATATGTAAGAAATTTAAGCACAAAACTAGTGCTTTTAAGGAGATAAATATGGCAAAAGAAGTTATATTAGGAATAGACTTAGGTACAACAAACTCAGTTGTATCAATTATAGAAAATGGTATGCCTAAGGTTTTGGAAAACCCTAATGGTAAAAGAACTACCCCATCTGTAGTTGCATTCAAAAACGGTGAAACTATTGTTGGTGAAGTTGCTAAAAGACAACTTGAAACTAATCCAGATTGTGTTGCATCTATTAAGAGGTTGATGGGTACATCTAAAACTGTTCATGTTAATGGTAAAGACTATAAACCTGAAGAAATTTCAGCAATGATTTTAGCTTATATGAAAGAATATGCTGAAAAGAAAATTGGACATCCAGTTAAAAAAGCTGTTATTACAGTTCCTGCATATTTTGACAATGCACAACGTGAAGCAACAAAGAACGCTGGAACAATTGCTGGATTAGATGTTGTTAGAATTATTAATGAACCAACTGCTGCTGCATTAGCATTTGGAATTGATAAAAATAAAGATATTAATCACAAAATTTTAGTATTTGACTTAGGTGGTGGTACATTTGATGTTTCAATTTTGGAAGTTGAAGCTGGTACATATGATGTTTTAGCAACATCAGGTGACAATCACTTAGGTGGCGATGACTGAGATAATGTTGTTGTTCAATGAATGATTGAAAAAATTAGAAGTGAATATTCATATGATGTTACTTCAAATAAAATGGCAATGTCAAGATTAAAAGAAGAAGCAGAACGTGCAAAGATTACTTTGTCACAAAGTTTAGTTGCAAATATTAACATACCATTTTTAGCAATGAATGAAAAAGGTCCTATTAATGTTGAACTTGAACTAAAAAGATCAGAATTTGAAAAAATGACTGAAAGTTTACTAAATAGAATTAAAAAACCTGTAACTGACGCATTAGAAGCCGCTAAATTAAAAGCAAGTGATTTAAATGAAGTGTTGTTAGTTGGTGGCTCAACTAGAATGCCCGCTGTACAAGAACTTGTTGCTAATATGTTAGGCAAAAAACCTAATAACTCAATTAACCCTGATGAAGTTGTATCTGCTGGTGCTGCTATTCAAGGTGGTGTATTAGCTGGTGATATTCAAGATGTTTTATTATTAGATGTTACTCCATTAACATTAGGTATTGTTGTAGAAGGTGATATTGTTGCTCCTTTAATTCCAAGAAACACAACTATTCCTGTTACAAAAAGTCAAATCTTTTCAACAGCAATGGACAATCAACCTGCAGTTTCAATTGTTGTTACTCAAGGTGAACGTCAAATGGCAAATGACAATAAAATTTTAGGTCAATTTGAATTAAGCGGAATTGAACCTGCTCCTAGAGGTGTTCCTCAAATTGAAGTAAGTTTCTCAATTGACGTTAATGGTATTACAAAAGTAACTGCCAAGGATAAGAAAACTAACAAAGAACAAACAATTACTATTCAAAATACCTCAAATCTTTCAAAAGAAGAAGTTGAAAAAATGGTTAAGGAAGCTGAAGAAAATAGAGCTGCTGATGCTAAGAAACGTCATGAAGTTGAAATTATTGTTAAAGCTGAACAAATTACTAATCAATTAGAAAAAACTTTAAATAGTGAAGAAATTAAAAAAGCTGATCCTAAACAAAAAGAAGAATTAGAAAATACCCTAAAAGAAATTAAAGACTTAGTTGATAAAAAAGATTACGAAAATCTTGAAAAGAAATTAACTGAATTTGAACAAAAAATGGCTGCTGCTATGGATTATATGAAAAAACAAGGATTTGATCCTAATAAAAATCCAGATGATAATAATGACAAGCCAAATAACTAATTAAAACCTTTCAAAAGAGAATTAAAATAGCGAACTTAATATCGCTATTTTTTTTAGTTTAAAATTAGTTATTTTTTAGGATTAGATTTATGCAAGTTATTGTGATTATTTTTAGATTGATTTACCTGTTTTGAAACAAAAACATGGCCTAAAGTTTTCTTGGTATCATAAATTGAAATAAAAGCGTTATCATCTTCTGAACTTACAATATCGCAAACAGTAGAAGCATCAATATAAAAACAATTAGCAACCAAAATTGATTGTTCTTTTTTGCTATATCCGCCTTTAACTGTCGCAATACTCGTTGCAAATCTTTTGTCTTTTAAAGCATAGATTTTATCTTGAATTTCTTTAATTTTATTTGTATAAATTTCTAATTTAACCATTTTGTATTTTGGAAATAAAATATCAACAACAAAACTATTAATTAAGATCATTAAAAATGAACTTGCAAAATTAGGATTAAACAAAACTTCGGCAGCTCATGGTTTTACATTTCCAAGTTGATGACTTGGTAATTCATTCATTGTAATAGATGCTGGAATATATGTTCCAATAATATTTGCAAAAATTAAACTTGCAACGTGAAAAACCATATAAATGAATCCTAAATTTTTAAATTTTTCTCTAGCATATCAAACAACTAAAATATCAAATCCTGCAGTTGAAGAATTTAAAATTAACAATGCTGCTGCAATCGCGCCTTGAATAATAGCTCATAAAAATCCATATAAAACTACAGCAACATGTTTTGTGGCATCATTGTTATAAGATCAAAGTGCAGTTTGTACGATTTCATCAGATTGAGTTCAAATTTCATCATTTAAAGGTCTACTAAAAATATATCAATTATTACTTCCAGGAATTAATCCAAAAATAATCCCCGCTATTGTTGAAACTAACATAAATACAAAAGTTAGTAATGCAAAGTTTTTGTTAATTTTTTTAGCAGCAAAAATGAATAAAGGAATGTTGATAATAAAATTAATGGCTCAGAACAAAACAACAAAAGTAATTTTCGCTGCATTCTTATTTTTTGTAGCGTTTAAAACTAAAAAACCAGACAAACGACCAAAACCATGGCTTATCGCATCTACTCCAAATCCATAAAGTCCAGTATTTTGAACAAATAGCATGCCAAAAAATGAAAAAATTATTGCGATAATGATTGTTCATAAAATTTGTGTACGTAATTTTTTTACACGATGTAATGTTGAAAAATGTAAAAGATTTTCTTTCACTTTTATTCGGTTAATTTCATATTCGAGATTCTGATTCTCTTCTTTGTGATTATTTTCTTCCATATATAAATCATTTTACTTTTTTTGATTGCTAAAAATTAAAAAGATCTTATATTTAAGCAAATTTAGTTAATTTAGTATTTAACATTCCACTTTTGTTTCATTTCTAGATCATAAATTATTTGTCAATATAAAGAATTTTCACATTCAGGCAAGTATTCAATAATTTCATTTTTTTGCTTTTTTCATGGAAAATCTAAGCTTGAATTTTTAAGTCATTCTTCAAATATATTTATATTTGTGTTTTGTTGTCTTATCCAATTTTTATGAATTTTATGGGTTCCAAGTTTATATGAAAATTTAGGTAATTTGCTTTCACTTAGCTTCAAAAACATTAAAAATCATTCATATTCATTTCTAACATTTTGATATTGAGCATCAAGTTGGGAAATTTTTTAACTCAATTCATTAATTTTCTTAATGAAAATAGATTTTTGAAGGTTATGTTGTTTACTAACATGTTTAACTATTGCAGTACTTATACTGATAACAATTACAAAACAAAAATAAGCGCTAATTTAAGTAATCAAAATCTTTCTTTTGAAGATATTCTTCCAATCATTTTATTCCTTTTTATTTTTAGCTTCTTCATCAAGCATTAAATTATAAAGTGCTTGTCAATAGTAAAAACCAGTATATTTTGGATGTTTTTCAATCAAATTATTTTTTTGGGTTAATCAAGGCAATGCATTATCTGGTTTTTTGTATCATTCTTTAAACTCTTTTAAAACACTTTTGTGTTTATCAGTTCAATCCTCGTAAATTGCATATATATCAAAATGTGATTTGTATGCAGGTAATTTTGACTCAGTATGCTTAGCGAAAGTCATAAATCATCTATATTCTTCTTTAAGTTCTTGATATTTATTATCAAGCTTATTAATTACTTCTTCAAATTCCTTAAGTTGTTTAACTAATTTGTTTTTTTTATTTAAATAATATTGACAAGAAATTGAAACAAAAGCAGTTGCAAAGGCTGCAACACTTGTTAGACTTAAATATAAAAATCTTTTTCTTAGTTTCATTTCTTTAATTTTATCTATTTTTTAGATTGAATATTAAACTATTTATGATTTCTGTTTGATAATCTTTTACTATCTCGTTGTTTTTTATTTTATTATATGTGGCTACATAAGCAGCATTTAGTTTACTATTAAATTCAGAAATTCGATTATCAGCAATATCTTCTAATAGCTCATAATTTTTATCAGTTAGTATTTTTTTAAATAATTCATTTCCTAATTTTGTAAAGGAATTAAAATGATGTTCAATTTCATTAACATTTTGATTAATAGGAAAAACATAAGATGACATTCTTGAAACATGTTCAGTCGGAGTTTCAAAAGTAGTAGTATTTCCATTTAAAGTTAAAGGAAATTCATATTTAGTTTCACTTTCAGTTAATCATTTAACAAAAAGTTTTGTGCCTAAATCCTCTTTTTCATTAGCATGAATGCCAATAATCGATGAACCTCTTGAATAAATTACATTTTTTTCATCACTGCTTAAATATTTTGAAGGTGCTGGTAAGGCAAAAAGTTCGTCTTCATTTAATCACGTCTTATCTTTTTTAGGACTAGATTTTTCATGAAAATAAAACTCATATCCTGCACTTGAACTAATTGTCATAGCATATTTATGCATAACTTGATATATTGAAGTATATGTATCATCATTTTTTATTGTTAATGCACGTGATCTAATTGCAGTTTTTAAGTCATCAAAGATTTCGCTAGAATTTTTGCTAATTTTTTTATCTACTGTTCTAAAGTTTTCAAACGAAAGTCTTTCAACACCATTAATATTTTTGATTTGAGTATAAAAATCTTGTTTATTTGCATTTATAGAAGCATATGAAATTGTGTTAATAACAGAAGATATATCATTTATGCCAAGTGCATGTAAATTTAGTTTTTGGTCATTTGTATTTTCAAACATATTTTGAATAAGCTCACTAAATGATAATAGTTCCTTAAATGAAGAAAATGTGTGATATCCAATAGTTTCAATTTTGTAGTTGTTAGCAAGTTTATTAATATCGTTTTTAGGGCTTCCTCACAGAGTTTTAATAGTTTCTCTATCATTTAAACTAGCAGCTTTAATTTTATTTACAAATGTTTTAAAATCATTTTCTATTTGTATTCCATTTTTTTCTAAAATTTCAAAAATATAACCCATAATTGGACCATTAATTGTAAGTACATCCGTGCTTTTAAATAAAGGGATAGAAAAAATATTTTTCTGAGTGTTTCTGTTTAGTATTTTTGGTTGATATTTTTGTAAAATCTTATTATTTTTTAGAGAAAATTCAGGATTATCATCTCTAAAATTTAATAACATATCATAGGATGATAAAAGACTAGCAGCAGTGTTAGGCAAAGACACTAAATTATAAAAATTATTACTATTTTTAGATTCTAAGTCATTATGTAGTAAGTCCTGCCCTTGCATATAATTTTCACCAATTGATCTTAATTCAATGGGTACATAATTAGGCATGTTTGCCATAACTTCATTATATTTTTTAATAACATTTTCGATAGCTCTATAATGCAAATGGTCTTTTTCATATGTTGTTCCAAAAACAATTTTATTATCAAATACTTGGTCAAATCTTTTTTGCGAAATATTACAACTTATTACTATTTGAGATAATGGAAAAATAGAAAAAACACACATGAATCTTGCAATTTTAATGTTATGTAATTTTTTAGTTTTCTTTTCCTTACAAATTTTTATATTCATTCTTTAACCTAAATTCAATTTCTTTATATTCGTCTAAGTATAAAGGAATAGCAACATAATTTTCATACTTGTTTGTAATAAATTCAATATCTTCACCTAGTAATTTATCTCAAACTTCACAATTATTTTGTTGCATGTGAATATATGAAATACTATATTTGTCTGATGGATTTTTTTCAATATATCTTTTGAAGTTAAAATCATCTTTCAATTTATTTACTAATGTTGTAATTTTATTATTTTCATTTTCATTGTCTTCATTTTGATTAGTTTGACTTAATAAATACAAAGCATACAAATTAAAGACTATATATCTCTTATAATCTTCAAAATCTTCCATCTCATTTTTATTAAGTTTTAATTCCTTATTTTTTTTAAGTTTATTTTTAATAAAACCTACTAATAATAAGCATAAAAGTATCAAAATTACAACCAGTAAAATGATTCAAATCATTCACATTTTCTACCTAAACTTTCTATTAAAAGTGCATTTTCTAGAACCATAGATGTTCACTTTTTAATAAATTAATTATATAAAAATATATAATTTGATTGTTATGAAAAAAGCCACATTAATTTGTATTAAAAGAAATACGGATTTGAAAGGAAATTTTCATAATTTTTTTGTTTCGAAGTTTACCTTTTAATTTACTAAAAAATAAATAAAACTTAATTAAAAGTAGATAAACATTGACTAATTAAAAAAATTATTAAACAAATTGTGTGAAAAGAAATATTAAGGAGAAAAAACAAAAAAATGAATAAAAGTAAAATTTGAGGAATTGCTTCTTTATTTGCGGCAATGCCAGTTACTTCAATTGCACTATTGGCTTCTAGCTGCCCACCACGTATACCTAATCCAGGGACGGGAGAATTTGCTAATGATAAATATGCAAGTAGTAGATTTGATCAAACCAATGATGGAAAAATCAAACTAGGTGTTACTTTCACTAAAGACAAACCTCAATGAAATGCACTAGCAGGAGCTATTAAAAAATATAATGAAGTTATGAAAGATACTCCTGGATATATGCCAGTTGAATTGGTAAGTATTGGTACTGGTTATTCTGCAGGTACTCAACAAATTCAATCTTGAATAAATAGTAAGGCAAAAAATGAATTACCTAACTTAGTTGCATTATATAATCCAATTGCTGCAACACTTGCTAAAAATGGTATGCTTCTAAACTTTAGAGATAAAGATGAAAGCATTTCAATTAAAAAGGATTCTGTTTCAAATGTCTTTAATAGTGAAATAGAAAATGTTGTAAACGAAGGATTGTGATCAATTCCTGCAATGAAAAGCACTAATGCAGCAGGTATTAATGCACCAGTTTTAAGTTATATTTTAGAAAAAATGGTTGAAAAAGGAATGAAAATTGACTCTTCTTTTCAATCACAATATAACGATATTAAAGAAAAAGGTAAAAATGATAGAGCTAGAGTTCAAACACTATGGGGTAATTTAGTTGCAAATGCTGACCAATTAATTAAAGATAGTGGTATTAAAACCATTAGTGAATCTACATTTACAACTTTTAAAGACTTATTAGCTTTTGCTAAATTAGCTCAACAATTATTTGAAAATGCTGCAAAAACAAATCCTGATGTTCACTTCTTGGGAATTGATGATATTGCGGGAACTTTAAATACTGTTGCTTATTCTTCTATCAATGCAAAATCATCTGATTTTTATGCAACACTAGAAAATAGAGATGGAGATAGAGTTGTTTCTTACAACAATTTAAAATCAGGTGACAAAAATATTAGTAGACAAATGTCTGAAATTTACAATTCATTGAGAGATGCAATGGCTAAAAAATCTGTTGTATTAATGGGTGCTGGTGACTATACATCAAACTATGAAAAAACTCATAACTATGCAATGGGAATTGGATCAACTGCCGGCTATTCATATAACTTTGTTAAAGATGGCCAAACTACTTATAAATTGAACTTGACAAATGGTAATGATAGTTATAGCACAACTATGCATCAAAGAGATGTTAAATTTGACAGTGCAAAAAATGCTGTAACATTTGGTCCTTACAAAAATAAAGTTGTAAAAAGTACTGAAAATAAAGGCAAATATGACTGAAAATTAGAAAATCCAGAAGCTGATACCAAATGAGATGCTGAAATAGAAAAAATTAAATCAGACCCAACCAGTTATAGATTGTTATCATTGGATGTAACTAGCAACGCTGAAGATATTAGTACATTAGATTCAAAATTTAGTGATGTTGCTACTAAGGTTGGTAAGATTGCAACTGACGAAAAAGGCACAAAATTCGACAAAGTTCTTTATACAATTAAGTTAGATAATACTAAAGCAAAAGAAGAATCATTGGATAATAATAGCACATTGGGTGAAAGCGAATTCTTTACTTTGCAAGCACCAACAAAATATACTGTTGATAATAAAAAACATGTTACTTTTGGGCAAGGTCCTTCTTTAATTGGTATTCATGCTAATGATGCTGAAAATAAAGCAACAAAGATGTTTGTAAAATGACTTGTTGAAACTAAAACTAAATATGATTTTGCAAAATCTTATAACAACAAAGGAGTTGCATCAACTGCTACAGTTTCTGAAACTCCTGTAGAACATGTATCAAGAATTGCATCATATATTATTTTTCCTGTTTCAGGTTTTGAAAATAGTCCATTTAGTACACCTAACAAATATATGATGAAAGCATATGAAATGTTTAAGAAGGCAGCAACAGAATCTTCTAGATACACTATTTTTGAAGAACTAGCTGGTGAAAACTCAGACAAATTTAGAGATGCATTCAAATCAACTTTCCAAGCTATTTATAACAAACTTAAAAATGGATCAACTGTAGGCGATTTCCAAACAGAGGTTATAAATAGTTTAATTGCACAAAAAGTGCTTTAATTATGTTTAATTATTTAAGAAATAAAATAAATGTGCTAAAAGTAGCCATTTATTTTTAATGGAGCCAAACAAAAATGATAAAAAAGAAATTATTTTCCTTATTACTACCTCTAACAACATTATCTATACCTCTTAGTTTGATAGCATGTTCTAATAAAAATGATGGAACTGAATATCCTACATATTTTAAAGACACACCTAAAACAACTATTAATAAAATTAAAAATATTTTTTTAGAGCATTTTAAGAATACTAAATTTAATGTTGAATTTTTAGACAAAACAAAAACAAAAGAAAAAAATTGAGATTTCAATGTAAATGATTTAGAAAAATATGCTTTTACAAGTGAAAAATATAGATTTGAACTTGATGGTGTGACATTTAAGCGAAGCGTTATTCAAGATCAAAGAACAGTTCCTTATAATCCAAATGTTACCATTTTAGATTCAAGCAAAGATCTTTCTCAAAATACAAAATTTAAAGATGAAAGAGTATATACATTTAAAGTTTATAAAATACTTTCAAATGGCCAAAAAAAACTTTACTTGGATCTTATTAAAGAAGAAAATCTATTAACTTTAAGTGAACCGATTGATATAACTTTACCAACATTAGATGATTTAAACACCACTCCTAATGCATCAACATATAAACCAATATATGCTGATTGGACAAAAACTGGTTTTGTTGAAGGAACTATAACAGGATGAGCTGATGGAGATACACCTTATTTGAATGTAGATAAGGTTTCTAAAACCTATTTTGAAAATAAAGCTAAATGAATTGAAGCAATTAAAAAAGGTGGAGGGAAGGTTAATACTAAAATTAGATGTTTTGGAATAGACACCCCCGAAAAGAATGTTGGTGGTTCTGATGCACCAATGTTTGAAAATTCATTAGCAAAAAAATCAACTTCATTTAGTCAGACTCTAATCCCTAATGGGACTAGAGTTAGGGTTATTACACAAGGAAAAGAATCATATAATCGTTTGGTTGGTACAATATTTTATGGAGATAAATTTCAATATTCACATTCCGCTGAAATTGTAAGGAATGGATATACACTACCATCGGATCAGGACTCAAATTTTATACCTCATACTGAAACATACTATACTTTTCTAGCAATTGCAAATGCCTTAAAAGAAGCTAAAGAAAACAAAAATGGATTTTTCAAAGTATTTCCTTCTGAAAGATCTATTTCAAGCTATATTTATTTAACAAGGCCAATTGTAAATGCCTGAAAATCATTTGTTGAACCAGGTCCTGGCGACAATTGAGAAAATAGAATTCAAGAATATAAGAATAAGTTATATCCTAACGAAAATGAAAATAAAGATGAACTATCTCCAAAATGAAATAGTAATGAAATTTATGAAAATTTATAAAAAAAGAAAGTAGGAAACAAATGTTTTGAGAGCGAATTAAAAATTGATCAAAAAATCATTTCACAAAATTTAATGAGCAAGACAAAGTTGAATATGAACGCATTGCTAATGAGATGAATGAGGACTATTGGAATAGAAAAGTTTTACCTGCTATAAAACTGAAAAACATTTTTATAGATTTTGGTGAAACTTTAGCAGTTGATGATGTTAGTTTTGAAATTCCCGAAGGTAAATTAGTTACTTTATTAGGTCCTTCGGGTTCTGGCAAAACAACAACTTTAAATGCAATTTCTGGTCTTTTAACAGTTACTAGTGGTAATGTCTATTTTTATGGTAAAGATGTAACTAAGTTATCACCTCAACAAAGAAAATTAGGTTTTGTTTTCCAAAACTATGCTTTATATCCTCATATGAGTGTTTATGACAACATAGCATTTCCTCTAAAAAACGATATTAAATGGCAAGAAAAAGCCATTAGTAAAAGGCTTAATGCAACTAATAACATAAACTATATGTATTTACAAAAAGCAGGTGCAACTAAAGAACAAATTAGAGTTCTTAAAAACAAATGAATTATTTACAATAAAATTCAATGAGAAGTTGAAACTAGATTTTCAAATTATTTAAATACTTTAAAAGAAGATTTAGAAAAAGCAGAAACTGTTTATAAAATGGCAAAAGTGCATTATGAAGCTGAAATAGCTTCTATTTCTAAAATTATTTTAAAAGAATTAAATGCTACAAAAAATCATTTAAAGGACAAACTTGCTGCTGCTAAATTAGATTATGCATTAAGGCTAAAAGTTAATTTTACAAAAGTAGATCCAAATACAAAAATTTCAGATGCTTATGCAAAATTAAAGGCAAATAATTTTGAAGCTTTAAAACATCAAGACATTAAAAAACTTGATACATGCAAATTAGGTTTAGAAAAAACAACTGAAGCATATGATTTACTTACAAGAGAAGATAGAACTGATTTTTCATATACTGAATTAGTAAAATGTGAAAAATTGGAATGCAAACTTAAGAAGATGCAATTATATTACAAATATTTCATCAATATTTTAACCATCAAAGAAAAATACACAAAAGAAATTGCTACTGCAAAGAATGCATATAAGCTAGAAAAAGCTAAATTTATCAACAAATTCAAAGATAATGATACATTAAAGAGATTAAAAAGAAATGTTTCTGTATTATCAACTTATGCTTACAAAGAATTTAAACAATTAGAACAAGAACTTTTCACACAATTTAATATCCCTGAACTAATTAAAAAAGATAAAGAAACTAAATGTGTTGATTTTTCTGATGAAGAACGTAAACAAATTTTGGAATATAGTAAAAACATTATTTCTCTTAAAAAAGCAATTCATAATGAAGTCTTAGAAGTTGCAAATAAAGTTGAAATTTTGCCAATTTTACAAAAGAAACCAACAAGATTATCAGGCGGTCAACAACAACGTGTGGCCATAGCCCGTGCTATTGTTAAAAAACCTAAAATTTTGCTAATGGATGAACCATTATCGAATCTTGATGCCAAATTAAGAATTTCAACTCGCCAATGAATTAGAGAAATTCAAAAATCATTGGGTATTACTACTGTTTTTGTTACTCACGATCAAGAAGAAGCTATGTCAATAAGTGACATAGTTGTTTGTATGTCAACTGCAAAAGTTCAACAAATCGGATCTCCATTAGAACTTTATCAAAAACCTGCAAATCAATTTGTTGCACGTTTTTTAGGTATGCCTGAAATGGGACTTTTACCTGCAACTTATAAGAACAATACTTTAACGGTTTTTGGGCAAAAATTTGCCAATGTAGTTTTAGAAAAGAAAAATGTAGTTGACTTAAATGTTGGAGTGAGAGCTGAAGATTTTATTATCAAAACAAGTTCACAAAAACATAATTTTTCTGGAGATATTATTGCAGTAGAAAATTTCGGAAAAGAAAGTAAGTTAATAGTTTCATTAAACAATGATATTAAACTAAATTTTTTAGTAGATAACAAATATTCATTTAGAAATGGTGAAAAAATATACTTCGATTTGCCAATAGATAGATTACACATTTTTGATGCATTAACTGAAAAAAGGATTGAATATGAACTTTAAAAATAGTTTTTGATCAAGAATTGCAACGAAATTTCCATGACTTACAAAGTTTGCAATTAAAAAGCAATCAGAAAGTAAAGTTGATGGTCTTTCAGAATCTATCGTTGATAAAAGAACACCAGCTTGAAAACCACTGTCTTTATTATTACCAACCTTAATAATAATTGCGATGTTTACAATTTTTCCATTAATTTTAAACATTAAAAATGCATTTTGAGTAAAAACTACTGAAATTACCCAAAATGGTCAAGTGTCAATCACTAGGTTTTCATTTCAAAACTTTAGTGATTTATTAGAACAACCAATGTTTGCTGTTGCTGTTCGTAACTCATTAATGTACGGGCTAATAGTCTTGCCATTTGTTATGGCAATATCATTAACAATTTCTTCACTAATAGCAACTTTATATCGCAAAGTAGCTAAAGGATTTTGACAAACAATATTCTTCTTACCTTATGTTACAAATGCTGTTGCTATCTCACTTGCATTTATTCAAATATTTAGCCCAAATGGTATGTTCAACTCAATATTTGGATTTAATACAGCATGATTAGAAAAAGGTGAAGAAACATCAATGGCACCTTTATTGCCTATGATTATTCAAGGTATTTGACAAGGATTAGCGTTTAATATTTTGATTTTTACAACAGCAATGTTATCTGTTGATAAAAACCTTTACAAATCAGCATCAATTGATGGCGTTGGACCTATAAAACAATTCTTTACCATTACATTACCATCAATTAAATCAACTACAACATTCTTAATTACTATGGGAATTATTGGTGGAATTAAAGTGTTCCCATTAGCATTATTTAATAACAAACCTGATGATGCAATTAAAAATGGTGCTGCATCATTAATGTTATTAGTATATCGTGCAACACAAAGTGGAGATTATCCAGCAGCTGGTGCCGCGGCAATTACCTTATTTATTATTGGAATTATCTTTTCAACAATTATCCGTGGTGGTTTTTCAACAATAATGAAAGCATCTTATAACTTAGGAGAAAGTAATGTTTGGAATAAAATTAAAGATTCAGAAGTGATTATCGAATATCAAGCTAAGAAAAAACAAAGAGCGTACAGCTAATCAAGTTCGTGACACTTCATTTTTCAAAGCTTTCATAACATTATTTGCAAAAATATTGTTGCTTTCATTTTTTGGTTTAATTATTTTATTACCATTCTTCTTCATGATTTTTGTTGCAATGATGCCAGATATTCAATCTGATGCATTAAAGCAAAACTTTTCATTTTTTCCAAAATCATGACACCCAGAAAATTTTGCTGAAGCAATTAGGTCAAGTAAAAGTTCATATTGAGTTGCATTAGGTTTAACTTTAGCCAATGTCTTATTCTCAATTGTTTTAAAAATCTTTATTACAATGTTTGCAGGTTATGCTTTTTCACTTAAAAATTGAAGAGGAAAAAACATTGTTTGAGCGTTATTTATTTCACTTTTAATCTTGCCTGAAGTTGCATTATTATCAGGACAATATTACTTAGTTGTTAGATTTAATGAATGAATGCCAGGTATTAAAGATAACTTCTTTGGAATGGTATTTTTAGTTGCTATTCCATTCGTTGCTTCAATTTTCAATGCATTGATGTTTAGAAATGCATTTGAAGCAATTCCTGGAAGAATTAAAGAAGTTGCAATGGTTGACGGTGCAGTTGGCTGGAGATATTTATTTAAAATTGCAATTCCTATGGTAGTACCTACTATCTTAACAGTTGTAATTTTGACTGCTTTAGCTTCATGAAACTCATATTTATGACCATCGTTAATTTCTGGTGGAGAAGTTAAATATAAGATTATGTCAGTTTGACTATTTGAAGTTGGACGAAAAATTATTGGTACTGAAGAAAGAGTTCAATCAAATATTAAAATGGCCGGTTCTATTATTGCTATTTTGCCTATGTTCATATTCTACTTTATCTTTAGAAAGAAGATTATGGGTTCTATTTCTCGTCAAGGTAGCACAATTAAAGGATAGGAGTGTAGATGAAAAAACTTAATTTAAAATCAAAAATTATTATTTGAGTATTCTTATTACTTCTTGCACTTAGTTTGTTAATAGTATGTTCGATTATTATTTCAAATAGTCAATATATTATTAAATTAAACAATTATGTAAAATTAGAACCTACTATTTTTGTAAAGGCAAAAGCTGAAATTGCACTTTCTATTGGGCTTATATTCTTTTCATTAATTATTATTGGAATGGGATCGTACATTGTTTATGCAGGCATTAAAAGTTGAAATTATAGGGCAACAATATAAAGGAGAAAAATATGATTAAAAAACATTTTATTAAATTACTTATTCCTTTCTCGCTTGTAGCCTCTAGCCCTATTGCAATGATAGCTTGCAATATTACATTAGACCCTTCCATTAAAGAAATAGAAAAACATTTAAAGAACCATAAATTTAGAACAATAGAAAAATTTATCAAAGATAAAAATCAAAATCCAGCAATTGAGGATCAAATTAGAAACTCACAACTAGCTGATTTTATTGCATATAGAGTTAAATTTGGATTTTATCCAACAAATTTATCTAATGATTTAATTAAAGAAAGTTTAAATGCATCAAAAGACTATTCAAAACCTTTAACAAACAATGAACTTAGGGACTTATTTGACTATTATTTTAAAAACACTTCGTTAGGTTACACTTTTTATAAAGGAAACTTACTTCAATTCGAAAACAACGAATTTAAAAATTTAAAAACTTATGCTAGTGAAACTACATTACCTAAAATTGATAAATATTATTTCAATGAATTTCAAAAAATTCAAAATACTAATTTTCATAAAGCATATACAGAATTAATTTATAAGTTTTTAAAATTTAATGTTAATTTCAAAAACACCTCTATCGATGCAGGGACTGGCTATGTCGAATCTGTTTATGCATTTCCATTATTAGGTCCTTTAAGAAATGTTGACAAAGACTTGTCAGTTACTCCTTCTAAAAAAGAACTTAAGCAAATTACAAAGCACTCATTATTCAAAAGTCCAATTATAAATAATGATGCATTGGTTAATGAATATATTAAAGACCCTGAAGCTTTCTTAAATAAATATAAAAATCTTTTAACTACGAAAGACTATTTATTAAAAGAACTTAAATTTCCTAACAATAATTCAACAAAAGAGTTAATTGAATCAATTGATGAAATTAAAGATCAAATTATTGATGAAGGTCATGGGGCAACTGACGAAGCTATTTTTCAAGCATTTACCGCAATGTTAGAATATATTGGTTACAAAGATTTACAACTTGTGGCTGCTTATGACAATGTTGCTAAAAAAATGGTTTATTATTTAGAAAAGAAAATTGGTGGCAAATGATATATCTTTGATTTACAAAAGGATTTTAACCAAATCAAAGATAATCTTAACAATTGAGCCAACTACAACTTAGAACCCTTAGAACAAAAACCTTCAAATTGAATTTTTGAATTTAAAAATCAAGATAACACAGAAATTACACAGACTGATGTTGAAGACAAAATTTTATTAAAAGAAAAAAAATATCCACGTGGTGATTATGCTAATGTGACTCATTTGCTAAAAGAAATGAATCGCATTAAAAACGTGAATTAATTTTGAATGAGCACATTGCTCATTTTTAATTATTTACGGTCTTTTAAATAACAATAAAGTATAATTTAATAACTTAAAAATATGAGATTTTAATTTAATTTAAGGAGAATAATAATTATGACTAAAGCTAAAGTTGCAATTAATGGTTTTGGAAGAATTGGCCGTTTAATTTTTAGACAAATTTTTAATGATAAAGATTTAGAAGTTGTTGCAATTAATGACTTAACTGATGCTAAAACATTAGCACATTTATTAAAATATGATACAGCACATGGAATTATGCAAAATAACATTTCTTATGATGAAACATCAATTATAGTTGATGGTAAAAAATTTCCTATTTTTGCAGAAAAAGATCCATCACTTTTACCTTGAAAAAAATTAGGAGTTGATATTGTTATTGAAGGAACAGGCAGATATGTTACTTTAGAAGGTTCTTCAAAACATTTAGAAGCAGGAGCTAAAAAAGTTTTAATTACAGCACCGGCAAAAGGTGGGGATGTTAAAATAGTTGTTTATTCAGTTAACGAAAATATTTTAACAAAAGAAGACAAGGTTGTTTCTGCAGCATCATGTACAACCAACTGTCTTGCACCAATTATGAATGTATTAGAAAATGAATTTGGTGTCGTTAAAGGATTTATGACAACAGTTCACTCATATACAGCGGATCAAAGACTTCAAGATGCACCTCATACTGACTTAAGAAGAGCAAGAGCTGCTGCACAAAATATGATTCCAACATCAACAGGTGCCGCTAAAGCGATTGGAAAAGTTATTCCAACACTAACAGGAAAAATGAATGGAATTGCTTTGCGTGTTCCAACAATTACAGGATCAATTGTTGATGTAACTGTTGAACTTAAAAAATCACCTTCAATTGAAGAAATTAATAATGCAATTAAAAAACATGCATCGCCTTCATTATGCTACACTGAAGAAGAAATTGTATCTTCTGACATTATTGGTGCAACAGCGGGCTCAATTTTTGATGCTAAACTAACTTCGATGATTGAAGTTGACAACAAAAAGCTTTATAAAGTTTATGCTTGATATGACAATGAAAGTTCATTTGTAAATCAATATATTAGAACTTTGAAACATATGGCTAAACTATAAAAATTCAATCAAAACATTTTACAAAAATAGTAAAATTTTAAATGTCTAGAACAAATTAGACGTAGTAATGTTAGAGAATAAAGAGTATAAAAACATCATATATTTATATATATGAAGTAGAAAAAATATTTATACATTCTTGCAATAGCAACTAGTTTTGTTATTGCATTTTTTATTCTTTTTTTAAATAAATTTATTAATTAAAGTCTGTTGAAGGGAATATACAAATGAAAAAAAGAAGTTTTTTAATGGTTGGTGCTAGCTTTTTAACGATTGCTGCAACAGCTGCAACTGTTGTTTCTTGTGGAAGGTTAACAAAAGAACAAGTTGACAAGCAAACAACTGTTGAACTTACAAATAAAGATGAAATCTTTAAACCTACTGTTGATAATATTAAATCAAGGTTGAAAATTACAGCTTCTCCAAAAAACTGAGAAGTAACAATTGAAAAAGTTGAATATGAATCTGGAGTTGCTAAAGTAACATTAAAAGCAACAGATAAAAAAGTAACTTATACACTTGTAAAACAAATAAGTTTAAATTCAGTTTATGACAAATTTTTAGAAATCACAATTAAAAATAAAACTGCAGAAGTTGTTAAACCTGAAAATTACAAAGACTATTTTACCGATGATTTTACTTTTGATAGTATTACTACTCAAAGCACAGATGCTAATTATCAATATGAATTAGATGAATTTAATACAAATACTGAAAAAGGTGAATTAGTATTGTCAATTATTTTAAAAGATAAAGATGGCAATGAAATTGCTAAATTCCAAAAAACTATTTCAGGATTTAAATCAAAATTACCAGAAGATGAAAATGATGCTAATATTACCATTAAAAATTTAGCTGCAAATCAATACATCACAAAAAATGCTGGTGATATTAAAGAAGAAGATATTCAATTTAATAGTAAATCAGACAAATATAAATATGAAATTGTTGGTATTGAAGCTAATGATGCAGAAGGTAAATTAACCATCAACTACAAACAATATGAAAAGGGTGGTCTTTTTATAGCTCAACATCAAAAGGTATTAGAAGGTTTTGCAAAAATTACTGCTGCTGATTTAACTGACCCAGAAGAACGTTTTGAATCTGGAAATCCTCAAGAATTTATTGATAAAGCTGATTATGGTAACTACCAAGCATCAGATATTATTAAGAAAAATTATCAAATAAAAAGTAAATCAGGCAAATATCAATACATGGTTGTTAACACACCTGTTGCAGATGATTTAGATGGTACTGTAACATTTAAATTGAAATGAGCAATTAGAAATGGTGTATATAGCAATAACACTATCGACTATGTAGTATCAGGATTTAAACACCAAGTATTTCCATTTGCTTACAAAATTATTGATCCAAAAGATAGTTCAAAAGAAGTTAAACCAGAAGATTATGGTAAATACTATGCAAATGAATTTAGCACTGGCAAGATAAAAGCAGAAAATCAAACAAACACAGAAAATTACTACTACAAAATTGATCGTGTTAATATTGATCCTATGAGAGGGCAAATTACATTAGATGTTAATTTATATAAAAATGATGATTGACATAAAATTAAATCTTTCAAAACAGTAATTGCTGGATTTAAAAAATTATTACCTGTTAATAAAGATGACCTTGATTTATCAATTAAAGATTTAGCAAAAGAACAATACAACACTAAACATGCAAGTGATGTTAAAAAAGAAGATCTTTTGTTAAATAGCAAGAGTTCTAGCTACAAATATTCTGTTGTATCAGTTCAAGCAGATGATAGCAAAGGTACACTTACCGCATATGTTGATCAATTAATGCTTGATGGTAAAAAGATAGTTAATTTCTTAATTAAAGTTGAAGGATTTAAGAAAATTACTGAAGCTGATAAAACTGACCCTAAATTAGTTATTGAAGGTTTAGATGAATCTCAATATGGAACAGTTACTGCTGAAGAAGCAAATGCAAAAGTATGAAGATTACAAAGTAAATCTAATAAATTTGATTATCGTGAAAAACTATTTGGTGACCCCGAAAGAGTAGTTGATAAAGCAAATGGTACAATTACTTTTAAACTATACTGAAAAGTTAAAGGTGCTATAAGTTGATCAACTGAACCATTTGAATGAACAATCTCAGGATTTAAAAAAGCTTAATTAAATCAAATTTTAGAATGTGGGAGCAAACTCCTACATTTTTATACTTCGCAATGATAAAATAAAAGTATAGGTAGTTAAAAAACTATCTATAGAAATAAGGAGAAATTTTTGAAACCTGTTTATAAAAGATTTATTGTTAGAAGGCCAAGCCATTCATTAATTGATGGGATTACTGGAAACCCACAACTTGGCAAACCTAATTATGAAAATGCTATGAAGCAATTTGATGAATATATCAAAGCAATCAAAAGCGTTGATATTGAAGTTATTGAACTTGAAGCATCTGAGCCTTACCCAGATTCATGCTTTGTAGAAGATCCTGTTGTTATTATTCCAAATGAAATTGCAATTATTACAAATCCAGGAGCCGCTTCAAGAAATGGCGAAAAAGATTTAATTTTACCTACAATCAAAAAATATTTTTCAGAAGATAAAATTAAATATATTAAAGCACCTGGATATATGGATGGTGGCGATGTGTTACCAATTGGAAACACATATTACATTGGATTAAGCCATAGAACAAATAAAGAAGCAATCAAACAATTTGAAGAATTTGTTAAACCATTAGGCAAAAAAGTTATTGCAATTCCTGTAACACAATTTTTGCATCTGAAAACTGGAACAACTTATATTGAAGATAATAATTTACTTGTAACTGGTGAATTTGAACATACAAAAGAATTTCAATCATTTAATTTAATTAAAGTTCCAAGCGAAGAAGATTATGCAGTTAATGTAATTTACATTAATGGAAATATCATAATGCCAGCCGGATATCCAAAAACCAAAGCAATGCTTGAAAAATTAAAAGGCCACAAAAAGCTTATTGAAGTTGATACATCAGAATACAAAAAAATTGATGGTGGGTTAACTTGCTTATCAGTTAGATTCTAACTTAAATTTTTAAAATAAAAATACCTTATTTATAAGAAATTTCAAATTTTGAAAAAAATCTTGTAATAAGATATTTTTTAATTATTCAATATAAAAAACAATTGCTTAATTTGTTCAATTGTTAATTGTTCAGTTCTGATGTTAAATTTAAATTTTAGAGAACTAAAAACATCATTAATTTTATCCATAGAATATTTAGTTTTTAAATTATTAACTAGTGTTTTACGTTTAAATTGAAAAATTAATTTAACAAATTCTAAATAAAAATTTAGAGGAATGTCAATTTCTTTATTAAATACAATTTTTACAACAGCTGAGTTAACTTTTGGTTGTGGATTAAATTTATTCTTTGAAACAGATATTTCTTTTGTACAAGTTGCGATTGTTTGCAAAACAACAGACAATTTTCCATACTCTTTTGAATTAGACAAAGCAACTATTCGGTTAGCCACTTCATCTTGAACCATCAAAATTGAAGTGTCTATAAAGGTATAATTTTCAATTAACTTGAAAAGAATTTCAGTCGTAATGTTATAAGGTATGTTTCCTATAATAATTTGATTTTTGCTTTCATTTAATGAGGCATTTAAAAAATCTTCATTAATAATCTCTAAATTATTTGCTTTTAAGTTTTGATTTAATAATTTAAAAAGATCATTATCAATCTCAAAAGCTTTTACAAATTTGGCTTTTTTTATTAAAAATTTAGTTAATGCCCCTTGCCCTGGACCTATTTCAATAACATTTTTATTGTTTAAATCAATTAAATTAACTATTTGAAAACAAATCTGTTCATCAATTAAAAAATTTTGACCAAACCATTTTTTTGCAATCACTTTATTCATTAAACACCAAACACTTTTTTAACATTTACCTTAATTTGATTAACTAATTCTTGTTCAGATATATTTTTTAGTTTTGCAATATATTGATAAGTATATGAAACATATGGACTAATATTATCAGAGCCTCTCATAGGAACTGGTGCTAAATATGGTGTATCTGTTTCACAAAATATATGATCAATTGGAATAATTTTGACAGCATTTTGCAAAGACTTTGCATTTTTAAATGTCACAACTCCTGATATTGAATAATAGAAATTTGGATGTTTTAAACATTTTTCAGTAAAAGCAACATCACCACTATATGAATGAAATACAAATTTCATATCATTATATTTTTCGTTGCTAATAATTTCATATGCATCTTCTAAAGCATCACGAATATGCATAACTACTGGAATGTTATATTTTCTTGCAACCTCAATTTGTGAAATAAAACCTTCTTTTTGAATTTCTTTTGAAGGAGAATCATCATAATGATAATCTAAACCAACTTCGCCAATTCCAATTACATCCTTAGTAATAATAGATGCTAAAAATTTGCCATCTTTCTTGCCTTTCGACAAAGTTGGATGAATTCCAATTACGGGAAATAAATAGTTTTCTTTTTCACATAAATCTAAAAGCTCAATGCAATCTTCTTTTGAAGTTCCATTAACAAACAAATATTGCATATTCATTTCTTTTCATTTTTTAACTTCTTCATGAGGATCATCATAATATTCTTTGAAAGGGTGAGTATGAATATCAATATATTCCATTATTTACCTCCTTCTAAAATTTTTAGTATAAGTTTTGCAATTGCAGTTTTTCAAATTAAACTATTATTTTTATAATCATTAGCATTAGATTTTTTAGTTAAATTATCTGAAATGACTTTTATGCTTGCAATTGGCATTTTATAAAATTGTGCAGTATGGATATAAGAAGTTAATTCCATATCAATTGTTTTAGCATCTTTAAAATTATTTTGAATTAAGGCTATATCTTTTTCGGTTGCAAAATGATCAGCGGTTGCATTGTCACAATATTTAATATTATTATCAAATAATATTTGCAAAATGTTGTTTAATATTTCGCTTGTTTTAAATGTTATGCTCATATTTGGTAACATTCCTATTTTGTAATTTGGTAATGAGGTTAAATCAACATCATAATAATAAGAATTTTTAATTAAATAATAATCACCAATTTTTTCATTTCCTATACTTGCAGCAGGACCAATGTTAACAATTTGTGTGATTGTAGGACAAATGTTACATATATTGCTTAAATATAAACTAGCATTAACTTTACCCACACCACTACAAGCTATATAAAATTTTTTCTTATTATATTCGCATAAATTAAATGATTGAAACTTATTAAAATCATTTTCAAAAACATTTTCTTCAATAATTTCAATGTGGGGTAATATCATTTCATATTCTTCTTTTTCTGCAAAGATAAATAGCACCATAAAATTCTCCTTAATTTCAATACATTAATTTTAATTCACATTCAATAAAATTAAACAAAAAAGACCAATGAGGCCTTTTTGAAATTATTATTAAAAAATTAAGCTACAAGACCATATTTTTTCAAAGTTCTTGCAGTTTTAGCAGTAACTGTTAAAGTTTTCTTAGCTCCATTACCTTGAGAAATTGTCACTTTTTGTAAGTTTAAATCAAAAGTTCTTTTAGTTGCATTTAATGCGTGAGATCTTTTGTTTCCACTAAGTGCCTTTTGTCCGGTAAGTCTATCTCTTCCTGGCATAATGTTCTCCTTTTTTAAGTCTATTAGTATTTAATAATTGTACATTATTTTTTTAATAAGGTATCTTTTTAGCAACAATTTTATATAAATTGTCATCAACTCAAACAGTATCACCAATCCTTATTTTTGAATTTCTGCCAGTTGCAGGTTGTCCATTAATTAAAATTTTATGTGATGTAACAAAGAATTTTGCTTTGCCACCAGTTTCAGTCACCCCAATTTTCTTTAAAAATTGACTTACTTTAATTCAATCATCGTAAATTTCAATTTCCATTTAAAATCCTTTTTGTCCAGTAAATAATTGAATATTGTTTGGATTTGACGCTGATGTTACAACTAATTTTAAATTATCTTTTGTAATTTGAATTTTTAGTTTATCATCAAAAACAGAAATTGCATCTCTTAAAAATTTACTATTTAATGCTAATTTTAATTCATCATTACTATATTCAAAATTAGAGGTTTTTATTTCTGCTGCTGCAATTTCTTCACGCGATGATGAAATTGTTAAAACTTTATTAATAATATGAAGTCTAATTTTGTTATAACTTTCAGTGATAATAACACTTGCTTTGTTAAGCAAATTGTTTAATTCTCTTTTTTCAATAATTAAAGTATTTGCAAATTCTTTTGGCATGATTTTTGATACATCCATATAAATTTGCTCAACAATTTTTGATTGAATAATATTATTATCAAATTCAAAAGCAATTTTGAAATCTGAAATATGTAATGTAATAGGTCCATTATGTTCAAATGCAAGTATATTTTTTAAATTTTTTTGTTGCACTGAAATATTAAATTCAACATCACTTTCAATTGGCAAAGTTTCTTGAGCATATCTATAACGATCAGTTGCAAGCATTTTAAGTTGTTTATTACTTGCTGAAATATTAACACAACCTAAAATTACAGATTTATCATCAGTTGCTGCTGCAAATCACACATCTTTTGCAATATCTTTAAATTTTGCTCACTCAATTGTTAATTTTTCACCATAAATACTAAAGTCAATGCTTGGATATTCAGTGTTGTCATATAAATTTAATGTATATTTATCACTTCCAGCAATGACAGTTAAAAGTTTGTCATTTGTGATTAAACTAATATCTCCATCCAATTTCTTTTCAACATTCTTTAAGATGTTTAATTCAACTAAACAAATTCCGGGATTTATTATTTGTGCATTAATCGATGTTTTAACAGTATGTTTGATGCTAATTTCACCATCTGAACCAATGAAAGTAATTAAATCATCTTCAGCTTCAATTAATATTCCTTTCATTGCTGGAATAAATGGGTTTGTATCAACTGCTTTTGAAACATATTCAAGTGCATTATCAAGTATTTGTTTATTTATTTTTATCTCCATTTTTTTCTCCTTTACAATACTCTATTGAGATTTTCTTTAATTTTATTAATTGCAACTTTTAACGCGGTATTAGTTTTAAAGTTGTTGTCAACTCATTGTACTGAGATAATAACATTTGAATGACTTTGATTTCCAAACATTTTTCCAATTTCTTCAAATGAACAATCAAATGAATTTTTAATAAGTCACATTGATATTCTTCTTGCAATTACAACTTCTTCTTTTCTAGTTCTTGCAGTAATACGACTTTTATCAAGTTTGTAATATTTTGCAACCATATCAATGATCTTGTCAGGCGTGATTGTATCTTTAACCTGCGACATATTTTTAAAAACATTTCGAATTGTGTTCATATCATAAGTGAAAAAATCATCATTTTGACTAAATAATTTAATCCTATTAATAGCGCCTTCAATTGACCTTATTGAAGTGGCAAAATTTCTTGCAACAAATTTTAAACTTTCATCTTCCCAAAGTTCAGGATTAATATTATTTTGTCTTAATTTAAATTTTAAAATTGCTATCACATCATCAATTTCAGGAGTATCTATTTTAACAGTTAATCCACCTGTAAAACGTGTAATAAATCTTTGTTCAAATCCGCCTAAATCTTCAGGGCGCTTATCTGCAGAAATAATAACTTGCTTGTCATTTGTGAACATATGATTTATGATATTAAATAAGACAATCAATGTACTTTCTTTATTTGCATATTGTTGAACATCATCAAACATCAAACAATCATAAGCAACTAAATCATCAACAATTTTGTTGATTTCTTCTTGGTTTCTAGTTCTTAATTGTTCTACTAATCTTCTTGTAAGCTCATCAGGATTAACATAAAAGCAAGTTTTTCCATTTTTGATAAGTTCATTACCAATTGCATGTAATAAATGTGTTTTTCCAAGACCACTTCCACTATAAATAAAAAGTGGAGAAAAAACAACACTTTCATTTTTGCAAATGGTTCTTGCGGCCTTAATTACAAGGGAATTAAATTTACCTTCGGCATAAGTATCAAAGGTTAAATCTTTTCTAACATTGCTTTTTTGTCTTGGAGTTTTTTTGGCTGGTTTTACAATTGCAGCCAATGCATCAATTTCAACAATATCTTTAATAAAAATAATGTTTAATTTTTCATTGTAAATATTACTAATTGTTCTCTCAATTAGTTCGGTATAATGCGTCTTTACATACTCTTTTAGTCTTTCGGGACACAAGATAAAAATTGTGTCATCTTCACGGTATGCAATCTTTATATTTTTAAGCAAGCCTTCATAAATTAAATTGTCACTTAAATTATTTTTTAGATCATTATGGAAGCTAATATTTTTAAGTTTTAGTTCAATTTCTTGCTCATTTTCTTTATTTGTATTAATCATGTTGTAATTATTATAATTAATAAGTTATTTTTTATAAAAAACGCATCAAAAATAGTTAAAAACATAGAGTTATTAACAAAGTTATTAACAGTTTTTTATCAAAAATATGCCTTATTGTTAGACTAATTTTTCAAAAATTAACAAAAAACTATGCAAATTTGAATGTTAATAACTTTTTTGTTAATAATTTCATAGAATTTTATCTAAAATGAATGTGAAAAACTTAGCTAGCTATATTATTTTGTTATTTAGATTATTTTTAATTTAAAATGGTTGAGTTTAATATTTTTTAAATAAAAAAGAATATTCATGAAATCAAAGAAATATTTTTCACTTCCACTAACTTTAACAATTATTAGTTTTTTTGCCTTTACTTTCAACAAATTGCAAAAAACCTGGTGAAATGAATCAAGCGTTAAAAGAAACCATAATTGAGGTTAAAGAAAAAAGAACAAAAATTGGCATTAGAAATTAAAAATGTTAATGATTTGAATATAAAAAACTTAAAGCAATGAAGATACTCAATTGTTAATTTTGAAATAACACATTCAAATCCAACAACAATAAAAATTTCATTTGCATTACAAGATAGAGTTACTAAGAAAGTTAGTGAGACAAAAACTATTGAGATTAATGGATTTAAAATACCTTCTAATATTCATGAAGTATTTCAAAACATTTCAATAAACTTAAAAAGCAATAACTATACAAAAAAAGATGGAGAAAAAACTAAAAATGATTTGTTAAAAGCATTACAAACTACAAGAATTTTTTATAAAACATTTATGTTTTCAAATTTACCTGATGTTGATTATTTGCCTTTACAATTAAGAACTGATTTTGATAATTTAAGAAAAGAAACAGAAAAAAATGTTAGACAATCCTTCATTAACTTCACAAAAAATCAATACTCAAATTGAAAAATTAAACGACGCAAAAAATAAATTAATAGAAACATTAAAAGCAAAATTAAATGGTAAAAATATTTGTTTTATGAATAATGTTAATAACCATAATTTTGTTACAAATAATCAATTAAATAATCATTATAGAATGTCTTTTATAGCTAATTCAATTTATTATTTCGATATCTTTTTTGAAGATAAAAACTTATCTTATGATTTTTATTATAGCGAAACAAATCCTACTGATTTAGATTTATCAAACCTAACTTACTTAAAAAAGAAATCATTAACTTACTTAGAATTAGTCTATTCAAGAGAAGTTTACCACAAAGTGGTTATTTGCAAATAAAAGCTTCTGATAAATATAAACTATTAAATTAGGCTATTTTGAAATAGATGATAATGGACCCTTCAACTACAAATTCAAATTCAAATAATTCAAATATCTTTAAAAATGAGAGTGATTTTCATCATTTATCACAATTAAAAACAAAAATCTCTATTGAAAACTATCAAAATATTAAGGAATTAAAATTAACATTTTGAAGATATTTACTAAAATAAAAAAACAAACCAAAATTCAAATGTATATCTATTTGATGACACTATAAAATCTGCAAATAATGAACCCGGAAAATATTTTTACACATGCACATTAATTAACAAAAATAATCAAACAAAAGATTTATATACATTAAGTTATTATTTAAATATTTTTGAAAATGATGCGAGTGATTTTAAATTAGAAAAGTATTTTAATCAAAACCTTGCAAAATAAAGGATAAATCTAATTGAAATTTAAACAAAACTATATTGCTATAAAATTCTTAGCAAATATTTTGCTTTCTTTGATAAAATTAAATGAAATTTGTATAATTTTTATTTGCATATTATAAGAACTTATACATACTAAAGTTAGTTGGAACTAAGGAGAATGTTATGAAAAGAACATATCAACCAAAAAAACGCAAACACATTAAAGTGCATGGTTTTATGGCTAGAATGCAAACCAAGAATGGTAGAAAAGTATTAGCATCAAGACGTGCTAAAGGCAGAGCAAGATTAACAGTATCAGATTCTAAGTAATTTGATATTTCTTTTTTTTATTTAAAAATGTTTACAAAAGATAATACACTTAAAAAAAATTGAGAATTTCAAAAAATTCTTGCCAAAAAAAAGCAGATTGTAGATAAACATTTAATTATTTATTTTGATGAATCAGAAGATTTTAAAATAGGTATTTCAATGCCAAAACAATTTTTAAATGCAGTAAAGAGAAATCATTTTAAAAATCAAGTAAGAGCTATTTTAAGGAAAATGAATGATATTACTGATTCTTTAAAAATAAGTTGTGTTTTAATTGCTAGGAAAACATTTTTTGATTTAGAATTTTCAATTAAAGAACAAGAGATAAGAAAAATTTTTGAAAGGATAAAAGATGGCAAAACTGAAAAAATCTAAGTTTTATGATGATTTTAAAGTCACATCACCATCACCTGAGCAAAAACAAAAGCATATTTGACTTAAGGTGTGAAAATGATTAAGAATTATCATTATTGTTTTCTTTGCAAGCATTGGCCTTGTGGGTTGCGTGCAATCATTTACAAGTAAAACTGCATCTAAAGTTGGTGCTGGTTATGAATTTTATTCAAGCAAAAAAACTGTTTCACCTAATGTTGAACTTTTAAGATACAACAAAGAAACAAACACTTTTACTATGCCAAATAGTGAAAAGCATATTGTTAAAAATATATTTCTTGGTTTAAATAATGGAAATAAAGAGTTAATTAACGCATTAGAACAACAAGATGCTAAAGCTAATGGTGGAAAATCAGAATATGGAATTTAT
This sequence comes from Metamycoplasma salivarium, assembly GCF_900660445.2. Taxonomy (GTDB): domain Bacteria; phylum Bacillota_I; class Bacilli_A; order Mycoplasmatales; family Metamycoplasmataceae; genus Metamycoplasma; species Metamycoplasma salivarium. The sequence goes on from NZ_LR214938.2 coordinate 649,250, forward strand.
GGTGGGAATTCTTTAGCCTTGCAATATGAAAAACTAAATGATGATAATAAAACATATTCAACAATTACTGACGCTGATGCAAAATTTGGTGGAGATGTTTATGGAAATAAAGAAAACAAATTTTCTTATCTAAATTTAACTTCAAAAGATTACAAATATGAAACTATTACTGAACATAGTGCTTGAACAACATTTTCTTTTACAAACCATATTGAAGAAGTAGCAAAAAATCAAAAAAGAGCAAGATTTGACAAAATTTCTAAAATTGAAGTTGAAACTTTAGAAGAATCATTATTACCTGGTGCTTCAAATATCGATAAATTTACACGTGATTCTTTACAACTTTTAGCATTACAAACATTAAAGATTTGATACGAAAGAAATGTTAATAACATTCGTTGATTAATAAATCCTGCAAATGTTGAAAATAAAGATCTTAATCAACAATTTACTGCTTCTGATGCAAATGAGATTTTTGGAACAACTCCATTGCCTGCAAATCCAACTCCTTTAGATATCTACAAACGTTTAGTTGCTATGTATGAAAAAATTTCTCAAACAAAAGCAAGTGACAAAATTGAGAATAGTGATTATATCTTTAAAAATGATCCTTTCTATACAACTAAAACCGATTGAAAAGATAAAGATGGCAAACCATTAGTTGTAAAAGATAAAAATGGTGTGGTTATCTCAAACCCTACTTTTAATCAACTTTCAAAAGCACAACAACACGATCAACTTTCTAGATGATATAAATATCAATGAATTAAGGATGCAATTAATTTTGCAACATTCCATAAAATTGCTTTTAGAAGTTATTATTCATTGTTTAATTACACAGGCCAAGCATATAAAAATGTAACTTATGGTTCTAATGTTGTAACTAATTCAATTGTTAAAGTAAACCATATTACTAAGGGTGGTAACTATAATGAAAGATTACCAATAGCAAATATCTTTCCTTCTGCATTTAATGTTCCTCAAAAAGCATTATATAATGCAAAAGGTTATTGAGAACAAGGGCCTTTCTATGGAATGTTTATCCACCCAATCTATTTATTTATGAATAAAATAATGGTTGGTTTAGGAAGTACAGGCTGAAGCGTTATATTAGCCTTAGTTATTACAGTTGTTTTTGTTCGTTTAATTGCATTCTTTATTTCTCTAAAAAGCACTTTTGGTCAAAGCAAATTAGAAGAAATAAACCGTAAAAAAGCCAAGATTGAAGCTAAATATGCTGAATATAAAGGCGATAAAGCAATGCAACAAAAGAAACAAATGGAAATTTCGCAACTTTATAAAGAGTCAAAAATTTCCCCATTCTCAAGTATGGTTTCATTGCTTATAACAATGCCAATCTTATTTGTTGTGTATAGAATTATTTCTTCAGCACCTGAAATTAAGCAAGCTTCATGATATGGAATTCAACTTTCGACTTCGTCAATTAGTCGGGTAATGGCAAAAGATTTTATTTATCTGCCACTAATAATATTCTCCGTCGCGGTTCAAGCCCTCGCGACATATATGCCGAAGATTTTAAATTGAAAGAAAAAGAAATCCGAACGAGTCGATGCTTATGAAAAAGAAGCAATGAAGAAATCTAATCGAACAAATAATATTGTGCAATTAATCTTTATCTTTATTGGTGTTATCTTTAGTGCTGGTTTACAAATTTATTGAATTATTTCTGGTATTTGAACAATCTTCCAAACAATCTTTGTTCATTACTTCACAAAAACAAGATTCTTTAAAGAAAAAGTTGAACCTAAATTATTTAGAGAAAAGACCGCTTAAACTAATATAAACTAGAATTTATTTTCTAGTTTTTTATTCACTTTTTATTAACGTTTATATTTCATAGAAATATATTTTTAAGGTTTTTATGTTGTAAAAAAAGTGTTTATAAATAAAAAGGGGTAAAATATATGGGTATATCAAAGGTCTTAGGACAATTGATTATTAGAGAAGGAATCTATGGATTTAAAAGATAAAACATCAATTTATTTTCATAAAACACAAAAAATAGCAGAAGAATTCTGCAAACATGACATTGTAACTTTACAATTTTTCCAAAGACATAATAATGTTAAATTATGTGGAATAATTGAGGCTATCAAGCTTTTAGTGCATAATACAGACATTACTAAATATACAATTAAATATTTACCCGAAGGTACTATTATTAACAATCGTGATGTTGTATTAGAACTTGAAGGGCCATATTATGAATTTGGAATTTGAGAAGGTATGCTTGATGGCATTTTAGCAAGACAAACTTCAATTGCTACAAACGCTTATCGTATGGTTCAAGTTGCTAATGGAAAAACTTTAATTAGTATGGCTGATCGCGCTGATCATTACATCAATCAAGAAAATGATGCATATGCTATTGAATGTGGTGGAATTAAAAACCACTCAACATTAGTATCTTCCCATTATGACAAGGCACATACTTTTGGTTCAATGCCTCATGCTTTAATTCAAATGTTTAATGGTGACATTGTTAAAGCATGTGAAGCATATCATAAAGTATTTCCAAAAGAACCTTTGTATGCTGTTGTTGATTTCCATAATGATGTAATTGCAGACTCATTAGCTTGCCTTAAAATCTTTGGAAAAGAGTTAAAAGGTGTTAGAATAGATACATCTAAATCAATGATTGATAAGATGTTTAAGGAGGGGGAAGCGCAATTTGGTGTCACACCATTGCAAGTAAAAAAATTAAGAGAAGCTTTAGATGAAAATAATGGTAAACATGTCAAAATTACTGTTTCGTCTGGCTTTGATGAAGAAAAGATCAAACAATTTGAAGCTGAAAATACTCCTGTTGATGCATATGGTGTTGGCGCTGCATTATTAAGAATTAGAATTCATTTTAGTGCTGATGCTACAATGCTAAATGGTAAAAAAATTGCCAAAGCAGGACGTGAATATTTAAATAATCCTAAACTTTTAGTTTACAAAGGAGAATACAATGGATAAGAAATTAAAAACTAAAAAATCTATCAATGTTGCATTAACAATTGTCTTTGTAATTATTTTTGCAGCATTAGCAGCATTAGCATTAGTTGCAATTTTTATGCATAATCAGCATAAAACTAACGCATTTGCAACTGCAATAAACAAGATTTGAAAAAATGACACAATTTGACAAGTTATTATGCCTGCATTTTATGCATTAGCATTTTACACATTAACCTTAGGAATTATTGTTGGTAAAAAATATAAATTAATTGAAAATAACAACAAAAATTTAAAGAGACAAAAAGCTTCTTTAATTGCATTTGTCATAATCTTTTCAATTATTTTCTTAGTTGTAGGACTATTCCTAGTTCTAACTAAAGTATTAAAAAATAATGCTGGAATGACAAAACTATTAACAAATATGAAACTTACTGGCTTTGAACAATGATTGTGAATGTCAGGAATTGTAACATTAGCATTAGTAGGTTTATTAATAATTACTTTAATTATTGCAGTGCCTACATTGAAATATAGAAACAATAGCACTGTTAATATAAAAATTAACAACGACGGTACATATGCAACTGCAACATTAGATTTTGTTGCTCCAAAATCTGAAAGCGAAAATGGTAATTTCTATGCTGCTGATTTGAAAGCAATTAATTTAAAATTGGTTGAAGATTCTGATAATTATACTTCTGGCAAAAATACACCTCCATCAAACACAACTTTCCAAAATATGCAAATACTTGTTAATGACATTAATACATTTATTTCAAAAATGCCTTTGCCTAAATATAGTTTATTAGTTGAATATATTAAAAAAGCATTGGAAGAATATACAATTAAGCCAAATGAAAATTTAACTGATGAAATTTTAATTAGAAAAGAAAATAATCTAGAACTTAACTACAAACGTGCGCGTTTTGTAAAATTGTTGTTAGAAACTAAAGACTATGGTTTACAACTTGCATCAACCACTAATATGCAAATTATGGGAAGTCAATTGCTAAACTATGTAAATTCTAAATATGAAATTGTTAATAATGTAACATCACTTACAGAAATTAAAAAAATGATTAATGAAGTATTAGAAAAACATTTATTTGTTAAATTAAATGAACTTAGATTTGAAGCGATTGATATTATGCAAAAAAATCCTAACAATGCAAATGTTGTTAATGCTATAAAACAAGTCTTAGAACCTACTGATGCTGCTTTAGAAAATAAAGATATTGCTTTAATGAAAGCTAATTTAGTAAGACTAGCTAAACTAATTCAAAATATTAAAGATTCAAAAATTGCAAAGCTTTAGTATTTTCAAAATTATTTTATGAACAAATATGGAAAATTAAAAGCTAATATACTAAATATATTTAGCTTTTTCTTAATCTTTTCTTTTTTAATAGTTGGTCTTATTTTAATTTTATTAGCAGCAAAAGCAATTCCTAATTCTTTTAATAAGCCTTCAATTGTTACTTGCTATGTTTTTGGTTCACTTTTTTTAGTACTGTTTTTATTGATTATTTCAAAAATGATATCTATTATGAAAGCAGAAAATCGCTACAAAAAAAATGCTGTTGATGTTGATAAATATTTTGCAGATGTTGAAAAAACTAAAAGTCAAGAACAAAACGACTTAAAATTTGCAAATGCTCCTAAAACTGATAAAGAATCAAGAAATATTTATTTTAGCTATTTATTATCTTATATGAGAAAAACATACCGTAGACCTAATTTGGAACTAAAAGATTATGCAATCAAATGTGCATTGGAAGATTTAATTATAGAAATCAAAACTACTTATGGGATCTTCGATGTTTATTTAGCAATCGAATTTACAAAATCATTACATAGAAAAATGATTTTACGTGGTGAATATAATCACTACAAAGTTTATTTCGATGGCATAAGAAAACTAATTAATTTAACTAATGAATATGTTAGAAAATTGTTAAACTTTTCTTAAAAATTAACTTATTTACTGTCCAAAATTGAAATGTGTTCATTTTCTTTATATGAATGCATTTTTTTAATTTATGGGTTAGCAAAATAATTTATAATTTAATGCATGACTGAAAAAGAATTAGAAAAAAAGAAACATATTGTTAGAAGAAGTTATGACGAAGCTAAGAAAGTTGTAGTCAAAGGCAACATGTTTATGTTAGCAATTGGTTTGCTAATTGGTGCATCATTTGGAGCTGTTGTTACATCTCTTGCAAATGATGTTATTATGGCGGCAATTGCAAAAGCATTTCATGTTCAAGGTGTTGAAAATATTGTTGTAAATGGAATTTATATTGGTAAATTTTTAGGTGCTTTAATTCAATTTATTATTGTTGCTTTATTTATATTCCTTGCACTTTTATTAGTTTATCTAATCAAAAATACAATTGAATATGTAAAGGCAAGAAAACAAAAAATTGAACCAGAACCAATTCCTGAACCTACAATTGAAGAACTAACCTTAGCAGAACTTAAAAAACTAAATGAAAATTTTAAAAAATTTATGCCAAAGGAAATTACAAAAGAACATAGCGAAAAATAATTCCTATGTTTTTTTATAATTTAATTCATGATAGAAAAAACTTTAAAATCCATTGTTATTAAACATAATGAACATAGTGAAAATAATTTAATAGTTACTATTCTTACAAATGAAGGGAAAATGCAAATCTATGCTCCTGGTGTGAGAAAAATTGATAGCAAAAATCGCAATGCAATTGGAATTTTAGATTTATCTAATTTAGATTTACTTAGCTCAGAGAAATCTAATAATTTACTTTTTAGATTAAAAAAAGCAAACTTGATTTGTAAATTTCCTTATGATGTAAATGCAATAGAATTTAAAGAAACCTTACTTTATTTTTTAGAAAAATCTATGTCAAATAGTTATTTACCTTTCATTCAATCATATGAACAACTTTTGCCGTTTTTAAATCAAAATAAAAATACAAAAATTTTGATCTACCTACTTTACAAACTTTTGGAATGTGAAGGTATCAAACCAAAATTTGATGGCTGTATAGAATGTGGAAGTCAAACTCATTTAGTTGATTTTAAATTTCACAAGGGTGGATTTTTGTGTAATTTGCATGCAGAAGAAGAACTTGGAAAGGATAATTTAATGTCTCTTTATTATTTAAGTATTTCATTTGAAAAATTTGAAAAAAATACTTCTTTTCAAACTGCAAAATTTATTTTAAAAATGTTAATTCAATATCTACATGAATGTATTTAATGACTTAAATTAATAGTTTTCTCCAAAACCAAACATATCAAATTCAATTTTTATATCTAATGGTTCGGTAGGGTGATTATTCTTAATTATTAAATATTTAGTTTTTTTCTTAAAGTTAAGTGATGCTTCAGTATATGTTAATAAATTTTGGTGTAAACGAAGGAACAAGATATGTTTTACGTGTTTTTATATCATTTTTTGGTTCTTCGTCAGTTGTATAATCGTATTTTTTCATCACAAATTTCTTGTTATCATAATCTTTTTCATAGTTTATAAAAGTTTGCAAATAATAGTATTTGTTAGTAATATAGTCTATTTATAAATCCAATATCCATTATTTTTGTATTGAGTGTCATTGTTGAATATTTGAAAATATATGTAGTATTTATTGATTAATTCTTTGGGTAGAGCATATTTCCATTCTCTTTTTAGTTTGGGCAAAAAATTTTTCCAATCTGAATCTGGCTTTTGAAATATTCCTCAATTTTCAGAATAATCTAGTGTAAAGCTGCGTGTAAACTTAGATTGATTATTTATCAATTTATATCCTAAAAATGACTCGATATTTTCCTTAAAATATTTTTTAGCATCATTACTCATATATGTAGAAATCAATGCGTAAATGTAAATTTTTTCATCAAATGCTTTTAACTGCGGTTTTTCTTTACTTTTTTGTATGCTATAACTAATTAATCCTAATTGAATTGTTGAAAGTGCAATTCCTAACGTCCCTAATCCAAAACCCAAACCTATTAATATTTTCTTGTTCATTCTTTATCGATTCTCCTTTTTTCTCTTCTTATTGTTATATAAAGATTATAACATTTAAGACAAGAAAGTAAGCTGTGGTATCTGTTTGTATATCAGACTTATTTAATTTAATTTTTTGTTTTAACATTTTATGTTAAACAACTATAATATAAAACCATGAATGAAAAAGAAATAATTAAGCAAGAAAGAGCAGAAAAACTATTTGCAAATACACCAATTAAAAAAGCTATTTGAATAGTTGCGCTGCCTAGTTTATTAGCTGCTTTAATGTTAGGTTTATATTTCTTTATCGACCAAATCTTTATTCAAAAATTTGTGCCACAAACAAGATATGTTTTTGATGATAGTGGTAAATTGGGAGAGATTTATAGTTTTTTAGATAATGGTGTACAAAAATTAACTCAATCAGAATTTTTGAATTTATTCAATAAATACAATAGTTTTGCATCATCAAAAATTAGTACAATTAATTCAAATACTGTAGTTTCACAAACAATGGTTGCAATTCAACCTTTCACTATTTTTTCAAATTCAATTGTATTTTTAATTCCTGTCGGAAGTGCCATTTATTACACAAAATGTGTTTCAAAAGGTTATAAAAAAGCTGGTCAAAACTTATGAGCTTCTATGTTTTGAACATCAATTGTAACTTCTTTACTCGCTACATTAGTTACATTCATTTTTATTTGATCTGGATTTTTAAATTCATTAGTTGGAATTACAAAATTAGATCAAAATGTTAAAGCAAAAATGAACGCTAATGAATTTGATTTATTGCAATCATACTATTATGCTGCAGCAAAAATGAGTGCTCATTGAGCTAAACAATATATGTATGTTTATGCTTCAGGCACTATTTTACAAGGGCTTGTGAATTTGCTTTCTTACTTAATTAGAGCTGAAGGATATAATGCTTATGTAATGGGTTGAGCAATTGGCGCTAATTTAGTTAACATTGCATTAGATGCTTTATTTATGATCCCTCTAAAAATGGGTGTATTAGGTGGTGTTATTGCAACCTTAATTGGTTGGTTTGTCAACTTATTAGCTTATTTAGCATATTGCGCTGTCAAAGAGAAAAAAGCCAAAACTTGATTGTATTTAAGCATTTTATTCAAATTTAAATTTACTAAAAAGATGCTAGGACCTGTGATCTTGTTAGGTCTTTCTGGCTTTATTAGAACATTTGGTGTTGCTATTTCATTTACTATGATAAGTTTCTTATTTAGTAAAACTCCATTTGCAGATCCTGGACATTTTCAATATTATTGATCAAAAAGTGCACCAATTGTTTCTTTATTTTTAACATCAATTTATGGAATTAATGATGGTGCTAGAAGTTTGCTTTCTTATAACTATGCTAAAAAAGATTATGAGAGATGTAAACAAACTTATTATTGAACAATGTTTGTTGCAATTTTTTATACAACTTTGACTTATACTTTCATTGCACTAACGGCAAATGTAATTTGAGCTCCAATTTTAAATGTTATTGATGCAGAAAGAATCGAGACAGTTAAATTTATTCGAATTATGATGCTAAGATTAATTGCAGTCTCGCTTTCGGTTAGCTCTTTACTTGTCTTTCAAGCAACAAATAACATTGGAAAATCGTTACTTGCTTCAGTAATGGAAAACTTTATTTGTGCTGCTATTGTTATTCCTATTGGTTATGGAATAGCATATGCTGTCTTTTTAAAAACTTCTTCAGTTGCATTAGCAAATTGAATAATCGCTTGATTTTTTATCATAAATTTACTAATTGCTTCGACTATTTTATTTATTATGTCTTCATATTACATTACAAAAGGAATCAAAAAACCTAAGGTTAAACAATCTTGAAGTGAAAAAATTGAAGAAGATTTTCATAAAACATCACAAGAATTTGAAAATTTTAATAAAATTTAAATATGTTTATATTAAATATAAATAGGAAAGAATTAAAAATCAAAAAATTTATTTAAAGTGAGGGTGATTTTTTAATCGCCTTTTTTTATTGGAGAAATATATGAAAAAATCAAAAAGAATATTATTTGTAAGTCTTGGAATTATGTCAACTTTGGCTGCATCATTACCATTAATTGCAACTTCATGTAAAGATTCTAAGAATCCTGACACACCAACACCACAACCTAAGCCAGATCCTAAACCTCATGTTGAAACTGAACAAGAAAAACTTGATAAATGAGCTAAAGAAAATATGACTGATGTATTTTCAATAATTAATGGAAAAGAAAGTGAATTTCAACAAGCAATTGCCGAAAACAAAGATTTTTATTATAGTTACAAAAACAAACAAATTTTAGCAGTTGATCATGGAAAACGTCCAAACTGAAAAACTGATAACAATTATTTACTTGAACTTAAAAATGTTAATTTTCCATCAAATGATTATCAACTTGTAAATGCTAATAAACCAACTTATGAAAGTAATGGGCAAACCAGATTATCATCACATCTAGAATGAGAAATAATTAATGAAGAAATTGTTTTCAAATATAAAGTTGCTATTTATAAAAAAGATGGAAATCACATAATTTCTAATGAAGTAATATCATCTAATTTAGGAAAATTTACTGGTGCTTTATCAGAAGAAGACAAAAAATTATTAGAAGCGCAATCAAAAACTTCATTTGATTATCCAAATAAAGAAAATACATTACTTGCTGATGCAAAAGAAGATCAAATTATTAAAAATATTCCTGAAGGATATGAATTAACTAAATTTACAGCAGTGAAAAATAGTGATTTAGCTACTGGAATTTATGAATATACAATTATATTCAAGCTTAAATCAATCGCAAACCCTGATGTTGTAAGCAAGAAAAATGTTGAATATGTCATTAGAGGATTTAAGAAAACACAAGAAATTATCGAACAAGAAAAGAAAGCAATTGAAAAGATAAGTGAAGAATTTAAAAAAACAACAATTAAATTGTTAAACGAAAAAGCATATCAAGATGTGATTAAAAATAAACAAATTGATAACTATGATAAAAAACCTAATTTTGTTGTCTCAGGTTATGATGAAAATCTATATAATGCAACACTTTCTAACCTAGAAGTAAAAGAAAATGGATTGAAATATGACATTAAATTAACATTGACTTTAACATCTAAAACCAATAGTGATATATTTGCTAAAAGCGAAATGAATGTTTCTGCAGAATATGTCAAAGGAATAAATCCACATACATTGAATGATCAAGAACAAAAACAACATTTAGAAAATGCATTATTAGATACTGTGATTTATCCATATTTTTCAAAAGATAAAACATATATTCAAAAGATGAAATATTCTGAATTAACCAATAGATCTTATTTTATTAGCAGAAAAGACAATGATTTAAACTATCAATTTACTGAATTAATTAAAAGAGGTGATAAATATTTTGTTAAAACAGAAGTTTCTTTTGATGGCTGATTAGAATCACCAAAAGTTGTTAAGGAAATAGAAGTTAGTTTTGATAAATTAGGGCTTGATATTATCAACGATGCAAGAATCAAAAAAGGCCAAGAACCTATCCAGGATCAAACAGCACCAAGTCCTACATTACCTGAATATGAACCTAATATTTCAATTGATAAATTTAAAGACACCGAGCAAGATGAAGTAAATAAGAATATAATAAATAACAAATTTTTACAAGGAATTAAAAAGGCAAAAGTTTGAACTTATAATGCAGAATTATTAGAAAAAATTGAAAAAAATGAAGCAAATGCTTATATTCAAAATTTTAATCCAATAATGGATGGCATTAATTCGAGACCAAAAACTGAAATGTATTTTGGTTCATCTTCAAAATATATTTATGAACAACAACAAGTTTATTATTTCTCAAATTTTAGAAAAGAAGAAAATGGAGAATATACTGTTAAAGTTACAACAGTAAGCATTCAAGATTTTAATAGCGGTGAATTTTCAAATGCTTGCTCTACAAGAGTTACTGTAGATACATCAAAAGTTGCAGAAGATTATATTAATAAGAAATGTTTTACAGAATATGTCAAATCATTAGCACTTAATATTACATATAAAAATGCTTTTGAAACTTTAGTAAAGGATGCAAAAATTGAGAACCTAGAATGCAATAATTTGCCATCAGGTTATACAATTGAATATGAAATTGATAAGACTCAAAAGAAAGCAAACTCAGGCATTTTGAAAATATGATATTCAATTTCAAAAGAAGGACATAAAACATTTAAAATCTCACTTGAAATCTCAGGCTTTAACCGCAATTAATCACATATTAATTTAGATCTCTCACTTTGAGAGATTTTTTAATAGTCAAATTGGCTAATAAAATGGTATATTTATTAATAGAAATAACTTAGTTAAAGTTTAAAGGAAAATTAATATGTCAGAAAATAAAAAAAATCTAAATAATGAAACTTTTTATGTTTTTTTGTACGAAACAAAAGAAGAAATTTTTTCAAAATTATTTAACAAAAACACCGAATTTCACAAAGCAAGATTAAATGGATATTATGCAGCCACTGATGATTTAGGCTTTAAATTATTAAAAAAAGATCGTTTAAAATATGTTGATGGTTATGTTTATAAAATCACTAAAGATGAACTATTTAAATTAGATAGATTTCTAATGTTCCCATTATATGGAAGATTTGAAATTAATGTTATTACATTAGATACAAATGAAATTTTAGAAAATGTTTTAACATATTCTAGATTAGAATTAGCACAACCTCATGAAGTTAAACAAGATGATGCATCTAGTGATGAAGTAATTTTAAAGAACATTGAAGGTTTTAATAAATTTGCTGATCTAGAAAAAAATGAACCTTTTTATGATTTTATTTTGCTTTGAGAAATTACAAAGGAACAAAATCAGTTAATCAATGAAAATCCCTTTCCTTTTTTTAATCTAGATATTAAAATGAAAGAACAAAAAGATGCCGAAATTAGAAACTATGGTATTTTGTTCACGTTTGAGCATGAAAAAAAATATTATGCTGCTTATACAATGTTTGCAAAATATAGCTTTTTATCTGCAATTGACTATTACAATATTTTTTATCAAGTTCCAAATTCATTCCCCGCAACTTATAATTTCATATTTTTATATGACAAATATTTTGAAGGTAAAGCAAAAGATTATGAATTTTTAAATCAAATTAAACCCATATTCTTCATTTCTGCCAGATTAGATTTAGATCAAAAAGAGCCAACAATTGGTGTTTACCAAAAAGCTTGCGAATTTGTAGTAAATGATTTTAATAAAGACCATTTTGAAAGATATAATTGACTTTTATCAGCATTTTTTGATGCTAAAAATAGAAAAATAATAAAAGATAATGATAAATAAAGATTTAATCAAAAATGTCCCCAATAAACCAGGTGTTTATCTTTGAAAAGATCAAAACGGGAAAATAATTTATATAGGTAAGGCAAAAAATTTAAAAAGAAGGATGAGTCAATACTTCAATTTAAATATGCTAAATTCATATAAAACTTCTCATATGAGAAGTCAAATTTTTTCATTTGAAACTATTATTACGCAATCAGATCGTAGTGCTTTTATTTTAGAAAGAAAACTAATTGACGAACATAAACCTTTTTATAATGTTTGCTTTCCAAACACAAAATCATTTCCTTACATAAAAATTAAGTTATTAAAAAATCAAATTAAAATAGAAATCACTAACTCTTACAAAAAAGAACAAAATGCAGTTTATTTTGGTCCTTTAATAAATAATAAAAATTATCGTCCTTTAATTAAATATTTATCTCATATATTGCTAGCTGAGAAAGGTTTGTTTATTGAAAACAAATCTGAAGAATTTTGACAAGAAAAATTCGAAGAAGCTAAGAAAATCATTAATCACCCACAATCATTTTTGCAATCTTTAAAGCAAAAAGTTGATAATGCAAAGCGAAATTTAGATTTTGAACTTGCCAAATTATATGCATCAGTGATTGATGTTTTTTCTTACAATGAAGATAACCAAGAAATTTTTATTAAATCTAAAAAAGCGATTGATGTGATTGGTGATTTTGAATATAACAATGTATTATTATTGTCGATTTTCCATTATCGTGATGGGATGTTAATTTCTGAAGAAAATTTTTCTCATGAAATTGTTGAAAATAGAAAACTAACTTTATCTGAGTTTATTGCTAGATATTATGAAAAAAACATTACTCCAGATATTATTTTGACTAGTTTAGAACAATGAAATGATTTTGATGAATCAATTAAAGATAAATTTCAAAAACCTAATACAAATCAATATACACATTTAATGCAAATTGCCCTGCAAAATGCTGAGAATGATGTAGAAAGAAAGTATAAAGATTTTTTAGAAGAAAACAATAAACTAAGTGTACAAGAAAAGTTAAGTTCATTGCTAAAAATTGATTGTTCAAAGATAGTTATTTTTGATAACTCATTTTTTGCAAATACAAATTCTGCAGTTGGAGTTGCATGTGTTTATCAAAATGGTGAACCTAATAAAAAAATGTATCGTCATTATTATCATTCAATAAATACATTAACAAGAAATGCTGATGTTGAATATATGTTTCAAACAGCATTAAAATTTTTAAAGTCATATCCTGATTTTCCAACTCTAATTTTTGCAGATGGTAACATATTACAAATCAATGAAATTTTAAAAGCTCAAAAACTTTTAGGTTTATCGATACCAGTTTACGGTCTTATTAAAAATGATCAACATCAAACTAAAACCTTAATTGATCAAAATGGCAATGAAATATTAATTGAAGAAAAAGAAATTTTTTTCTTTTTAGCTAGAATGCAGGAAGAAGTTGATAGATTTGCTAAAAAATGGTATTTCAAGAAAGAATATCAATATATGATAGAAAATGATGTGTTGACAATTAAAGGAATTGGCAAAAAAACATTAGAAAATCTTTTAAATTATTTTGGTTCTTATGCAAATATTCAAGATGCAACTTTACAAGAACTTAAGAAAGTTGTTAATGAAAAAGTTGCAATTCAAATTTTTAATATGACTAAAAAAGTATAAAAATTTTGATTTTGCTAAAATAAATAGATTATTAAGAGGAAAAATAATGGCAGATTTTGCAATAAATTCACTTGACAAATGGAACAAACTTGTTTACCATAGCAAGACAATTTTTATTTTAACAATTGTAATTATCACTCTTACAATCTTTTTTGGCTTTTTAAGTGGAATTAGATGAGGAGTATATGGTGGAATTGCAATTTTTGTTGGCGTTTTAATTGCATGAGGAATTTCTTTTGGAGTTACTTCATTAGTTATTGATGCCATATTGCAGAAACTTGACTTTGATAAAGTGTCTCAAGGTTATATAAAAAAAGAAGATGTAGATGTCGTTCGAAAAATGGTTTTTGGCATAATAATGACAATTATTGCAATTTGTATTGTAATTATTAATGAAATTATCATTTTAATTATTAGAAAACCAATTACAAAGAGAATGAGATACAATAAATCTATTAACAAATCAAATGCTTTATGAAGATTAGGTGGTGGAACTATTGCTGCTATTAGTGTTTTTCCAATTGCAATTTTAGCTGCTAACGCAACTGGCTTTGTTAGTGTTAATAATAATACAATTAATACAAATGACAAAATTCTTAGTGCACTAACTTTCAATAAAGCAGCAGGCGTTTCTAAATATACACCTGGATTGCTAAGCTTAGGTAAAATTGCTGCAGATTATGCAAAAAATGGAAATAATCAAGACAGTATTGTAGGTTCAATAGATGCTTATTTCCAAGAATTCTTTAAACAAAAGAATTATGCCTTTCAAGGCAAATTAAAAGACACGAACTTTCATATAGATTCAGATCCAATTGGTACTAATGTTGACGTTGAATTTTGATTCGGTTTGAAACAAGAGAAAGATAATAAAATAGAATATGAGACATTTCCAAAATTTGAAGATGGAACAGTTCAAGATGTTTTAAATGGTTTTTTTGCAAGTGACGAATCGTTTGCGATGTTCGAAAAAATTTTAAACAAAATTAAGCCTATGCCTATCAATGACCAAAACATTACCGAACTTGATAAATTAGAAGAGGCCTTGCAATTTATGAAGGATAGTGGAATTAATTTGAAATTTGATGTTGATTTTAGCAACATAAAAATTCATGTTAATGAAAAATTAAAATTTCATGTTCCTAATGAAAAATATCGCAATATTATTAAACAAAAAGTTTTCGAAATTGCTCAAAAGTTATAAGTAATATAAAAATTCCTAAGTCTGTTGGTGAAATGACAAACATTAGTACACAAATAGGTTATATCTTACAAGCACTTGTTAATAATTTCATAGTTCCATAAAAGTATGAAAAAAGAGCAATCATAAATTATTTGATTTGCTCTTTTTATTTGGCCTGTTTAGTGATATGGTGCGGATGAAGGGAATCGAACCCTCGTATTCAGATTGGCAACCTGATGTTCTACCATTGAACTACATCCGCAATGGTGCAAGTGAAGGGAATCGAACCCTCATATTCAGCTTGGAAGGCTGATGTTCTACCACTAAACTACACTCGCAAAAATGCATTAGTAATTATATAAGAATTTTTACAAAAAAATTAAAAATAAAAAAATGGCGATCGCGGCAGGAATCGAACCTGCGACAACAGGCTTAGAAGGCATGTGCTCTATCCCCTGAGCTACGCGACCACACAATATTATTTTAGCACAAATGTTGGCATATATTTTGTTTTTAAGTAAACTAATTTACAATATAATTTTATTAGAAATGAGGTATTTATGAACAAGATTATTGTCTTATATGCATCCCCAATTCCCCAAGAAAAATCAATTTCAACATATCTAGCTAAGAAATTTATTGATGAATATAAACAACATAATAAAGATGATAAATTTATAGAAATCAATTTAAATACTTTGGATATCGCAAAGGAAACTTTGACATCATTGAATTTTGATGCATTTTTCGCAAATCCTAAAAATGATGAATATATTGAAATATTAAAGCAAGCGAATAAGTTAGTTATTGCAGCTCCAATGATTAATTTTAATATTCCTGCAACTTTGAAAAATTTCATTGATCATATTGCAATTGCTAACAAAACCTTTTCTTACAAATATTCTAAAAAAGGTGATGCAAAAGGTTTATTAGATAATTTGAAAGTTCAAATAATTACTACACAAGGTGCACCAGAAGATTGATATTTATTTTCAAGTCATGCTACATATTTAAACGGACTTTGAAAATTTTTAGGTGCTAATGTTATGAAAACTATCAAAATTTGTGGTTTAAAAACTCAAGAGTTTAGTTCAAAAACACATGAAGAAATTTTTGAACTAAATAAAGACAAAATTTTAGAAGCCGCTAAAAATTTTTAATAGCAATGGTTTGAGAAAATGAATAATTTAATTGATGAAAAACCACCAGAAAACATAACTAAACCTAATAAAACCAAGAAAATCGGATTTTTTTCTGCAATCTTTCTTGTTTTTGGTGTGACAACTGGAACTGGAATTTTTTTAAGATCAAAAGCAGTTTTAGAAAAATCGGTATTTAATATTGTTTGAGCAATTATTGTGTGACTAATTGCAGGATTTGCAGTAATTGTTATGGCTTTAAGCTTGGTTGAAGTCGCTTCGGGATGTGACGACAATTTAAGCATCATTGGTTGAACAAAAAAATTTAGTACACTTCATATTTATAAAGCAACTAAATTTTTGATGACATATTTATACTTGCCATTTACATATATGGTGATGCCTGCATATGTTATTTTACAATTCCAAAATGGACTTAGTGCATTTACAAATAACGCTAATGTCATTAATTTCAATAATTCTAAAGGCGCACCTTGATTTTATTTTTTAATTGCTCTAGCAATTAGTGTATGAGCACTTTTTACTGGTGGCCTTAGTTCAAAAATTGGTAATATTCAAAATTGGATTTTAACAATAATCAAATTTATTCCAATGATAGCAGTAACAATTATTGGATTTGTTTTTATTGGAAAATATGGAATTAATTATCAACCACTAACAAAACAAAATTTATTTAATAAAGAGAGTTTATCAATGTTTGGTGTTTCACCATTTTTTGGTGTGTTTGGTGCAATTGGTGGTATTTTCTTTGCTTTTGATGGATTTTATACAACAGCAGGATTGCAAACTGAAATGAAAGAACCTAAAAAAACACCCTTAGTTTTAGCGTTAGGTCTTTTATTTATCACTATAGTTTATATTGTAATTGCAACTTCTATGACTTTAGGAGCTAGTGCTTTACCATTAGGCAATAAAAAAGAAATTGGCGGATTTTATGAGTTTGGTGCACAGTTAAAAGCGAATGGATTTGGTTGAATTTTTGGTATTGTTAACATTTGCATTTCGTTAGGTATTTTAGGAATTATTAGTGGTTTTAGTATTTGAACAGCAAGATGAATTGAAAATTTAATTGAAGAAGGAGAAATTTTAATTCCTGCTAGAGCATATAAATATATGAAGAATGCTAAAAGACCATTAGTTGGCTGCTGATATGTTTTGCTTTTGTCACTACCTTATATGTTATTTGCAACAATTATCGGTGCATATGTTTATAAAAATGAATCATTACCTAACATTTATGGATATGGAATAAACAATTTAATTGGATTTTGTGACTTAATGGGAAATTGAATGGCTGTTTTTTCATTTAGTTTTATTGCTTTTTCAATTATTGGTGTAATTAAAAATCGTAAAACTAATAAAGTTGCAACAATTAAATATAAACACACGATTTGGTCTGGATATACTGCAATTATTATGATTTTTATAGTCTTGATTTTAACAATCATTGAACCTTTTACTTCAACAGGAATTGCAACAAATAGATACTATCAAACATTAAATAATAGTGCTTTGACAATATTAGAAAAACAAACACAGCTTCAAAATATTAAATCAACTTTGATATCACATATTTTAACGTCAATTTTATTTATTTTATATACAACAATTTCATTTACAAGTATGTATATTGAAAAATTAGTTGCTTTAAAAAGACATAAAAAACTTACAAAATTAATTAATAGTGAAACTGATAAAAATAAAAAAGAATTATTATTAATTTCTAATGAATTAAATAATAAATTGCTTATGACTTATAATGTTTTCTAAAAATGTGTTAATTTTAAGAAAACACTTATAATTAAGTAATATTTTATTCAAAAAGGAATATTATGCAAATTGAAAATCAAACAAACGAAGTTCGAATTGATACTTCTAAAATTTTAAGAAGATCGCAAACTTTTATGGGACTAGCAATTTTAAAATTTACCACAATTATCATTTTAATTGTTGTAGGTATTTTTATACTTGTTGATCAAAATAAAAGTGACAATTCTGGATCAAAAATTTTAATAGCTATGATGGCTGGAGCTTGAGGATTTATTACACTTATTTTAGTAATTTCTTATGTTGTAAATCTTAAATTAATCAAAGCAACAAACAGTAATTCAAATCGTATATTGATGTTAGTTGGAATTATAATTTCAGGAATTATTGCTTGAATTGCTTTTTATAAATGATATAGAGCAGCTAAAAATAATAAATTTTCAAATTTAAATAATGGCAATGTAAACCAAACATTAACAAATTCATTTGATTCTAATAACATGCCAAAATACTAATTTCATTTGTCAAAATAAAGTTAAAAAAAGCTTGCAAAAAAGCAAGCAAATTTTAATTTAATTCATCTTTTTTAGAAGTCACAACAACAATTTTGTCTTTGTCGATTACAATAGGAACGTTGTCTCCTTCCTTAATTTTTCCATCAATTAAATTTAATGCCAAAGTTCCTTCTAAATTCTTTTGAATATATCTTCTAATTGGACGAGCTCCGAAAGCAGGATCATATGAATTTTTAGCAATATATTCAACAACTTCTTTGTCATAAGTCATTTTGACATTACTATTTTTTATAAGTCTATTTTTAAGTTTGTTAAGTTCAAGTTCAACAATATCTTTAATAGTTTTTTCATCAAGTGAGTTAAATTTAACAACTTCATCAATTCTGTTAATGAATTCAGGACGTAAGTGTTTTAATAACATATTTTTAAGTTCATTATAATCTTTTGAACCCGAAGACATATCACTGCCTAAATTAGAAGTCATAATAATAATTGTGTTTCTAAAATTAATTTGACGTCCTCTAGCATCAGTTAATGTACCATTATCCATAATTTGTAATAATAAATTTAAAATATCGACATTTGCTTTATCAATTTCATCAAATAAAACAATTGAATAAGGATTTTGTCTAACTTTTTCAGTTAGTTGTCCACCTTTTTCATAACCAATATAACCAGGTGCAGAACCTATTAAACGACTGACTGAATATTTTTCCATATATTCAGACATATCAAGTCTAATAATTCTGTTTTCATCATCAAATAAATTTTCTGCTAATGCTCTAGCAAGTTCGGTTTTACCAACACCAGTAGGCCCTAAGAATAAGAAACTTCCAATTGGACGGTTTGGGTCATTAATATTAGCTTTTGCACGTCTTATAGCTTCTGCAACTAATTTAATAGCTTCAGGTTGTCCCTTAACTCTTTTATTTAATGATTGTTCTAAGTTAATTAGTTTATTTTTTTGTGCTTCTAATAATTTAGCTACAGGAATCTTAGTTCATTTGCTTACAACTGAAGCTACTTCTTCAGCATCAACTAATTCTTTAACTAACCTATCTTTTTGAGAAGCTATTTTAGTTTCAGCTTCTTTTAATTGTTTTTGCAAATTAGGCAATAATACATACATAATTTTTGAAGCTTCAACATAATTACCTTCACCTTGATAAATAGTTAATTTATTTTTCAATGTTTCAATGTCTTCTTTAATTCCAGAGATTTTTTGAATTAATCTCTTTTCTGCTTCTCATGATGATTTTAAAGTTTGTTCTTCAACACGAGCTTTCTTTAATTCTTCATCAATTTCTTTAATTCTATCAGTAACTTTTTTTGAATTAGTTTCATTTTTTAATGCAACTTTTTCAATTTCAAGTTTTGCTATTTGTTGTTGAATTTTTTCAAGCGGTTCTGGAATGTAATTCATTTCAGTTTTAATATTTGAAGCAGCTTCATCAATTAAATCAATTGCTTTATCTGGCAAGAAACGATCTGAAATATATCTTGCTGATAAATTAGCAGCTGCTACTAAAGCATCATCTTCTATTTTTACATCATGATATGTTTCATATCTTTCTTTAATACCTCTTAAAATTGTAATAGTATCATCAATTGAAGGTTCTTCAATAAATACTTTTTGCATTCTTCTCTCTAATGCAGGATCTTTTTCAATCTTTTCACGATATTCATCTAATGTAGTAGCACCAATTAAATGTAATTGACCCCTTGCCATCATAGGTTTAATAATATTAGCAGCGTCCATTGAACCATCACTAGTGCTACCTGCTCCTACTAACATATGAATTTCATCAATAAATAAGATAATATTACCATTAGATTCTTCAACTTTTTTTAGGACATTTTTAATTCTCTCTTCAAATTGTCCTCTAAATTGAGTACCTGCAACTAAACTTGCCATATCAAGTTCAACAACAGTTTTATTTTTTAAATTTTCAGGTACTTGATTTTCAACAATTTTTCTAGCAAGACCTTCAACAATTGCAGTTTTACCAACTCCTGGTTCTCCAACAAGAACTGGATTATTTTTAGTCTTACGACTTAAAATCCTAATAATCGATCTAATTTCATCATCACGATTAATAACTGGTTCTAACTTATTTGATGAAGCTAGTTCAGTTAAGTTCCTTCCATATTCTTTTAATGGATCTTTAGTATTTTCGTTTGGTGTATAAGAAAAGTCCATACTTTTACCCCCTCTAAAACTCTATATAAATAAAATTTTAGCACTCTTTGCTGTCGAGTGCTAAAAATTGTTATTTTTTTGTTTTAGAAGTTTATAATTAATTTCTTGGTTTTCTTAATAATAGATATGATTCCATTTTTTTATTAAAAACTAATCGATTGATTTTTATTTCATGTGAATTATTGACATAGCCCAAAGTTATTTGTTTTAGTCTAGAAAGAACATTTTTATCAATTGCATAATTTATAATTAATTTTCCATTTATATCAAAATTGAAAAAATTTCTATCGAAATAATAATGTCAAGAATTATGCATCATTATTCCATTATTAGGATCACTTAACATTTGCATTAGTTCATTAATGGCCTTATCCATCTTAATTTCGGCTATTGTTTGATATTTTTTATCGCTAATTATTGCATATATGTTTTCTTTAATTGATCAAACATCATAAAGATGACACGCCTCGCAATCTCTCAAATCAAAAGATGGAGGTTCGGTATTTAATAACTCATTGCATTTGTTCGTTACTATGTCTAGTTTTCTACTCTCGATAATTTGATCTCTAATTTTTGACCTTTCAATATTAATTAATCCATCTAATTCATCTTTGTATAAATCAATAACTCTTGCTTCTTCTATATTCTCTATATACATTTCATTTCTATCTACGCTATTTGTTAATGAATTGTACAAGTCATTTATAAGAAATTCAAAGTTATAGTTAATATTTAATAGTTCAATAATTTTTTTATATGTCTCTTTATTGCACTTACTAATATATTCTAAGTAGACACTTGAATTAAAAGTTATCGAGTTAAAGACTTCATCACTAGAAAAAACTTCATTACTTTTTTTCATAATTCGTTTAAGTTCTATGTTTGATTCATAATTGTTATATATATTTTGAGAAAAAATTAAACAAAGAAAAATTGAAAAACCAAAATTATTTACAAAGCTAATAGGTGAGTCTCCTAAATATTGGATAGTATAAACAATATCTTTTACGAATAGTTTTTTCATATAGTCTTCTTGAGAAATAAATTTTAATATTTTTCTCGCACACACTATATTACTAACGCCATATGTACTTAATTGTTTAAAAATTTTTACGACATCAATATTGAAAAACCCTAATGCAATCCCTTCTTGCAAAAATTGTCTTGTTCCAGATTTAGACCAATCATTTCCTCTTGAGATAGGTGTGATGATAATATTATTATGTTTAATAATATAACGATCTTGTAATGTTTTTTGAATAGTAAAGTTAGGTATTTCTATAACATTTTTAAGCTCTTTAATGTTATTGTGAAATCTTTCCCATGTAGTATAGATTGATGTATCAATATTTCAAATTTCTGCACTTGATTCAACAAAACTTCTTATTAAAAATTCTATTTTTTTAAAAATTTCCAAATGATTATTCATTTTTTTCTCCTAAATAAACAATACATTGTGAAATCATTTCTTTAATTAAAAGTAAAGGAATTGCACTTCTTTTTGAATATGAACCATAAGCCATATGTGAATTATTGCCTTCAACTCTAGTTTTTTCAAATTTGAATTTGATATTTGATTTAAAAATAGTTGGTTTCAAACTAAATTTATTGTCATATGTGGAATAATATACATCATTCATGTATCCATTAAAGGCTCAATGATTTTTTTGAAATTCCCAAGTTTTAGAAGTTTTTGGGTTTTCTATTACTCATATTTTGGGATTAAAATGTCTAATAATTTCGATTGTTCCCCCAACTGTGGATTCTCCTATAATCCTCCCTCGTTCTTTTTGAACAAAATATCTTCTTTTAACAGGGTGACATACTTTGTTATATTCATCATAATATTTAGAGTTCATTACAATTCAGTGATTATTTTCATCAATTTTGCGAAACATTTTTCCACCACAATCTGCTCCTGACCAAGACTCACATGGAGGTGATGCTAAAATAATGTCTGGCTTAGGAAAATTAGATATTTGCTTAATTAAATTAAAATTGCTTAATGATAAATCAACTAAATGATAAAAATATCCCTCATTTTCAGGGAAAGTTATATTGTTGATGCCAAAACAATGTACTTCAAAGTGACCATCAAAATATTTTTGAATTGCTTTTTTATATGAAGATTCTGCATCATCATATAAAGCTCAAATTACAAGTTTCTGCTTGTTACTCTCTCTCTCTCTCTCTCGAGCCGACAATATTAGTTAATTTTGAAGACATAATAAATTCCTTATTTAATATTTAAATAAAACACTATTTATTGTTTTAGACTGTTTGTGCGCTTTTGTTAGAATTTTGTTAATCTAATTTATCAAGCATATCTCTCAAAATTTTTAAATTAATTAGAATTTCTATTAATGCATCACTATTAAAGTTTTTTATATATCTTTCAAAATAATATTTCATTGCATTAGTTACATTTGCAAATGAATAATATAATAAATTTAAAACAAATTTTGTAGATTCTTTATAGGATAAAGATCTAGCAAAATATGCAGAATGAGATACTTTGCTAGCTGATTCATATTGCTCATATTTAATGTAACTTTCTGCAATTGGTAGCAAGCCATCTTTTAAATTTAGCTTGCAATTTTTTTCTTCAAAGTCGCTTAAAAACATAAGTCAACCATAATGAATAAAATCCTTTTTGCGATTTGTAATCTTATAATGTTTCATTATATTTTCCAAATCTTCTTCTACTTCTTTTCTTTCTTCATCATCAAAAATGTAAGGATTATCTAAATTTTGAAAAGCTATAAATCTAAGATATGCTTCACTAATTTTTAAAGGTTGATAAATTAATACTGTTAGTGTAAGTTCTGATTCAAATAAGCTTCTTCAAATTGTAATTGCATCGTTTAATAAGGCATTATCTACAAGTAAACAACACGATTTCATTTGTTCGGTAATTCTTAAAAATACATTACCGACTGCATTTAATTTGTCATCATCCTTAATTTGTTTATATTGATCTTTATATAATTTATGCAAAAGGTTAACTACCATTATAATTTTTGAAACAAATGGATTAAAGAAACTTATATTTTTTGAAATTTGACCAATATGTTTATTAACAATTAATTCCCTTACAATATTTTCGCAAAGTTCTTGTTTATATCTATTACTATCTTGCAATTGAATGCGATCATAATCATTTAGACCTTTTATTCTAGATGCATGTTTTTCGGTAACTTGTATAATCATTTCTTTCAATAGATTTTTATCATCTATTGGATAAGAAACTAATTTTTTATCATTTTTGTTAAGAAAGTCATAATATGCTTTTTCAACACATTTAACATAATTAAAGATTACATTTTCCTTCAATATTACATTAGGGTCATCTTTTCTTTTTGGCTCTAAGTAGTATTTGACTTCATTTCTTAAAAAATTATCCGAAAATTTTTCTAAGAAAGCCAAATCTTTTCATAGTTCGAAATTATCAAACACTTTTAACCTCTTTATTTTTATACTAACTTGTATATATCTCTATAATTCATTTTATAAAATGTAAAAAATATTTTGTTGAATTTTTATTAAAAATAATGCTTATATTAAAAATTAAGATATTTCTAAAAAACTACTGTATTTTAAGTATTTTATTATCGAATTAAAGTATAATCTTTCAAGCAAAAGCGAGGAAAAATGAAGAAAAATTTATTTTTAATTTCTAGTTTAGTTTTAACTACATTTCCAATAGTTGGTTTGGTTAGTTGTAAACCACTTAAACAACAAAAATTTACTTTTACAGATATGACTAATTCAATAGTATCTATTAAGAAACCAAGCAAGATAGCAATTCCTTCAAGAGCGGCATTTGATATGATGGTTGCTTTTGAACTTAGTGATTATATTGACGGTGTGTACAAAAATAGTTTAACAAACCCATGAGTTAGCAAAATATTTCCAAAAGCAAAAGATTTTTATTCATATAGTTACAATCCAACTATTGAAACATTTTTAAAGAGAAATGTTGATTTAGTAATTACACCCGAAAATTCGATGCGTCAAAATCTAAATTCTAAAGGTTTGGATGCTTTTACAATTAGTCAATATCATCATCCTGAATATACGAAAAAAGACATTTTTACTTTTCCTAATATTTTAAAAAAAGTGTTTAGTGATAACAAAAGTGTTATTACAAAAATTGATAATTTCATTGAGCAAACTAATGTAATTATTAATGAAATAACTTCGAAATTAGCAAATGTAAATGCTAATGGTAAGTTGTTTTATTGAAGAAGCGATAAAAAAAGCAATCAAGCAGTCACGGAAAATGATTTTTCATTTGTTAGTTATTCTGCCAAACTTTTAAAAACAAAATTTGTTGGATTAGATTATAAAAATGAAAAAATATCTGATGAAGAACTAATTAAACAAAATCCTGACACTTTTATTTTTGGTGGTCAATATCAAAATGAAAATATTGAAAAATTTAAGACTAATGCAAAATTTGCTGGGTTAAAAGCAATAAAAGAAAATAGATTATTTAATTTACCATTAGGATTTGTTATGTTTGAACAATTAGGAGTTGAAATTCCTATTTATTTAGCACATTTGGCAAACATTTTATATCCAAAAGTTTTTAACTTTGATATTAGAAAAATGATTAAAGATTGTTATAAATATTATTTTAATTATTCATTAACTTCAAACGAAATTGAACTAATGTTGTTAGGAAAAACTAATTAATGAAAAAATCTCGGAAGTTATATGCCTTTATTTTTGCTATCTCAATTGTTGTAACAATCTTAATTTTCTTTTTGTCGTTAATTATAGGTAGATATGTTATTTCGCTTAAAACATTTTTTGCAATTTTAAGTGGTAATAATACATCATTAGATTATCAAAATGCATATAGCGTTATTGTATATATCAGACTACCAAGATCGTTAATTGCAATGTTAGTTGGAGTTTCGCTGTCACTTGCAGGATTAATTTATCAACAATTATTTAAAAACAAATTAGCATCACCTAATGTTTTAGGAATTTCTAGTGGAGCAAGTGTTGGTGCTGCAATTTGTATTTATTTAGGTATGTCTGGCATTTTTGGTGGAATTGTAATTACATTAGTGTCATTTGCTTTTGGAATGGCAACAGTTTTACTTGTTGTGGCTATGTCAAAAGTCTTTAGAACTAAATCTTCTGTATCACTAATCTTAGCTGGAATTATTGTTTCAGGATTAATGTCTTCAATTTTAAGTATTATTAAAACAATTTCAAATCCAGATAGTACTTTGCCACAAATAGTTTATTGACTTATGGGTTCATTTAGTAAAGCTAATATGAATCAATTTTGAATTTTATTACCAATTGTTGTAATATGTACAATAATCTTGATTATCATAAGATGAAGAATTAATTTGGTTGCATTAGGAAGAATTGTTTCAATGTCTAAAGGCCTTAATTATACTTTTTATAAATGACTATTAATTTTCATAGGTGCTATGCTAATATCAGCATCGGTTGCAGTTTCAGGGAATGTTTCATGAGTTGGTTTAATTATTCCTAATATTTTAACTATGATTTTTAAAAATGATAATCGTAAAACAATTATATTTTCAATTCCAATTGGTGCATCATTTATGATTTTAGTTGATATTTTATCTAGATCAATTACGCCAGATGAAATTCCATTAAGTGGTATTACTGGAGTTATTGGACTTATTACAATTATTATTTTCTTTATTTTGAAATTTAGAAAAGGACATAAAAATGCTTAAGGTTAATAATTTAAATTTTAGTTATTCAAAGAACAATGAAGATACATTGAAAGATATATCTTTTGAATTGGATAACAATAAGATATATGTTATTTTAGGATTGAATGGATGCGGTAAAACAACATTATTAAGACTATTAAACGGATTTTATAAACCTAAATCTGGAGAGATTTTAATTAATGATGTAAATCTAAATAAATATTCAATTAAAGAAAGATCTAAATTATTTTCACTTGTAGCTCAAACATTATACATTGATTATTTTAATATGACAGTTGGCAATTACCTTGAGTTAAGTTTTATCAATAAAACCAAATTCTATGAAAATAATGCAAAAAAGTATCTCCAAAATATAAAAGATATGCTAATTAAATTTAATATTGAAAATTTGCTTAATAAACAAGTAAATGAACTTAGCGGCGGTCAAAAACAATTAATTGAAATTTGTGCTACATTATTACAAGATACACCAATTATTTATTTTGATGAACCAACATCAGCCTTAGACTTAAAAAATGCAGAAAATGTCTTGTCTTTAATTAAACAAACATCAAAAGATAAAACTATCATTTTAACTAGTCATAATCCAAATCATGCATTATATTTAAATTGCGAAGTAATATTAATGGGCAAAGGTTCAATTATTGAAATAGGTCATGCAAAAGATATTATTACATTAGAAAAATTAAAACCAATTTATGGAGATAAAATTAAATATAGCGATTTATTAGAATATAAAGAAATTAGTTTTTAAAAGGAGAAAAAATGAACGAACCAATAAAACACCATTACATACCACAATTCATTTTAAGGAATTTTAATAAAGAAGGCAATAGAGTATGTTATTGAAATATTGAAAATAATAAATTAGAAGAGTGAAGTACCTCTTCTATTTTTATGGAGAAAAATTTGTATAGGAATAATGACTATTCGGATGAACCTACAAAAATTGAAAGAAAATTTAGTCAACTAGAAAATGAAATCTCACAATTAATTAAAAATAATATCTTAAATAGAGAAGTTATTACACTTACACGAGCTGAAGCATTTAAATTAAGAAACTTTTTATTTCTTATGTCATTTCGAATAAGAGCAAAAATGCAACAATACAGAGATCAAAATTTTACTCCTGATACAAAAGAATACTTATCTTCATATGTGAAAAATGAAAACTATGAAAAATTATGATTAGAAGAGTTAAACAATATATTAGATGCTAAATCTATTGAAAATGTTCTTAATGCAGATGTAGACAGTATTATGAAAGAACAAGCATTTTCTTTCAAATCATTTTATTATCTTACATTTGTAAAAACAAAAGAACAAAATTTTTTGTTGGGCGATGTTTATCCTACTGCCGAAATTGATATTTCTCTAATTAATGATAGTCCTGAAAAGACATTCTTACATTTTTTATATCCTATTACACCAAACTTAATGATTATTCTAAATAATGTCATATTTAAAAAGCAATATGAAGCTATAAATAAATCAATGAAAGATATCGTAGATATTGATACAATAATAATGCGGTCAAAAATAAAAGGCAATTGTATATTTGAACCAATACCGCATTATGCAAAACCAAACCAATATTCACTAGATGACATTTTTGAATACCATTTAAAGCAAATCAAAAATAGTGAAGTTCTTTATATAAATTCATTAATTTTGAACGAAGCAAAAAAGGGAATTATTTTTAAAAATAAATATGGAATATATGACTCTATAAAATATTATGAAGCCCTTCTTAATATTCAAAATTCTAGAAAAAATGATTATCGTCCTCTTTTATTAGAAATACTAGATAAAAATCAAAAAAATAAGTAGAGAGTTATCACTAACAACTTTACTTGTTTTTTTATTTTTTGAACCTTACCAATCCATAAATTCTTTTCGTTTGACCCTATCATATGGTTCTAAGTCAATTTCTTGTTGATTTTGAAGATCGAAAATGAATAATTTATAATGCTTTAATGCTCATCTTAATGCTTCAATCTTATCTAAAATTATATATACATAGTCCATATGTAAAATTCCATTTTCATACCAAAAACCCAAATTATTTTCAAATGATGCATAGTATTTCTCTAGCAAATATTTTTTAGCAATTTCTTTTAATTTTTGATTAGTTATATTATGAATATCCATTTCAATTTCTTCAGGCTTGCTGATACAAACAATATATCCAGTTTTTTCATTATACGCATTATGATTTTTCATTACTATCCCAGAAGTTGAATTGATTCTTCTCATCACATTTTGATAGCTTGGACATAAAGTACTTGTTTTGCTTTGCACAATACCTCGAATACTTATAAAACCAAATCTATTTTCTTTAATATCATTAGGTAAAAGTTCAAATTTAAATTGTTTATCTTTCATTTGCTCCTTTAAATTTAAATTTGTATTTGTGGCTAATTAATATTTTAATATTAAAAAATAAAATTTAATTATCAAACCTATGTTTTAACTTAATCAAACATAATTGTCCTTATTATTAAAAGTTTTCTTATAATTATTTGTAATACATTTTAAGGGGATAAAAAATAAATATGACTATTTTAAAAGAACTTTTATACACTATTTCTAGTTTGCCACAAATTGTGAATGTTAGTTCAACAAATACTCCCAATGAAAATATCGATACAAAAAACTTAGAAAAATTGTTGAGTTTTATCAACGCCCAGGAAGGTACGATAAACAAAATTGTAAATGGCAAAGGACTTTATCAAAAACGTTTCGAAACATTAACTTTAGAAGAAAAAAAGAACTTTTTTAAAGAAGTTATGAGAAATTCTGCTACCACAAAGGAACAAAAAAATATTATTGAAGAAAAATTAAAAGATGATAAGTTTGTTAATGAACATTTAGATTCATTTTTTGATTCAACTATACAAAACATAATCAGAGCTAAAAGCAATGAAAACAAAAGCAAAAAGCAATTAAAAAATGATTTGAAAGAAAAGAAGAGACTTGAAACAGATCCTGAACATTATATAAATGATAGTAGTGAAGTTTCATCAAAGAAAATTTATGCAGAATTAAAACAATTAGAAGGAATTCTAAATGAATATGAAATTATTTTAAAACCATTACTAAAAAAAATTGAAATGATTGAAACCATAAAATATAGTTTGAATCTTTTGCAAATATTACTAGCGGCTTCTATTGTTGCAACTACAATGGTAGGTATATTTTTTCCGCCTGCCTTAACAGCTATTCCTCATCTTTCATTAGCTTCTTTTGCAATTGGCGCTATTCAAATTGCATTAGAAATGTATGTAACTGAATTAAAACAGTTAAATAATAATAATCAAAACCTTTTGAAAGCACTTAGTGTGGCGTTTCGTGGTTATGGACAATTAGGCGTTGAGAAATTACTTTCTAAGTCTTACACAAGAATTGATAAGATATATGGTTCCAATCTTACAAATAAACTAAATATTATTCTTGCTATTTGGAGTGGTATACAAAATATTCGTTCTGCAATAGCTTCCGAAAATGAAATAAGACAAATAATTTCTTTAAGGGATAAAATGCATACATTGTCAAAAGGGTTTATAAGTAGGTGAATAAATTTCCGCGAAAGAAATATATTTGTTGTTATTGAAGAAACGAAACAACATGGTGATTACCATGAAGACGGCTATGGCGGACAAAATATTTTATTTAAGAATTTAGACGAAAATAAAATTTATACATTAGAAGAAATGTTAGCGATGCCCAATCAGTATTTGCTAATGTATAAACTAATAAAGGTTCATGATAAAAACAAAGGATGATATATAAGAAGTTTACCAAACGATATTAAAGAGGATAATTTAGGGTAAAGATTTTATGAATAGTAACCCATTATATTTTTATCTATTTGTTTTATTTAGTATGCTCATGTGACTATTAATTCCACTAACATATTTTAAAACAAAAAAGGTTGTTAAACACTTTTTTTGAAAATTACGCGTATTAAATAAATTTGATGATTATAACTTCTTTTACTATATGCCAATAATGTTTGTTAGTCTTTCTGCATCAATTGCGGGTAATGTAATATCACTAATGTTTTTGATCATATATTTGAAGCATAATTTCTCTATGCCGGTCATATTTGTATATGCGATTTATCAAACTTTAAATATTTTTGCTTTGTTTATTTGTATGGAATTGTATTTAATAGTAAATAGTATAACAAGAAAAAAGATATATTCTAATTCAATTTATTTGCTAATCTTATATAGACATTTTATTAAAAACAAACCTTCAGAATTTGATTTACAAATTAAAAATATAATTTTAAATTCTCAAATTGAAAAGATTAAAGATATAAACAACATATACAAGAAGATTTTTGAATCAACTTTAAATAATAAAGGTTTATTAAATGAATTTTATTATGATTGACTTTTGTTTACGCATATTTGTAAAACACAAAAAATATCATTATTTAAAATCAATAGATTTTTTAGAAAATTATATAAAGGTGCTAAGTTAGCTAAAATGCAAAATAAAAAATAGGACTTAGCCTATTTATTCATATTCTGCTATATTTAAGACTTCTTTTTCACAGTCTTTAATTACTAGTGGAATATTTTTTTCATCATGAATTTGAGCACCTGATGCTCTATGGTGACCTCCACCATTTCATTTTAAAGCAACATTTCTCACGCAAGCACCATTTGATCTAAATTCACATCTAATTTGATCTTTTGCTTCTTGAGTAAAGAATACTCAAATTTTATTATCATCAATATTTGCTAAAAGTGAAGGTCTATTAGCTTGTAAAGGGTCTAAAATACCTAGTTTTTTTTGATTTTCTAGATCAAAATAAAATGAAACAACTTGGTTTGAGATTTTCATATTTTGTTGAACATAGGCATTAATTTTGATATCTTTTAATGTTTTTTTAGCAAGTTCATCGTGAATTAGATTTTTATTTGCATTGCATTCTCATAAATTAGCAACAATAGACAATGTTTTAGCAATTGTGGTATTTGTTGTTAATCTTACAGAATCTGTATAAATTCCTAAATATAAATAAGTTGCTGCTTTAGCATTTATTTTTCAGTTTAAACACATTGCAAGCTCAGCAACTTGCTGTGCTGCAGCTGGTGCTTCTGGTTCAATCCATCTAATTGATGCATATAAATCATCATCGTTAGGATGGTGGTCAATTCTAATAACATCAGTAAAAATTTTTTCATCAAGATAGATTCTTGATTCTAATCTTTCTTTGAAATTTGCATCAACAATAATGGCTAGCGATGAAGGCATAGGTTTTAGTTCAATATGATCCATTGTAAAATCTAAAAATGGATATGAATTTTTTGAATCTCCAATGGCATAAACTTTTTTGTTAGGAAAGTTTTCTAAAATAAGATTTTTCATTCCAAATTGTGAACCCAAACAATCTCCATCAGGGCGAATATGGTGATAAATTACAATATTGTCATATTGCTTAATTTTATTTTCAATTTGTTTGAACAAATCTAATTTTTCTTTAGTTATTGTTATCTTGTTCATATTTTATAACCTCATTTTCTAAATCGTTAATTAATGCTTTCATTTCATGTTTGTTGTGAACCGTTGCACCTGCGGCCATTTCATGGCCTCCACCAGGAGCATATTTTTCACAAATTTTGTTAATAAAGACACTATTACTTCTTATCCTACATCTAATATCACCATTATCTAAATCAATAAAAAATACTCAAACTCTACAATCACCAATGTTAGCTAATACATTAACATCATTTGCTTCGTTTTCAGATAGGTTAAATTTTTTTTGTAGTTTTTTTGTTACATGG
Organism: Metamycoplasma salivarium; assembly: GCF_900660445.2. Lineage (GTDB taxonomy): Bacteria > Bacillota_I > Bacilli_A > Mycoplasmatales > Metamycoplasmataceae > Metamycoplasma > Metamycoplasma salivarium. The sequence goes on from NZ_LR214938.2 coordinate 681,601, forward strand.
AAATATAATACTTTGCCTTGTTTTTTGTAGTTTAATAAAACATAAGCAGAAAATCTAACTTTTCTTTCATCGCGATATGATAAAGGTAAATTGATATCTCAAACTTTAAAATGTGGTGCTGAATGTAAATAACCCATGACTTCAAAAGTTCTTTTTTGAGTATAGTCGTATTGAAATCTGCCTGAGTCAGTATTAATTCCTAAATAAATATATCTAGCTGCAGCATCACTTACTTTTCATTTTGCTTGCATAGCAATATATCCAATTTGTTCAGCAGAAGCAACATATTCATTATCCTCTCAAGTAAAATCGTAATTGATATCAGGATCAACTGGGTGATGGTCAATTCTTAAAAGTTTTGTAAATCTTTTGTCTAATAAAAATTCTGCATTTTGAATTCTATTACTATTATTCGCATCAACAACAACACCTAGTGAATTTTCATAATATTTTTTGTCGATTTTAGATTCATCATCAAAATCTCAAGTCATAAATGGAAAATTACCAATTGCATCACCAAATACAAAAACATTTTTATTTGGATAGTTGGTTTTTAATAGTTCCCTTAGTCCAAATTGTGAACCCAAGCAATCGCCATCGGGACGGATATGATGAAAAATAAAAATATTATCAAATTTTTCTAATGCGTCAAATGCAGTTTTTCAATTATTTTTAGCCATTATTTATCTCCTATAATTTTAAAAGATTCTATGTAAGTTAATTGTCTAAACAACAATAAAACTTACCATGCAATTAATATTATAAAGTATTAATTTAGTGGAATTACTAACAATAGTAATGATTCAAATTTAATTGTTATAATAATGAGTATAAGTTAATTAACATTATTTGAAAACAGGAGAGAAAATGTTAGAACAAATAGTTTTGGTAAACCAACAACAGCAAAAGGAAAACTCCTTTGCAGATATATTAAATGATGAAGTAAGACAAAAAATTACTGACATCTTTAAAAAGGATGTAAAAACTGCTGAAGATAGTAAGTTTTTACAATTGATTGTTAATGAATTACAAAAATGAAAAGAAGATGCTATAAATCATCCGAATGCATCTGAATGTCGCAATGTTTTTAATATGCAAAACAATAGCATTAACAGCAATACATATAAAGTTAGGGAAATTAAGGATATAAATGAAGTAATTAATTTATTGGATAAACAGTCTAATATGCTTGATACTATCATTAAACAAAATGAAAACAAAAATATTTCACAACTAAATGTTGCATATTCACTTACTTCTTGGGATTGGGGATATTATGTTTATGAAAGTTGAGTAGAAAAATTTATTGATAATGATTGTTGAAGCCAATGCAGAGCAAGATACTTTCAAACATTAAATAATATAAAAGGATTTAATGATGCTGCTAAAAAAATTGCAGAATGGATAGGGACGTATTTGCTTCCACTAACGGAAATTGAAGTTAATACTGGATTTCCAAAAATTGATGGTATATTAAAGCTTGGACAAGCAATAATTAGTTTTGGATGATTTATTGCAGATCAAACAGCAACTTTTACAGATAGGTTTATTCCCAATATTATTGGGATTGCTAATAATTTTAACTATGAATATACGAAATCCATTATTGAAAAATTAGATAAATTATGATTAAGACTAAAAAATGAAGTTGTTTGATTAGATAAGATAAGACCTTCATATTGACGCTTAAGAAATTCTATTAGGGATATAAAGACTGATTTACGTTCTCTTTACTTGATTGCAGAGAAAAAATATTCTGATAGCCAAAACACAGATTATTTTGGAGGATATTAAGCTTTCTTTATGATTGAATTCAAGAAGTTTGATGAATTTATGGATTTAATGAAAAAGAAATATAAGACAAGATTTTATATTTTATTTTTTATATTGAAGATATTATTTCTTTATCCTATTTTCTTTCTTTCATCATTTGCAATAACATATTTTGTATTTGGAAAGAATTTTCAAAATTGAGAATCACTTTGTAGCATCATTCTAGCTGCAATTTTTACAATATATTTATTAATTCGTTGGATATTAAAATTTTATTTTAATTTTTTTCTAAAGAAAAACATATTTAAATCATTTTTTGCAGTGATGTTTTTACTAAAATTATCATTTAATTGAAAAAAATATAATTATATTGACGAGGAAACAATAAACATTATTAAAACATTTTCAAGAAAAGGGCTAGCATTACATGGTAGTATGTCTATTTTATGGTCAAATAGCAATTTTTATAGAAAAGCCAATGATATGGATTTTATTTCGATGTCAATATCTAACAAATACTTATTAAATGATCTTTCTTTATTAAAAAACGATAATTTAAAAATTGAGATGGACAATATCTTCTATAAACTAGCTATTAATGATCATAAAATAGAAATCTTGCAACCAAAATTATTTGCAGCGAAGTTTTTTAGAAAGAAAAATGATGTTTTTATACCTAAATTAACATGACAGATTGCTATGAAGTATGTGCAAATATTTGATTGTGTTTTTAATGTAGGTATCTCACAAGAAAAAATAAAAGAATCAGTTATAGATTTAGCTTTTCTTTTAACTGACAGAATTGTTTATAGTAAGAATATAATTAAAACATTTATCTTGAATAGTCTTTCAAATTTATTTGTTAAGTATTTCACCAACAATGCAACATATTCTTTTGATGACGAAGAATACAAGAGCAGATTAGATAATTTTTTTAAATCCGAAGTATTCAATATTCTTAAAGAAAATAATTTGTCTTGAATTTATAGAAAAATTTTTAGCATATACAAGAAAATTGTAAACGATGAGCAAATAAAAGCAATAAATTCTAATATAAACAATTTGTTGCAAAACAAAGACGATTTATATAAAGAATTATTGTCACTTGGCAACATTAAAAGTTTATCGTCTCTCAAAATTTATTTTGATACTAAAGAAGAAAGAGAGCTTGCATATTCAAAAATAATTATTAGTCCAAATGTTGCAAAACTTTTAACGTATTTTCCATATTTAGTAAACGAGAAAAAACAAATAGATGTTAGATATTATCTTCTAAGTAAATTATCAATTTAGTTAACTTTTCATTTTAATTTATTAGTATTGCTTTTATTCAAAATTTTATTTTCATGTTCTAATAGATAAATTTTTGCATCGATTCCACAAGAAAATCCAGTTAGAGTTTTATTTGAACCAACAACTCTATGGCAAGGAACAATAATTAATAATGGATTTTTAGCAACTGCATTGCCAATTGCTTGACATGACATTTTTGCTTGCTTTGTTGTTATGATTATGCTATTTGCCAAATCTTTATAACTAATTGTTTGACCAAATGTTGCAAGCTCCTGTAAACTTTTTCAAACGAGCTTTTGAAAATTAGTACCAATAAATTTGATTTTGGGATATGCTAAAACTTGTTTATTCTTAAAATAAGTATCAAGTCATAATTGCACTTTGCAAAAAACAAAATTTGAAGATTCGTCTTCAATATCCTGCGATAGATTCTTATCATCTACTAACTCGATTTTAGTAATAAATTCATCATCACTTTCTAACAAAAGTGTTCCAATTGGAGACTCATATTTCGCGAAATGTTTCATAATGATTAATTATTGGTTTTAAGCTTAGTTTGATTTTCATTGTATAAATGAATATCATTTTCAATTTCTTTTGCCTTGTCTAATTTTTCTCAAGGCAAATCTAAATCTAGTCTTCCAACATGACCAAAAGTCGCTAATGGTAAATAAGATACATTTAATAAATTTAGTGTGTTAATAATACCTTCAACACTTAAATCAAAATGTTTATTGATTAAGTTAATCAAAAATTCTTGTGAATATTTATTATCTCCAAAAGTATCAATATAAATACTTTGAGGTCTAGGCAAACCAATTGCATACGAAAGTTGAATTTCTATCTTATTATTTACATTAGCAGCAACTAAATTTTTAGCAATATATCTTGCCATATAAGCAGCAGAACGATCAATTTTTGTTGCATCTTTGCCAGAAAATGCACCACCACCATGATGTGCAAATCCCCCATAAGTATCAACAATAATTTTTCTACCAGTAAGTCCGGTATCTCCTTTAGGCCCTCCAATAACAAACTTACCTGTTGGGTTAATTAATATTTCATAATCTAAATTAAAATTATTTTCTTTTGCAACAAAGTCAATAATATTTTCTTTTACAAATTTCTTGAATTTAGTTTCATTAAAATTTTCGTCATGTTGAATTGACATAAGTACTTTTTTAATTAGAATTTTGTCAGTTTGATCATCATATTCCATAGTTACTTGTGATTTCATATCAGCTTTTGCATAAGGAAATTTTTTGTTTCTTCTTAAAAATTCCGCTCTTTTAACAAGTTCATGTGCTAAAACAATCGGCCAAGGCATAAAATATTTATTTTCATTAGTTGCATAGCCAAACAAAATTCCTTGATCGCCTGCACCCAGTTCTTTATTAGCATTTTTATCAACACCCATTGCAATATCTGGACTTTGAGGAATAATAGCACTAATAATTTTAAAGTCAGTTTCTTTATAACCTAATGGTTTTAAAATTTTTCAAGCTTCTTTTGTTGTATCAACATAACCTTTAGTTGTAATTTGACCACCAATATAAATAAAGTCATCATTTGCAATGACATCACATGCAATTCTTGATGTTTTATCTTGTTTTAATAAACTATCAACAACTGCGTCACTAATTTGATCACAAATTTTATCAGGATGGCCTGCACCAACTGATTCTGAAGTTAATAAATATTTCATATTTTCTCCTTATAAAAATTTAATTCCCATTTTTTTAGCATTTTCATAGTTTTTATCATCTCAGACGCTAACTTGAACCTCTCCAATATGCTGTTTTTCTAAAAGTAACATTGCTATTCGACTTTGACCAATTCCACCACCAATTGTAAAAGGCAATGCATTGTCAATTATATTTTTGTGATATTTGCTTAATAAAGAAATTTCATTTTCATTAGTCCCATATTGTTTGATAATAGCATCTTTGTTAACTCTAATTCCCATACTACTTAATTCCATTGCACAATTATGCAACTTATCATAAACAATTAAATCACCATTTAAAGTTCAATCATCATAGTCTTTTGCCCTTGATGAATGTGGATTTCCATCTTTTAATTTATTTCCAATTTCAATAATAAAGACTGATCCTTTTTCTTTAACAATTTCATTTTCTCTTTCTTTTGGAGTTAAAGTTGGATATTTTTTATACAAATCTTTTGCAGTAATAAAAAATATTTGTTTGCTTAATTTATTTGAAAGTTGTGGATATATTTTGTTAATTTCTTTTTCAGTATATAAAAGACAGTTATAAATTTTTTTAACAATTTTCTTTAAAAAACTAATATTGCGATCACTTTCTTTAATGATTAATTCTCAATCTCATTGATCAACATAAAGTGAATGAAATTCATCTAAATCCTCTTCTTTACGAATTGCATTCATATCAGCATATAAGCCTTCATAAACTGAAAATTCATATTTTTTTAAAGCATTTCTTTTTCATTTAGCAAGTGAATGAACAATTTCGATTTCACCATCTAAATCTTTAATTGTAAAACTAACTGGTCTTTCTCCATTTAATGTGTCATTTAAGCCGGTTTTCTTTAAAACAAATAAAGGAGCGCTAACACGATGCAAATTCAATGTTTTTGCTAATTTGTTTGAGAATAATGTTTTTAATTTGCTAATTGCAAGTTGTGTTTCTTTTAAAGTAAGTTTTTCTTTTGTCATATTATCTTAGATTATTATATTGCATCCCTTAGTTTTTAATTTATTAAAGCAGAAAATAAAAAATGCAATGACTTTTTGCCATTACACCTTGTCTTTAACCTTCTACTTAACAAGAAAGTTTTTAAATAGTAGCCAAGATTAATATCTATTTTTAGCATGATCTAACAATTATCAAATAAGGAAGAAAAATAATGAGAAATTATTTAACAACTGAGCAATAACTAAATTTTTGATATACAAATTAAGAGAAAAAAGTGAAAGAGAGCTCTATTAAGGAAAGAAAGTTCATTTTAAATAATTAATTAATAATTTTTTTAACTAAATTAACCTCATATAAACATTAGTCTGCCTAATTTTTTTAAGATTTTCATTAATTAACAATTTGTTAGTTTTGATTGTTAAAAGTAACATTTTTTTCATTTTCTCTCTTCTTTGATTATATAGTATAATAATTATATCTTTTTTATTTATTAATACAAGGAGGGGAAATGAAAAACATTAAAAAACTTAGCAAAAGTGCAATTATTTTGTATTTTGTAGAACTAGTTTTAGCATTTGCAATAATTGGACTAGCGGTTTCAGCAATATCAGCAATTGGTCTTGAAAGATATAAAGACTGAAAAAATCTAAGCGAAGCTGAAAAAACAAAAATTATGCCTTATTTAATTGGTGTACTTGTTTGTGCAGTCTTTATTTTACCAATAGGTTTGGCAACATTTGTTTTAGAAATAGTTGTTGCAGTTAAAGGATTAGCAACTAAAAAAGAAAGTGGAGATAACATTATTTACATCTTACTTTTAATAGGCATTTTCGTATTGCCTTTAATGGCCTTGATTTGTTTATTCATTATTGTTTGCAAAAAAGATGTTCCTGTTGCACAAAATGCAACATTTAATAATTCAGAACAACAAAATAATGTAAATAATCAAAACAATCAACCAAACTACTAAAATAAAAAACTAGTTTAGTTACTAATCTAATGAATAGTCTTTCTAAGCTAGTTTTTTATTTTTCAAATTTAGATTACCAATTGGAAATATTTCTTCCATTTTCATCTTTTTGAACACCACACACTGCTAAAATAAAATCAATAAGTATTCAAAGCCCCCCAAATCCAAAAGTCAGTAATTTCAAGATTCCCAATAGAATTCTTCCTCCATAAAATCTATCAACTCCCAAATATCCTAAGAAAAAAGCAAGCAGAGTTAATGCAAGCCTACTTTTTGGTGATGCATTTACATTAGAATTAGAAAATTGTTGGTTTGATTTATTCATTTTTTACTCCTCAAATATTTTTAATTTGTTAAACACTTAAATTATAATATTAGCAAATCAATTAGGAGTGAGAAATATGAATTTATCAATCAAAAATGTCGCGAAGAAATTGCAACTTAAAGATATTCAAGTTGAAAAAACATTAGAGTTATTAGAACAAGGATGTACAGTTCCTTTTATTTCAAGATATAGAAAAAATATTACTGAAGGTTTAGATGAAGAACAAATTGCAAAAATTGAAGAACTTTATAAATATGATGTTGAATTAGAAAAAAGAAAAGAAGCAATTTTGAATATTTTGGAAGAAAATAAACTACTAACAGATGAATTAAAATTAAAAATTCAAAATGCAAGCACAAAACAAGAGCTTGAAAACATTTATGAACCTTTCAAAATTGGCAAGAAAACCAAAGCTTCTGAAGCGATTGCAATGGGCCTCTTACCTTTGGCTGAAAAAATTATGTCTGAAACATCACAGGATTTTAATGTTTTTAATGAATGCAAAAAATATTTCAATGATAAACTAACAACAACTGAGCAAATAATTGAACAAGTTAAATACATTATTGCACAAATTATTTCTCAAGATATTTCCACAAGGGAATTTGTTAAAAATAATCTAATTAGTTATGGAACTATTGAAGCTAAGGTTAAAAAAGATGCTAATGATGAAAAACAAGTGTTTTTACAATACTATGATTTTAAAGAAAGAGTTAAATTTATTCCAAACCATAGAATATTAGCAATCTCACGTGGCGCTGATAAGAAGATTTTATCTTATGATATTTCATTTAATGAAAAGCCTATTCAATATGAGCTTAGGAACAAATATTTTGTGAACAAAAGAACAGCATTTATTATTAATGATTCAATCGATGATAGTTTAAAAAGGTTGATATATCCTTCTATTATTAGAGAAATTAAAACCGATTTATTTGAAAGAGCAGAAGCTGAAGCAATTAAATTATTTGCAAAAAGCGTCGAACAAATGTTACTTGCACCTGCTGTCAAAAACAAAAAAGTTATGGCAATTGACCCCGCTTACGTTAATGGCTGTAAAATCGCTATTTTAGATGAAAATGGTAATTTTTTAGAAAAAGCAATTATTTATCCTAACCCACCAAAACCTAATTTGGATAAAGCTAAAGAAATTGTTAATAAATTGTTAGACAAATATGAATCAGATTTAATTTTAATAGGTAATGGAACTGCGAGCCATGAAACTAAGGATTTTATTACAAACCTTTTAAATTGAAGAAAAGAAGTAAATGGGCAAGAAAATGCAAAATGTTTAGTAGTTTCTGAAATTGGTGCATCAGTTTATTCTGCTTCAAAAAATGCAATTGAAGAATTTCCAAATTTATCTGTTGAAGAAAGATCTGCAATTTCAATTGGTCGTAGATATCAAGATCCATTAAATGAGCTTGTTAAGATTGATCCTAAAGCAATTGGCGTTGGGCAATATCAACACGATGTAGACCAAAAAATGCTTGAAAATGAGCTAGAATTTAAAGTCAATAAGGTAGTTAATGAAGTTGGAGTTAACCTAAATACTGCAAGTGAATATATTCTCAGATATATTTCAGGCTTAACAAAAACATTAGCTAAAAAAATTGTTGAGCATCGAAATAAAATCAAAGAATTTACCAACCGTGAAGAACTTAAGGAAATTAAAGGAATTAGTGATAAAGTTTATGAACAAGCAATCGGTTTTTTAAGACTTTATAATTCAAATGTTTTTTATGATAAAACAAATATTCACCCAGAAAGTTACAAACTTGCTGATTCATTAGTTAAATATTTAAATATCGATTTAAGTCAAATTGATAAAAAACTTTTACAAAATATTGATAAAAATAAGATTATGAATGATCTTAAAATCAATGAATTTGATTTGAATTTAATTATTGATTCTTTATTAAATCCAGGCAAAGATATAAGAGACCAAAAAGCTGGATTTACAATAAATGAGAATATTACAAAAGCTGAAGATTTGCATGTTGGACAAATTATATCTGGTCAAGTTTTGAATTTAACTGATTTTGGTGCATTTGTTTTTATAGGAATTAAACAAAGTGTCTTAGTTCATGTTTCACATATGAAACGCACTGAAAACGAATTTATCAACAAACCATCTGATGTTTTAAACATTGGTGATACTGTTCAAATTAAAATCTTAGACATTGATTTAGAACGCAATAGAATTCATGGGCAAATTATTTGATAAAAATTTTTTTTGTTATATAATTAAATTCGTAATATTTAAAACATTAGAAAAAGTTGGCGTGTTGCTAACTTTTTTATATAGAAAGGCAAATGCTATGGAAAGTAGTGATTTAAAATTTAAAGAATTCTTAAGAAGTATTTTTAATTTATCAAATTTAAGAAATATTCCAAAAGAAGTAATTATTGATTATTTTAAACAATCAGTTGAGAAAGTTATTTATGGAACTTATGATGAAGATGCAGAACTTGAATTTATTATTGATGAAGCAAATAATAATTTATCAATTATCAACCACAAGAAATTAGTTGTTGAAGACCCAAAAAATCCAAGTGATATAGTTAGATTTATTGAAGTTCCTCTTTCAATTGCAAAAACAATTAAAGAAAAAGCAAAAATTGATGATTTTGTTAGTGAAGAAATTGATTTGGATAGTTTTTCAAAACGTGATTTTGTCAAAATTTTAGAAAATTTCAAAGGTTTAATTAATGATTTTGAAAAAAATAGAATTATTAATGACTACCAAAACAAAATTGGCGAAGTTGTAAAAGCTAGATTAAGTCAATATCAAAAGAATGGAATTTTACTAGAACTTGTCGAAAATCCTAAAGTTATAGCATTTATGCCAAATTCAGCTGCTAATAAGAAAATTACAGATTCACTATCTCCAGCAGATACAATTGATGTATGTATTGTTTCACTTTTGCAAGATAACAAAAACGCACAACTTTTAGTGTCAAATGTTGATGATAAAATTTTAGTTAAATTGTTTTACAATGAAATTCCTGAGGTTGCACAAGGTTATGTTGAAATTGCTTATATTGCAAGAATTGCTGGGCTTAGATCGAAAGTTGTTGTTAAAAAATCACCAACCGCGCCTGCATATATTGAAGAAATCGGTTCAATTATTGGAAGAAATGCTGCAAGAATTTCTGCAATTTCTGAACAATTAAAAGGAGAAAAAATCGATTTAGTACAATATTCTGAAGATAAAAAGCAGTTAATTATGAATGCAATTAGCCCTGCTAAAGTAATTGATATTATTCAAACTAAACCAACAAATGGTTCTAAATCTGCTTATATTGTGATTGTTCCTGATGTTCAACACACACTTGCAATTGGCAAAAAAGGACATAATGTTTTACTAGCATCTGATATTGTTAAAGCAAAATTAGACATCATTAGCCAATCAGAAGCTGATGAAAAACATATTGCTTATAACATAGAAAATGGAAATGTAACTGATGAAGATTTCAAGATTTTAGAACAAGGAAAAAAACTTCGTTCAAATTTCAAATCAAGACAAAAAACTCCAATTGGATTTGATGATAAAAATAAAATTAATTTGGATGATTTTGCAATGGAAATTGCAGAAATGCAATCACAAATTAAATCAACTAATTTTGAAGAACAATTATTAGGTTCAAATCTAACTGACACTATTGATGCAACAATTGAAGAAGCAAGAGAAAATGTCTTAGATACAAACAATACTGAAGATGTTTATAAGGATTTAGAAAAAGCAATTAAAAATAATAAAACTGACGAAAAAGACGACTATGAAAAAATTGCAAAAACTAAACTAAAAGATTTCCAACAAGATAATGATATTTTAGGTGATATTGATTTAAGTGATATTAATGATGAAGACTGAGAATAAAATCATTTCAAGAAAATCAATTGTTGATGGACAAATTTATCCAATTTCTGAGCTAATTAGGTTTGCAAAATTAAAAAATGGTGAAGTCCATTTTGATCCAGAAAGTAATTTAAAAGGCAAAGGTGCATATTGTTTAAACAATATTTCACAACTTGATATTTTATTTAAGAGAAAACTTCTAAACAAAACATTTAGGCAAAATATTGACATTGAAATGTATAATACTATAAAAAGTGAGGTGGATGAATGGATAAAAAGCAAGATAAAAGAAAATCAAATATAGCAAATATTAAAGAACAATTAAGCCAAGGAAAAACCACTGCCTTACAAGATGGAGTTTTCATTTTTCATGGTCCTTTAACAATTTCTGAATTTGCAGAAAAAATTAAAAAAACGCCTGCACAAATTATTACTTATTATTTTAAAATGGGAAAAATGAAAACCATTAACACTTCATTAAACGAAGAGGAAATTGCAGAACTTTGTTTAGAATTTAATTTAGATTTTAAAAAAGAAGACAATGTCGATGCACAAAATTTATTTGACAAATTGGAAATTGCTGATGATCCTAAAGATTTAACAGTTAGACCACCAATTGTTACTATTATGGGACATGTTGATCATGGAAAAACTACTTTAATTGACCAAATTCGTAAATCAAATATTTTAGATTCAGAATTTGGAGGAATTACACAACATACAGGGGCTTATCAAGTTGCATTTAAAAACCGAAAAATTACATTTTTAGATACTCCTGGCCATGAAGCATTTACCGAAATGCGTGCTCGTGGAGCGAAAGTAACTGACATTGTTGTTATTGTAGTTGCTGCTGACGATGGAGTTAAACCTCAAACTATAGAAGCAATTGACCATGCTAAAGCCGCCAATGTTCCAATTATTGTTTTTGTTAACAAAATTGATAAACCTCAAATTGATTTAGAAAAGGTTAAATCTCAACTTGCAGAACATGATATTGTGTGTGAAGAATGAGGCGGTAATGTTCAATTTGTTTATGGTTCAGCGATAAAAAATCAAAACATTGATCAACTTTTAGAAGCAATTTTCTTGCAAGCAGATATGCTAGATTTAAAAGCAAACTTAAATCGTGATCCAATTGGAACTATTATTGAATCAAAATTGGATAAAGGTAAAGGTGTTGTTTCAACAGTTATTGTTCAAAATGGTACTTTATATCCAAGAGATTTTATTGTTGCTGGCGCACAATTTGGAAATATTAGAAGTTTAACAACCGTTGAAGGAAAACCATTAGAAAAAGCATTACCTGGAACTCCTTGTGTTATTACAGGACTTAATCACAATCCTTTAGCTGGTGATAGATTTGTTGTTTTAAAAGATGAAAAATTTGCTAAAAAATTAGCTGATGAAAAATCTTATTTAGATAAACAAAAAGAAATCAACACTAAAAATGCTATCAACATTGAAGATGGTATGAAAGTCATTAACATTATTATTAAAACTGATGTTCAAGGAACTGCAGAAGCAATTAAAAATTCAGTTTCTAAAATTAAAAATGATGAAGTTTTAATTAATGTTATTAGAGCAAATGCCGGAGAAATTAATAAAGCAGATGTAATTTTAGCCGAAGCTTCAAATGCAAGGATTTATGCATTCAATAATTCTTCAATTAGTGGTGATATTGCAAAATTAGCCGAGCTTAGAAATGTAAAAATCAAAAAGCACAACATTATTTACAAAATAATTGAGGAATTAGAAGCATTAGCAAAAACTTTAAAAGAACCAGTTTATGAAGAAAAAGGAATTGGTCAAGCACAAGTTATTCAATTATTTTATTATTCTAAAGTTGGAACTATTGCTGGATGTAAACAACTACAAGGTGTATGTAAAGAATTTTGTAAAGTTGAAGTTTTTAGAAAAGGAAAATCAATTTTTAAAGGAAATATTAATTCCTTAAAAAGAGAAAAGAATGATGTCAAAATTGTTGAAAAAGGGTTTGATTTTGGAACTCATATCAAAGACTTTGATAAAATAGAAGTAGATGATGAATTAAAATTTTATGAGGATGTATTAAAAGATGAATAGTATTACACATGAAAGAAAAGCTAGCTTATTATTAAAACTAATTGGAGATGCATTTTATGAGTTACAAGACTTTGATACAACAAATGTTGCAATCAATGATGTTACTTTAACAAACGATGGTTCATATGCAAAAGTTTATGTAACATTTTTTAAAGACAAAGAAAGATATTTAGAAAAAGTTACTAAAATGACACCATTTATTCGTTCAGTTGTTGCAAGAAATTGACACTACAAAAAATTGCCAGAACTTAAATTCAACATTGATACTGTTGAACCTGAAGCTGCTAGAATTGAAAAGATTCTAGATAATCTTAAAAAATAACAATATGCAAAATAAATTTGACGCCATAGTTATTGGCGGAGGCCACGCTGGTATCGAAGCTAGTTATGCTCTCGCTAAGCGTGGTTTTTATGTAGCGTTAATTACTTTAAATAAAAATAAACTTGCAATGTTACCTTGCAATCCTTCAATTGGAGGTTCTGCTAAAGGAATAATTACTAGAGAAATTGACACCTTGGGTGGAATGCAAGGTATTTTTGCTGACAAAGCAATGATTCAAATTAAGATGTTAAATTCTTCAAAAGGTCCTGCAGTTTGATCATTGCGTGCCCAAATTGACAAAGATAAATATTGCAAAATTATCTTAGATGATATTCTAAAAAATAAACATATTACTTTAATTGAAGATGAAGTTGAAGATTTAATTGTTAAAGATAATACTTGTCTTGGAGTTGTTACTAAAAATAATGGTGAAATATATTCTAAGGTAACAATAATGACGACAGGTGTTTATATGAACGCAAGAATCTTGCGTGGTGAGAATGTTGCTTATGAAGGACCTGATAAAGAAAAAAGAAGCAGTAAACTTTCTGAAAATCTTAAAAAATATGGGTTTGAAATTTTACGTTTAAAAACTGGAACTCCTTGCAGAATTTATACAGATTCAATTGATTTTTCAAAAGTTGAAAAAGAATTTTTAGAGCCTAATGAACTTTCATTTTCAAAACATTCAAACATTAAATTAGATAGCCAAACTTGTTGCTATTTGACACATAGCACACAAGAAACTAAAGAAATTGTTGAAAAGAATATTAAGAAAAGTTCTTTATATTCAGGACTTATTATTGGTATAGGTCCTAGATATTGTCCTAGCTTTGAAGATAAAATTGTTAGATTTCCTGATAAAGTGTCACATCATATTTTCTTTGAACCAGAAACTGCTAAAGGCGATATTATGTACATTAATGGGCTTTCAACTTCAATGCCAGAAGATGTCCAAGATTTAATGGTTAAATCAATTCCTGGACTTGAACATGCTAAAGTGCAAAAATATGGATATGCTATTGAATATGATGCAATAAATCCATTAAATTTATATAAATCTTTAGAATCTAAGAAATTAAACAATTTCTTTTCCGCAGGTCAGCCCAACGGTACAAGCGGTTATGAAGAAGCAGCAGCGCAAGGCTTAATTGCTGGAATTAATGCAGCAAATAAATTAGACAATATGTCTCCTTTAGAAATTGCTAGGTCAGATGGTTATATTGGAGTTTTAATTGATGATATTGTTACCAAAGGTACAAATGAACCTTATAGAATGTTAACAAGTAGAGCTGAATACCGTTTGATTTTAAGAAATGACAATATTGATGAACGTTTATCCAAATATGCTTATGAAAATAAAATGATTTCTAAGGCTGAATATGATGAAGTTGTTAATAAATATAAATTGATTAACAAAAGAATTCAAGAACTTAAAAATGAATATGTTTCATCAACATCTGATATAGGACTTAAATACAATGTTGTTAATGGTTCTTCAAAATTAAAATTATTAGCAAATCCAGAAGTTGATTCCATTGATGTTTTAGGTAAAGATTTTCCATATCCTAATGAACTTACTATTCAAGTTAGATTATTTGGATATGTTAAAAAACAACAATCAATGGCCGAAAAAATGAACCATTTAGAGAAATTAAAACTATCAACTGAAATTGATTATTATCAAGTTCCTAATTTAGCCATAGAAGCTAGAGAAAAATTAAATAAAATAAAACCCACCACAATTGGTCAAGCTTCAAGAATTAGCGGAATAAATCCCGCTGATATTCAAATGTTAATCTATTGATTAAATAACAAGAAATAAAATATGAAAATTAATATTATTGCAGTTGGTAGTTTAAATGATAAATACAAACCTATTTATCAAGAATATATTAAAAAGATTAACTTTTTTGCATCGATTAATTTAATTGAAATTAAAGAAATTGTTGAAGAAAATATCGAACTTAAAATTAAAAAAGAAACAAAATTAATTTTAGAAAAAATTCCTAAAAATTCGCATGTTATATATTTATCATTGTATGGCAAAAAAATGGATAGCATTGAATTTAGCAAAATGTTAGATGTTGATAATTTAACATTTATTATTGGTGGTAGTAATGGAGTTGATGAAACATATTTTTTAAATAAAATATCATTTTCAGATTTAACTTTTCCACATCAACTTTTTAGAATTATGTTAGTTGAACAAATTTTTCGTGGTTTTGCTATTAAAAATAACATTAAATATCATAAGTAAATTTTAATTTGATTTAAATTATCTTTCCAAGAATTTTGGATAGATTTTTTTATTTGGCAATAAAAAACCAAATGCTAATGCATTTGGCAAATTGTTTAATTTGATTAACCACAATATTGAGCATAGTAGTTGGACTGAATTGTAGTGTCCCCCTTTATAGTGTGTTTCAACATCATCATGAATGTTTTTGAGAATATAACTATTATACAAATAATCTAGTGCTCTATCTTTAAGCGTATTCATGAGTTAGAAAACAATTTGACATATGCCTATTAGAAAGCAATTTGCTAGTTTTATTAAGATTGTTAAGAGACGATAATAATGAATAAAATTGGTAAAAACAAATGAACCTTTTCAGAAAAACATAACAAAATATTTAATGCTTTGCAAAGAAACGATGGTAGAAATTTGTGAGAGAAAGCTAGAGATTTGAATATTTCATATTCTACAATTTTAAGGGCTAACAAAAAAAATTAAAAACTCGAAAAATTTAATAATTTCGCATGGTAATTTAAATAATAAAAACGCTTTAAAATATTCAAATGAACAAATCGATCACCAAATAGAAAATATAAAAGCAATAAGCAAGAAAATTTCGAAAATGGTTTATCAAATTAGAATTGAAAAATAAAGTTTCTTAAATATGCTAATGTTTTTATGCAAAGGCATATTTTTTATTCACAAAATTCTATAATTTTGTAAGAGTTAAGCTTTCTCAAATCTTTCACAAATGTTTCTCAAATTTTAAGATTATATGTATATATGCTTTATAGTAATAAGTGAAGGGATATAAAAAATGAAAAAAGAACAAGAAATGAATGAATTAATGAATAACAAACTACTTCAAGAAACTTTTAAAGAAATTGAGAAGAAGTTTGGAAAAGAATCAATTATGATTTTGGGAAATAAACCTGATATTATTCCTGAAACTATAGACTCTGGCTCACTTGCTATTAACAAAGCATTAGGTATAGGTGGTTGACCAAAAGGGAGAATAATTGAGATTTATGGCCCTGAAAGTTCAGGAAAAACAACAATTGCTTTGCATGCAATTGCAGAAGTTCAAAAACAAGGTGGAATTGCAGCTTTTATTGATGCAGAACACTCAATTGACCCTATTTATGCAAAGAATTTAGGGATTGATATTGATAAATTGATATTATCACAACCAGACTCAGGCGAACAGGCCTTAGAAATTGTGGATTGTTTAGCAAAAACAGGTGCTATTGATTTAATTGTTGTTGATTCAGTAGCAGCATTAGTACCAGAAGCTGAACTTCAAGGAGAAATGAAAGATCAAGTTATTGGTGCGCAAGCAAGACTTATGTCTAAAGCATTGAGAAAAATTACAGGATCTTTATCAAAAAACAAAACTGCAATCATATTTATTAATCAAATTAGAGAAAAGGTGGGAATTATTTTTGGAAACCCAGAAACTACACCTGGTGGTAAAGCATTAAAATTCTATTCAACAATTAGATTAGAAGTGAGAAAACAACAGAATTTAGGTCAAGGCGAAGCTATTATTGGTAATCAAGTAAAATGCAAAGTTGTTAAAAATAAATTAGCAGCACCTTATAAAATTACAAATATAGAAATAGTTTTTTCAAAAGGTATTTCAAAGATTGCAGAAATAATTAAATTTGCTGAACAATTTGATATTTTGATTAAAAAAGGGTCATGGTATAGTTTTGAAAACGAAAATATTGCACAAGGAATTGTAAATCTACAAATATTGTTAGAAAACAATAATGAGCTACGTGAAAAAATTACAACTTTAGTATTAGAAAAATTAAATTCTGATAATGAATAAAAAATAATTGAATTATTTATAAAAAATAATACTATTATTTATATTAACATAGATAGTTTGCATTTTTATTAAGAGGTATCATATGAATAATGAATCAATAAATGTATTATTTTTAGGGGATATTTTTGGTGATCCGGGAATTAAGGTAGTCAATAAATATTTATCAAAAATTAAAAAAGAATATGATATCGATTTTGTAATTGCACAAGCAGAAAATGTTTCAGGTAGAAAAGGTTTTGAACCCAAAGATTTTAAAAAATTAAGATCTATTGGAGTTGATGCATTCACTTTGGGAAATCATGTTTGAGCAAAAGATAAAATTAAAGAAATAATTAATAAAAATGAGTTAATAAGACCTGCTAATATTAACAATAAATATCCTGGCAAAGGAATAAGAATTTTTAATGTAAAAGGCAAAAAAATTGCTGTTATGTCATTTATGGGAATTACTTTTAACCCATTATTAGCGCCTTGAGAAGAACAAAGTGCAAACAATTTTTTTGATAGTTTTGATAAATTATATGAAGAAAATCATGCAGATTATTACATTATAGATTTTCATGCTGAAACAACTGCTGAAAAATCTGTATTTTCTTTATATGTTGATGGTAAAGTTGATGCATTTTTTGGCACACACACCCATGTTCAAACCAATGATGCAAGAATTTTACCAAATGGTACATATTATGCAACGGATGCCGGTATGTGTGGTCCTAGAAACTGTGCCATTGGTTCTAATTTTCAAGAAGTTTATGAAAAAATGAGATTTGGTTCATTTGTTTCGTTTCAAGTTTCAAAAAATCAATGTCAATTAAACGGAATTGTTTTTAGATTAACCAAAAACAAAGAAGATAAGTTTATAAAACTGATAAATATTTGGGAATAAAAAGGATTTAGCTCTATGAAAACAGAACAAGATAAAATGATTTTTTTGATTAATGCTTTAAAAAAGCGGACTGAAATTATCAATACAATATACAAATATGAGCTTTTTGACCAAAAAGTTGATTCAAAACAAATATTTGAAGACGATAATTTAGATGACAATGCAATAAAAATTATTGAACAAATTGAAGCAAAGTATGACTCATTAAAAAAAATAATAATTGCTGCATTAAGTGCAGACTGAGAATGAGAAAGACTGCAACCATTAGTTAGAGCAATTTTGTTATATGGCACATATGAACTTTTTTTAAATAATCCTAAAATCGTTATTAATGAAATGATTAATATTACAAAAATTTATATACCAGGAACTGTGTATAAATTGGTTAACAAAGCATTAGATTTAATTGCTTCAAAGCTTGTGGATAAAAAATAATGAAAAAAGAATTAATAAAGATTTTAATAGACAAATATAATAACTATTCCAAAAAAATATTATTAGCTTTTATTAAAGAAGGAAAAGTAATTGTTAATGGAGAGAAATCATTTCTACCTTTTATGAAATTTGAAATTACAAATTTAAATTTAGAGTTATTAGAACCTAAAAAGTATGTTTCAAGAGGGGCATTTAAATTAGTAGCAGCTATTGAAAAATTTAATCTAAAATTAAATAATTTAGTTTGTTTAGATATAGGAAGTTCAACTGGCGGATTTGTTCAAGTTCTGTTAGAAAATAATGCTAAAAAAGTTTATGCAGTTGATGTTGGAACAAATCAGTTAGACTATTCATTAAGAATTAATCCAAAAGTAGTTGTTTATGAAAAAACAAATTTAAAAGACTTAACTACAAATTTTTTTAAAGAACAAATTGAATTTATAACTTGCGATGTTTCATTTATTAGTGCAAAGTATGTGCTTCAAGTGTCAAAAGATTTACTGCAAAGTGGGTCTAAGTTAATGATATTAATTAAACCTCAATTTGAAGCACCTTCATCTTTAGTTTTAGAACGAGGTATTGTTGAACAAAAACATCATGAGCGAATAATTAAAACAGTGATTGAATATGCAAAAAATAATCATTTTAAATTTATTAATGCATATGAAAGTCCAATTACTGGTCAGAAATCTAAAAATATTGAATATATTTCATTGTTTGAAAGGGAATAATCATGTTAAATGTAAGAAAAAAATTTCCAATGTTATTGAATAATCCTAAATTGGTATATTTTGATAATGCTGCATTAGCATTAAAACCTAAAATGGTTATTAAAGCAGGCAACGATTTTTATGAAAAATATTCAATTTCATCACGTACTGCAGATTCGAAACTTGGAGTATATACAATTCATAAAATTGATGAAACTCGTGAACATATTGCTAAATTAGTCGATGCAAACTCAAGCGAAGTAATTTTTAGTTCGGGCACAACTGATTCATTAAATATAATAGCAAGAACGCTAACAAAGATTGTTGATAAGGGGCAAATTCTACTATCGTATTTTAATCATAGTTCTAACATAATTCCTTTTATAGAATTATTTAGTCAAAATAAAGATATAAAAATAAATTATTTTAGTGACCAAAAAGATTTGCTTTCTCTTATTGATAAAGATACAAAGATTGTTGCTTTGTCGCAAATTACAAACAATTTTAATGTGAAATATGATTTAAAAACTATTTATAAAAAGTGTAAAAAATATGGAACAATTTTAATAAACGATGCCGCACAAGCTATTGCTCACGAACGTGTGTCATTAAATAATTGTGATGTTATCGCATTTTCTGCAAACAAATTATATGGTCCTACCGGAATAGGTGCTCTAATTATTAAAAATGAATTAAAAAGTAGGTTAGAACCTGTTAAATGAGGTGGAGGTCAAGTGCATGATATTGACTATTGTAGTTGAACTCCAAATAATAGTAATGCCAAATTTGAACCAGGGACAGCAAATTTAGCAGGTATATTTCAATTTGATGCTGCAATAGATTTTGTCAACAAAATTGGTTATAGAAAAATTAAAGAATATGAAAATGCGCTTGCTGAATATTTGTATGATGAACTTTCTAAATTAAATGATGTTGAAATAAGATCTTCAAGAGGCGATACTATTACTTTATTTAATATTAAAAATATTCCTCCGCAAGATGTTGCATCATATTTAGGAAATGAAAAAGGCATTTATGTTAGGGCAGGGAAATTTTGTGCACAAATGTTATCGAAATTGTCTAATTTTGCAAATTCTTATATTAGAGTTTCGCTTTCTATTTATAATAACAAGGAAGATATAGACAAACTAATTTCTGCATTAAAAGAAGGGGGTGATTTCATTGAGTTCTTATTCAAATAGTGATGTAAGGCAAATTATATTTGATGCTTATGTAAACCCCAAATATAAAACGCAAATGTTGTTAGAAGAAGATTTAATAGCCGAACATTCAAATGTTTGTGTTGATGATTTAAGACTAAAATTAGTTTGAAAAGATGATGTTTTGACTAATGCAAAATATGAAGCAGTTGGATGTGGAGTATTTTTAGCTAGTTGTGATTTAGCAATAGATTTGTTTTTAAATAAATCAAAAACTGAAATTTCAAAATTGTTAGATTTATATTTCAAAATGATAAATAAAAAACTAGATGATAAAAATATTGCTTCATTAAAAAAATTAGAAAAACTACAAGTTTTCGAAAATGTTAAAGTTCATTTAAATAGATTAGAGTGTGCCTCTATTATTTATCGTGCATTTAAAAAGGCCTTATAATGATAGAATATATTTTTCATATTGATATGGATACATATTTTGTAAGTTGTGAGAGATATTTAGAACCTAAATTAGTGGGTAAACCAATTGCAATTGCCAACGAATATAAACGTAGTATTGCTGCTGCTATTTCAAATGAATTAAAACAAATGGGTTTTAAATCAGGCGATTCTATTCAAATCATTAAGCAAAAAGTAAAAGACTTAGTAATTGTTCACCCAAACTATAATTTGTATACCTTGATTTCATCTCATATTTTTAATTTTTTAAGAGAAAAATATTCTAGAAAACTTGAAATTTTCTCAATTGATGAATGCTATTTACAAATTCAATTAGAAAATGATCAAAATCCAGTTGCATTTGCTATGAAAATTCAAGATGATATTTTTCAAAAATTTCATATACCTTGTTCTATTGGCATTTCTTTTACAAAATTTTTAGCAAAAATGTCTACTAATTTAGCAAAACCACATGGAGTTAGATGAACACAAAACAAAAAAGATATTAGAAAGAATTTTTATAGTTTAGATATTTCTCGAGTTTTTGGAATTGGCAAAGCAAGCTCAAAAAAATTAAAAGAAATTGGAATATCTACATATGAGGATTTACTAAATTTCAATAATGAAAGATTGCTAAGAAACATATTTGGGAAAAATTATTTAAATGTTCTTTTGCAAATGAAAGGTGAAAAAACTAATGATGTTTTAATTGCATCTTCTAATATGAAGGGAATGGGAAATCAAGAAACATTTTTATTTGATGATGTTCAAAATTATTCAATTCTTATTCAAAAAATAAAAGACATTTCTTATTTCATATCAAGCAGATTAAAATTTCACAATTATGAAGGAAATGTTATTACTATTCAATTTAGAAACATTAACAAACATTGAGTTTCTTTTCAAACCAAAATAAATGAATATGTAAATGATGCTGAAACTATCACAAATATAGCTTTAAAATTATTTGATAAGCATTGAAATGAAGAACCTCTAAGGGGAATAGGAATAAGAGTTTCAAATCTCAGACTTATATTTAATCAAAACAATTTTATTGATTTATTTACTAATTTAGAACAAGATAATATCAAAAGCATTATTTTTTCTATCAACCAACATCTTGGCAAAAATAGTCTAAAAACTTTAAGCGATTTAAAATTAGATAAAAAAGCAAAATCAAAGGGAATAAAATTTATAAAAGAAGATGTTATGCTTCAAAAAAATAATGGAAAGGAATACAAATAAATATGAAAATTGCTATATTTGGTGGAAGTTTTAATCCAATTCATAAAGGGCATATTTTAGTAGCAAATGATGCAATTTCTTTACTTGATTTAGATGAACTTTATTTTGTCCCTGCCTATAAAAATCCATTTAAAAAAATTAATGATTATGTAGATGTTAATCATCGCATTAATATGATTAAGTTAGCAATAAATAATCCAAAAATGAAAATATCGGATTTTGAAGCAAAACGCATTTATGACTCATATACAATTGACACAGTTAGACATTTTGTAAATAAATTCCCCAATGATGAAATATATTTATTAATTGGCTCAGATAATTTAAATTCATTACACAAATGAAAAGATATTGATGACATTGCAAAATTAGTAAAAATAACTATTTTTAAAAGAGATAATTTCATAAAACATGCAAATCTAAAAAAATATAATTGTCTTTTATTAGATAATCCAATTTACGAATTTTCTTCGACTAAATATCGTAATGGTGATTTTTCACAAGTTAGTGAAAAAGTTCAAGAATATATTGGAGAAAATTGTTTATATTTTAAAAACATTGCAAAAAGCAATTTATCTTATGATCGTTATATGCATTTACTTTCAACAGCGGATATGTGTTTACAATTTGCAAAAAAAGTTTATAAGCAAGATAAAAATATGCAAAATAATGCTTATTTAGCAGGACTTATGCATGACATAACAAAAGAATGACCAATTGATAAAGCACTTAATTTTTTAAAACAATATGGTATTAATCAAATTGATGAATATAAAATTCACCAAACAACAGCATTTTATTATTTAAGAGATGTTTATAAATTCAAAAATTCTGATGTTTTGTCTGCTATTAACATTCATACTAGCTTAGCGTATGAAATAACTATATTAGATAAAATACTTTATACTGCTGACAAAATATGTATGGGTAGAAAATTTGCAGGTGTTCAAAAATTAAGAAAATTAGCAAATAATAATTTTGAAAAAGGGTTTGCAGCGGTAGTTAAAGAATGTGGAATTGAATTTAATTTAGCTAAGGGTATTACCTTTGACGAAGAACAAAAAAATATCTATGAAAAGTGATCAAAAAACATTTAGTTTATGCTAAAATGTAATTGCTTTTATAGCGAAAGTAGATTCATTTCTCACCCTATGACTTATTTGTATGGGTTGCTATCATAAATTTTGTATTTTTTAGCAATGAGAAGTGGACCAAAAACCACTTTTTATTATTTTATAAAGGAGTTAGTTATTCAATCAACAGATAACAAAAATAGTCGTTTGCCCAAAGCAGAATATGTCATAAACCAACACATACCTTACAAGAAAGTTTTTGTTTTTGATCAAAACAATGAAAAATTAGGAGTTATGTCTAAAGAAGAAGCAATTGCAAAAGCACAAGAATCAAATATGGATTTGGTGTTAATAGCTTTAGACAATAATAGACCTATAACTAAAATTTTGGATTATGGAAAATTCAAATATGACAAAAAGAAAAAACAAAAAGCCAATAAAGAAAAACAAAGTGTAACTACTAATAGAGAAATTAGATTAACACCACTTATTGGGGATAATGATTTAAAAACAAAAGCTAAAAAAGCTAGAGAATTTATTCTTAATGGTGATAGAGTTAAAATCTCTGTTAAGTTTAGAGGCCGTGAACGTAGTAGAACTGACCTTGGAAATGAAATTCTAGATAAGTTTTTTGCAATGGTAGAGGATGTTGCGAAAGTATCAAAAGCTGCAACTTTGCAAAATGATCGTTTCTTAGATATGTATATTGAAAAAGATAAAAAGAAAGTTGAAGCATTGAAAACTAACAATAAAGAAAAAGAAGTTAACGAAGGAGAAACCGATGCCAAAAATGAAAACTAAAAGTGCTCTTAAAAAAAGAATTAAGATCACTGCAACAGGTAAAGTTAAACGTGGTAATGCTTATAGGTCACATTTAGCACAAAATAAAACCACAAAACAAAAACGTCATTCACGTAAAGGATCTGATTTATCTCATTCAGATTTTCAAAGATACAAGGAATTAATTTAATTAGGAAAGGAATGTCATGCGTACAAGAGGCGGAATAGTAACAAGAAGAAGACGTAACAAATGATTAAAATTAGCTAAAGGTTACTGAGGACACAAATCAATCGGTTACAAAGTAGCTAAACAAGCTGTTGTTAAATCATGAACATATGCATTCAGAGACCGTAAACAAATTAAACGTGAATTTAGAAGATTATGAATTGCAAGAATTAATGCAGCATGTAGACCATTAGGAATTACTTATTCAAGATTAATTGAAGGTTTGAAACTTACAAATATTCAAATTAATAGAAAAATGCTTTCAGAACTTGCAATTAATCATGCAAGTACATTTAATAATATAGTAGAAAAGGCAAAAAAAGCTTTAACTTCTAAATAAAGATTAATCAAAGACTTGCACATATGTAAGTCTTTTATCTTTTTATATAACAATTTAAGGAAAATAAATATGGCAAAAAGAGTAGTACTAGGATTAAGTGGTGGAGTAGACTCCAGTGTTTGCGCATATTTACTTTTAAAACAAGGATATGAAGTTATTGGACTTTTCATGAGAAATTGAGATTCAATGCTTAATAATGACATTTTGGGAAACAACAAAATTTCACAAAATATTTGTCCACAAGAACAAGATTATCAAGATGCAATGGATGTTGCAAAACAATTAGGGATTAAACTGTATCGAATTGATTTTATTAAAGAATATTGAGATTATGTTTTTACATATTTAATTGATGAATATAAAAAAGGTAGAACACCAAACCCTGATATTTATTGTAATAAATACATCAAATTTGACTATTTTGCAAATTATGCTTTTAATGAACTTAAAGCTGATTATATTGCAATGGGTCATTATGCAAACCAAATTAATGGTGAACTTTTTAAAGCTAAAGATTTGTCAAAAGATCAATCATATTTTTTAGCTCAACTTTCAAATAAACAATTAGAAAAAGTTTTGTTTCCATTAGCAAATATTACTAAAGATGAAGTTAGAAAAATTGCTAAAGAATTGAATCTAAAAACCGCAACAAAAAAAGACTCAACTGGAATTTGTTTTATTGGTGAAAGAAAATTTACTGAATTTTTAAAAAATTATATTCCTTCAATGCCTGGAAATATAGTTGATATTGCAACCAATAAAATAGTTGGAACACATAGTGGTGCTATGTATTATACAATTGGCCAACGAAAAGGGCTTAACTTAGGTGGTTACGAAAAACCATACTTTGTTGTTGGACATGATTTGAATAAAAAAATATTATATGTAGCAAATGAAGATTGCCCTGAATACCTATATTCAAATAAATTAATTGCAACAAATCCTAATTTTTTGACTAAAAATTATGATCAAAATAATTTAACTGCAAAATTTAGATATCGTCAAGACGACATTAAAATATCTCTAAAAATAATTGATAAAAATACTATTGAAGTTTCATACCCAAACACTGATGCTGTAACACCTGGCCAAGAGATTGTTATATATGATAAAAACAAAGTGGTATGCGGAGCTATTATTGATAAAATATTTAACGGTAGTAATCTAAAAGATTACATTAGATAAGGAATTTATTATGACATCAAAAGAAATTAGACAAAAATGATTAGATTTTTTTGCTTCAAAAGGGCATTTAGTAGTTGAATCTAAATCATTAATTCCAGTTAATGACCCATCACTTTTGTGAATAAACTCTGGAGTTGCAACATTAAAAGATTATTTTAGTGGTAAAAAAATTCCACCTGCAAAGAGATTAACAAATTCACAAAAATCTATCAGAACTAATGATATTGAAAATGTTGGTGTAACAGCAAGACACCACACATTTTTTGAAATGCTTGGTAATTTTTCAATTGGTGATTATTTTAAAAAAGAAGCAATTGCATTCGGCTATGAATTTATTTTTGATGTTTTAAAATTAGATAAACAAAGAATTTATATTACCTATTATTCAGAAGACAAAGACACTTATAATTATTGAATTCAAAATGGAATTGATCCCTCTCATATGATTAAAGGCACACGCGATACTAATTTTTGAGATGTTGGTCAAGGTCCATGTGGTCCCGACACTGAAATTTTTTATGATCGTGGAGAAAAATATGATAAAAGAGGAATTGAACTCTTAAAAAATGATATTGAAAACGATCGTTATGTTGAAATTTGAAACATTGTTTTCTCACAATTTAACAATGATGGAGAAAACAATTACACTGATTTAGCTACCAAGAATATTGATACAGGTGCTGGTTTAGAGAGAATTGTTTCTATTATGCAAGATGCACCAACTAACTTTGATACAGACTTATTTTTACCGATTATTCATGAAGTTGAGAAATTAACAACTTTAAAATATGATATTGATAATTATTTTAGAAAAGATCCTAAACAAACAAAAATTAATACCTATTTTAAAATAATTGCTGATCATATGAGAGCTTCGGTTAATGCAATTAATGACGGTGTTTTACCTTCAAATGTAGGACGCGGTTATATTATTCGCCGTTTGATTAGAAGATCATATCGTGCTGGGCTTGCATTAGGAATTAAACAAAAAACTTTCCTATACAAACTAACGAAAGTTGTAAAAGATTCATTAATTTATGACATTGATGTTAAAAAAGTATCTGAGATTATTAAAAACGAAGAGGAACTTTTTGCAAAAACAATTAATGATGGTGAAAAGCTTATTGAACAAGAAATTGCGAAAGATGGCACAATGTCAGTTGAAGCGGCTTTCAAAATGTTTGACACTTATGGGTTTCCAATTGAATTAACTAAAGAAATTCTAAAAGAAAAAGGTATCAAATATACTTGAACTGATAAAGATTATCAAAAATTTATTGTTAAACATCAAGATGAATCAAGGTCAAATGTTAATGCTGGAATGCAAAAAGCAATTAATTCGCTTTCTCTAGTTCCTTATTTAGTAAGTGAGTTTGTAGGTTATGATTATTTAACAACTAAAAATTCGAAGATTTTATATATGTTAAATGATGAAAAAGCAATTTCAAATACTAATAAAGCAACTGATAAATGTTATTTAATTTTGGATAAAACACCTTTTTATGCAACAAGTGGTGGTCAAAACCACGATTTTGGTTATATGATGCAAGGCAAAAATAAAATTAAAGTTCTAGATGTTTTTAAAGACAAATATTGAAATCCAGTGCATTTAGTTGAAGGAATTGTTGATTTTAATAAACCAATTGATTGTTTTGTTGATGAAAAAGCACGTGCCGGTTTTGCAAGAGGACACTCTGCAACACACTTAATGTACCATGCAATTAGGCAAACATATCCACATGAAAAGATTGAACAATTAGGTTCTAATATTAATCCTGAACATTTCACTTTTGACTTTGGATTAGATCATAGGCCTACTAAAGAAGAAGTTCATAATATTGAAAAAATAATGCGTGGATATATTGCTAAAAAAGTTAATAGAACCTATATTGTTACAACAATTAAAAATGCTGAAAAATTGGGTGCATGAATGACTATTGAAGAAAGTGAATATCATGATGCAAACAAAGTTAGAGTTGTTAAATTTGACGATATTACACTAGACCTTTGTGGTGGAACACACGTCCAAAATTCTCAAGATATTGAAGATTTTAAAGTTATTTCTGTAGATTCTAAAGGAACTGGAATTTATCGTTTAAGAGTAATTACATCAACTAACGAAGTCGATAAATATTTAGATCAAGAAATTTATAAAAAGATTGCATTATTAAATACTTTAATCAAAAATAATCAAACACTTGATTCATCTTATAAACTTGAAATTCCACAACATAATGCAAAAAATAGTTTGCAAAAAGAAAAAGTTCTTGATGAATATGACAAATTAGAGCAAAAAATTAGAGATGATTATAAGACCTTGTTAAAACAAAAGCAAAATGTTACAGTTGATGTTGATAAATATAAACCAGAGTCAATTAATAACAAAAATGTGTATATTATTTTTGAAAATGATGTTCCAACTGCTAAAAAAATAGCAGTTGAACTTAGAGAAGCACATAATGATGCTTTAATAATTTCATTAGCTAAAACTTCATCAGAAAACAATTATTTCTTAGTTGTTGCTTCAAAAAAATATGATGCAATGACATACTTTAATATTATTGCAAAACATTTTAATGGTAAAGGTGGTGGAAATAATATTATTTGCCAAGGTTCAATTAAAATCATTAATTCTCAAAAAGAATTTATTTTAGAACTTAAAAAGGTTTTAAATGCGTAAACTTTGCTTAGATTTAGGAACAAAGACTTGTGGTTTTGCTATTTCAGATAATTTAAATATCATTGCAACCGGATTAGAAAACTATTTTTTTCAAGAAAAAAAATTTTCTGAAGTAATTAAAAAAGTTAAATGATATTTAAATGAAAGCCAATATAAAAATGAAATTGATACTATTGTTTTAGGTTATCCTCTTAGAATGGACTTATCAAAATCAGAGCGAACATTAATGGTAGAAAATTTCAAGTTAATATTAGCAAAAGAAATTAATTTGCCAATCATTTTTCAAGATGAAAGACAAACTACAATTAATGCTGAAAATATTTTGCAATCAGCAGGTTATTCTAAAACTAAACGTAAAACAAAAAAAGATTCGCTTGCAGCTCAACTTATTTTAGAAGATTATTTAGCTTCTACTTATAATAAAGGATAGACATGGAGAAAAACAAAAAGATAAATATTTATACCGAAGATAGAAAATTGCAACTTAAAAATCAAGAAACAGGAGAATTATTCGTTTGTTATGCAATGTTTTCTCTTAATGAATTTGGCGAACAATACATTGTTTATACTGATGGATTTACAATAGTTCAGATTTCAAAGATTGTTGATGATAATTTCGAGATAATTACCGATGACAAAGAGTTAGAAATTTTTGAACCATATGTAGAGGAATTTTTATTAAATAATCAAATTAAAACATTAGATGGCAAAAAACTACTAACTGAAAGTATAGAAGAAGCTTATGAAGCAAATGTCGGTCCAATTGATGAGGATATTAACTAATGAATCCAAATTCAATATTATCTCCGCAA
This sequence comes from Metamycoplasma salivarium, assembly GCF_900660445.2. Taxonomy (GTDB): domain Bacteria; phylum Bacillota_I; class Bacilli_A; order Mycoplasmatales; family Metamycoplasmataceae; genus Metamycoplasma; species Metamycoplasma salivarium. The sequence goes on from NZ_LR214938.2 coordinate 710,962, forward strand.
GTTAAATTAGGATTGGGTATTTCAGCTGCAGTTGCTTTAATTATCGCTTTAATTGGAGTTGTTCTTACATTTTGATATAAGAAAAAGCTTCAAAAAAAATTTTATAGTCCTGATGAAATAGTTGAATTTGAAAAATTAAAAATAACTAATCCTAATTATGGCATTGTTTTAGAAGGCATAAAAAAATATTATGATGTAATTTGACCTGATTTTTTTATAGCATTTTGTGTTAACACCATCTATTTAAATAAGTATAGTAATATATATGTCGAAGATGAAAATGATTATTTATCAATTTCTTTAGCTGCATTGTCTTATCAAAATGTTAAACAACATATAGCTAATAAAAACAATATTAAATTGCAACAAATTATTAAAGAAAAACAAATTAGTGCTCAAGATTTTAAGATTAGTGATCAAGAAATTGCAAAAAATGAACGTTTTGATTTCATTTTAAATTTAAAAACAATCTCATTGCCTCAATCTATTGATACTTTTTTACCTTATCTAAGTGATAACGGAATCTTATTATTGAACTTTTTTGATTTAAAACAAATTAAAGCATCAAAGGAATTCTTTGAAAAACAAAACTTAAAATATGAAACACTAAAATTTGGGAACAAAAATGTTATACTTTTAGCAAAAAATAGCGTTCGAAATAAAATTAGTGATGAAAGGGAAAACTAATGGCACCAGATGATAAAATTTATTTAACTAAAGAAAGCTTAAAACAATATCAAGAAAGATTAAAACATTTACAAGAAGTTGCACGTCCTCAAGTGATTGAAGAAATTAAAGAAGCAAGAAATCAAGGGGATTTATCAGAAAATGCTGAATATGATTCTGCTAGAGACAAACAAGCAGCAATCGAAAATGAAATTGCAGAATTACAACACATTTTAGATAATTATGAACTAATAAAATCAACTAACAATAATACTATTAGAATTGGTTCTACTATCGAAATTCTTTCTTTACAAAATGACAAAATCCAAACTATATCAATCGTTGGTTCACTTGATGCAGATCCTTTTTCTGGAAAAATATCTAATACTTCTTCATTAGCAAAAGCTTTGATGGGCAAAACTGCTGGTGATTTGGTTGAAGTTGATGCACCTACGAAATATAAAGTAAAAGTTCTATCAATTAAATAATTACAAAATAGGCTAAAAAAGTCTATTTTTTTTATAAATTTTTTTATCTTTAATATAAAATACAAATGCTATAAAACAATATAGCCATTTTATTTGAGCATTTTAATGATTTTCGCACATTTTTTTGATGCAAAAAATTGTGCTAAAAAACTAATTTAAAAAAATATTTTTATTTTTAAGAAAAAAATTATTAATGTGTATAATTAATATTGCTATTTTTTATTTAGCAAATAGTTCTTTGAAAACTGGATACGAATACCATTAACGTCAATTTTAAATAATTACAAAATAACAAGACAGAACAAATTTTAAGAGTTTGATCCTGGCTCAGGATGAACGCTGGCTGTGTGCCTAATACATGCATGTCGAGCGGAAGTAGCAATACTTTAGCGGCGAATGGGTGAGTAACACGTGCTTAATCTACCTCTTAGATTGGAATACCTAATGGAAACATTGGTTAATGCCGGATACGCATGGAGTCGCATGACTCCGTTGTGAAAGGGGCCTTTAAAGCTCCACTAAGAGATGAGGGTGCGGAACATTAGCTAGTTGGTGAGGTAACGGCCCACCAAGGCTATGATGTTTAGCCGGGTCGAGAGACTGAACGGCCACATTGGGACTGAGATACGGCCCAAACTCCTACGGGAGGCAGCAGTAGGGAATATTCCACAATGAGCGAAAGCTTGATGGAGCGACACAGCGTGCACGATGAAGGTCTTATGGATTGTAAAGTGCTGTTGCAAGGGAAGAAAAAGTAGTTGAGGAAATGCTTCTACATTGACGGTACCTTGTTAGAAAGCGATGGCTAACTATGTGCCAGCAGCCGCGGTAATACATAGGTCGCAAGCGTTATCCGGAATTATTGGGCGTAAAGCGTTCGTAGGCTGTTTATTAAGTCTGGAGTCAAATCCCAGGGCTCAACCCTGGCTCGCTTTGGATACTGGTAAACTAGAGTTGGATAGAGGTAAGCGGAATTCCATGTGAAGCGGTGAAATGCGTAGATATATGGAAGAACACCAAAGGCGAAGGCAGCTTACTGGGTTTATACTGACGCTGAGGAACGAAAGCGTGGGGAGCAAACAGGATTAGATACCCTGGTAGTCCACGCCGTAAACGATGATCATTAGTCGGCAGAGAACTGTTGACGCAGCTAACGCATTAAATGATCCGCCTGAGTAGTATGCTCGCAAGAGTAAAACTTAAAGGAATTGACGGGGACCCGCACAAGCGGTGGAGCATGTGGTTTAATTTGAAGATACGCGGAGAACCTTACCCACTCTTGACATCCTTCGCAAAGCTATAGAGATATAGTGGAGGTTAACGGAGTGACAGATGGTGCATGGTTGTCGTCAGCTCGTGTCGTGAGATGTTTGGTCAAGTCCTGCAACGAGCGCAACCCCTATCTTTAGTTACTAACGAGTCATGTCGAGGACTCTAGAGATACTGCCTGGGTAACTGGGAGGAAGGTGGGGATGACGTCAAATCATCATGCCTCTTACGAGTGGGGCAACACACGTGCTACAATGGTCGGTACAAAGAGAAGCAATATGGCGACATGGAGCAAATCTCAAAAAGCCGATCTCAGTTCGGATTGAAGTCTGCAATTCGACTTCATGAAGTCGGAATCGCTAGTAATCGCAGATCAGCTATGCTGCGGTGAATACGTTCTCGGGTCTTGTACACACCGCCCGTCACACCATGGGAGCTGGTAATACCCAAAGTCGGTTTGCTAACCTCGGAGGCGACTGCCTAAGGTAGGACTGGTGACTGGGGTGAAGTCGTAACAAGGTATCCCTACGAGAACGTGGGGATGGATCACCTCCTTTCTACGGAGTACAAAAAGAAGTTATCCATACTTCTATGACTAAAGTTAATGGATTTAATATTCGTGTCCAGTTTTGAGAGAATTATTTCTCTCTTTTGTTCTTTGAAAACTGAATTAGACATTGAAAAATTATCAAATCAATATAATATTTCAAAGTTTAGATCAACCTATAGAATATTCTAATAGACAAACAATAGGTCATACATTATATTTATACTATTAAATAAGCAAGAGTTTTTGGTGGATGCCTTGGGTCTGAAAGTCGAAGAAGGACGTGACTACCTGCGATAAGCCTCGTTTAGTTGGAAATAAGCATTTAGACGGGGATTTCCGAATGGGGAAACCTAATTGAGCTAATCCTCAATTATCATACCAGTGAATCCATAGCTGGATGAAGAGACACGCTGTGAATTGAAACATCTCAGTAGCAGCAGGAAGAGAAAATAAAGAATGATTCCCTTAGTAGTGGCGAGCGAACGGGGAAAAGCCCAAACCAACATTCGTTGTTGGGGTTGTAGGACTACTAATTAAGAAGTTAGACAAATATTTACATATAGCAGAATGAGTTGGAATGCTCAAACATAGAGGGTGAAATTCCCGTAAGTGAAATGTGTAAATCTTCTAGTGGTATCCTGAGTAGGGCGGGGCACGTGAAACCCTGTCTGAATCTGCCGGGACCACCCGGTAAGGCTAAATACTAATCAGACACCGATAGTGAACTAGTACCGTGAGGGAAAGGTGAAAAGAACCCCGGGAGGGGAGTGAAATAGATTCTGAAACCAATTACTTACAATTAGTCAGAGCCCGTTAATGGGTGATGGCGTACATCTTGCAGAATGGACCGGCGAGTTATGTCAACATGCGAGGTTAAGTGGATTAAAGCGAAGCCGTAGAGAAATCGAGTCTTAATAGGGCGCTTTAGTATGTTGATATAGACCCGAAACCAGGTGATCTACCCATGAGCAGGCTGAAACTTAGGTAACACTAAGCGGAGGGCCGAACCGCAGTACGCTAAAAAGTGCCCGGATGACTTGTGGGTAGGGGTGAAATTCCAATCGAACTTGGAGATAGCTGGTTCTCCTCGAAATAGCTTTAGGGCTAGCGTGTAGTGTTAAATGATGGGGGTAGAGCACTGAATATGGAATGGCGGCGCCTAGCCGTACTGACTATAATCAAACTCCGAATACTATCATGTATTGCTATGCAGTCGGTACATCGGTGATAACGTCGATGCACGCGAGGGAAACAACCCAGATCGTCAGCTAAGGTCCCAAAATTGTGTTAAGTGAGAAAGGTTGTGGAGTTTCTTAAACAGCTAGGATGTTGGCTCAGAAGCAGCCACCGTTTAAAGAGTGCGTAATAGCTCACTAGTCGAGAGGCTCTGTGCCGATAATTCAACGGGACTAAAACACAATACCGAAGCTACGGGTAGAAATACGTTAGAGGAGCGTTCTAAGGGCCTTGAAGCTAGACCGTAAGGACTAGTGGAGCGCTTAGAAGTGAGAATGCCGGTATGAGTAACGATTCAAAGTGAGAATCTTTGACGCCTATTGGGGAAGGTTTCCTGGGCAAGGTTCGTCCACCCAGGGTTAGTCGGGTCCTAAGACGAGGCCGAAGGGCGTAGCCGATGGACAACAGGTTAATATTCCTGTACTTTCTTGAGAGTGATGTAGTGACGGGGAAGGATAGTTTTACCACTCATTGGATTGTGGGGTAAGTGATAACTGGGTGTTGTTGGCAAATCCGCAACACATTAACCGGGAGTTACAATGCATAGTGAAAGGGCAACCAAGTAGCGAATTAAATGATTTCATGCCTCTTAAAAAAGCTGCTAACTATAATCTCTGTGAAACCCGTACCGAGAACGAACACACGTCCCCAAGATGAGTATTCTAAGGCGAGCGAGAAAACCAATGTCAAGGAACTCTGCAAATTCATCCCGTAAGTTCGCAAGAAGGGATGCCCATAGTAACATATGGGCCGCAGTGAATAGTAAGGGGGAACTGTTTATCAAAAACACAGCTCTATGCTAAGTCGCAAGACGATGTATATGGGGTGACTCCTGCCCAGTGCCCGAAGGTTAAGCAGAGGTGTTAGCATTTGCGAAGCATTAATGTGAAGCCCGGGTGAACGGCGGCCGTAACTATAACGGTCCTAAGGTAGCGAAATTCCTTGTCGGCTAAATACTGACCTGCACGAAAGGAGTAATTATCTCTTAACTGTCTCGACATTGGACTCGGTGAAATTATGGTTGCGGCGAAGACGCCGCATACCCGCATCTAGACGAAAAGACCCCGTGGAGCTTTACTATAACTTCATATTGGAGTTTGATTTAACTTGTGTAGGATAGGTGGGAGACTATGAGACAAAGACGCTAGTTTTTGTGGAGTCATCGTTGAAATACCACCCTTGTTACGTTGAACTTCTAACTTATTGCCATTATCTGGCAAGAGGACAGTGTGTGGTGGGTAGTTTGACTGGGGCGGTCGCCTCCCAAAAGGTAACGGAGGCGTTCAAAGTTACACTCAGTACGGTCAGAAACCGTATTTAAGAGCATAAAGGTAGAAGTGTGATTGACTGCGAGACCTACAAGTCGAGCAGGTGCGAAAGCAGGACTTAGTGATCCGGCGGTTCTTCGTGGAAAGGCCGTCGCTCAACGGATAAAAGCTACCCCGGGGATAACAGGCTTATCTTTCCCAAGAGATCACATCGACGGGAAGGTTTGGCACCTCGATGTCGGCTCATCGCATCCTGGAGCTGGAGTCGGTTCCAAGGGTTGGCCTGTTCGGCCATTAAAGCGGTACGCGAGCTGGGTTCAAAACGTCGTGAGACAGTTTGGTTCCTATCTGATGTGGGCGTTGGAATATTGATGAGAGCTGTCCTTAGTACGAGAGGACCGGGATGGACAAACCGATGGTGTTCCAGTTGTTCTGCCAAGAGCATAGCTGGGTAGCCAAGTTTGGCAAGGATAACCGCTGAAGGCATCTAAGCGGGAAGCCTCCTCAAAGATGAATATTCCCTTTAAATTCCTTATAGACTATGAGGTTGATAGGCCAGAGGTGTAAGTGCAGCAATGCATTCAGCTGACTGGTACTAATAAATTGAACGATTTAATAGTAATTCTATAGAGTAATTTAGATTATTAGTCTAATTCAGTTTTCAGAGAACAATTTAAATTACTTCCCTAGGGGAAGTTTTTTATTGCTTTTATTAAAAATGTAAATAAGAATTTAAGTTAGAACTAATGTATAATTTTTATGCAATTTTAGGGGATTAGTTTAATGGCAAAACTGAGGACTCCAAACCCTCTGTTGCGGGTTCGACTCCTGCATCCCCTGCCATATCATTTCAAAATGAACTTATAAGGAACTTAAAAATCATTAAGCTTCTTATTTTTTTCTCAAACTTTTCACATTACAAGATAAATTTATTAAAAAACCTTATAAAATTATAAAGTAATACTAAACTAAAAATTTTTACTTTTTAATTGAATAAAAAGAGGAGATAATATGGACATAAAAATGCCTTATAAGCAAACAAATTTTAAAAAATCAGTTATTTTTTCCGATGTTGATGGAACATTATATGATGTCAGCAAAACGCCAATGCAAGAAACTATTGATGACATTGAATTTGCAATTGCAAATAATAGTGATTTTAATCTTTGCACAGGTAACCCATATTATGAAAGAATGCAAGATTTATGTCAAAGAGTTCATGCTCATTATATTATTGCCTCTTCTGGAGCGCATATTTATGATGTATATGCTAATAAAACAATTTATACAAACGCAATTTCTTTTAAAGAACTTAAAAAAATTATCGAAGCATTAAAAGAAATTGATTGCCAATTAGCTTTCTGAACACAAGATAAATATTTTTTGCTAAAGAAAGAAAGTGGTTGAAATGAAGAAATAGTTGATTATCACTTTATTTCAAAAGAAAACCAAAGGAATATTCCTAAAGTTTATGCTAATGAGTCTATTGATCCACTAAAAATTGAAATTTATGCTGATAATTATGAAAACGTAGAATTTAAACTTGCAAAAATTTATAAAGCTATTAAATATATTAAAACTGTTGAAATTATTGTTACTTCAACAAATATTGAAATTCAAAACAAAAATGTTAATAAAGCTTCTGCAATAAAATGAATGCTAGAAAATGTTTATCAAAATGATGATATAACTACAAATGATATAATGACAATTGGTGATAGTAATAATGATTTAGCAATGCTAAAATTAGCAAATTACTCTTATGCGATGGCCAACGCATCAAAAGATGCTTTAAATTCAGCACATTATTTTACAAGTTCTGTTGAACAAAATGGTTTGGGTGAAGCTATAATTGATTATTTATATCGTTGCAAAAATGTCGTAAAACAATACATTTTACATAAAATTGGAGGTAAAAATGTTTAAACCATTTAATAAAGAAGACAAACAAATTAAATATTACTCAATAAAAATTAAAGATTCAAATATATTTCATGACCCTTTTGAATTTATTTGGGATGATAAAATTTCAGCAGTAAGATCAATACCTATTAAAAATGGAATTAATGCAAAAAATGTAGAGATTATTGTTTCTGATACATTACCTATTTATACTTTTATTTTGTTAATGGAGATGTTTTGTTTTAGAGATAGTCTTTTGTCAATTAGTTTTTTAACGTATGATAATAGAATGATAGTTTCACCAGTATTAGAAGATTTTAAAGTGGATAATCCAAAATTTGTTGATTGTAGTGGACTAATTAGAAAATTATTTACAACCTTAACTAAAGAAAATAAACCTTTGCATTGGTCAGTAATGTTTAATAATGGACTATTTTTGGCATACGATTTAGAAGTTTCAATAATTCCTAAACATAAAGTGCCATCAAATTTCGCAAATAATTTTGCCTTAATTTCTCATGATTTTGATTATAAAAATGCAGTTTTTTCAATAATTGACGATAATGAACGTAAAGAAATTTTAAAAAATCTTAGAAAATACAATACATATCTACCATTTTTAGAAGAATTTAAAGTTAGAAATACATCTCAAAAAGCATTTGTGCTTAATAAAAAATTCACTGATGATGACATTATTGATTTTCTTGAATATGGTTTAGATGAAGCAGATGATGATGAAGATGAATTTGATGAACCATCTACTAATACTAAAAATGGTGAAAATGTATTCGACAATTTTGCCGAAGGGCTTGGCCAAAACTTTGGTTTTCCGCTTAATATTGACCAAAGCATAAAGATGGAAGAAATGTTTGAAAATATGGTTGAAGAATTATATAATGCTGCTAAATCTTCTGGAATTTCTGATGAAGATATGGAAACATATTTTAGAGAATATTTCTCACAATTTGCAAAAATTACTCCTACTGGATTTGCAAATAACAAAGAAATGCTAGATAAATTAATTGCAATGCTTAAAAATGTTCAAAAGAAGAATAATAAAACTTCAAAAAACGATAAAGGTGAAAATACAAACAAAAAAGATATTTCAAATGATGATTTGTCAAATGAAGATAAAGAAATAAATTAATATGGAATATATTTTTAGAAATAAAGACGTTGATTGTTTTTCATTTTCATACAATGAAAAAACGAGTGAAATTTTACAAATAATACCTTTAGAAGGATTTTATACAATACCTTTAATTTTGCAGTCTAAAAATTGTGATATTTTAAGAAAATATCTATTTTTTTATCGGCCAATTCCTCTAACTAGACCTAATTTTAAAAATATGTTTTCACAATCAATTGATTTAATGAGTCTTTATGATCGCTATTATGGTTTAAATTTAGAAGATACATATTGAATTGTGCCTAAAAAAGATATTGCATTAAAATGGAGTGAATTAAATTATTTTGATAATTTTAAAAATGATTGCTCTAATGATATGCTAGAAAAAAAGTGCCGTTTGTTAGTTACAGATCGTATTGTAAAATATAATTCGCCTGATTTCTTTACTAATGGTGATTTACTAAAAACTTGGATATTGCGTGACAATAAGAAAATATTACTTAAAGATAATTCGTATTTTAGTAAAACTATTCCAATGTTAGAGATTTATACTGAATATTTTGCATATCAAGTAGCTTCATATTTATCCTTAAATGCAATTTCCTATGATATTGAAATGTTTAATAAAAAACTTGTCAATTCATCTGAAATTTTTACAAATGAAAATAGAATCTTTTTGCCATTTAGCGTTTTAGTTGATGAAAATAACAAGAAGAAAATTGTTATTGAAAAAATTAAAAAAATTTATGGTAAAGAGCAATTTGAAGATCTAATGGTTTTTGATGCTTTAATCTTTAATGTCGACCGTCATTTGGGGAATTTTGGTGTTTTAGCTGATCCTAAAACCTTGCAAAAAATAGATAATGCTCCTATTTTTGACAATGGTAAAAGTTTGATTTATGACTTTAATATTTATAAAGGAAAAATTGGTAAAGAGTATATTTATGGATATGCATCAAATAATACAAAACTTTACCAAAATTTTGATGTTCAACTTATGGAAAATATTCAAAAAAGACATTTAAAATGATTGAATGCATTGTTTGATTTTGATTTTAAAAATCATCCGATTTATCATCCCCACAAAAATTATTTTAATATGTTAAGAAAAACCTTTAAACTAAGAATTAAACAAGCATTAGAAATTTTTAACAAAAAATTCGTTAAAAAAGCAACAAACTAACAATAAAAAAATGGAGAATTTAATTTTATAAATTAACATATAAATAAAATATGTTTTGCTATAAAATATAGCAATATGATTGAAAAAATAATTATTAAAGGTGCAAAAGAAAATAATTTAAAGAATGTAGATGTTACCTTACCAAAAAACAAATTCATTGTTTTTACCGGATTAAGCGGTTCAGGAAAATCTTCCCTTGCATTTAATACTATTTATGAAGAAGGAAGAAGAAGGTATGTTGATAGTTTGTCAAGCTATGCTAGACAATTTTTAGGTGGAACTAAAAAACCTGATGTTGAAAGTATTGAAGGATTAAGTCCTGCAATTTCTATTGAACAAAAAACTACTCATAACAACCCTAGAAGTATAGTTGGTACTGTTACTGAAATTTATGATTATCTAAGGCTTTTATATGCAAGAATTGGAAAACCTTTTTGTCCTACTCATAAAATAGAAATTACTGCACAAAAATTAAAGGATATTATTGGCTCTGTTTTTAAATATCCAGAAGGTGAAAAAATTTATATTTTATCACCAGTCGTAACTAATGAAAAAGGTTCACATCAAGTTTTACTTGCAAAATTAAAACGTGATGGTTTTTTAAGGGTCAAGATTAATGGAGAAATTTTTGAATTAGACAAAGATATTAATCTTGATAAAAATAAAAAATGAACAATTGAACTTGTGATTGACCGTTTGGTTTTATCACCCGACCAATTAAGTAGAGTTTCTGAAGCAATTGAAAATGCATTAGAATATTCAAATGGTCTTGTTACTATTGAAGCTTTATCAAAAGAGAAACGAACATTTTCTATTCAACATAGTTGTGAGTATGGCGATTTTGATATGCCTAAGATTGAACCAAAATTGTTTTCTTTTAATGCTCCTGCTGGAATGTGCCCAAACTGCAAAGGGTTAGGATATTTACAAAAAGCAAGTTTTGACTTAATTGCACCTGACAAAAATTTATCAATTAATGAAGGAGGAATTAAATATTATAAAAATTTAGTGGGAACGCAAAATCTAGAATGACAAGAGTTTGCCAATCTTATGGATTTTTATAATATTGATTTAGATACACCTCTTAGAGATTTTTCTGATGAAGAACTAAATGTTATTAAATATGGCTCATATGAAGAAATTCCTATGGTTAGGATTTCAACTTCTGGCAATAGATATGAAGGAACTAGATTTGTTGAAGGTATTTTACCAAAAATTGAACGTAAATATATGGAAACTGTTTCAGAAGAATATAAAACTTACTATAAAAAATATTTAACAGATACACTTTGTCCGGAATGTAAAGGACAACGTTTGAATAAATATGCACTAGCTGTTAAATTAGATAAATTGAATATTTTTGAACTTTCAAACAAATCAATTGATGAATTATTACAATTTATTGAAAATTTAAAACTGACCGAATATGAACAAGAGGTATGTAGCTTAATTTTAAGTGAATTAAAACATAGACTTGAGTTTTTGATTAATGTTGGTTTGAATTATTTAACATTAAATCGAAAAGCTGAAACTTTAAGTGGTGGAGAAGCCCAAAGAATTAGATTGGCTACACAAATTGGTTCTGCCTTAACTGGAGTTTTATATGTTATGGATGAGCCATCAATTGGACTTCATCAAAAAGATAATCAAAGACTTATTAATTCTTTAAGAAAAATTGTTGATATTGGTAATACTTTAATTGTTGTTGAACATGATGAAGAAACTATAAGAGAAGCAGATTATATTGTTGATATTGGACCTGAAGCCGGTGAAAAAGGCGGGAAAATTGTTGCATATGGCTCACTAGAAGATATTTGTAGTGCACCTGAATCAATAACTGGTAAATATTTATCGGGCGTATGACAAATTGATGTGCCAAAAACTAGAAGAAGTGGAAATGGCAAGATTTTAACATTAAAAAATGCTACAGCGAATAATTTAAAAAATGTAACAGTTGGTTTTCCCTTGGGCAAATTAATTGTTGTAACAGGAGTTAGTGGTTCAGGAAAATCATCACTTGTTAATGAAGAATTATCAAATGCATTAAATAAATATTTAAATTCTGCTGCATATGATATTAGAGACGATAAAAAACTTGCTGGACAAATTAATGTTGATGCTTTAATTTCAGTAAATCAATCACCAATTGGAAGAACACCACGCTCAAATCCAGCAACTTATACATCTTTATTTGATGATATCCGTGAAATTTTTGCAATGGTAGAAGAATCTAAAGAAAAAGGTTTTACCAAATCTAGATTTTCATTTAATGTGCCTGGTGGCCGCTGTGACAAATGTTATGGTGATGGTGTTTTAAGAATTGAAATGCATTTTTTACCTGATGTTTATGTAGTTTGCGACCATTGTGATGGTAAAAGATATAATCTAGAAACTTTAGAAATTAAATATCATGGTAAAAATATTAATGATGTCTTAGAAATGACAGTTGCAGAAGCTTATGCATTTTTTATAAATCGTCCTAAATTAAGAACAAAATTACAACTTTTAATGGATGTTGGCCTTGACTATATTAAATTAGGTCAATCATCAACTACTTTAAGTGGTGGAGAAGCCCAAAGGGTAAAACTTGCAACTTATTTGCAAAAGAAGCCTACTGGTAAATCACTTTATATTTTAGATGAACCAACAACAGGACTACATACTCATGATGTTAAAAAGTTATTATCCGTTTTAAATCGAATTGTTGACAATGGAGATACCGTTTTAGTCATTGAACATAACCTAGATGTCATTAAAAATGCTGATTTTATTATTGATTTAGGTCCTAATGGTGGTAAAAATGGTGGTCAAATTGTAGCAACTGGAACGCCTGAACAAGTTGCTAAAAATGAAATATCATATACTGCTGAATATTTAAGAAAAATTCTAAAGTAGATAAAGTATAATTTTTATTGCTGCGTACGTTTCGAATTTCATTTTGCGTACCAGCATTTTTTATTTTTAAAAAATCCGGGAAGTTCTCCCAGATTTTGTTTATTTTGCATTTTGCATTGAACGCATAACTTGTTTAACTTGAGCCTCAGAAGCCTTACGGCCCATTTGAGCAAACATAACACGAATCATTTTTTCAGTGATTGGTGGATTTTCTTTTAATTGTTTATCATATTTTTTCTTAGTAAAAAATAATCCTCCAACGAAACCACCAATTGCTGCTAGAATTGGCAAGATAACTAACAACACAATTCCTCATGTAGGCATTTTATTTCCCCTTCCATACGGTTTTTCTTAAAACAATGTAAATAATAAAAGGTATTATTAGAAGTACAAGAATACTTATGAAAAATATTTTAGCATAAAATCTATGAGCCTTAGACTTCTTTTCTTGCAAATCATTGTAATCCATTACTTCATTCCCAAAAAATGATTGAATATCAACAAGTCTCTTTTTTCTAAAAATTGTTAACGCAATATGCAAAATCAATGAAACTAGCATAATTGCGCATAAAACATAAACAACAGCCATTGGATTTTTAAAAGTATTGTCAATTCATTTTTTGAAATGCAAACCTTTTCAATCAACGTCTTTTAAACCATAAAAAATTAATGTAAAAAGCCCCACATAAAAGATTATTGCAACAACAAATCAGGTTCTTCTAACTTGTTTCATAATCAATTTACGATATAGTAAAGTAATAAAAGGTGGGGTGCTAATAGCCCCTCTTCGAATACTTTCTCTATAAAATACAACACTGCGAGAAATTCCAATTAGTTCAATTAATTCAATAATAAACATATAAATTGAAAGACCTAATAAAATTACTGGAATAATATAATGTCCTCATTTAACTTTTCCATCATTACTAAATATTTTTGGAGCTGCAGCAAAAAGAATACAAAATAATAAACTAAAAAAAGCAACAATACTTGAAATGATAATTGAAGCTAGTTTGACATTTCTTTCTAGACGGAAAACTTTATAAATTCCATTAGGAATAATTCCCTCGGGATCAACTAACTTATTTTTAACACGATCAGAAGATAATGCCTTAGTTTGCAATGTTTCGTAAGCAATACGATTTGCAGTTGTTTCAGTTGCAAATTCAGCTGACCTTTGAATTGAACCACTTACAATAGGTTTAAGTGCCATTTATTGCTCCTTTTTCTTTGATGTATTTGTTTTTAAGATTGCTAAGAATGCTTCTTGAGGAACATCAACGGTTCCGATTGATTTCATTCTCTTCTTTCCACGTTTTTGCTTTTCTAGTAATTTTTGTCTTCTTGTAACATCCCCACCATACAATTTTGCAGTGACATCTTTTCGATAAGCTTTGATAGTTTCTCTTGCTATTATTTTACTACCAATTGCTGCTTGAACTGGGATTTCAAAGTTTTGTCTTGGGATAACTTCTTTTAATTTTTCTGCTAATTCCCTACTTTTATTATAAGCAAAATCTCGATGAACTATCATTGCTAATGCATCAATTTTTTCACCATTTAGTAGAATATCAACCTTAACTAAATCAGATTCTCTAAGTCCAATATAGTCATATTCAAAGGATGCATATCCCTTTGAATAACTCTTCATTAAATCAAAAAAATCAAAAATAGTTTCATTTAATGGAAGCTCGTAAATCAATCTACGTCTTGTATCATCAATATATTCAATATCAACATATTTGCCACGTTTTTGTTGACAAAGTTCCATAATAGGACCTAAATATTCTTCAGTTAGAAAAATACTTGCTTTAATATAAGGCTCTTCTATCATTTTGATTAAACTGCGATCAGGAAATAAAGAAGGATTTGTAATATATTGCACATCTCCATTAGTTAAAGTAACAACAAATTCAACAGATGGAGCGGTTGCAATAATATCTAAATTAAATTCTCGTTCTAATCTTTCTTGCAAAATATCCATATGTAATAAACCTAAAAACCCAATTCGAAAACCAAAGCCTAATGCTTTTGAAGTTTCAGGTTCTCAATTAATTGATGAATCTGATAAACTTATTTTTTCTAAAGCGTCTTTTAATGCATTGTAATCTAAAGTATCTACTGGATAAAAACCAGTATAAACAACAGGTTTTAATTTTTTATAACCAGGTAATGGGTATGAAACTTTATTATTATTTAATGTGACTGTATCACCAATATGAATATCTTTAACGTTTCTAATCGAAGCTGCAATTCATCCAACTTCCCCAGCAGAAAGTTCTTCTTTTTTAACATCAAAAGGATTTTTGACTCCAAGTTCAGTTACTGTATAAACCTTTTTTGAAGCCATAAAATAAATTTCATCACCTAATTTGACTTTACCATTAAAGATTCTAATTAAAACAACAACACCACGATAATTATCAAAATAACTATCAAAAATTAATGCTTCTAAAGGTTTATTGTCATCTGCTTCTTTAGGGGCTGGAATTTTATTAATAATTACATCAATGACTTGATCAATATTTTTACCAGTTTTTGCTGAGATTAAAATTGCATTTGAAGCATCAATACCAATCACATTTTCTATTTCATGTTTAACACGTTCAGGATCAGCAGACACTAAATCAATTTTGTTAATAATTGGAATAATTTCTAAGTTATGTTCCATTGCTAAATAAACATTTGCTAAAGTTTGTGCTTGAATGCCTTGTGTTGCATCGACTAACAATAATGCACCCTCACATGCTGCTAAACTACGGCTGACTTCATAAGTAAAATCAACATGGCCTGGTGTATCAATTAAATGAAAAATATAGTCTTTATATTTAATTTGGATGGCATTTAATTTAATTGTAATTCCACGTTCTTTTTCAAGTTCCATTGAATCTAAAATTTGTGGTGTACTTTGTCTTTCATCAATAGTTCCGGTAAATTCCAAAATACGGTCAGCTAGTGTACTTTTACCATGATCTATATGTGCGATGATTGCAAAATTACGAATTTTAGATTTGTCCATATGTTTTTACAATTATATTTTAAAATGTTATTTTTTTCTTATAAAATAGTAATAGCAAAGATTAATTTTATTAACTTAGAAAGAAAATAATATGTTGTACATTCTTTATAATTCAAATTCTAAAATAGGTAAGAATAAAAGGAATATTTTCAAAATTTTATTTGATGCTGTCAAAACTTTTCAAGATGATAATATTAGAATTAAAGATATTGCAACAACAATTAATAAAGAAGAATCTGTAAAAAATATTAATAAACAAAAAGACATTATTGTGATTGTTGGTGGTGATGGAACATTGACAAGATTAGTTGATAAATTTTATAAATATATTGACTTAATTCCCAAAGTTTATGCTTATAAAGCGGGAACTGGAAATGATTTTATTAGAAATATTATTAAAAGTGGCTATACATATGAACACATCAAAAACAAATATTTTTTAATTAATCCATTTTTAGAAAATTTACCAAAAGTTGAAATTAATAATGAAACTCACATCTTTTTAAATGGAATTGGAATAGGCCTTGATGGCTTTATTTGCAAAAAAGTTGAAGAACAAAGAATAAAAAATGGTAAACAAAATTTCTTTAGATCATCAATTCAAGCATTTAAAGAATTTAAACCTTATCCCAAAATAGAAATTACAGTTGATGGCAAAACTGAAACATTAGAAAATGTTTGGTTAGCTTCAATTATGAATGGAAAATATTATGGTAAAGGAATGAAGATAGCACCTTTTGCTGATATTAAAAGCAACAAACTAAATTTAATTGTTATTGATAACATTACTAAATTCAAATTATTGTTCTTTTTCCCAACAGTTTATTTTGGAAGGCATATTAAAAACAAGTTTGTAAAATCTTATGTGGGAAATAAAATTTCACTTAAATTATATGAAAAAACATATGGGCAAATTGATGGCGAATTTCAAGAGAATATCACCGAAGCTACTGCTTACAAAGACTTCAAAAATAAGATATAATCTTAAATGTTCGATGGTTGCTCGAGTGGTTGAAGAGGTTAGTCTCGAAAACTAATAATGATGTTAAGTCATTCAAGGGTTCAAATCCCTTACCATCGGCCATTTTTTTATTTTTTAAAGTTGAAGACAATAAAATTTATATTTTTACCTGCTAAGTTAAATTTGATTTCATAATCAGTTAAATAATTTTTAAAATCATATTCACATTTATTATGCAAATCATTTGTGTGATAAATTATATTTGCATTAACAGCCAAAAGTTCTTCTAATGCAAATTGGTATAAATTATCATTGTCACTTTTAAAAAATATTTTTCCATTCTCAGACAATATTGACTTATATAATTTTAAAAAATCTCTATATACTAGACGTCTTTTGAAATGTCTTTTTTTAGGCCAAGGGTCTGAAAATGTTAATCATATAGTATCAAATTTGTTATCAAAATATTCAAGAATTTTGTTTGCATTACCAATTAAAATGCGCATATTATTTAATTTCAAATTTTCAATTTTCTTTAAAGCAAATAATGCAGGAGTTGCATATTTTTCAAGGCCAATAAATTGCATTTTAGGATTATCCAAAGCCATTTCAGAAAGCATTTTACCTTTTCCCATTCCAATTTCTAATGTGGTATTTTTTTCAATATGAAAAGGAAAATTTTTGATTGAATAATTTGAATCATTAATTAATTGTAAAGCATTTTTATTATGTCTTAATCTCATAGTAAGAATTGTATCAAAATAGTTACTTATGTGATAAACTAAAAATAGAACATATTTAATTTTGCTTAGGATTTAGT